>NZ_JBLYEG010000069.1:0-1012 GCF_048514875.1 Flavobacterium sp. T12S277 | reverse complement strand
ATCAGGAGCTGAAATTAACTCAGCAAGCAAATGCTTATAATGTCCAACAAAACGATCTATAGTAACTTTATCAAATAAGCTAACAGCATAACTTACAGAACCCATAAGCTCCTCATGGCTGTCATCAATGAAAATTGACATATCAAACTTCTCTATTTCATGAGAACCACTAAAATGAAATGGAGTGAGATAAATTTTATTTTTACTCTGATCTTTTTTATCTCTACCTAAACTCTGCACTGCAAACATAACCTGAAAAATAGGATGTCTGGAAGCATCCCTTTCAACTCCCAATTCATCAATCAACTTCTCAAAAGGAAGGTCCTGATGCAATTGTCCTTCTATCTGATCCTGATGAACCTGAGCAATCAAAGAAGCATAACTCTGACCCTTGCTCAGAATAGTCCGGTTAACCTGGGTGTTCACAAAAAATCCGATAAGATCCTCTGTTTGCCTGTGATGCCTGTTGGCAATAGGACTACCAATTACAATATCATCCTGACCTGTATATTTACTAAGCAAAATATTGATACTGCTAAGCATAACACTATGAAGCGTAACGCCAAGGCGTTGAGCCAATAACCGCAATTGATCACTCAATTCTTTGCTTAAAACAAAAAACTCATGAGACCCCCTGTAATCAATCTGTGACGGTCTGACATGATCAATCGGAAATTCCAAAGGAGAATAACCCCATAACTTGGTCTTCCAATAAGACAACTGCTTATCTAAAACTTCTCCCGTAAGATAACTCCTCTGCCATACAGCATAGTCCTTGTATTGGATATCCAAAGAAGGCAAAACAAAGGTGCTCTCTCCACTAGTATAAGCCTGATAATAAGCCAATAATTCTCTTCGAAAAATATCCATAGACCAACCGTCACTGGCGATATGATGCAAATTAATCAACAAGAACCTTCTTTGTAATCCCGTTTCGGATTCTAACCTATAAAATTTAACTCTGATAGGATACTCCACACTTAAATCAAAGGGACGGTTAATATCTCTTTTT
>NZ_JBLYEG010000068.1:0-1026 GCF_048514875.1 Flavobacterium sp. T12S277 | reverse complement strand
TAATATCAGGAGCTATTGTAGCTACAGATGATACGGGAAGTCCGGTAAACAGCTCCACAGGAGGGACTTCATTAACTAATGTATTAACCAATGATATTTTAAATGGAAGTGCCGTAGTACCTTCGGAAGTAAATACTACTTTTGTAAGTGCTACTAATCCCGGAATTACTTTGTCGGGAACCGATGTTTTGGTTGCTCCGGGTACACCAGCTGGGACTTATACTTTAACTTATAGAATATGTGAGAAACTCAATCCTACCAATTGTGATCAAGCTGTAGTTTCAGTAACAGTTACAGCTGGAGCTATCGTGGCTACAGATGATGCAGGAAGCTCAGTGGTTGGCGCAACAGGAGGAACTTCATTAACTAATGTATTGTCTAATGATACCTTAAATGGAAGTGCTATTGTAGCTTCAGATGTAAATACTACGTTTGTAAGTGCGACTAATCCTGGAATTAGTTTATCCGGAACTGATGTTTTGGTTGCGCCTGGTACACCAGCGGGGACTTATACATTGACTTATAGAATATGTGAGAAACTCAACCCGACCAATTGTGATGATGCAGTAGTTACTGTACCGGTAACAGCTGGAGCTATTGTAGCTACAGATGATACAGGGGTATCCGTAAACGGTTCAACAGGTGGGACTTCAGTAACCAATGTATTAAACAATGATACCCTAAATGGAAACGTTTTTGTACCTTCAGATGTAAACACTACGTTTGTAAGTGCTACCAATCCTGGAATTACTTTGTCAGGAACCGATGTTTTGGTTGCACCAAATACGCCGGCCGGGACTTATACATTGACTTATAGAATATGTGAGAAACTCAATCCGACCAATTGTGATGATGCTACAGTTTCAGTAACAGTTACAGCTGGATCGATTGTAGCTACGGATGATGCAGGAAGCTCAGTGGTTGGCTCAACAGGAGGAACCTCACTAACGAATGTATTATCTAATGATACCTTAAATGGAAGTGCTGTAGTGCCATCAGATGTAAATACTACTTTTGTAAGTGCTA
>NZ_JBLYEG010000067.1:0-1158 GCF_048514875.1 Flavobacterium sp. T12S277 | reverse complement strand
ATGTTATCAGGGGTTCTCTCTGCCTGTTCCTGGAATAACTCATAAATAGTCTTATCTCCAGGGTAATCCTTATCAGTAGCATTCCAATTGTAAACAATTTCTTTATACTCATCAGCAAGCAATAAACTGATATTATCATAAGAATCATCAGGAGCTGAAATTAACTCAGCAAGCAAATACTTGTAATCCCTAATAAAACGCTCTATGGTACTTTGATCAAATAAACTTGTGGCATACTTCATTATACCTATTAGTTCTTCTTGACTATCATCTATAAAAATTGATAAATCAAATTGCACTACTTCATAGGATCCCTCAAATTGAAATGGCTTTAAATAACTCGTTTGCTCATTTCCAATTTTTTTCACATTGCCTAAACTTTGTACAACAAAGGTAACTTGAAAAATAGAATGCCTTGACATCTCTCGCTCAACCCCCAATTCTTCAACCAACTTCTCAAAAGGCAAGTCCTGATGCAATTGTCCTTCTATCTGATCCTGATGAATTTGATCAATCAAAGACATATAACTCTGACCCTTGCTCAGAATAGTCCGATTTACCTGCATGTTTACAAAAAAACCTATTAGATCTTGCGTCTGTCTATGATGCCTGTTGGCAATAGGGCTTCCTGTTACAATATCATCCTGACCTGTATATTTACCAAGCAAGATATTGATACTGCTAAGCATAACACTATGAAGCGTAACGCCAAGGCGTTGAGCCAATAACCGCAATTGATCACTCAAATCTTTGCTTAAAGCAAAAATCTCATGAGCTCCCCTGTAATCAATCTGTGACGGTCTGACATGATCAATCGGAAGGTCTAATTCTTTATATCCTGATAACTTAGACTTCCAATAATCCAACTGTCTATCTAAAATCTCTTTTGTTAAATAAGCTTTTTGCCAAACCGCATAGTCCTTGTATTGAATATCCAAAGAAGGCAAAACAAAGGTACTTTCTCCTCTAGTATAAGCCTGATAATAAGCCAATAATTCTCTATCAAAAACATCCATAGACCAACCGTCACCGGCGATATGATGCAAATTAATCAACAAGAACCTTCTTTGTAATCCCGTTTCGGATTCTAACCTATAAAATTTAACTCTGATAGGATACTCCACACTTAAATCAAAGGGACGGTTAATATCTCTTTTT
>NZ_JBLYEG010000066.1:0-1166 GCF_048514875.1 Flavobacterium sp. T12S277 | reverse complement strand
TGACCGCTAACATAAGGATCAAATAAAATATGATGTTGGTCGGTATGAATGTCCCTTGTCCAATGGGATTGTTGCTTTACCCAGGTAGCACCTGAATCTGTAGAACGCCATATCAGATGAGCACATAAATAAAGCTCATCTGGATTAGCAGGATTAACCTCTAAATCAAAATTATAACCTCCCTGACCCTTATCATCATCTCCCGATGTCTCATATGCAGCAAGCCATTCTGCAGTCGAACGCATACTCGTAAAGGTGCTTCCTCCATCTGTTGATTTATAAATTTCTCCTATAGTTTCAGCACCAACATTAGCAACATAAACAACATTTGGATCGGCTTCACAAACGGATACTCTTGTTCCGTCAGCTCCAAATACAAAGGCATCAGAAGTGATTTCAGTCCAGCTGTTTCCAGCATCAAGAGAACGGTAAAAACTTTGAGAAGCCGCTGCATACACTATCCGACCATTTGTGCCTGGCTTGTAACAGATATCCTGAAATTTAATACCAGCAGCAGATTTTAAGCTCCAATTAGCCCCCCCGTCTGTCGATTTATAGATACCGTTATCTGTAGCTGCAATGATAGTATTGTTATCCGTAGGAAGAAAAAGCATATCTATAACTAATCGATTCCCCATTCCGGAATTAGATGCTGTCCAGCTGGCGCCTCCGTTGGTTGTTTTATAAACACCTATACCATCTGCATAATAATTTGCATCACCTGTTCCCCAATAAATAACCTGATCGTTGGTAGGATCTACCGCTATGGAGGCAGACTTTGTATTGATAACCTGATCAGTTCCTAATAAATTCCAATTAAGACCTTTATCATTACTCTGATACAACCCTCCAGAAGTAGTGGCAACATACATTTTGTTAGGATCTGTGGCGTGAAATTTAATCTGAGAACAACGTCCAATACCGTGTACCTGACCGATGGTTTTCTCCGGAAAGGCTACAGGTCCAATATTTTTCCAATTAGGACTTTGGGCAATTGTAAGGTTACAGAAAAAAGAAAATACAAGCAACACTGTAATATGTAGATTTGTTTGCATAGATTATTTTTAAAATTGGAGGTAATTAGTTTTTCTTTATTTGCCTGCTTTGTAGTTCTTGCTGAACCATCTCCTGAATTTGATCCTGAGTCATTACTCTTCCGTCAGATT
>NZ_JBLYEG010000065.1:0-1187 GCF_048514875.1 Flavobacterium sp. T12S277 | reverse complement strand
GCTGGCTTGTTGATGGTAATTTGGAATATCTTGGCCGTAATGATGACCAGGTCAAGATCCGTGGTTACAGGATAGAGCTTGGAGAGATCGAGTATGCGTTGTCGGGAATTCCGGGTATTGTCCAGTCATGTGTTTTGGTAAAGCAAAGGGATAGTTCCGCGGGTGTTGTAAAATCGCTGGTAGGATATTATGTTTTAGATAAAAATTATTTGTCAGGGAATAATGATTATATATTAAATAATTGGGAGAATCTTTATGATTCTAATTATGAGATTAGTATTGAAGAAGGTCAAATAAAATCTGATTTTTTAGGTTGGAATAGTTTTATTACTGGAGAACAGATTCTTATTTCAGAAATGGAACAATGGAGAGATAGTATAATAAACATTATAAAAAAATTAAACCTAGGTTGTGTTTTAGAAATTGGTATTGGTTCAGGATTATTAATGTATCCCTTATTAAATGAGGTTGAGAAGTATGTTGGTTTAGATATATCACAAACGGTTATAAATCGACACATCAAATATCTTAAGAATAAAAATTTCAACACAGATCTATATCATTTAAGAGCAGACCAAATAGATCAGTTACCTAATGTAGGTCTTTACGATACTATAATTATTAATTCCGTTTGTCAGTACTTTCCGAGTATTAAGTATTTTGAGGATATCCTAGACAAATCAATTAATATACTTTCTGAAAGTGGTTCTATATTTTTGGGTGATATTAGAAATTATGATTTGCATAAGGAACTGATTCAGGAAAAGTTTGACTATGAAGGTATAGTTTATACAAATCAAGATATTTTTAAAATTGCTATAAAGGAAAATGAGTTATTAATTAGTCCAAACTATTTTACCAGTTTAAAAAACAAATATAAAAATATAGAGGTTACTGTTCTTGAAAGAACTAGTGAGTATGTTAATGAGTTAAGCAAATATAGGTATGATGTGATAATTTCATTTAATGGAGAAAAAGATACAATCAATCTTATTAATTTGAATAATGAGTATTCAGATAGTAATTATAATATACCTTATCTGAATCAATTAAATAAAGATATGATTTTGGATGAGTTATCCAGGTTGTTGCCTGATTATATGGTTCCCGGTGCTTTGGTTGTTATGGATTCTTTTCCATTGACTATTAATGGCAAGCTGGACAAACGTTCTTTGCCTGATCCTGAT
>NZ_JBLYEG010000064.1:0-1227 GCF_048514875.1 Flavobacterium sp. T12S277 | reverse complement strand
ACGAGCCAGCTGGTTACTCCTATCATTAAGATCCCTGTAACTCAGCTCCTCTCCATCATAAACCAAAGCAATGTTATCAGGGGTTCTCTCTGCCTGTTCCTGGAATAACTCATAAATAGTCTTATCTGATATTCTAGACTCAATTTTATTGTTTATTTTTTTTTTCATAATTCTATTCTAATCCTATTTGATGATAACATATAAAAAATATCTAAAAATACCATCTATAATAATTTTATATATCAAGTGCAAGAGTATTTATTTTATTCTTAATTAAGAATTCACTAATACTTAAACTATTATTTTCAAGGATATTACCATGATAACATTCTAAATTTACTACTTGTACATTATCGGAAATTAAATTAATATTATTTTTATCAAGAGTTTTACAATATTCATTAAATAATTTAGAATTTTTATTATTAATATTCACTAACATAGCTTTAAATAATACTATGTTTGAATATTTTAATTTATGCGCTATTGATGAATTTGCTAGTTTATTTTCCGTATCCAAAGCAGCAATAATCTTTTCACCATGTACTTTTTTAGATTCTTCCATTTTAAAATCTTTATATTTTTTTATAATTTCATCCCTATAATTGTTATTAACTAAACTCTGCATAGTTTTATCTCTTAAAAAAGAATCCAACAAGGTTACATTAATATTTTTATAACCTCTGCCTTCAAGAACTACAGCTATTTCTAAAGAAATCTGCCCTCCTAAAGACCATCCAAGTAAATTAATAGGCTCTTTTAATGTGTATTTTTTTTCATATTCCAATAAATAATAGTTAGCCAATTTATTTAATGAACTTATTTTATCCTTATAATGAATATTATAATTATCAATTCCAATACAATTATATTTTATACTTAACATTTCAGCTAAATTTTGATATACTTCTGAACCAGCACTGGAAGGAGATATAAATATTATATCATCTAATTCATAATTATAATATTCATAATAAGGCTTTACTAGCCCAAAATCTTGCTTTAAAAGTTCTAGTATTTCTATAATGAATTTAAGTCTAAAAATATCTGCAACTTTTATATCAACCTTTAATGCCTTACTCATACGGTGTGACACCTGAATAGCTAATATCGAATTTCCTCCTATCCTGAAGAAATTATCCGTTACTCCAACTCTGTCCAATCCAAGGACTTCTTCCCAGATACTGCAGATCGATCTCTCCAATTCCGTCCTTGGAGCTGTATAAT
>NZ_JBLYEG010000063.1:0-1392 GCF_048514875.1 Flavobacterium sp. T12S277 | reverse complement strand
CCTTAAGGTGGTTATTGCGGCGGGGCTCACCTCTTCCCATCCCGAACAGAGTAGTTAAGCCCGCCTGCGCAGATGGTACTGCAGTTATGTGGGAGAGTATGTCGTCGCCTTTCTTTTTAAAAACCCTATCCAAATCGGATAGGGTTTTTTGTTTTATATGGGTTTTTTTTAAGAAAAACGATGCTTATTAAATCTTCTGAAATTCTTAGGAATTGCAATAAATGTCAAGTCAATCTTTGTGGTTAAAAAATAGACCGCGGATTGTGCTGATTCGCTACGCGAAAACGCGGATTGGAACGGATTTTTTCTGTCTACCATAAACTGCGTTAGGGATGGCAGCGGTATCCTTTTGCGGTACCTTTAATCTTCTAATAATCTCCAAAAACTTTTATCGCAAAAGATTTAGCGAACAGCCCGACCCGGAGGGGAACGTCCCTGAATAAAATTATTACCGTAAAATAACTTTAATGATATATTGTATTCTCGATGTCTAAAATCGCGGGTGATGTCTGCAATATTCTATTTACGCCAAATATTGTCCCAGGCTTCGTAAAAGAGGGGGTTAAATATGAATTAAAACCCTGAAATTCTATTCCGTTTGAATTATAGCTTGCGGTTTTAGCTGCGGGCTTGTGATAATGATGTATTGCGGAAACTTTTGGATTGGTAGAAATTAAGTAGGGATATTAGATAATCTGAATGAGGAGGATTTTATATTTCTAACAGTTCTGAATTTTGATCTTGATGTTTTTTGTTTTGGTGATGAATGATTCGTCGGGAAGTGTTTTAGCTTTTGTTTATATCAGGATATAATTTAAATAATAGGTTGATGTATTCTGTGTGGTTTTGGGTTGTTTTATGGAAGAAGTTTTGTCTCCTGGTTGTTGATGCTTTTAAGTGTGTTTTCGTTCAGGGGTGTTATTGCGTGAGAATTTGTATTTGGTTTTATCTATAATACTATGTTTTGATCTTAAAGGTATAGATGGGTTATTTGGTAAAAGGAATAAAAGACAAGTGAAAATTACTATGCTGGTAGGTTGAATTGATTTGGAGGTGATGGTAAGTAAAGTTTTGAAGCTAGTAAAATCGGGGTGTTTGGAAAGATGGAATTATCCTAAAAGAGATTCACTAAAGAAAATTCTTTCAAAACTAAAAGCAGGTTAAATTGTAAAAGTGGTGTTATCAGAGTGTTAACAAAAAGTTTTCAAAAACATCAAAAATACTTGTCTAAAAAGCTTGTGAAAGCGAATAAAGTGTCTACTTTCGCACCCGCAACAGCGACAGACGTTCACCGAAATACTGGCAAGAAAGAGAATTAAAACGAAAAGAAATTTTCAAATAAAAATTCAAAAAAGCTTGCGAGAATGGAAAACGGATATTACATTTGCACCC
>NZ_JBLYEG010000062.1:0-1405 GCF_048514875.1 Flavobacterium sp. T12S277 | reverse complement strand
ACGGCATCCTAAGTTATATCCAAATAAAAAATGAAAAATATTATGATGAACCAAAAAAATATTGAAACAAGCGTTTGTGAGACGAAATTAAAGGGCATAAGAAGTCAATCGGAAGATTATTGTCATCCGAATATTGAATTTATCTCTATGTCAGATCATTTAAGCAGCGTACTTCCTCAAATCAACAAAAGGAGTGTCTCTTTTGACAACCGCAAATACACGTGCTACGATCTTGTTCCTCACTATATTTATAATAGCCATTTTAGGCTTTCCTTCACTCTGCCTGCGAGTGTAATATTCCTGCAGCTCAGTATCAGTATGAATTGCACAAATTGCAGCCAAATGCAACAGTTTTTTCATCTGCTTATTGGCAAGGGAGTTGACTTGGGATTTTCCTCTCACACTGGTGCCGGATTGATATTCAAAAGGGGCGATTCCGGAATAACATGCAAATTTTCTCCAATTACTGAAGCGTGTGAAATTATTAGTATAAGCGATCAGATTACAAGCTACAATCAATCCGACACCTTTGATAGAAGTAATAAGTTCATACGTCCTCCTTAGCTCTTCATTGTTTTTTATGATCTCAATAATTGCTTTTTCCAATGCTTTTATTTCTGATTTTAAAGTAATAATCATTTTATCATAGCTTGAAAAGAGTTCCGGTGTACTGTTTTTTCCTATGAATTTTAAAGATTCATTACGGGAAACCGTAAACCCTCCCAAAGCAACCGATAATCTGCCTCTCAATGAAAGCAGGGATTGTAAGTTGGCAATTTCTTTGGCTGGCAGTTTTGTTAAAGTGATTCTATCATAAAAACGACAAGCAAAATCAGCAATTCTTCTTGAATCAACAATATCGTTTTTACCTCTTGTAATTCCAAGAGATCTTTTAATCTCCAGAGCAGAGATCATAGAAAAAGGAATACTGTTTTCCTCAAGGAACTGAGCAAAAGGCAATGAATATAAGCCAGTGTGTTCAAAACAGAACAACATAGATTCACAAGATTCCTTAGACTGGATTTTAACCCATTTTAGCAATGAATTAAAGCCACTTACATCATTCTTAAATTTCTTGTGAGCCTGGACTTCTTTAATGAAAACATCTAATGTCAATTTTGAGATGTCAATACCAATGTAAATTTTAAAAGTCATGAAATTAAAGTTTTAAAAGGTTAACAATAAAAATAAATGTTGCGCGCCACTAAAGCCATTAACAGACCCAAAGTCTAACATCCTAACAGGCGCCTGGCAACTTATAAGTGGTTTAAAGGGACAAATGCCGTGTAAAGAACTTTTAATTCTAGCAAGTTGTTATGTTCACCCTTTAACCGCTTTTAGAAGAGATAAAAATAAAAAATGTATTTGCAAAAATATTACCACAAAGGTAATGGCAAGTTGTGTT
>NZ_JBLYEG010000061.1:0-1406 GCF_048514875.1 Flavobacterium sp. T12S277 | reverse complement strand
AGGGGTTCTCTCTGCCTGTTCCTGGAATAACTCATAAATAGTCTTATCTCCAGGGTAATCCTTATCAGTAGCATTCCAATTGTAAACAATTTCTTTATACTCATCAGCAAGCAATAAACCAATATTACTATGGGACTGACCAGGATTACTTATAACCTGCTCCAGAATATGCTTTAAGCAAGAAAGATGCTTCAGGGCCTTATCCTCTTTTAAGTAATTACTGTCATAATCCAGCTTTATAATTAATCGATCTCCATACTCATAAGCCATTATGTTTAAAGGGTAATCCACTTTCTCTATGGAGTTGCGCATATTCATCCTCAATGCCTTTTTACCACTTCCCTTTGCAGCAGGATAATTCTCAAAAGCAAATAAATTATGGAATATACGTTCTCCATTCTTTTGTAATTTCGCCAGATCAGCAAAACTATGTGTATTTATCTGGGTAATCCTTTGCTGAATAGCATGCAATTGAGAAACTACACTTGCTGTATTGTCCCAGTCAATTATCAAAGGAAGGGTGTTGATATACAGACCAACACTGTTCTCAATACCGTCAATTGGCAAATCCCTACCTGAAACGGTCGTTCCGACTATACTATGAGTATTGCCACTGTAAACCTGAAGAAGCTTATGCCAGAGAAACTGAACAACTACATTAATGGTAATACCCTCTCTATGGGTAAAGGATTTGAGCTCCCTGTAAAGATCACCACCAATCTCTAAAACATTACTGGCTCCCTGTTCTACTTGTTTATAACTGCTAAAATCTATCGGATCATCAAGAAGCGCATTAATATCAGTGGCCCCTTCAACTCCTGCCAAAGAGGTATCCCAGTACTGCTGGATCTCTCCCTTGTGTTTACAGATGTACTCCTGGGCACCTAAATAAGCCCTGTCCTCTTTGATCTTTATACTCTTATTATCAATAAGATCCTGGTAATGACCATGCAAACTTGACACTAAAATAGGACCGCTCCAACCATCTGTTATACTGTGATGCATACTTCTCAAAACAGTATAACATTCTTCCGATTGCCTGATGATACACAATCGAAGCAATGTAGGGCTACTCAGGTCAAATCCTCGTTTTCTGTCCTCTCTCTGAAGAAGCTCTATTGCAGAATCTCTTTCCTCTTGCGTAACAAGGTCACTGATATCAACCAAACTATGCTCCAGATTACCCTCTTTATAGATAATCTGGATAATATCCTCTTCCCAATTAAAAGCTGTACGCAAAATTGGATACTCTAAAATACAATTGTTCCAGGCCTGCAAATATTTATCTACATCCAAAGGCTCATGGTAATCATACAATTGCTGTACCCTGTAAGCATCATCATCGGGCTGGCTCAATGCATGGTAAATAAAACCTTGCTGAAGACTTGTTGCAGGGTAAATATGTT
>NZ_JBLYEG010000060.1:0-1610 GCF_048514875.1 Flavobacterium sp. T12S277 | reverse complement strand
ATCCAGTAAAGACTGGCTTATGCGTACTGAAGTAAAATCACTCGGGGTGTAACTACTCTCCGAGCGAGACACTTTTTCACTACAGTGCTCTATCACTTTTATTAAATGATTCTTAAAACTAGCTGTCAGCTCTTTGGACATATCTTCGCCAAGCATACTAACGATGCTAAATCCTAACTTGCTTTTATTTACACTCCCATTGATATTGATCAGATGATGATTCCTGTTCATCGAATCGATACTTGATCCACTTGATTCAAAAACAACCTGCCAGTCATCCCCTTCCCTGATATCAAATTGCCCTAGATAGTTAAAACTAATCCCGGGAAGATCCTCATGGCCATAAAGTACAGTTTCATCTGTTGCAAAAGACCCAAAACCAACACCCTTGTTAGGTATGCTGCGTAAACTCTCCTTGATAAACTGAATACTTTCCTTAAGCCCCCCTTTAAGCTCAAGCCTTACAGGAAACATACTGGTAAACCAGCCAACTGTATGACTGTGGTCTATCGAAGGGTCGATGTTTTCCCTGCCATGCCCCTCAAGGGTAATACCCTGGATGTCGCTTTGGTTAATATCCCGAAGCGCATAACCCAATGCAGTCAGCAATAAATCATTGATCTCCGTATGGTATGCTTTGGGAGCTGTATGCAATAAACACTCCGTAAGGCTTTTGTCAAGCTCTAAAAACGTCGTATGCGACTCAGAATGAGCCAGAGATTCATATCCGGGCATGCCATCAAGCTGCTCTTCCCAATACAACAACTCCAAGGGATGATCCTGAGCATAACCATTAATACGATTAACCCATTGACGGTAACTACTGCCTTTCTGGGGTAAACGTTTCCCTGAATATAAAGTCCTGATATCATCGGCCAAAATACGCCAGCTTACTCCATCAACTATCAAGTGATGCAGGGCGAAATATATTCTGGCACTACCATCCTTATATCCATACAAATACCCTATACTAAACAATGGCAATTGCTCCAAATCAAATCCACTTTGCCAATCGGTCAAATAATCATGAATCTCCTTTTCATTATATTCACTAATATCTAATGTCTTAAGTTCTGGCAGATCAATCGAGGAATGATACAGCTGGCTTTTTCCAAAAATCCCATCAACATCTTTTGAAAATCCAACACGTAAAATATCATGATAAGAAACCAATTCAACTATTGCAGATTCTAACTTAACTAAATCCAATGCTCCAACATGGATTAAAAAACTCTGGTTCCAATGATCAGGCTTTGATAACATACCTGTATTTACCCTGGATATAAACCATTGCTGGATAGGTAACAAATCAAATTCTCCCTCTAGTTCACCTTGCTCAGACACAATAACAAAATCAGAATTCTCTCCCTCTAAATATCTGGACAAGTTCTCAACACTCTTATATTCAAAAATATCCTTTACCTGACAAACAAATCCTGCCTGTCTGATACGGCTCGACACCTGGATGCTCAAAATAGAATCACCTCCTATCCTGAAGAAATTATCCGTTACTCCAACTCTGTCCAATCCAAGGACTTCTTCCCAGATACTGCAGATCGATCTCTCCAATTCCGTCCTTGGAGCTGTATAATCCTGCGCTGCTGTACTAA
>NZ_JBLYEG010000006.1:0-298901 GCF_048514875.1 Flavobacterium sp. T12S277 | reverse complement strand
GTTTTAACATCTCTGTTAAAACGGCTGTCAATTCAATATGTCTACGAACGTGTCTTCTTGTGTTTGGCTTGTATTTCAAAGCGGGTGCAAAAGTAGAAAACTTATTTCTAAATGGCAAGAGTTTTTTGAAGTTTTTTTTTAGAAAATTTACTTTCCTTTTTTCTTCTTTCTCCTTCCAATCTTTCAATGAGCTTCCCGTGTTTTGCGGGGTGCAAATGTAATATCCGTTTTCCATTCTCGCAAGCTTTTTTGAATTTTTATTTGAAAATTTCTTTTCGTTTTAATTCTCTTTCTTGCCAGTATTTCGGTGAACGTCTGTCGCTGTTGCGGGTGCAAAAGTAGACACTTTATTCGCTTTCACAAGCTTTTTAGTGAAGTATTTTTGATGTTTTTTTCAAGTAACTGATATAAGCACTTTTAGAGTGGAAAGTTTTTTAGTTCTGTTGAAGTTTTAAGTGGCATATACAACAAACCCGACAGGTTTTGGAAACCTGTCGGGTTTAAAAGGGTGCTGTGTTTTGTTTTTGGAGTTATTTTCTTTTGAAAACCTACCCCCTAGCCCCGATAGAAGTGGAAATCCTTTTGCTTTTTCCTTTAAAAAGCAAAAGATTGAAACGCATAGCGGGACGAAGCTTCTAAAAAACTTCAAATTCCAAATTCCAAATCTCAAATTTCAAATTTCAAATTCCAAACTTGATGGCTTCGACTTCGCTCAGCCGGACAAAACAGCTCTTATTATGTTTTCGTCCGGCCGGACAAAAAGTACTCCTATATATAAGGCAGCAAAAAAATAAACCCGACAGGTTTTGAAAACCTGTCGGGTTGGTACTATATATAAGGTAGGTGTTTAATTTAAACTATCGATAACTTCTTTTGTAATATGGATACTTTTCAGTTTGGCCTGATGATCGAATATTGGACTGGTCACCATCAACTCATCGATTTGAGCATAATTGATAAACTTTTTAAGATCTGTTGCCAGCTGTTCCTTATCTCCGGTAAAAGTACAGGCGGTCATCTGGTTGACATGAAAGCGCTCTTCTTCGCTCATGATAGCATCGAGAGAATCTACAGGAGGCTGCAAACCTTTACGATCGTTTCGAATTAAATTTAAAAACATCTGATACAAACTCGTAGATAACCTTTCGGCTTCTTCGTTTGTATCTGCCGCAACAATATTGACACACGCCATGGTTCTTGGCTTATCTAAAGTAGCTGACGGCTGAAAATTTTCGCGATAAAACTCAAATGCCTGTATCATTTGTCGCGGAGCAAAATGTCCGGCGAATGCATAGGGCAATCCATAGGCCGCAGCAAGAGCAGCACTGTCCATACTTGAACCTAAAATCCAGATAGGAACATTTGTTCCTTCGGCCGGAAATGCTCTTACTTTTGCTGTTGCATTTTCGGTCGAGAAGTAATCCTGAAGCTTTGTTACATTTTGCGGAAACCGCTGCGCCTGTTCAAAAAAGTCCTTTCGAATGGCTTCGGCTGTTGGCTGATCTGTTCCGGGGGCTCTTCCTAAACCTAAATCAATTCTACCCGGATAGAGTGTTTCTAAAGTTCCGAATTGCTCTGCTACTATTAAAGGAGAATGATTGGGCAACATGATTCCGCCGGAACCTACCCGAATGTTTTGAGTCTGACTCGCAATATAACCAATCAAGACAACTGTAGCAGAACTGGCAACATGCGCCATATTGTGGTGTTCTGCAAGCCAAAATCGCTTGTATCCTAAATTATCTGCTAATTGCGCTATGTCTTTTGTTTTTTGAAATGTTTCTTTGGCATTGCTATCCTGAGTGATGATAGCGAGCTCTAATAATGAGACTGAAATTGGGTTTTTCATATAAAAAAATGCTAGGATACAAAATTAACTCATTTATACAGATGCCTTTTGTTTTCTAATGTTAATAGATTTATAATATTTCTTTCGTAAAAACCGAACACTAGTGAATACTATTTTCAGTAATCTGTTAGAACATTCGCTCCTCTGGAGCTTTTTGATACCTGAAAATTACATTTACCAGAAACATTTTACTCCGCTGGAGCAATTTCAGAAAAAACAGGAAGCTTTACTTTTTAAACCTGAATTCATCCCTCCTTTTTTTCTTCAAATTTATCCCGCAATCCGTGAGTCAAAAGATTTAAAGACTAAATTTGTATTTCGAAATTAACTCCCCGCTTTAACTATATCCCCAAATGACACATAAAATTTTAATTATAGACGACGAAGAAAAACTAAGAAGTTTGTTGGCACGCATTATTAAATCGGAAGGATTTGAAGTGATTGAAGCCAAAGATTTAAAATCCGGTTTTAAGAAGCTCGAACAAACCGATATTGACGTCGTTTTATGTGATGTAAAATTACCCGACGGAAATGGTGTTGACTTTCTGCAGCATATAAAAGCAAGTTTCCCTTTGATTGAAGTCATTTTACTAACGGCTTTCGGAAATATTCCGGACGGTGTTCAGGCCATGAAAAATGGTGCTTTCGATTATATTGTAAAAGGCGACGACAATGATAAAATCATTCCGCTGCTCTACAAAGCTGTCGAGAAAGTACATTTGCAAAAAAAGGTAAAACAACTCGAAAAACGCATTGGCGACAAATATTCTTTTAATACAATTATTGGAAAATCGAAAGGCATCGAGCAGGTTGTTGATTTAGCTAAAAAAGTAGCCAAAACCGATTCGACTGTTTTACTGACAGGCGAAACCGGGACCGGAAAAGAGGTTTTTGCACAAGCCATTCACGAAAACAGTAACCGTGTCGGTAAATCTTTTGTAGCCTTAAACTGCAGTACGTTCAGCAAAGAAATCCTCGAAAGTGAACTCTTCGGACATAAACAAGGTGCTTTTACCGGAGCTTTAAAAGATAAAAAAGGTTTTATCGAAGAAGCCAATGGCGGTACTTTATTTCTGGATGAGATTGGAGAAATGCCCATTGAACTACAGGCTAAATTGTTGCGCGTTTTAGAAACCAGCGAATACATTCCGCTTGGTGATACTACTCCAAAAAAATCAAATTTCAGGTTGATTGCCGCAACAAACCGAGATTTAAAAATAGAAAGTGAAGAACACCGTTTTCGTTCTGATTTGTATTTCCGACTCAATATTTTTGAGATTACACTGCCGCCATTACGCGAAAGAGTAAAAGACATTGCACTTTTGACACACTCTTTTGTCAAGCAGTTTTCTGAGAAAACCAATAAAAAAACATTGCACGTAGCCGATGATTTCATTCAAAAATTAGAACATTATTCGTGGCCGGGAAATATCCGTGAGCTTAAAAACATTATCGAAAGATCGGTTATTTTAAGTAGTAACGATACGCTGACTTCAGATGTTTTACCGTACGAAATGCAACATGAAAAAGAAAAAAACACCAAGCAGATGTCGGCTTTTTCCATGCAGAGTGTTGAAAAACTGCACATACAGAAGGTTTTAAATTATTCAAAAGGCAATAAGGCCGAAACGGCACGCTTACTCGAAATCGGGATTGCAACTCTGTATAGAAAATTAGACGAGTATGGGATTCAGTAGTAATGTGAGATGTTAATTGCGAATACAATTTCATTTCACACTACATTTTACAAATACCAAATCACCACCTTATCATTTCAATAAAAGCTTATCATTATGATAGGCTTTTTTTATGCCTGATTTTTGGCACAAAAGCATAATTCATTTACCAGCAGCACCTTAGCTGTTATTTCATAATTTAGGTCTAACTTTTGGCATAAGTGGGGAGAACACAAAAATTCATTCTCATGAAAAATCAAGTCACTTCAATCTACAAACAAGCTGATCGCTTTGCTGAGATAACTAAAAAATCAATAATATCCGGCAATATTGTTCGCGCAAAAAAATGCCTGGCACTTGCTGAGCGCCTATTCATCAACGGAAGTATCGAAACTAAAAACGCCATTTCGAATGTGTATGTTTTTTCGGTTTCTTCTTTTATGGAAATACGTCACTGTAATATCTCACATCTTTTTCCACAAACGCTTAAAGCAGAATATATCCGACAAGTTAATACCTCAGGCGTATAAAGTGCCTGATCGATTGACTGTCTCCAATATAATAATCCAACAATCTAATAATCTATAATCTATGTTAATCACATTTCTTTTACTCGCATTGGGCGCCCTACTCTTTGCAATCTGTTTTAAATCAGTTGAATTTTTTGAAAAAATATAAATCATGACTGCACTATTTATTGTTTCGATTGCCGTTTTCGGCTATTTGGTTTATGTATTAATTAAACCCGAAAAATTTTAATGATGTTACAAGTTATAAGTGAGATGTTGGATGTTATGCATCGATCTCCTTTTACAAATCACATCTGACATTTCACTAAAATTAAAAAAAATTATGAATACAGAATTATTAGGCGTCATTGGTATTTTTATCCTCACGATAGTTTTAGCCATTCCCTTAGGAAAATATGTTGCTAAAGTTTATTTAGGTGATAAAACACTTTTTGACCCGATTTTCAATCCAATTGAAAAACTTATCTTTAAAATCAGCGGTATCAATTCCACTGAAGAAATGAACTGGAAGCAACACTTAAAAGCACTTTTAGGTATTAATATGATTTGGTTCTTTCTTTGCTTTTTCATTTTATTGTTCCAGGGATCGCTGTTTTTAAATCCCGATAACAACCCGTCAATGAGTCCGGATCTGGCTTTTAATACTGCCATTTCATTTGTTGTGAATTGTAATTTACAGCATTATTCGGGCGAAAGCGGTGTTTCTTATCTGTCACAAATGTTCCTGATGTTCCTTCAATTTGTTTCTGCCGGTGTAGGACTGGCCGCAGCTGCGATGGTTTTCACTGCAATGAAGGAAAGAACAACCGAAAAACTGGGTAACTTTTACAATTATTTTATCAAAAGTTGTACGCGTATTTTATTGCCACTTTCGGCTATTGTAGCAGTTGCTCTATTGTTTAGCGGAACTCCTATGACGTTTGAAGGAAAAGACGCGATTACAACTTTACAAGGTGATCACGTAGAAGTTTCCCGCGGACCTGCCGCAGCTTTTATTGCCATTAAACATATCGGTACCAACGGTGGTGGTTTTTTTGGAGCCAATTCAGCGCATCCGTTGGAAAATCCAACCTATTTTAGTAATGCGGTGGAGTTATGGGCACAATTAATTGTTCCGTTTGCCATGATTTTTGCTTTAGGTTTTTATTTGAAAAAAAGAAAATTATCTTATGTCATTTTTGGTGTTATGACGGTTGGATTCCTGTTACTGGTTATCCCAACAGTAATGAGTGAAATCAACGGAAATCCTGCTATCGAAAAAATGGGAATCGCTCAGACAACCGGAGCAATGGAAGGAAAAGAGGTTCGTTTAGGGCCAGCTATTTCAGGTTTCTGGAGTATTGCCACGACCGTAATCTCTACAGGTTCTGTAAACAGTATGCACGACAGTTCGATGCCGGTATCAGGAGCAATGGAGTTACTTGCCATGATGGTGAATGCCTTTTATGGCGGTTGCGGTGTTGGTATTCTGAACTTTTATGTCTTCATTATTCTGGCGGTATTTATTTCCGGATTAATGGTAGGACGGACTCCTGAATTTTTAGGAAAGAAAATTGAAGCCCGGGAAGTTAAGATTGCTGCTTTCATCGCCATTCTTCACCCTTTATTAATATTATCAGGAACAGCTTTAGCCTCTTATTTTGCAGCAAATGATACTGCAATGGGATGGTGGTTTAGCGGAAACGCAACAGGCTGGCTCAACAATCCGGGACATCACGGATTCTCAGAAATGTTATACGAATATACTTCAAGTGCTGCCAACAATGGTTCAGGTTTTGAAGGTTTGGGAGATAACAATCCGTTCTGGAATATCACTACAGGAATTGTTTTATTGTTAAGCCGTTTTATTCCAATCGTTGGACCATTGGCTATCGCAGGTTTACTGGCAGGTAAAAAATACATCCCGGAAAGTGCAGGAACTTTAAAAACGGATACTACAATCTTTGGAATAATGGTTTTTGCCGTAATCGCAATTATCGCTGCTTTATCATTCTTCCCGGCGTTGGCACTTGGACCTTTAGCGGAATATTTCACACTAAAATAATTCGTTTCTCAATGCTAAACGATGTTTTTTAAACACATAGAAACATAGATAAAATGAATTCAAAAGAAAATTAAAGAAAACTCATTTTTTCACATAGCTATGTGAATGTATGAAAGTAAAACGTCCTTAATCTCAAAAGAAAGAATCTATGTTTCTATGTGTTAAAAGAAACAGTCAACTAATAAATAATATAAAGAAAAATGACTCATAATAAATCCACATCATTGTTTGAAAGTAAGCAGGTAAAAGAAGCTTTAGTGCAATCTTTTGTAAAGCTTAATCCAAAAATGATGATCAAAAATCCGGTAATGTTTACCGTAGAAATAGGAACTGCCATTATGTTTGCTGTTTGTGTTTCCATCTTAATGGGAGCTCAGGATCAGGGTAGTTTTATTTACAACCTAATTGTATTTTTAATCTTACTGGCCACACTTTTGTTTGCCAATTTTGCCGAAGCCATTGCCGAAGCCAGAGGAAAAGCACAGGCCGACAGTTTAAGAAAAACAAGGGAAGAAACTCCGGCCAGACAGATTTTATCTAACGGAGAAATCAAAAACATCAGCTCTTCTGAATTGAAAAAAGGAGACATCTTCATTTGCGAAGCAGGTGATTTAATTGCTACTGATGGTGAAATTATCGAAGGATTGGCTACTATAGACGAAAGTGCCATTACAGGAGAAAGTGCTCCTGTAATTCGGGAAGCCGGTGGTGATAAATCATCTGTAACCGGTGGTACAAAAGTATTGTCAGACAAAATAAAAGTAATTGTAACGTCGGAACCAGGCGAAAGCTTTTTGGACAAAATGATTGCTTTGGTAGAAGGTGCAAGCCGTCAGAAAACACCAAACGAAATTGCATTAACCATTTTATTAGCCGCATTTACTTTAATCTTCGTGATTGTGTGCGTTACGCTAAAACCGTTTGCCGACTATGCAAATGCACCCATCACGATTGCGGCTTTCATCGCTTTGTTTGTTTGTTTAATTCCAACTACCATTGGAGGTTTACTTTCTGCAATTGGAATCGCGGGAATGGACAGAGCTTTACGTGCCAATGTTATTACAAAATCTGGAAAAGCAGTTGAAACTGCCGGAGATATTGACGTTTTACTTTTGGATAAAACCGGAACCATCACAATTGGAAACAGAAAAGCAACGAATTTTTATCCTGCTAAAGGTGTTTCAGAAGAAGATTTTATAAAATCTGCCGTGCTAAGTTCATTGGCAGATGACACTCCGGAAGGAAAAAGTATCGTGGAATTGGCTGGAGCCGAACTTGCCGATAAATTATCTATTGAAGGTGCTACTTTAATTAAGTTTACCGCAGAAACCAGGACTTCCGGAGTTGTTTTAAAAGACGGTACCAATATTAGAAAAGGAGCTCAGGATGCCGCAAAAAACATTGCACTTCAAGCCGGAAACTCTTTCCCTGAAGATATTGCTCAAAAGGTAATTGATATTTCGTCTAAAGGTGGAACACCGCTGGTGGTTATTAAAGACAATCAGGTTCAGGGGGTTATCGAATTACAGGATATTATTAAAACGGGAATGAAAGAACGTTTTGACCGTTTGAGAAAAATGGGAGTTAAAACGGTAATGGTGACCGGAGACAATCCGCTTACGGCGAAGTTTATCGCTGAAGCTGCCGGTGTGGATGATTTTATTGCCGAAGCGAAGCCTGAGGATAAAATGAACTACATTAAAAACGAGCAAAATCTGGGTAAACTAGTTGCGATGATGGGTGACGGAACCAATGACGCTCCTGCCCTTGCGCAAGCCAACGTGGGTGTTGCCATGAACAGCGGAACGCAGGCAGCCAAAGAAGCCGGAAACATGGTTGACCTTGACAATGATCCAACGAAGTTAATTGAGATCATCGAAATTGGAAAACAGTTATTAATGACTCGTGGTACGCTGACTACTTTCTCCATTGCCAATGACGTAGCGAAGTATTTTGCGATCGTTCCTGCCCTTTTCATCACAGCAATTCCAGCTTTGGAAGGTTTAAACATCATGCGTCTGCACAGCCCGGAAAGCGCCATTTTATCGGCCGTAATTTTTAATGCGGTAATTATTCCGATACTAATTCCTCTGGCGTTAAGAGGTGTCGATTACAAACCAATCGGAGCAAGTGCGATCTTAAAAAGAAACCTGTTGATTTATGGTTTAGGCGGATTGCTTGTGCCTTTTGTCGGGATTAAGTTAATTGATTTAGTTGTTGCTCTCTTCATGTAAATAAAAGTTACTAAGAAACTAAGTTGCTAAGGTTCTAAGTTTTTTCCTTAGCACCTTAGAAACTTAGCAGCTCAGAACCTCAAAAATAAAAATAAAATGAAAAATATATTTTCACTATTCAAGCTTACGCTGCTAACCGTAATTCTGTTTGCAGTTATTTATCCTCTTGCAATCTATGGAATTGCACAATTTGCTCCTAATCAAGGAAAAGGAGAAACGATTTCGGTTAACGGAAAAGTAGTAGGATACCAAAAAATTGGTCAGAAATTCGATAAGTCCAATTACTTCTGGGGACGACCTTCGGCTGTAGATTATAATGCTGCCGGAAGTGCCGGAAGCAACAAAGGACCAAGTAATGCCGAATACCTGGCTTTGGTTCAAAAAAGAGTTGATACGTTTTTAATCGTTCATCCGTATTTGAAAAAAGCAGAGATTCCCGCAGATATGGTTACAGCTTCAGGAAGCGGTTTAGATCCGAATATTTCACCACAAGGTGCTTTGATTCAAGTGAAACGAATTGCCAAAGAAAGAAAATTAGACGAGGCTAAAGTAAAAACTTTGGTAGAATCTAAAATCAACACTGCTGTTGTAGGTCCGGAAACAGTTAATGTACTGGAACTGAATATTGCCCTTGATCAATTGAAATAGAGGCTCTGAGGTACTGAGATGCTAAGGCACTAAGTTTTTTTTCTTCTAACAGGTTTTGGAAACCTGTTAAGCTATAGAGCCAATTATAATACAAACCCCCTTTTTGCCCAAATAATCTAGCCCCGATAGTAGTGGAAATCCTTTTGTGTCCGCCGCGGCGGACACAAAAGATTGAAACGGATAGCGGGATTAGCTCTTAAAAAATCTACTAAATAAATAATTGAATACCACAAAATGAAAAAAATTATACTTACCGCTTTAATCGCTTTTGGTTATAGCAACTTACATGCTCAGGAAGAATCAAAAAGTCCGTTTACATTTTCAGGATACGTAGACGTTTATTACAGCTATGATTTCGGAAAACCGGACAATCATACCCGCCCGGGATTTATTTACAACTACAATAAAAGTAATGAAATGAATATCAATTTAGGATTGGCAAAAGTGAACTACAGCAAAGGCAATGTTCGCGGAAATTTTGCGCTGATGGCCGGAACTTACGCCGAGTACAACTTGGCTGCCGAGCAGGGTTTATTAAAAAATGTATATGAAGCAAATGTGGGAGTGAAGATTTCTTCTTCTCATAATTTATGGGTTGATGCGGGAATTATGCCATCGCATCTTGGTTTTGAAAGCGCGATTGGAAAAGATTGTCAAAATCTGACCCGAAGTATTCTGGCTGAAAATTCTCCTTATTACGAAACGGGAGTTAAAATTGGTTATACTTCTGAATCCGGAGCATGGTATGTAGCCGCAATGTATTTGAATGGCTGGCAACGTATCCAAAAAGTAGAAGGCAACCAAACTCCTGCTTTTGGAACTCAGGTTACTTACAAACCATCAGACAAAGTGGTACTGAACTGGAGCACTTATGTTGGAAACGAGCAACCGGATATTGACAAAAAATGGCGCTATTTTAATAATTTTTACGGACAATTTAAAGTAACCGATAAAACAAACATTACTGCTGGTTTTGATGTTGGAACACAACAATCGGCTAAAAACAGTACTAAATATGATGCCTGGTTTTCTCCGATTTTGATTTTGCAATACAAACCAACTGATAAAATTCAGCTTACAGCCCGCGGCGAATATTATAGTGATGAAAAAGGAGTAATTATAGCAACCCAAACTCCAAATGGTTTTAAAACTTACGGATTTTCAGCTAACTTTGATTACTTAGTCACGGATAATGTAATGTTTAGATTAGAAGCAAGAAATCTTTCCAGTAAAGATGAAATATTTACAAAAAACAATCTTCCAACGAGTACAAATACATTTGTAACGACTTCGCTGGCGATTTCTTTTTAGCCTTAGGCTATAAGCTTTAAGCAGTAGGCTTTTGTCTTACTGCTTAAAGCCTAAAGCTTATCGCTTAAAGCAAAAAATATGGAAAAAGAAAATAATGCACAGCACTTTCTCGATTTAATTCAGAAATCACGAAAGGGAAAGTTTAAAATCTACATTGGGATGAGTGCCGGTGTGGGTAAAACCTACCGGATGCTGCAGGAAGCACATTCGTTATTAAAAAACGGAATTGATGTAAAAATTGGTTACATCGAAACGCACATGCGAAAAGAAACGCATGAGCTTTTATCTGGTTTGCCTGTGATTCCACGGCGAACCATTTTCTATAAAGGGAAAGAGCTCGAAGAACTCGACGTACAGGCGATAATCAACCTTAGACCCGAAGTTGTCATTGTTGATGAACTCGCGCACACCAACGTTGAAGGAAGCAAAAACGAAAAACGCTGGCAGGATGTTCTGGAAATTCTGGAAGCCGGAATCAATGTGATATCGGCAGTGAATATTCAGCATATTGAAAGTTTAAATGAAGACGTTAAACGCATCACAAGTATTGATATTCAGGAACGTATTCCTGATAATGTTTTGCGACTGGCCGATGAAGTTGTAAATATCGATTTGACCTCTGAAGATTTGATTGCACGTTTAAAAGAAGGAAAAATTTATACGGCAGATAAGATTCAGACCGCTTTGTCTAATTTTTTCAAATCGGAACAAATTTTACAATTGCGTGAATTGGCTTTGAAAGAAGTAGCCAGTCAGGTAGTTCGAAAAGTAGAAAACGAAGTACCCCAGTTGCATGCTTTAAGACACGAAAAATTACTGGCCTGTATTAGCAGCAACGACAAAACAGCAAAAATTGTAATCAGAAAAGCGGCACGTTTGGCAAGTTATTATAATGGATCCTGGTATGTTTTGTATGTAGAAACTCCCAAAGAAAGCAGTACCAAAATTGCATTGGACAAACAACGGCATTTGATTAATAATTTTAAACTGGCTGTTCAACTGGGTGCCGAAGTGATTAAAACAGAGAACAAAAATATTGCCGACGCCATTTTAATGACGGTCGAAGAAAAGCACATTACAACTGTATGTATTGGGAAACCGCATTTAAATTTATTTAAAGTAATTTTGTCTACAACAATTTTCAGACGTCTATTGAATAGTCTGTCTTTATCAAATGTTGATCTTGTTATATTATCGTAAAATGTGAAATGTTTTATGTAAAATGTGAGATGTTTTTGCGAAATACATTTTACATTTCACAACTAACTTTTTTACTAGAAAAAGCAAAAAATGAGAATTAAAACCAAATTGAATCTGGGAGTCGGGTTGTTATTTTTAATGATTATTATACTCTCGTTAGTGAGCGGATATGCTGTTTTTTTAATCAAAGCAGATACCGAGAATATTCTGAAAGCGAATTACAATACGCTGGAATATTCCAGAAATATGATTTTATCTCTGGACGAAATCAAAGTGAATACTGATAGTACGATTCATACTTTTAAGGAATATCTTGAAAAACAAACCCGAAACGTTACAGAACCCGGAGAGAAAGAAGCCACTGCCAAACTAGAAAATGACTTTGCGCTTTTAGAAAAAAATGGTTCTAATGAAACCGTGAAAGCACAAATCAGGCAGGATATTTTTTCGATTATGAAACTCAATCTGGATGCCATCAAGCAAAAAAGTGATATTGCCAGACATACCGCCGAAAATGCCAATTTATGGATTGCCATTGTGGGAACGCTCTGCTTTTTAATCGCCTTTAACCTACTCGTTAATTTACCCAATAATATTGCCAATCCAATTAAGGAATTAACGCAGAGTATTAAGGAAATTGCCAATAAAAATTATTCTGAACGGGTACATTTTACCAATCACAACGAATA
The DNA here is from genome assembly GCF_048514875.1 of Flavobacterium sp. T12S277. Classification (NCBI taxonomy): domain Bacteria; kingdom Pseudomonadati; phylum Bacteroidota; class Flavobacteriia; order Flavobacteriales; family Flavobacteriaceae; genus Flavobacterium; species Flavobacterium sp. T12S277. The sequence goes on along the minus strand of NZ_JBLYEG010000006.1, from coordinate 286,720 downwards.
CGGTGATCTGGCAAAATCCTTTAATACCATGGCGCAAAAACTACAGGAATACAACAATAGTAATTTGTACAAATTATTCTTCGAGAAAAAACGACTGGAAACCCTGATTAATAACATGCACGATCCTATTATTGGATTAGACCAGGAAGGCGTGATTTTGTTTGTGAATGATGAAGCCCTCAAAATCATCGGAATGAAACTCGAAGATGTTATTGGTCAATCGGCTTCAGCTTTGGCTGTCTCCAATGATTTAATTCGCTCTTTGATTCTCAAAGAACCGGCTGCCGATTCTCAGAAGAAACACCCAATGAAAATTTTTGCTCACGGGAAAGAAAGTTATTTTGATAAAGAAACCATCAACATCACCATAACTCCAACGGGCGAAGAAAAGGAAATTAATATTGGTGACGTAATCATCCTGCGAAATATTACCTTGTTTAAAGAACTCGATTTTGCAAAGACTAATTTTATCGCAACCGTTTCGCACGAATTAAAAACACCCATTGCTTCTATAAAACTAAGCCTTCAATTGCTTCAAAACAATAAAACAGGCGAAATGAACGACGATCAGAAACAACTTGTCGAAAGCATTAAAGAAGACAGTCAGCGCTTATTGAAGATTACAGGCGAATTGCTTAATTTATCACAATTAGAAACCGGAAATATTCAGTTAAACATTGAGAAAAGCAATCCTTATTCGATTGTAAATTATGCCACCGAAGCCGTAAAAATTCAGGCCGAACAAAAACAAATCAAACTCATTGTTGAAGCCAATGAACACCTGCAAGATGTAAAAGCCGACAGTGAAAAAACAGGATGGGTTTTGATTAATTATTTGTCGAATGCGATTACCTATTCGTCTGAAAAAAGTACAATTACCATCCGGTTAAAAGAAGAAAACGATCAAATTACATTTGAGGTTATCGATACCGGAAAAGGAATTGATGCCCGCTATAAAGACAAAGTCTTCGATAAATATTTTCAAATTCCGGGAAGCCAGAAATCAGGAACCGGATTGGGGCTCGCCATCAGCAAAGAATTTATCGAAGCTCAAAACGGAACTATTGGTGTTGAGAGTAATTTGGGATTAGGAAGTACGTTTTGGTTTTCGTTGAAGGTTTAGATATTTTATTTTTCGAAGAAAAAGAGCAATCGGATCAAAAAATTTCCAATACAAAAGAACCATAGGTTCGTACATATTTATAGGACCGGATTTTAATCCGGTCAATCAAGTAAACCCGCGAATCAAAGAGCCATAGGCTCGACCTATTTTGTCGGCCGGATTTTAATCCGATCCCGTTATAATAAAAATTAAAACATGAATCGTTCCGATGGAACTCTTTAAATACACATCAATTTTCGACGGATTAAAATCCGTCGCTACAATTATAAACCATTCCTACGGAATTATATAATATTTAGCCAATCTTAACTCAATTCTCTATTTTAAAGCCGGATTTTAATCCGATTGGTAAGAAATCCCACAATACAAAAGAACCATAGGTTCGTACATATTTATAGGGCCGGATTTCAATCCGGTCAATCAAGGAAACCCGCAAATCAAAGAGCCATAGGCTCGACCTGTTTTGTCGGCCAGATTTCAATCCGGTCCCGTTATCATAAAAATTAAAATATGAATCGTTCCGATGGAACTCTTTAAAATGCACACCAATTTTCGACGGATTAAAAATCCGTCGCTACAATTATAAACCATTCCTACGGAATTATATAATATTTAGCCAATCTTAATTCAATTCTCTATTTTAAAGCCACCGGGTTAATATTCGCTTAAGGTTCAATTAAACCAAAAATACTTAGGTCAGACATACGTTATTATTGCAACTTTTAACAATAACGAAGATGTTTTACAAAGCGATTTCTCTGGTATTTTTATTTGGTTTTTTGGGTGCCAATGCACAGCAAAATGATTCTATTACAAAAATTGACAGTACTTCACGACAATTAAAATTCAACTACAAACAACTAATCATTCCGGGGGTATTAATTGGCTACGGAGTAATTGGACTTGAAAGTGATCAGTTACTGAGTTTCAATTCGCAAATTAAGAAAGAAGTTACCGAAGACATTGACAACAAAATCACTATTGATGATTTCTCTCAATATGCGCCGGCTGCTTCGGTTTATGCGCTGAATGCTTTTGGTGTGAAAGGAAAGAATACTATACGGGATCGGTCTGTCATTTTTGTAACTTCATACGTTATTATGGCTTCAACTGTTTTGGGTTTAAAATCGATTTCACATGTAGAAAGACCTGATGGAAGTTCGAACAACTCTTTTCCTTCAGGGCATACCGCGACTGCTTTTGCCGGAGCGGAGTTTTTATGGCAGGAATACAAAGACAAATCAATTTGGTACGGAATTGCCGGTTATGCCGTAGCAACCGGAACCGGACTTTTCAGAATTTACAACAACCGTCATTGGTTAACGGATGTTGCTGCCGGAGCCGGAATCGGGATTTTGAGTACTAAAATTGCCTACTGGATCAATCCCTATATTACCAAAAAACTATTTAAATCATCTTCCGAAAACAAATCAACTTCTATGGTAATGCCTTTTTATAATGGCAAACAATACGGATTGGGGTTTGTGAAGGTTTTTTAGTTTTTTTATCACAGATTAAAGGGATTGTCTTTTGCCACAAATTCACGAATTCTAATTTAAAATAATTCGTGAATTACTTCGTCCGTTCGCTATCGCTCGGGTTGTGGCGGAAAAAAAATAACCTGTGCCATCTGTGGCAAAAAAACTTTTACGTATTCGAAGTATTATTCTTTATCTCCATTACCTCTCTTTTTACCTCCAGAAGTAAGTCTTTCATACTTTGAGATTCTGTCTGTTCATGGCGTTTATCACTTCTTCCAATATTACATTCGTATTCCCAGATTTCTAAGATATCAGAGGCTTTCACTTCATAATTTGGATAAAAACGATTATCAGATTCTAAAACCAAAGTGTTCTTTTTGTTTTTGTTCAGACGTTTGTAAACCATTCCTTCATTTTTGGTAATCAGGATATACGTCTTACCGTCCATCACCTCTCCCAGCCTTTCTACATAACGGCCAATAATAATAGATCCGTCTTCATGTGGCGGCATCGAATCGCCTTCAACAGGAAATCCGCGATGTTTACCCGGTCCCAAAAACGGAAGCGAAACTTGCTGTAAACTTTCGATATATTCCGGATCGGCATATCCGTTTAGATAACCTGCTTTTGCTCTTTGGGATACAATTTCGATATAATTCTCCCCAAAACGGTCTACCTGTATGGGCAGAATGAGTCGGTTGCCTTCCAGTTTTATCAAATTTTCGATATCAATCTTTCGTATATCGACAGACAATAGTAAATCAATACTAGTATGAAAATATAAGGCAATTTGTTTCAAGATATCGTACGGCGCCTCAGAGGTTCCGTCCTCGTATTTAACATATCTTCCTCGGGTAATCTTTAGGTTCTCAGCTAATTTCTCCTGCGATATTTTATGCTTAACCCTCAATGCTCTGATGTTATCTGAAAATAGGGACATAATTAATTTGTTATAATTTGGAACAACAAATATACAAAAAAATGTTATCATCTGTACTAATTTTGTTTACTACAAAAACAAGAAAATGGCAAGGGCAATTGTACATATGGATCTGGATACCTTTTTTGTATCCTGTGAAAGACGCACCAACTCTGAACTCAACGGAATCCCGCTTATTATAGGCGGCGGAGACCGTGGTGTTGTGGCCTCTTGTTCGTATGAAGCCCGTAAATTTGGTGTCCGTTCTGCTATGCCGATCCGTATGGCATTAAAACTTTGTCCGGACGCAAAAGTCATGAAAGGCGATATGGAATTGTATTCGCAATTATCGCATGATGTTACACAAATTCTTCAGGATAAAGCGCCTGTTTTAGAAAAAGCCAGTATCGATGAGTTTTATCTCGACATTACCGGAATGGATAAATTTCACGGAAGTTATAAATGGACCAACGAACTGGCACAATCTGTAATTAAAGAAACCGGATTACCCATTAGTTTTTCATTGTCTATTAATAAAACCGTTTCTAAAATAGCCACCGGAGAAGGCAAACCAGTAGGAAATCTTGAAATTCCGGAACAAGGGGTACAGGACTTTTTAAATCCTTTATCCATTCAGAAAATTCCAATGGTTGGGGCGGTTACTTTTCAGCTTTTGTCCAGAATTGGCATTCGTAAAATTCAAACACTAGCCGAAATGCCTGCCGAAGTTTTACAACAGATGATTGGTAAAAATGGTCTCGAGCTCTGGAAAAAAGCCCACGGAATTGACCACACTCCCGTAGAACCTTACACGGAAAGAAAATCAATATCTACCGAAACTACTTTTTCTCAGGATACAATCGACATTGCAAAACTGAGAAGAATACTTTTAGGAATGGTCGAAAAACTGGCTTTCCAGCTTCGGGCTGAACAATGGCTCACCTCAACGGTTACGGTTAAAATACGCTACGCCAATTTTGATACCGAAACCAAACAATCTAAAATTGCCTATACCTCAGCAGACCACATTCTGACCAAAAATGTGACAGAACTCTTTGAAAAAGTTTACCAGCGCCGAATGCGACTTCGCCTGATTGGCATTCGCTTTAGCGGACTCGTACGCGGAACTTATCAAATTGATCTTTTTGAAGACACCCAGGAAATGTTATCGCTCTACGCCGCTATGGACAAAATGAAAAGCCGTTATGGTTTTGATGCCGTAATGCGTTGTGCAGGAGCTCATTTTAAACCCAATACTAAGGACGAAATTTTAAAACGTATCAAATAAATCATGTATCTCAACTGCCATTCCTTCCACTCGCTTCGCTACGGCACAATTCCGCTTAAGGATTTGGTCGGGCATGCCGCTTCTTGTGGTGTAAAAGCTATGGCACTTACAGATATTAATACGATAACCGGAATTTATGATTTTATAAAAGCCTGTCAGCAAAAAGAAATTAAACCTTTAGTTGGGATAGAATTTCGATACCATCATCAATTCCGATATATTGGTTTGGCTCAAAATACGGAAGGTTTAGGCGAAATGAACCGCTTCTTAACCGATCACAATTTCAGCGGAGCACCTTTGCCTTTGATTGCACCCGAATTCAAATCGGTCTTTGTGATTTATACGCTGGAAAATGCTCCGGTAACCCTTCGCGAAAATGAATTTATCGGGATTCGAACAGATGAAGTTTCTAAACTTTTTACGGCTGAATTTAAAAGCCGAATTGCTAAAATGGTCATTCTTCAACCGATAACTTTTACAAACAAAAGAGAGTTTAACCTACATAAAATTCTGCGGGCGATTGATACCAATACTCTTTTATCGAAGTTAACGGAATCTGATTATTGCAAAAATTCTGAAACAATACAGCCTTTAGAAGCGCTGTTGCCTTACTATGAGAATTATCCTGAAATTATAGCCAACACTCAGCAAATAATCGATTCCTGTAATTTTGAATATGATTTTGGAGTTCCAAAAAACAAAAAATTCTACACCAAAAGCCGCCAGGAAGATTTAGAAAAACTGACCGATTTGGCTTGGGAAGGATTCAAAAACCGTTATGAAGACGAAAATCTGGAAGCCAAAAAACGTGTCGAAAAAGAGCTGAAAGTTATTGATGAATTAGAATTCAGCGGTTATTTTCTTATCACCTGGGATATTGTACAATACAGCAACAGTCAAGGTTTTATGCATATTGGCCGGGGCAGTGGTGCCAACAGTATTATTGCCTATTGTCTCGGAATTACAGACATCTGCCCTATCGAACTGGATTTATACTTTGAACGTTTTTTAAACCTCAACCGCAAAACGCCTCCCGATTTTGATATTGACTGGAGCTGGAAAGAACGCAACATCATTTTAGAATATATCTTCGATAAATACGGTCGTGATCGTGTCGCTTTCTGTGGCACCAATGTCGAATTCAAATACCGGTCGATTTTTAGAGAAGTTGGAAAAGTATTTGGTCTTCCGAAAGAAGAACTCGATATGCTGGCCAAAAATCCAATGGCGTTGCACGAAACCAATTCGATTGTAAAATTGGTACAGCAATATGGCATGATGCTCGAAAAATACCCCAATCACCGCAGTATGCATGCCTGTGGTATTCTGATTTCTGAAGAACCTATTACGAATTATACTCCCTTGGAAATGCCTCCAAAAGGCTTTCCTATCGTGCTTTTTGACATGCACATTGCCGAAGAGATTGGTTTTGAGAAATTCGATATTTTAAGTCAGCGTGGTATTGGACATATTGACGACAGCGTAAAACTGATCGAAAAAAACCGTGGTATAAAAGTGGACATCCGCAATACTTCAATTTCTAAAGACGAAGCTTTATGCAACGTTTATTTGGCTCAGGGTCGCACTATTGGCTGCTTTTATATCGAAAGTCCTGCCATGCGCGGTTTATTACGCCGGTTGAATTGTGACAATTATAAAATTCTGGTAGCGGCTTCCTCTATCATCCGTCCCGGTGTAGCACAATCCGGAATGATGAAAGAGTATATTTTTCGTCATAATAACCCAAATCAGTTTCAATATTTTCATGACGTTTTTAAGGAACAGCTTGGCGAAACTTACGGCATTATGGTCTATCAGGAAGATGTGATCAAAATCGCTCAGCACTATGGCGGTCTTCCCGCTGCTGACGGCGATATTCTGCGTCGTGCCATGTCTGGAAAAGGAAGGTCTCTGGAAGCCTTACAAAAAGTAAAAGATAACTTTTTTGCCTGTTGTGCCCAGAAAGGACATCCCGAAATGCTGAGTCAGGAAATTTACCGTCAGATTGAATCTTTTGCGGGATACTCTTTTTGTAAAGCCCATTCGGCTTCTTATGCCGTAGAAAGTTATCAGAGTTTGTTCCTGAAAGTGTATTATCCTGTAGAGTTTATGACCGCAGTAATCAATAATCAGGGCGGATTTTACAGAACCGAAGTTTATGTGCACGAAGCACGTATGTCAGGTGGCAGCATTCACAACCCGTGTGTGAATAAAAGCGAATATCAGACTACTTTGTATGGCACAGACATTTATCTTGGCTTTATGCATTTGAAGAGCCTTGAATCTAAAACAGCGCATTTAATTGAGTCGGATCGGGAGAAAAACGGTGCTTTTCTTTCTTTAGAGGATTTTATCAACAGAATCCCTATTGGCATTGAAAGCATGAAAATTCTAATTTTTATAGATGCTTTTCGTTTTACCGGAAAAACCAAAAATCAGCTTTTGGTTGTCGCAAGTTTACTTCTTAATAATTTCAAACCCGAAAACAGAAACCTGAGGCTGATGCAGGAACCGGTAAAGGAATACAAGCTTCCTACTCTGGAACGTTCTTTATATGAAGATGCTTTTGATGAAATTGAGCTATTAAGTTTTCCTGTATCCTGCACTGTTTTTGATCTTTTACAAACCAAATACCGCGGCGATATTATGGCCAAAGATTTAGTAAGCCATCATAAAAAACAAGTTCGCATGCTCGCTTATCTCATTTCAAGAAAACAAGTTCCTACCAAAAAAGGAACGATGTATTTTGGCACCTGGATCGATCATGAAGGTACTTATTTTGACACTGCCCATTTTCCGGACAGCCTGACCAACTATCCTTTTCAGGGTGGCGGCTGCTATCTTTTGTTAGGCAATGTCGAAGTCGATTATCATTTTCCAACAATTACCATAACCAAGATGGCCAAAATGCCTTTTATTCCGGATCCGCGTTATATGGATGCTAAAGATCAGTTTAAAACACAACGCCAAATTAAGGAAGATGTTAGTCCAACACATCGGGCCCCTTATCCTCAAGGACATGAGATTAATTTGCCCCGGCACCGAATGAAATTTTAAAACACATAACCAGTTGAGCACAATTTTTTAAACACATAGAAAAACATAGTTTCAAAATAATAACAAAGGCGTTTCACTTGCCGACTATGTCCCTATGTGTTAAAGTTTTAAACATTAAATTAAGTTTGACGTTATATAAATGAGATGAAAAAGCAAGAATATGCCATAGTCGATATTGAAACCACAGGCGGGAATGCCAGTGGCAGCTGCATTACAGAAATTGCCATTGTCATTCACGATGGCGAAAAAGTAACAGACCGCTTTGAAACACTTGTAAACCCACAGAAGGAAATACCACTTGCTATTTTTGCCTTAACGGGAATTAATAACGAAATGGTAGCTAATGCGCCAATCTTCGATGACATTTCAGATAAAGTATTAGAGATGCTTACCGATCGAATCTTTGTGGCTCATAATGTCAATTTTGATTATTCGTTTGTTCGTCATGAACTTGAACAAGCCGGTCTTAAATGGACCGCCAGAAAGTTATGTACCGTTCGCGCAGCCCGAAAAATCAGACCGGGTTTTCCCTCCTATAGTTTAGGAAAGCTTTGCCATTCGCTCGACATCCCTTTAGAAAACCAGCATCGTGCCGGCGGAGATGCAGATGCTACCGCTATATTGTTTTCGCGATTACTCGAATGGGATGAGGAAGGTTATATAGAACAAATGATCAAAAACACGGCACAAGATCAGCGTTTACCTCCTAACCTTCCGCCAGAAGATTTTAATCAATTGCCCGAAAAACCGGGTGTCTATTATTTTTATAATGAGGTAAAAAAAGTAATCTACGTGGGAAAGGCGGTTAATATAAAAAAACGTGTTGCCTCTCATTTTAGCGGTCACAAAATTAATCCGCAAAGACAACATTTCTTACGCAATATTTATTCCATTTCCTATGAAGTTTGTGGCAACGAGTTAATGGCGCTGCTGTTAGAATGCACCGAAATCAAGCATCTTTGGCCAACTTACAACAGGGCTTTAAAACGATTTGAACCAAAATTTGGATTGTACGAATATGAAGCCCGCAACGGATATAAATATCTGGCTATCGGGAAACTCAATAAATTTCAGCAGTGTATTGAGCATTTCAGCAGTTTACACGAAGCAACCAATATGCTGCGGGGTTTAGCAGAACGATTTGAAATTGATTATAGATTTTGCAAATATTCAAAACCTGAAGAAGGAGAATCATTTCAGAATAATGATGTAAAAGACTTGCCGGAGGTTTCCCTTCACAATGAACAAGTCGACAATGCTATTGATTTTTTATTAAGCAACAGACCCACTTTTGCCATTATAGAAAAAGGAAGAACAGCACACGAACGCAGCTGCATCTGGATAGAAAACGGTCATTTTTATGGCATGGGATATATTCCGTTGGATGTTGCGATTACAGATCCTTCAGAAGTAAAAAATTATGCCACGCCTTATAAAAGCAATCAATACATTGTGCAATTGATTTTTGCTTACGCAGAGAAAAATCCCCGAAAAGTTTTTTTCAACAAAAATTTGCTACAATCAAGGATCTAAAACGAACCTAATTTTTAAAATAGAGCTATAACCCTAAAGTATTGACTTATGACACTATTTAGCGATACCGAATTATTTGCCACAGGTTTGGAAGGAAAAAAAATATTTGACCTGCCTGATGCAGAACTTATTTTGATCGATAACTTCTTCAGCAAAGAAGAATCTGATCGTTTTTATGAAAAATTACTTCGTCAAACGAAATGGAGAGAATATGAAATGGAAATGTATGATAAAATTGTTACAGCTCCCCGAATGATTTCCTGGTACGAAGACAAAGATAATGTTGGAGCAGATCAAAATGGTCCTGACTGGACTTATGAATTGTTAAGAATTAGAGGCCGTGTCGAAAGAGAAACCCAACTCGAATTTAATAGTCTGCTGCTTAATTTATATCGAGATGGCAATGATGGTGTTTCCTGGCACAGCGACAAAGAACATAACTCCGGACCAAACCCAATTATCGCTTCGGTCACTTTTGGCGAAACCCGAATGTTCCGATTGCGTCATAAATTCCGAAAAGAGATTCCACAAGTAGAGATTCCGCTGCATCATGGTTCTTTTCTATTAATGTCCGGAACGACCAATAGTTTTTGGCAACATCAGGTTCCCAAAACTGCTCGTGATGTTTTACCCAGGATCAACCTCACCTTTAGGAGAACCAACAGAAAAAGTTGATTTTGTAAAACTTGTCCTGAAATATAATAACTCAAAGGGCGTTATTTCTACTGTAAAATAGTGTAGAAAATTCCTCCTCTAAAAGTTAAAATACTCAGTGTATGAACCTTTTATTAGGCAAACCCTATCTTTTTTACTACTTTTGCAACCTTTTTTTACATATACATTACCACAATGGCTTATTCAAACAATGATTTAATGCGTTTTTTAGATGCGCAAAACAAACTTTATCTTACTGCCCTTTCTGAAATTAAAAAAGGAAAAAAGGAGACACACTGGATGTGGTTCATTTTTCCTCAAATTAAAGGATTGGGTAAGAGCGATACTGCAAATTATTATGCCATTAACGATCTAAAAGAAGCAACCGAGTTTTTAGAACACCCTATTTTAGGAAAACATCTTATCGAAATTTCAGAGCTGTTTTTAACTTTTAAAAGAAAGTCAGCCGATGGAATTTTAGGTGATTTAAACGCGCGTAAATTACGTTCGTCTATGACTCTTTTCTCTTTAGTCGAAAATACAAATCCTGTATTTCAGGAAATCTTAGATGCTTTTTTCTCAGGAGAAACGGATCCTCTTACATTGTCTATTATTAATTCAACTATAGAATCATCTGTTGAAGCTGAAATGGCTTAGTTTGCATAAGCCCGCTTTTTTAGATTATTTACATTTAAGAAACACTACTCCTTTTGCTTTTGCAGATTAGTAGTGTTTTTTTTTAGTCCTCCAAACCGTATACAAAAAATGCCTTGCTAAAAACAAGGCATTTATATTTTGCAGGCAAATTTACAGTTCTCTGAACCTTTGCCTCTCTGAACCTATGTAACTCTAATATTATTCTTTCGGTTTCGTCAAGTAATACACCGGAATTCCCGTTAACATAATCAAAACTCCCCATCCGCAGGTTGAGAATTTGGTAAGCAACAGCGAAATACAAATTGCAGTTGCAATTACAATGTACAGCATTGGTAAAAATGGGTATCCAAAGGCTCTATAGGGTCTTTCGGCTTCCGGCATTTTTTTTCTCAAGATGAAAATTCCATAAATAGTTAAAATGTAAAAAATCAATACAATGATAATTACAAAATCTAATAAATCGCCATACTTTCCTGTCAGACACAAAGCAGAGGCCCAGAAACACTGTGCCCACAAAGCCCAGCCCGGAACACTTGATTCGTTCAAAACGGCTGCTTTTTTAAAGAAAAGGCCGTCCTTTGCCATGGTATAATATACTCTTGCACCAGCCATAATTAGTCCGTTGTTGCAGGCAAAAGTCGAAATCATAATCATGATCGCAATAATCAGCGTACCAATATTACCAAAAATATAATGCGAAGCCACTACCGCTACACGGTCTGATTTGGCTGTAGCAATCTCGTCTAACGGAACTACCGCCAAATACATTAAATTGGTCAAAACATAGATAATCGTTACAATAAAAGTTCCTAAGAACAAACTGAAACCTACGTTACGCTTTGGGTTTTTAATTTCACCCGCAATAAAAGTAACCCCATTCCAGGCATCACTAGAAAATAACGAACCCACCATCGCGGCCGAAATTCCACTAATCAAAGCTGTTCCGCTAATAGGCAGCCACGAGCCGCTTTCTGCATTATAGGTACGCGTTGCCCAGGCATTAGCACCCCAATTGGCATCCCAAATCGAAGCTTTTGCACCTAATGTTAATCCAAAAACGATTAATCCAAGTAAGGATAAAATTTTGATAATAGTCAGAACGGTTTGCAGAATTTTTCCATTCTTCACCCCGCGGCTATTAATCAGGGTTAACACCACAATTGTAAAAATCGAAACCAACTGAGCAGCGTTGAGCTTAAAAGCCCCCAGTTCATAAAGTATATTTTCATCGCTCAATGGCTCATACAAATAAGCGGCAAACTTGGAGAAAGCCACTCCAACCGCAGCAATCGTTCCGGTCTGGATTACAGCAAAAAAACTCCAGCCATACAAAAAGGCAATTAGTTTATTGTAAGCTTCCTTTAGGTACACATATTGTCCTCCTGCTTTCGGAAACATTGCGCTAAGCTCGCCGTAACTCACAGCAGCTATTACCGTAATCAGTCCTGAAAGGAGCCAAATTAATGTTAGCCATCCTGCCGAGCCTACTTGTCTGGTGATATCGGCGCTCACGATAAATATTCCTGATCCAATCATAGAACCTACCACAAGCATGGTTCCGTCTAATAATCCCAGTTCTCTTTTAAAATCTTCCTGGTCGTTTTCTTGCATAATTTTAGTTTTTTGGTTGGTTAAAGATATACTTTTTTCTTAAAAATCAAATTCCAAATTCCAAACTCCAAATTCCAACAATCTAAAAATCGTTTTATAGACTAGCGGAACCTCGTTTTTAAATCACATGAAGAATCGTTAAACAAAACAATAATGCATTCTGGGATATTTTTATTTGTGTTATTTTCCCATTTCTAAGTTAAGTTTTGCACCATACAATACCCCCTAATGGATCAAAATTCGAAAAACAAAAATAAAATGCGCTATAACATTAAATTATATAAAAAAACAACGTGAAAAATAAAATTAACAAGAAAAACTAGCTCATTTGTAAAACTATATCGTTTTTTTATTAAATTTATAAAGGCGCAAATCAATCTTAGGAAATTAAGTTTTTATTAACAATTGTTTATTTCAAAACCGTTAAAAAACAAAACTCTCAGTAACCTGCTTTTTCTCAGAAAGACACGTTCGATCATTAAGTACTCTTACCAGATAAAGAAAAAGCAGCATGAACCTCCAAATCTGAAAATTATGTCTAAGAGTCCGTTTTTTAAAAATACACGTTTCCCGAATGTTTTCATTCCCTTGATAATTGTATTTATTTCCTGCGCTTTACTGATCTGCATCAACTTTTTTACAATCAAAATATTATCTGCCAACAGGGCTTATGTTAATGGGGAATCACATTATTCAAAAGGGCAAAAAGACGCGGCACGATATCTCATTATGTACCTTTTTACTAAAGACCCCAACCAATGGAAACTCTTTTCCCAGGAATTAAAAGTACCTCAGGGGGACGGTACCGCCAGAAGAGCTCTTTTAAAAGAAGGAGATAGCGAAACTGCCCGACAAGGATTTCTGACAGGGCGAAATCACGAAGAGGACCTTGACGATATTATCTGGCTCTTTGTAAACTTTAAAGATGTATCCTTTTTGGCAAAAGCAATTCACGAATGGGGTCAGGGTGACGAATTAATATTCAAATTAGCCACGCTGGGTCAACAGGTAGATGCCGAGATAAAACAAAATCGTCTGACTCCCGCCAGTCAGCAAAAATTTCTAAACGAAATTAGCATCATCAGCGACAAACTGACTATTAACGAACGTAACTTCCTGAATACTTTGGGAGAGGGAACACGAAAAATCAAGAGCCTTCTTATTATAACCAATATTGTTTTTATTCTGATTATCGTGATAAGCGTATGTTCGTACTACGCGATTATGGTAAAACGCTTACTGATTTCCAAGAAAGAAATTGAAGAAAAAAACGAAAACCTGCTCCTTGTCAATCACGAGCTGGATCGTTTTGTTTATAGTGCCTCTCATGACCTGAGATCGCCTATAACGTCCTTAAAAGGTCTGATCGAAATTACGCAGCTTGAAGATGATATTGATCAAATCAGAGACTATTTAACACTGATGCATAAAAGTCTCACCAAGCAGGATCAGTTTATAATTGACATTATAGATTACTCTAAAAACAAACGAAAACAGGTTGTAATCGAACCTGTGAGCTTAAAGGAATTAATTGACGAATCTATTTTGCAATTGATGCACATCGAAAATGCCAACAAAATAAATTTTAAAAAGGAATTATTGGTCGATATCATCCAAAGCGATGACTTGCGTTTAAGAATCATTATTTCGAATTTGCTTTCAAATGCCATCAAATATGCCGATGTCAATAAGCCCGAAATGTTTATTTCGATTAAAACTTATACAGATGAAGGCTATGATAAAATAGAAATAACAGATAACGGAATTGGCATTAAAGACGAATTTAAAGACAGTATTTTTGAGATGTATTTTGGTACAAACAAAAACAAAGGTTCGGGATTAGGTCTTTACATTGCAAAAGAAGCTTTAGAAAACATCAAAGGAACTATTTCGGTTTTCTCTGAAAACACGGTCGGGAGTAAATTTATTGTAGCAATTCCACATTCTCATGCAAACTAAACCCGAATTTCTAATCGTCGACGACAATTTGATCGATCAGCTTGTCATTAAACAGTTACTAAAAAAAGTGCTTGATATTGACGAGGTCTTTATCGCCAACAATGGGAAGGAAGGAATTCAGTGGCTTGCTGCTAAAAGAAACAGTCATCCACTCATCATTTTACTGGATATTCAAATGCCAATAATGAATGGTTTCGAATTTTTGGAAGAATTCCGTAAACTAAAAAAAGACGTAAAAAAAGGGATTCGAATTTTTGTACTATCCTCGACCTTAGATCTGGATGAAATTGCAAAAATTAATAAAAACAAGTATGTAAATGCTTTTTTGAACAAACCTTTTCCTATAGAGGAATTTAAAGCCTTACTGTTTAACTATTAAAAACTATTGAAGAACTCTGTTTACCTGAGAAAAGCTTCTTTGGTAATAAGGCTCCTTAGTAGAGGAAATCATTACACCGCCGTGAGTAGAAGAGTGTACAAATTTAATTTCTCCTTCTGTTACCTCAACGACCATCCCAACATGATTGATACGGCGTCTTCCGTTGGTTTTAAAGAAAATCAGATCTCCCTTTTGTGCCGCTTCGCTTTCAACCCTAACTCCAATTCTGGATTGTTCGATCGAACTTCTCGGCAGCTTAATATCAAAACTATTAAAGGTACAGATCATTAGTCCTGAACAATCAAAACCGGCTTTTGTTGTTCCGCCTGACCGGTAACGTGTTCCAATATTCTCTGTTGCATTTACAATCAGTTGATCAATCAAATCAGCATTATTGCCCAATCTTACAAATGTAGAATCTTTTTTTACGGTAGTATCTTCAGCAATCTGAATCGGTGGTGTTGCTGTACCGGTTTCGGCAGGTTTCATTTCCTGTAAAGCTGCTGCTTTTTCGGGTGAAACATTAATTTTAAGCAGGTAACCCACTTTTAGCCTCTTCTTAATCGCAGGATTTTGTTTTTCTAATTCCTTAACGGTTATCCCAAACTCTTTTGCGATGGCATATTTTGTTTCTTTTGGTAAAACCTCTCTGCTTACTTCAACCTTCGCAGGTTCCTGAATATTCTCGATTACCGGAGCAGTCGTCGCTACAGCGGTGTTTGTGTCGGTATTAGTTGGGATGTTAATTTGTTGTCCAATTTTTAAACCTTCACTTTCTAAAAGCGGATTGGCTTTTTTTAAGTCATCAACTGAAACATTGTATTTTTTTGAAATTCCCCAAAGTGTTTCTTTAGCTAAAACTTCATGAGAACCCGGAGTTACAACCGGAGTAGTATTGGCAACCGTTTCGGCAGTTTTTTTAGCAACTGTCTTATTGCGGTTTGGTATTAATAAAATGGAATTTAGTTTTAGAACTTTGGGCGCTTTCGGATTTGCTTCTGCAATATCTTTTGGTTTTACTCCGTATTTTTTAGCAATTACTGTAAGATTCTCTCCTTGTGAGATTTTGTGCTTAATATACTTTTCTTGTGAAAAAACACCAACACTGAAAAAAAACAAAATTACTATTAACCTGGAAACCATTCTTTATTACATTTTTATCTTTTATTACACGCTCTGAATTGAATTACTTTCTGAATTATAAACTCAGAAAAAGGGAATTATTTTACCCGATAAGCGAATTTAACTTTTTAAAGTAAAAAAAGCACCTTTTTTAACAACTTATTTTGTTCAAATTAACAATTCCGGCATAAAAATTGAGTCAACCCTTTGAAATAATGCTCTTTATAAAAGACACTATTTTCAAACCAAAACAACCAATCCTAACCCAAAAACCGTGTGAAAAAACTACTCTTACTTTTCATTCTATCCCCTTTATTATCAATTGCTCAGAATATAAATGGCATTATAGTTTCTCAGGAAACCAAACTTCCAATTGCAAATACCAATGTATTTGCCTTATCAAGCAAAACTGGAACCGTAACGGATGAAGAAGGTAAATTTTCTTTAAAGCTCCTTTCAAAATTTAAAGACAATGAGGTACTAGAATTCTCACATATTGGTTATGCTTCCGCACAATTCTCTCTCAGCTATCTGAAAAAACAAAACTATAAGGTTTTTCTTGAAGATGAAGTCCAAAATCTATCGGGTGTAACGGTTAAAGCCACTCCCAAATTGAATTTAAAACTTCCCTACAGCAAATTAACTTCAATGAAACATAGTATTTTTTCGTTTGGCTCTTTTTTGAAGGACGATAAAATTTACATCATTGGCGGCGACGCTTCTTATGAGGTGGACCGACTGGAACTAATACGATCCAAAAGAGCCGATTTTACCTTAACCACTTATCTGGAAGCCTATCAGCAAAACGCTGTTCTTTCTTATTTTAGAAGAGATTTCTCTATTTACGACATCAAAACAAATACCTGGGAATATCCGAAATTAGAACCAAAATTAAAGAAAAGAGCCCATCATAACATCCATTACTACAACAATTCGATTTATGTTTTAGGCGGAAAATCACTTAAGGTCAATCAAAAAAGCAATTGGGAATACCTTCAAAATGAAAACGAAGTTCTGGACCTAAACAATCAAACGATTAAAACGGATTATACGACCCCGCATCAGGCAGCTGATTTTGCGTCCTTTACTTACAAGGATAATATTATTGTAATGGGAGGTTCTTTAAAATTGTCTGAAAGTGGAAAAAAAGATTTTACCAACAAGGTACATTTGTACAACATTACTTCAGGATACTGGTATGAACTTGATCCTATGCCAACCGCAAAAGAAACATCCGGAATTGTGATAGACGACACTATTTATCTTATTGGTGGAGATGACGGAAAACCGGTATCTAAAATAGAAACCTTTGACTTAAACACTCAGGCATGGCAAACAGAAGGCGATTTATTTTACGGACTGGAAAAACCAACCATAGCCTATCACGACAATACGATTTATATTTATGAAGATCGCACAATGTACACTTACGATTTAAAAACAAAGCAACTTAAGGAATACGAAACGGAGTTAGCCCTAAAGTATTCCACGATGTATTTTGCCGATAATAAATTGTATGTTTTAGGAGGACGCACGGAAAGTAAATTTGAAAAAGCTCCTTCCTCAAGTATTTTTACATTTGATCTTGAAGATTTCAAAAATACGAAACCTGCCCGAACTAAAACCCTAAAGAGAGAAATGAACCTTGCCAAAGCCAATTAAAAACGCTTTTCAGTATTCGAAACTAATTTACTTTATAACAACCAAAAATCAATCTTAATCTGAACAGTGTGAAAAAATTAATTTTACTTTTTATTTTTTGCCCCTTATTAGCCGTCGCCCAAAACATAAAAGGCGTAGTCGTATCTCAAAAAGGCAATCTTCCGCTTGAAAATACCAATATATTGGCGCTATCAAGCAAAACAGGGACGATAACGGATGAGAACGGTAAGTTTTCTTTAAAACTTCTTCCCGAATTTAAAAATGAGGAGACCATAGAGTTCTCTCATTTGGGATACAAAACAATAAGAATATCACTGAGCTATTTAACAAGGCAAAATTTTACCGTTTCACTTGAAGAAAACGTTGAAAATTTATCCGGAGTAACTATTGCCTCTAATTCAAAATTAAAAACTAAGGTTTCATTCAGCAAATTAGCCTCTTTAAAATATCCTATTTTCTCCTTTGGTTCTTTTTTAAAAGAGGATAAAATTTATGTTAGCGGTGGAGATGCTTATTCGGAAGTAGACCAGCTGGCAAAAGTACGGGCCAAAAAAGCCGACCCAAACTTTCAGGATTTTCTGGAGGAAGCTCAAAATACAGGAAAACGCCATTATAAAAAACACCTTTCTGTTTATGACATAAAGAATGACACCTGGGAGGTTCAGGATTTAAAACTGCTGCCCAGAGCTTATCATAACATTCATTTCTACAACAACCTGATTTATGTTTTGGGTGGTAAAAAAATAATGGTTAACAAGATCAGCAGTTGGGAATACTTACAAGATAAGATTGAAGTGGTTGATCTTGATAAACATAGTATTAAAATAGATAAGGCAAATCCGCATCAGGCAGCTGATTTTGCTTCCTTTAGTTATAACGACAATATCATTGTAGCCGGAGGATCGGTAAAAATGGACAAAAAGGGTAAAAAAGATTTTACCGATAAAATGCATTTGTACAATATCACATCAGGATACTGGTACGAGCTTCCCAGTATGCTAACCGCTAAAGAAACGACGGGGATATTGATTGACAACAAAATTTATTTCATTGGCGGATACAATGGAAAACCTTTGTCGCAAATAGAAACTTTTGACTTGACAACAGAAAAATGGGGGTTTCCCGGTGAATTATTCACTCCCTTAGAAAGGCCTGCTATTGCCTATAACAACAATATCATTTACTTTTTTGAGGATCGAAAAATATACACTTACGATTTAAAAACAAAGCAGTTAAAAGAATTTGAAATCGAACTGGAGTCAAAACGTGCTGCGATGTATTACTACAACAATAAATTATATATTATTGGAGGACGCATCGACAATAGCTATTCTCAAATACCCTCAGAAAAAGTATTCAGCATTGATCTCGATGAATTTGAAACCACAAAACCTAATAAAACGAAGATCTTATCGCAAGAAGTGAGTGCTGCTAAACCTATTGAGTAAACACAAAAGCTTGCCTATTTCAATTATAAAAAAAATGCTCTGTTTTCACAGAGCATTTTTAATAGCAATAAATCGTATCGATTAGGCTTTCCCGGCAGCAATTAAGTTTAGTGCCGAACCAGCAACGAACCAGCCAATCTGGCCTTCGTTGTAGGTATGGTTGGCCAGAATAATATCTTTGGTACCATCAGCGTGAACGAACTCTAATGTTAATGGTTTTCCCGGAGCAAACTCGGTTAAATCTGTAAAATTGATTGTATCGTTCTCCTGAATTTTATCGTAATCGGCTTCATTAGCAAAAGTCAATCCCAAAAGACCTTGTTTTTTAAGGTTTGTTTCGTGAATACGGGCAAACGATTTTACCAACACGGCTTTAACGCCTAAGAAACGTGGCTCCATAGCCGCATGCTCACGAGACGAACCTTCTCCATAATTGTGATCTCCCACAACAATAGACGGAACTCCTGCAGCCTTGTATGCACGGGCTACAGCCGGAACAGCGTCATATACGCCGGTTAGTTGATTTTTAACCGAGTTCGTTTTTTGATTGAATGCATTTACGGCACCAATCAGCATATTGTTGGAAATGTTATCTAAATGTCCACGGAAACGCAACCACGGTCCTGCCATAGAAATGTGATCGGTTGTACATTTTCCGAATGCTTTTATCAGCAGTTTAGCCCCCGTGATGTTTTTACCATCCCAGGCATCAAACGGAGCTAATAATTGCAAACGTTCAGACGTTGGACTTACGACTACCTGAACTCCTGAACCGTCTTCAGCAGGCGACTGGAATCCCGGATCTTTAACATCAAATCCTTTTGGAGGCAATTCGTCTCCTGTAGGCTCTTCTAACATTACTTCTTCTCCATCTTCATTGATCAAAGTGTCTGTTAATGGATTAAAACTTAAATCTCCTGCAATGGCCATAGCCGTCACCAATTCGGGCGAACCTACGAAGGCTAAAGTGTTCGGGTTACCATCTGCACGTTTGGAGAAATTACGATTGAAAGAGTGAACGATGGTGTTTCTTTCTTCCTTCTCTGCCCCTTCTCTGTCCCACATACCAATACAAGGTCCGCAGGCATTAGCAAAAACAGTCGCTCCAATTTTATGGAAGGTATCGATAAAACCATCACGTTCGATGGTATAACGCACTACTTCAGAACCTGGCGTAATTGTAAATTGAGATTTCGTTTTTAAGTTTTTTGCACTTACCTGTCTGGCCAAAGAAGCCGCACGAGAGATATCTTCGTAAGAGGAGTTGGTACAAGAACCTATTAAACCTACCTGAATTTGCAAAGGCCAGTTATTTTTGATGGCTTCCTCTTTCATTTTAGAAATTGGGGTCGCTAAATCCGGAGTAAAAGGACCGTTTAAATGGGGTTCTAATTCGGATAAATTGATTTCGATCACCTGATCAAAATATTTTTCCGGGTTAGCATATACTTCCGGGTCTCCTGTTAAATAAGAAGCCACTTTATCGGCAGCATCCGCAACATCAGCTCTGTTTGTAGAACGCAGGTAACGGCTCATAGAGGCATCATAACCAAAAGTTGAAGTTGTAGCTCCGATTTCAGCTCCCATGTTACAAATCGTCCCTTTTCCGGTACAGGACATAGAAGTTGCTCCTTCGCCAAAATATTCAACAATAGCTCCTGTACCGCCTTTTACAGTCAATATACCGGCTACTTTAAGAATAACATCTTTAGGGGCTGTCCAGCCTGATAATTTACCCGTTAGTTTTACTCCAATTAATTTTGGAAATTTCAACTCCCAGGCCATTCCAGACATCACATCTACAGCATCTGCTCCACCAACACCAATAGCAACCATTCCTAAACCTCCTGCATTTACGGTGTGCGAATCGGTACCAATCATCATTCCTCCCGGGAATGCATAATTTTCAAGCACTACCTGGTGAATAATTCCCGCTCCCGGTTTCCAGAAACCAATTCCGTATTTATTAGAAACTGACGATAAGAAATCGAAAACCTCATTACTTTGTGTTTTTGCTCTGGCCAAATCGGTTGCAGCATCTACTTTTGCCTGAATCAGGTGATCGCAATGTACGGTTGTAGGCACTGCCACCTTAGCTTTACCGGCGTGCATAAACTGCAACAATGCCATTTGAGCTGTTGCGTCCTGGCAGGCCACACGATCCGGTGCAAAATCAACATAATCTACTCCTCTTCCAAACGCCTTTGTCGGATTTCCATCCCATAGGTGATTGTATAAAATTTTCTCTGTTAAGGTAAGTGGACGACCAACAATTTCGCGTGCTTTATCAACACGACCTGGCATGTTCTCATACACTTTTTTAATCATTTCAATATCAAAAGCCATAAGTATAATTGTTTTTGTTTGTTTTTTTGAACATCCCAAGTTACAAAAAATAGAGGAGTTGTAAAAGAAAAAGCCCGAGTTTATCACTCGGGCTCTCTATATATAATGATTATAACTAATCGTATATTACATCACTAATTGTTTGTTTGAAGGTGCAAACTTGGTCAAATTAATTCCTTCAACTGCAGTTGTATACTCTTCTAATGTTGGAGTTCTACCCAAAATTGTAGACAATACCACTACTGGTGTAGAAGAAAGTAAAGACTCTCCTTTTTTACCATCTGTATCCTCTACAACTCTTCCTTGGAACAAACGTGTAGAAGTTGCCATTACAGTATCTCCTTTTGCCGCTTTTTCCTGGTTCCCCATACAAAGGTTACATCCTGGGCGCTCTAAGTACAACATGTTTTCGTATTCTGTACGTGCTGCACCTTTTGGAGCACTATCATCAAATTCAAAACCGGAATATCTTTGTAAAACTTCCCAGTCTCCTTCTGCTTTCAACTCGTCTACGATATTGTAAGTAGGCGGCGCAACAACCAAAGGTGCATTAAATTCAACTTTTCCTGTTTGTGCTTCAACGTTTTTCAACATTTGAGCAAGGATTTTCATATCGCCTTTGTGTACCATACAAGATCCGATAAATCCAAGATCCACTTTTTTCACTCCTCCATAGAACGATAAAGGTCTGATGGTATCGTGCGTATATCGTTTAGAAACATCAGCATTGTTTACGTCCGGATCTGCGATCATTGGCTCAGCAATCAGATCCAAATCAACTACTACTTCAGCGTAGTATTTTGCATTGGCATCCGGCGTTAAAGCTGGTTTCTCAGAAGTTCTGATTTCTTCAATTCTCTTATTTGCTTTGTTGATTAACCCCTGAAGAACACGTTTTTCATTGTCCATTCCTTTGTCGATCATGATCTGGATTCTGCCTTTTGCAATTTCCAATGATTCGATTAAAGTATCGTCCTCAGAAATACAGATAGAAGCTTTTGCTTTCATCTCTGCAGTCCAGTCTGTAAAGGTAAACGCCTGGTCAGCAGTAAGTGTTCCAATATGAACCTCAATAATTCTACCCTGGAATACATTCTCTCCACCAAACTGATGCAACATCTGAGCCTGAGTAGCATGAACCACATCACGGAAGTCCATATACCCTTTCATATCTCCTTTGAACGTTACTTTTACAGATTCCGGAATTGGCATTGAAGCCTCACCCGTAGCAAGTGCAAGAGCAACTGTTCCTGAGTCAGCACCAAAAGCAACTCCTTTAGACATTCTGGTATGTGAGTCACCACCAATAATGATCGCCCACTCATCAATCGTAATATCGTTAAGAACTTTGTGAATTACATCGGTCATTGCATGGTAAACGCCTTTCGGGTCACGAGCTGTAATCAAACCGAAATCGTTCATAAATTTCATCAATTTCGGAATGTTTGCCTGCGCTTTTTTATCCCAAACCGAAGCAGTGTGACAACCAGACTGGTAAGCACCATCAACGATTGGCGAAATTATAGTTGCTGCCATAGATTCTAACTCCTGAGCCGTCATAAGACCCGTTGTATCTTGTGAACCTACGATATTAACTTCAACACGAACATCTGAACCAGCGTGCAGTACTTTTCCTGGTGTTGTACCTACTGCATTTCTGTTGAAGATTTTCTCTACAGCAGTAAGACCTTGTCCTTCAATAGATATTTCTTTTGACGGAGCAAATACAACCGGAGCTGTAACCCCTAAAGTTTTCGCTGCAAATGTTTGAAGTTTTTTACCAAATACGATAGCATAAGAACCACCTGCTTTGATAAATTCCATTTTTTGAGGAGTAAATGCTTTCGAAATGTCGATCAATTCCTGATCTCCATTGTACAGCTTTTTCTCTTTAATATTGATGGTTAAAACTGTTCCTGTAGCAACAGAATAAGTTTGCTCCAAAATTGGTTCGTCATTTTCGTTACGAACAATATTTCCTTCAGCATCAACCTTTTTTACCCAGTTTTTAAGGTCAAGACCAATACCACCAGTAACGTCAACAGTCGTTAAGAAAATTGGAGAAATACCATTTGTACCTCCAACAATTGGAGCGATATTTACGAATGGAATGTATGGGCTTGCTTGTTTTCCTGTCCAAAGTGCCACGTTATTTACACCTGACATTCTTGAAGATCCCACTCCCATTGTTCCTTTTTCAGCAATTAACATTACGCTTTTATCAGGATGTTGTGCCTGTAAAGCTCTAATTTCCTGCTGTGCTTGTGGCGTAATCATACATTGCCCGTGAAGTTCACGATCTGAACGTGAGTGCGCCTGATTTCCCGGAGAAAGTAAATCGGTTGAAATATCTCCTTCACCGGCGATAAAAGTAACGACTTTAATTTCGTCTGCTACTTCCGGAAGTTTTGTAAAGAATTCTGCCTGTGCATAGCTCTCCAAAATTTCTTTCGCAACTTCATTATTATTTTTAAACGCTTCTACCAAACGAGCTGTATCTGCTTCGTAAAGGAAAACCTGTGTTTTAAGAACTTTTGCAGCCTCTTTTGCAATAGCAACATCACTACCTAAAGCCAAATCAAGCAGTACCTTAATAGAAGGACCACCTTTCATGTGAGATAATAATTCAAAAGCAAAAGCAGGAGTAATTTCGTTTACTACAGCTTCACCAAGAATAATTTCTTTTAAAAACTCAGCCTTTTCACCTGCAGCACTAGTAGTACCAGGCAAAGTATTGTAAATAAAAAATTTAAGAGAATCTTCTCTATATGGATTGTTTACATCCTTAATCTGCGAAATGATTTCACTTACTAATTCTGCACCATCGATTGGTTTTGGATGAAGACCCTGGCCTTTTCTTTCCTCGATCTCTTTAATGTAATCTTGATAAGTATTCATAATATTATAGAAGTCTTTTTATTTTTTGTTTGCAAATTTAGCTATTAAAGCCGAGAATTAAAAAAAATATAACAGAAGTCGCCTTTTCAAAAATTATTATTGCTAAAAAACAATTTTCGTTGCTTATTTTTGCCAAAATTCCAATTTTTTATTAAAAAACTGAATTATTACTATTTTAAAATCCTTTCTTTAGCAAAGTCGAAATTCGTTGTTATAAACGAAGTGAGATTTTACTTCCGCTTTAACGAAGAACCTTTCTAAATAAGCAATTACAACGTTATAGTAGCACTTTTTTCCCTCCCCTTTTTTTCATTTTAAAACATCATTTGTCCGCGTTACCCTTTTTCGTGATTCAAAAAAAAAAAGTAAAATAAAAAACCTGTAAATCAAATTCTTTAATAACTTTGCAATTCAAAGTACTTTTAAACAAATACAACTATGAAAAACAAACTAGCCGCTTTCGAACTTTACACTCAAAAAACCGGAGTGACCATTGGTTTAATCGCAACCTTTTTCAGCAGCCTTTTCCTGATTGCTGCTCTTATCTCTAAAGAATTTCGATTTCATGATTTTGAAACAATTGCTATACCTAGCCTTATAGCTGAATTTGTATATGGAATTGTTCTTTCGTTTATGATCTTAAAAAACAAAGAGACTTATATTCACCTGACTCCTTTTTTAATCCTGAACTGGTTTATCGGATGTTTCTCTTTAAATATCCTTGTTCCTATTTTCCATGATCTTCAAATATGGGTTTATTTGGCTACGCTGTTTTTTTGTCTGTCTAATTTTTTCATCTACAACAAGGCAGACGAAAATCAAAGCAGATCTGTTTCCTTTTTCATAAATGGTTTATCTTTTGGGATCATCTTGTATTTTGCAATCTACCTGATTCCGATCATGCCATTTTCTTTCATGGCCATTATAGTTTTAGGGTTAGGATTTTACGGATTAGTCCCTGCATTGGTTCTTGTCATCCATCTGATAACAATGGCTCGCTATCTTAATCGAAATAAAAATTACACCCTTGCTTTTGGCGCCGGTTTCTTAGCTGTACTCCTGAGCTTAACTTTTTTTACCATTGGATTGCGTATCGAAAGCAATAAAATAGTACAATCGGCTGCAATCAGTTCCTTTGATCAGAATGAGAACTTACCCCGTTATATTTCGATCTCTCAGAATTTAAAACCTAACTTTTTCAATGAGATATTATTAAAAAAAGACATCGTTTACATTCCGCTTCATGACCTCTTTTCTTTTAACCGTTTTGGTTCCTTCAGCACTAAACAGTTCAATGAGGAAAAAATACACAATCCGTTTATATCTGTTGCGTATCTGTTCTGCAAAGACCTGAATATTCACAATGATGACAAAATCAATATTCTGAAATCAAACTTTGACAAACGATTAGAAACTGAAGAACAACTGTGGAGCGGCAAAAGTTTATTTACCAAAACCATTAAGGAAGATGTAAAACTGTACCCTGACGCGCATCTGGCTTATACTGAAGTTACCATGAAGATTGCCTGTCCTGAAGATACCTGGAGGGATCAGGAAGCTATTTATTCTTTCCAATTGCCGGAAGGTTCTGTTGCAACCTCATTGTCACTATGGGTAAACGGAGTTGAAAGAAAAGGGGTTTTGACTACGAAAGAGAAAGCGAAGGCGGCCTATAATCAAATTGTAGGTGTAGAAAGCCGTGATCCGTCTTTAATGCAATGGAAAGAAGGAAATGAAGTCGTGGTTAGAGTTTTTCCTATCAATGCCAGGACTCCACGAACTTTTAAATGTGGTTTTACAACTCCTTTAAAAGTGGAAGACAACCAAATGAAATACCAGAGTCTTTCTATTAAAGGTCCAAACATTTCGAATGCCGAAACGATATCACGAATTCAAAGCGTTGGAAGTACAAAAATTGAAACCAGCAAAGATTTTGAACGAAACAAAGGCCATTACATCAATCAATCAAAAGGACTAGACCATTGGGAAGCTTATATGCCGCTCACCAAAGCCTCAAACTCATTCGCATGGAAAAACAAAGTTTACGAAGTAAAGAACATTCAAAAAACGACAGTTCCCTTTACTCCTTCAGAAATTATACTGGACTTAAACAGCAGCTGGACAACCAAACAAATAGAATCGTATGTGAATTTAAACAAAACCAACTTATTTGTTTTTATAAATGACGAAAAGAAAGAAATCAACAAAGACAATTTTAGAGCCCTTGCATTAGAGTTTGAAGATCTTCATTATTCGTTGTTACCTCTTTATAAAATGGCTAAAAACAGTTTAATCGTTACCAAATGCGGGACGTTCTCTGCCAATTTTGAGGAGCTTGAAGATTGCAACTATTTAAAAAGAATCAAAACCGAAACAAAACCGAAAAATTTAAAAGTGATTAATATTTCATCCGATATTAATCCGTTTTGGCAAACGGTAAAAGAACAAAAATATGTCGATTACTTCCAGACCAGTTTAAGAAACAGCTTAGAACTGATTGATAAAAAACAATTTGTACTGTTTAAAACAGCACCGAATGCGGTTAATATCGAAGCTGCCAATATTGTGATTACAGAAAACCCTCAAACCAATATCCCTAAAAAAAGTGGGCCGGATCACATTTACAGAATGTACGCTTTTGGAAAAGTACTTGAAGAACAGGTAAAAATTCAAAACGATACTTTAGTGCAGAATCAATATGTGGATTTAGCCAAAGATGCCAATATTGTTACACCGATAACTTCCTTAATTGTTCTTGAAACCGATGAAGATTACAAAAATAACGGCATTGAGAAAAACGTTGATACCCTTGGAAATGCTTCTGTCAATAATGACGGCGCTGTTCCTGAACCTCATGAATGGCTAATGATTATTCTGGGATCGACAATCCTTTTCTTTTATTACAGAAAACACAAAAAGCAAACGATTTAATGAAATCATTTTTATTTCAATACCAAAATGCCATTGCGATCCTGACGCTGCTGCTATTATTGGGTATCAACTTTGATATCGTCCGCTCCGGTTTGGATCGCAATCTTTTTGGAATTTCATTTTCAATAGTCTTATTCATTATCGGGGGTAGAAAAACGTCATTTAATATGAACTACCCCCTTTTGGGATTGATTCTTTTACTAGAATTCATAAGCTATCGGCTGCACACCAAATCGCTGCATTTTTTAGCTTTGGCGCTATCCGCCTGTTTTCTATTTTACAGTCTTACGAGGAAATTTTCGTTTATCGCTTTTATCTGCATTCTGTTATTCTCCTCACTGTTTACTACCTTTTTTGATTATTTGACCGTCGAAATTAAACAGACGCTTTGTTACGGGGTATATTTAACGTTAAAAAATTTCATTCCTATTACCAAAATCGAAGGTGTTAATTTCTATATCGATAATGCAAAAATCACCATCGACACCGCCTGCATGGGGCTCTCGATGTTTAAAACTGGTTTACTTGTTGGTGCTTTTTTATTGACTTTGGAAGAACGCAAGCAGCATAAATATTACAACGTCAAACAAATTTTCCTCTTCTGTTTTGTGATGATTCTACTCAATCTCATTTCAAATTATTTCAGAATCATCGTTTTAATTTTAGTGGATTGTACCGAAGAAAACACCTTACATCATAGCATTGGCTTACTCTGTTTTGTCTTTTATCAAATTATACCGCTGTTGTTTTTAATACGCTTTTTTAAACCAAATCAGGAAGAAATTGCTGGCCGCCCGACTTCTGGCAAATTTGCCTTGTTTCCAATTGCCATCGCTTTTTTAATACTATTGGTAACTAGTTTTGAAATCAAAAAAGAACTAAAACATAACTTGCTTGAAAATCTGAATACAACGTATACTAGCACGAAAGGAATATGGGTTACCAATGAAGTTTTTAAAATTGCAACTCCCGAAAAGCTTATTTACATTAAAACACCCTCTCACAATCCTTTGATTTGCTGGACCGGAAATGGTTATAAAGTAATCGAATCTAAAGTGATTCAAAAAAACAATGAAGAAATCTGTTTTGTCCGAATGGAGAAAAACCAGGCACAGTATTACTCGTATTGGTGGTACGAATGCGGTGGTAAAAAATACACCTCTCTTGTCGAGGTGCTTTTCATAAAGCTTTTGTACAATAAACCTGTTCGCTTAATAAACGAAACCAGCCGTACAAAATTGCTATAAAAAAAGCCTGATACAAATTGTATCAGGCTCTATATCGTTTACAACAGTTTCTGAATAATTTTTTCTTCTGTTATTCCTTCGGCATCTGCTTTATAATTTTTAATAATTCTGTGTCTTAAAATTCCGGTTGCCACTGCTTTGACGTCTTCAATATCCGGGGAAAATTTCCCATTGAAAGCAGCATGGGCTTTTGCAGCCAAAATCAAGTTTTGAGAAGCTCTTGGTCCTGCCCCCCAGTCTAAATAATTTTTAACGAAATCATTTGACAAAGCATTGTCCGGACGTGTTTTGCTTACTAAAGTTACTGCATATTCAATAACATTATCGGCTACAGGGATTCTGCGAATCAAATGCTGAAAATCGATAATTTCCTGCGCGCTAAACAATGGATTAATGGTTGTTTTAGCATCAGAGGTGGTACGTTTCACTACCTGAACTTCTTCTTCAAAAGTTGGGTATTCCAACTTAATCGCAAACATAAAACGGTCTAACTGTGCTTCCGGCAACGGATAGGTCCCTTCCTGTTCAATTGGGTTTTGAGTTGCCAATACGAAATAAGGCAAATCTAATTTATAGTTTTGACCCGCGATGGTAACAGAACGTTCCTGCATGGCTTCCAATAAAGCGGCCTGCGTTTTAGGCGGAGTTCTGTTGATCTCATCAGCCAAAATGATGTTGGAGAAAATAGGCCCTTTGATGAATTTAAATTGTCTGTTTTCATCCAGAATTTCACTTCCCAAAATATCCGAAGGCATTAAATCCGGCGTAAACTGAATTCTCTTAAAATCTAAACCCAAAGCCTGAGACAAAGTATTAATCATTAATGTTTTTGCCAGACCCGGAACACCAATCAAAAGAGCATGACCACCTGAAAATATACACAGTAAAATTTGGTCTACAACGGCATCCTGGCCTACAATAATTTTTGCTATTTCGTTTTTTAATTCGTTTCGTTTCTGAACTAAATTATGAATTGCTGTTACGTCAGACATTTAGATATGTTTTTAAATTTAAAAAGAGTTAGTATTATGAATTCATAAAACTAACTCTTTTTCTTTATTTAATAAAAATTATTTTTTAAGCCAATTGTACACAAAGTTACAATCTCTGTACTCTCCAATAATTTTGATATAAGTATCTTTTATTTTGTTATCAAACCATTTTGAAATGGTCGTGATCTGCTTTTCTTTCAATGCCAATTCTTTAATTTTGGTATAATCCTTAGCATAATCTGCAACGTGCTGCTCAATTCTATTGGTAACGGTAATTAATTTGTATGTTTTTTTACCTTTATCGTCTGTATTTAAAAGCGGTTGTGAAATTTCATCGTCTTTTAAGTTAGAAACCTGGCTGTATAAAGTCGGGTCCATTTTAGTCAATTCAAAACGGGTGTCCTGAGTATTTGGATTTACCAGCGTTCCTCCGTTTGCTCTTGTTTCTTTCTCGTCTGATTCTGTTCTTGCAGCATCTGCAAAAGTAATCTCCTTATTAACAATCTTGTTTCTGATGTTTGCAATTCTTTCTTTCGCCTCTTTCAACGCTGCTTCTGAAACTGTTGGAGCAATTAAAATATGGCGCAGTTCCACTTCCTGACCTTTAATTTTTTCAACCATTATGATATGGTATCCAAAAGTAGTTTTAAAAGGTTCTGAAATCTCTCCTGCTGCTAAACTAAAAGCAACATCTTTAAATTCTTTTACGAAAGGTGTTTTTCGGGTCATTTTATAAAAACCTCCCGTTGGTGATGATCCCGGATCTTGTGAATACAGTACTGCTTTTGTTGCAAAACTCGATCCTTCAAGCACATCTTTTCGAATAGCATTAAGTCTGTCTTTTACCTTTTGCTCATCTTCTGCCGAAACTTTAGGCTCTACCACGATTTGTGCTACTTCCATCTCTGCTCCAAAAGTTGGCAATTCATCTTTTGGTATCTTTTTAAAGAAATTACGAACTTCTTCCGGTGTAATTTCAACGGCATCCACAATTTTCTTAGTCATTTCTGACGCTAATTTTTGCTCTTTTAAGATATCTGCAAAATAGGTTTTAAATTCTTCTACTGAGTTCTTTTTGTAATACGCTACAACTTTATTGATGTCACCCACCTGTTGTACCATATAATTCAATCGCTCGTCCATCATGCTTCTTACTTCGGCATCACTTACTACGATACTATCCTGAATCGCCTGATGCGCATACAGTTTATCTTCTAAAAGTTTCCCCAGCATTTGACATCTTGTAATGTCTTTTGTAGATCCTCCCTGTGCTGAAATTTCTAAAAATCCTTTATCAATATCTGAATCTAAAACAATATAATCTCCAACTGTAGCAATAATACCGTCAATTTTCAGCTTTTGCCCGGATGGTACGGTAAGAGCCGGTTTGCTAACTACTGTATCCTTAATAACTTCCTGAGCCGAAATAATTGAGTTGAAAAAAAATAAAAAACACATTGTCAACACGAATTTGAAATCAATTGTTTTTAGCGATAATTTTTTTAATAACATTATTTAAAATTTAATTTGAATGTAAAGGTCTTGCTTTAGAATTTCGTCTTAAACCGAACTTACTTTGAAATACTTCAGGGATATACTTCCGGAAACATTAAACAATTAAGATCTAGTTCATTTTGACTTATAACGAACAAAAATAACAATTCAATTACATAATACAACTATCAGCAATACTATTAACAAAAAATTATAGGGCTGATCTTCAATTTCAACTGAAACAGACTTCATAGCGCTGTTAAATAGCGGCGACAAACGGCTACAACTTACGATTAAACCCTGAAACAATGCGCTTTAGAAATCGTCCTTATTAAATTCTAAAGCATTAAATACGGCTGCAATAAAAAAAGTTATCCATACTACAACGTTTTCGTGGGATAACTATTTTCCTGCAAATTCAAATGAAATCAAAAAACACATACTTTAGATACGTAATTACTAATTTAAAAGGGTATAAATTACGAATAACGCTTCTTTTTGTCTCGACAGATTACAATTACAAACTTTATTAACCTATCTCAACCAATTATGAAAAAACCAATTCTACAACTTTACCTGCTTGCAGCGATGACTGCATTTTTAGGTTCCTGTTCGCAAAATGAAACCATTGAAACAGAATCAAAAGCTCAGAGTGAGCAATTTGAAATTATTAACGTTACCCATCATGACGGAAGACCTTTTAGTACAGGCACTTCCAATTCGTCCTTAACCGGAAAGTATGTAGACAATCCGGGTGGCGGAGTGATGATGCAGGCCTTTTACTGGGATGTTCCGTCTGGTGGAACCTGGTGGAATACGGTAAGTGGCAAAGTTACGGCCTGGTCTAATGCAGGAATCGGGTCTATATGGCTGCCTCCAGCTTCTAAGGCACAAAACGGCGCTTTCTCGATGGGATACGACCCTACCGATTATTTCGATTTTGGCGATTACAACCAAAATGGTTCTGTAGAAACCCGATTTGGTTCTAAAACCGAATTGGTGAACTTAATTACCGCTGCACACACAGAAAACATGAAGGTATACGCCGATATTGTGATCAATCATAATAGTGGCGGACAATCCGAAGCCAATCCTTTTACGGGAACGAATACGTGGACTAATTTTAGCGGCGTGGCTTCCGGAAAGTTTACCCGTAATTATAACGACTTCTACAAAAACAGTTATGGCAATAATGACGAGGGTGCTTTTGGAGGCTTCCCTGATTTATGCCATGCCAACCCGCATGTACAGGACTGGCTCTGGCTGAGAGCTGACGGTGTGGGTAAATATTACAAAAACACGATGAAGTTTGACGGCTGGAGATTCGATTATGTAAAAGGTTTCGGTGCCTGGGTCGTAAATTCGTGGAATGCGAATGTTGGCGGATTCTCGGTTGGAGAATTATGGGATTCGAATGTAAACGTGTTAAATGACTGGGCAAACAGCGCAAACAGTTCTGTTTTTGACTTTGCCTGTTATTACAAAATGAATGATGCTTTTGACGGAAACAATCTGGCATTACTGAATGATGATATGATGTGGAAAAGAAACCCTTACAAAGCCGTGACCTTTGTAACCAATCATGATACCGATGAAATCTGGAGCAAATTATTAGCGTATTCCTACATCCTGACACATGAAGGGTATCCGACTATTTTTTACCGCGATTATGAGGAATGGTTAGACAAAAGCAAACTAAACAATCTGATCTGGATTCACAACAATAAAGCAACCGGAACAACTTCTATCCTCTATTCTGACAATGATGAATATGTAGCGAGAAGAAACGGTTACAACGGAAATCCCGGATTGGTTGTTTACATCAACAACTCTGACACCTGGCAGGAAAGATGGATTCAAACCAACTGGGCCAGTACCCAAATTAAAGATTTCACCGGAAACTCGAGCTGGTATCCTACTACCCAGGCCGACAAATGGGTAAAAATACAATGTCCTCCAAAAGGATATTCTGTTTGGTCGATTAATCAATAGCTTAAACTAAAAATAACTATTAGGGCTGTCTTAAAACAAGACAGCTTTTTTTTTACTGCATCCCGGAAGGGCATAATTTTGATAAAAAAAACACACTGCACTTTTAAAAGAACCCTCTAGAGATAAGACATATCGCTCCTCCGGAGCTTTTTTCTATCCTCGATACTGTTTGCTTTAAAGATTTCGCTCCGCTGGAGCAAACGACATCAAATCTAAATAAAATATCACACCCCATTTCATCTTCAAGAACCTTTTAAATTAAAAAAAAGAGAATATTTTACTTTAAAATATCTTTTTAAAAGAAAGTCTTCCAAATTTAAGAACTGAATATTTTTATAAAGCTGTATTTAATAGTACTTTTGCAACCTATTTATACGAAATATGAGCTTTTTAAAAGAAATACAACGCAGAAGAACATTTGGAATTATATCGCATCCTGATGCCGGTAAAACAACTTTAACAGAGAAGTTATTGTTATTTGGAGGGGCTATTCAGGAAGCGGGAGCTGTAAAAAACAATAAAATTAAAAAAGGAGCAACGAGTGATTTCATGGAAATCGAACGCCAGAGAGGTATTTCGGTTTCAACATCTGTACTTGCTTTTAATTATAAAGACAAAAAAATCAACATCCTTGATACTCCGGGACACAAGGATTTTGCAGAAGATACTTTTAGAACTTTAACCGCTGTTGACAGTGTTATTGTTGTAATTGACGTTGCAAAAGGGGTCGAAGAACAAACAGAGAAATTAGTAGCTGTTTGTAGAATGCGTAACATCCCGATGATTGTTTTCATCAACAAATTAGACCGTGAAGGAAAAGATGCTTTTGACCTTATGGACGAAGTGGAGCAAAAACTTGGTCTTACCGTTACACCACTAAGTTTCCCTATCGGAATGGGGTATGATTTTCAGGGAATTTATAATCTTTGGGAACAAAACATTAACCTTTTCAGCGGAGACAGCCGTAAAAACATCGAAGAGACGATTGCTTTTTCTGATGTTCAAAACAATCCTGAATTAGATAAAATTGTGGGTCAGAAAGCTGCTGAAAAACTTCGTGAAGAATTAGAATTGATCGACGAAGTTTATCCAAAATTTGATCGTCAGGATTATTTAGATGGTAAACTACAACCGGTATTTTTTGGTTCGGCTTTGAATAATTTTGGGGTTCGCGAATTGTTAGATTGTTTTGTTACAATCGCTCCGTCTCCAAGACCAAAAGATTCTGAAACCCGTTTGGTTGATCCGGCGGAGGAAAAAATGACTGGTTTTGTGTTTAAAATCCACGCCAATATGGATCCGAAACACAGAGACCGTCTGGCCTTTATTAAAATTGTTTCGGGAACTTTTGAAAGAAACAAGCCTTATTACCACGTTCGTCAAAAGAAAAATTTAAAATTCTCGAGTCCAAATGCATTTTTCGCTGAGAAAAAAGAAATTGTAGATATTTCGTATCCTGGGGACATCGTTGGTTTACACGATACAGGAAATTTTAAAATTGGTGATACCTTAACCGAAGGAGAAATAATGAGTTTCAAAGGAATTCCAAGTTTCTCTCCGGAACACTTTAGATACATCAACAACGCTGATCCTATGAAAGCTAAGCAATTAGAAAAAGGAGTTGATCAGTTGATGGACGAAGGAGTAGCGCAGTTGTTTACTCTGGAAATGAACAATCGTAAGGTTATCGGAACTGTTGGAGCACTTCAATATGAGGTAATTCAGTATCGTTTAGAGCACGAATACGGTGCAAAATGTACGTATGAAAACTTCCCGGTTCACAAAGCATGCTGGGTTAAACCGGATGATGCCAAGAATGATGAATTTAAAGAATTCAAGCGTATCAAACAAAAATTCCTTGCTCATGATAAATACGGTCAGTTGGTATTCCTTGCCGATTCTGACTTTACGATTCAAATGACACAAAGTAAATACCCAAGTGTGAAGTTGTTCTTCACCTCAGAATTTGACTAAGAAATTTCAAAATATCCCATAAAAAAAGCGCTAATTTAAAATTAGCGCTTTTTTTTAATTTGAATTAATCGAACCTTAATTAGTTAATATATTCCAATAATTAATAATCTTTTATTTAGGAGGTGGCAATCTAGAACAATCCATTCAAAACAAAAAATTTTGTCGACGAAAACAAAAATAAATCCGTTGAACTACACTTTCTGTTTGTTTGGATCTCCAACTGTATCCCATTTTCTAAATTTATACCCATCTGTTTTTTAACAACGGTAAAAGCTGTCAAAATTTTCATTTTTTTCCATAAAAAAAGCCCCATCGCTGGGGCTTTTAAAATTTATGCTTGTCCCGCAGGACCAAAATTAAGCGGTATTGGAGCTTGTTCCGTCTCTTTGATTTCGCCATGAGCGACTTCAAAACGATGAATATTTTCACCAATTGCTTTTAATAATCTTTTAGCATGTTGTGGCGTCAAGACAATTCTTGACTTTACTTTGGCTTTAGGAATACCAGGCATAATACTCACAAAATCTAAAACAAATTCTGAGGATGAGTGGTTGATAATCGCAAGATTGGAATAAATTCCTTCTGCGATAGTTTCGTCTAACTCAATATTAATCTGTTCTTGTTGTTGGTTCGGATTACTCATAGTTTCCTAAATTAATAAATATATTCTTCTTTATTAGCCATCATTTCATTGTAATCGTCTTTAGATCCTACGATAGTGTTATCGTATTCTCTCATACCAGTTCCCGCAGGAATTCTGTGTCCAACAATTACATTTTCTTTCAATCCTTCTAAATCATCTACTTTACCAGCTACAGCAGCTTCGTTAAGTACTTTTGTTGTTTCCTGGAAGGAAGCAGCAGAGATGAATGATTTAGTTTGTAGCGAAGCTCTTGTAATACCTTGTAAAACTGGCGTTGCAGTTGCAGTAATTACATCTCTGGCTACAACCAGATTTTTATCATTTCGTTTTAGCAATGAGTTCTCATCACGTAAATCACGAGGTGTAATAATCTGACCTGGTTTTAGTACAGCAGAGTCTCCGGCATCTTCAACTACTTTCATACCGTATAATTTATCGTTTTGAACGATGAAATCTTTAGTGTGAATCAATTGATCTTCAAGGAATAATGTATCTCCCGGATCCTGAACTCTTACTTTACGCATCATTTGACGAATAACTACCTCAAAGTGCTTGTCATTAATTTTTACCCCTTGTAAACGGTATACCTCTTGAATTTCATTTACCAAGTACTGTTGAACAGCAGCCGGTCCTTGAATTCTTAAAATATCGTCCGGTGTAATTGCACCGTCAGACAATGGTACTCCTGCTCTTACGAAGTCATTCTCCTGTACTAAGATTTGGCTTGAAAGTTTAACTAAATACTTTTTAATTTCACCAAATTTAGATTCGATAACGATCTCACGGTTACCTCTTTTGATTTTTCCAAAAGAAACAACACCATCAATTTCAGATACAACTGCAGGGTTTGAAGGGTTACGAGCCTCAAGCAACTCGGTAATTCTTGGTAAACCTCCTGTAATATCTCCCGCTTTAGAAGAACGACGTGGAATTTTAACCAATACTTTACCTGCTTTAATTTTCTCACCGTTTTCAACCATTAAGTGTGCACCTACTGGTAAGTTGTAAGAACGAATCAATTCACCTTCTTTACCGTAAACCAATAAAGTTGGGATTAATTTTTTGTTTCTTGCCTCAGAAATTACTTTTTCCTGGAATCCTGTTTGCTCATCGATTTCAACCATGTATGATTGTCCTTGCTCTAAATCTTCGTAAGCAATCTTACCTGTAAATTCAGAAACAATTACACCATTATATGGATCCCACTTACAGATCACAGATCCTTTAGTAACTACTTCGCCATCCTTAACAAAGATACTAGATCCGTAAGGAATGTTGTGTGTATTTAAAACGATTCCAGTTTTCTCGTCAACTAATTTTAATTCTGTTGAACGTGATACTACGATATCAACCGCATTACCTTCACTGTCCTCACCTTTAACTGTTTTTAAATCTTCAATCTCAAGTCTACCGTTGAATCTTGTAACAATACTAGATTCTTCAGAAATACCTCCAGCAACCCCTCCAACGTGGAACGTACGAAGTGTTAACTGTGTACCTGGCTCTCCAATAGACTGAGCTGCAATAACTCCAACAGCTTCACCTCTTTGTGTCATTTTTCCGGTAGCTAAGTTTCTACCGTAACATTTAGCACAAATACCTTTTAAAGCCTCACAAGTTAATGGAGATCTAACTTCTACTCTTTCAATCGGAGAAGCTTCGATAACTCTCATGATTGCTTCAGTAATTTGTTGTCCGGATTGAACCAGAACTTCATTCGTAAGAGGATTAATAACATCTTGCAATGCAACACGTCCTAAAATTCTTTCTCCTAAAGATTCAACAATTTCCTCATTTTTCTTCAATGCAGAAACTTCAACACCTCTTAAAGTACCACAGTCTTCGATGTTTACAATAACATCCTGAGATACGTCATGAAGCCTTCTTGTTAAGTAACCAGCATCGGCCGTTTTAAGAGCCGTATCCGCAAGACCTTTACGAGCACCGTGAGTAGAAATAAAGTACTCAAGAATCGAAAGACCTTCCTTAAAGTTAGAAAGAATCGGGTTTTCAATAATCTCACCACCACCGGCAGTAGATTTTTTAGGCTTAGCCATCAAACCACGCATACCTGTTAACTGACGAATCTGCTCCTTAGAACCCCTCGCCCCAGAGTCAAGCATCATATATACAGAGTTGAAACCTTGTTGGTCTTCTCTAATATTTTTCATTGCTAATTCTGTTAACTGAGCATTCGCAGAAGTCCATACGTCAATAACCTGGTTGTAACGCTCGTTATTGGTAATAAGACCCATGTTATAGTTTGTTGAGATACCTTCAACTTGCTCTCTGGCATCTGCAATTAACTTAGTTTTTTGTTCCGGGATTCTAATATCACCAAGAGAGAATGATAAACCTCCTCTAAATGCAAATTTATAACCCATATCTTTCATATTGTCCAAGAAAGCTGCCGTTGTAGGTACATCAGTCACACTTAAAATGTGTCCGATAATATCTCTAAGGTTTTTCTTAGTCAATACGTCATTGATATATCCAGCTGCTTCAGGTACTACTTCGTTAAATAATACACGTCCCGCAGTTGTTTGAATAATCTGGTACACTAATTCTCCAGCCTCATTAAAATCTTTCGCTCTAATTTTCACACGAGCATTCAATTCTAATCTTCCTTCGTTTAATGCAATGTTTACTTCTTCAGCAGAATAGAAAGTCAAATCCTGACCTAAAATAATGTGATCTTCTGTAGAAATACGCTCTTTGGTCATATAGTATAGACCCAAAACCATGTCCTGAGAAGGTACCGTAATTGGAGCACCATTTGCAGGGTTAAGGATATTGTGAGAAGCCAACATTAATAATTGTGCCTCTAAAATAGCCTCTGGTCCTAAAGGTAAGTGAACCGCCATCTGATCCCCATCGAAATCGGCGTTGAATGCCGTACATACTAATGGGTGTAACTGAATCGCTTTTCCTTCAATTAATTTTGGCTGGAAAGCCTGAATACCAAGTCTGTGCAAAGTAGGAGCACGGTTCAGTAATACTGGGTGTCCTTTAATTACGTTTTCAAGAATATCCCAAACTACCGGCTCTTTTTTGTCTATAATTTTCTTAGCAGATTTTACTGTTTTTACAATACCTCTTTCAATCAATTTACGGATAACGAAAGGTTTGTATAATTCAGATGCCATATCTTTTGGCAATCCACATTCGAATAATTTTAACTCAGGACCAACAACAATTACCGAACGAGCAGAATAATCCACACGTTTTCCAAGTAAGTTTTGACGGAAACGTCCTTGCTTACCTTTTAAGGAATCAGATAATGATTTTAATGGTCTGTTAGATTCTGTTTTAACAGCAGAAGCTTTACGCGTGTTGTCAAATAATGAATCTACAGATTCCTGCAACATACGTTTTTCGTTTCTTAAGATTACTTCAGGAGCTTTAATCTCCATTAATCTTTTCAAACGGTTGTTACGGATGATTACACGACGGTATAAGTCGTTCAAATCTGAAGTTGCAAAACGACCTCCATCAAGTGGCACAAGCGGACGTAATTCTGGTGGAATAACAGGAACCACTTTCATGATCATCCATTCAGGACGGTTTTCGCGGTTTAAGTTAGACTCACGGAAAGACTCAACAACTTGTAATCTTTTTAAAGCTTCCGTTTTACGTTGCTTAGAAGTTTCGTTGTTAGCGCTGTGTCTTAATTCATAAGATAAAGCATCTAAGTCGATACGAGCTAATAAATCCATAATACACTCTGCTCCCATTTTGGCAACAAATTTATTTGGATCTAAATCATCTAAATATTGGTTTTCCTGTGGAAGAGTATCTAAAATATTCAAATATTCTTCTTCAGTTAAGAAATCTAATCTTTGTAGTGATTCTCCATCTGCATTTTTAGCAATACCAGCCTGGATTACTACGTATCTTTCATAGTAAATGATCATATCTAATTTCTTAGATGGAAGACCAAGGATATAACCAATTTTGTTTGGAAGAGAACGGAAATACCAGATGTGAGCGATAGGCACAACAAGGTTGATGTGTCCTACTCTGTCACGACGTACTTTTTTCTCGGTAACTTCAACACCACAACGGTCACAGATGATACCTTTGTAACGAATTCTTTTATATTTTCCACAAGCACACTCAAAATCCTTAACAGGTCCGAAGATTCTTTCGCAGAAAAGTCCGTCACGCTCTGGCTTGTGAGTTCTGTAGTTAATTGTTTCCGGCTTTAAAACCTCTCCTCTTGATTCTTTCAGGATAGATTCTGGTGAAGCCAATCCAATAGAAATTTTGTTAAATCTTTTTACTGGATTCTTATCTTTATTGTTTCTATTATTCATCATAGTTTTTACTATTGATTTACTGCTGTTTAAAAATTGATTTTAGATTTCATAATCTCCATCTTTCGAAAGTTACCTTCAAAAGAGTTAAATCATCGCGCTTACCTCGGTTTACTTCTCTAAACCTCAAACTTAAATTTGAAGTGCTAGTTATAAAATGCCTTGCATTGTTATAAAAAATCGGAACGGGTTACGGGTATAAATCTTAAAAACTTTAATACTATTAGTAACAGTGAACAGTCTCAGTTTTCAGTGTAAACTGAATGCTGAGACTGTAACTGAAAACTTTTATTATTCTTCCAAACGAAGATCTAAACCTAGACCTTTCAATTCGTGCATTAATACGTTGAATGATTCTGGTAAACCTGGTTCTGGCATAGTTTCTCCCTTAACGATAGCTTCGTAAGTTTTAGCTCTACCAATAACGTCATCAGATTTAACCGTTAAGATTTCACGTAGCGTACTTGATGCTCCATAAGCCTCAAGTGCCCAAACCTCCATCTCTCCAAAACGCTGACCTCCAAATTGAGCCTTACCTCCAAGTGGTTGTTGCGTAATCAATGAGTATGGTCCGATAGAACGTGCGTGCATCTTATCATCAACCATGTGTCCTAATTTAAGCATGTAAATTACACCCACAGTTGCTTTTTGTGCAAAACGCTCACCAGTTCCACCATCATAAAGATAGGTATGTCCAAAACGTGGTACGTTAGCCTCATCAGTC
The DNA here is from genome assembly GCF_048514875.1 of Flavobacterium sp. T12S277. Classification (NCBI taxonomy): domain Bacteria; kingdom Pseudomonadati; phylum Bacteroidota; class Flavobacteriia; order Flavobacteriales; family Flavobacteriaceae; genus Flavobacterium; species Flavobacterium sp. T12S277. The sequence goes on along the minus strand of NZ_JBLYEG010000006.1, from coordinate 246,270 downwards.
AAAGCATTGATCTGGTCAAGAGAAGCACCGTCAAAAATTGGAGTAGCAAATTTTCTACCCAAGTTCATACCAGCCCATCCAAGAACCGTCTCATAAATCTGACCAATGTTCATACGTGAAGGTACCCCAAGTGGATTCAATACGATATCTACCGGTGTTCCATCTTCAAGGAAAGGCATATCTTCATGACGAACGATTCTAGCAACAATACCTTTGTTACCGTGACGTCCTGCCATTTTATCCCCTACTTTCAGTTTACGTTTTTTAGCGATATAAATTTTCGCCAATTTCAAGATTCCAGATGGTAATTCATCTCCAACTGTAATAGTGAATTTTTCTCTTCTTAAAGATCCTTGTAAGTCGTTTAGCTTAATTTTATAGTTATGAATTAAATCATTCACCATTTTATTAGTAGCATCATCAGCAACCCATTGACCTTTGCTTAAGTGAGCAAAATCTTCCACTGCGTAAAGCATTTTTTGAGTATATTTTTTACCTTTTGGTAAAACTTCTTCACCCAAATCATTCATTACACCCTGAGATGTTTTTCCGTTAACGATCAGAAATAATTTCTCCACCAATCTGTCTTTTAATTCAACAAATTTAGTTTCGAACTCCATTTCTAAAGCGCCTAAAGCATCTTTATCCTGAGTACGTTTACGTTTATCTTTTACGGCTCTTGCAAATAATTTTTTGTCAAGAACTACACCGTGTAAAGATGGAGAAGCTTTTAATGAAGCATCTTTTACATCACCTGCTTTATCCCCGAAGATTGCACGAAGCAATTTCTCTTCCGGAGTAGGATCTGATTCTCCTTTTGGTGTAATTTTTCCAATCAAAATGTCGCCAGGTTTAACCTCTGCTCCAATTCTGATCATACCGTTTTCATCTAAATCTTTAGTAGCTTCTTCAGAAACGTTAGGAATATCGTTTGTTAACTCTTCGTTTCCTAACTTCGTATCTCTAACCTCTAATGAATAATCATCAACGTGGATAGAAGTAAAAATATCATCACGAACTACTTTTTCAGAAATTACAATTGCATCCTCGAAGTTGTACCCTTTCCATGGCATGAACGCAACTTTTAAGTTTCTACCTAAAGCTAATTCTCCATTTTGAGTAGCATAACCTTCTGACAATACTTGTCCAGGAATAACTCTGTCACCTTTTCTTACGATTGGTTTCAGGTTAATACTTGTTCCCTGATTGGTTTTTCTAAATTTAATAAGGTTGTATGTTTTCTCATCAGCATCAAAACTAACCATTCTCTCGTCTTCTGTACGATCGTATTTGATAGTAATGATATTTGCATCAACATATTCAACAGTTCCATGCCCTTCAGCATTGATTAATACTCTTGAATCTGAAGCTACCTGACGCTCTAAACCTGTACCTACAATTGGTGCTTCCGGACGGATCAAAGGAACCGCCTGACGCATCATGTTTGATCCCATCAACGCACGGTTCGCATCATCATGCTCCAAGAAAGGAATCAATGACGCAGAAATCGATGCAATCTGATTAGGCGCAACGTCTGTATAATGAACTACAGATGGCTCAACAACCGGGAAGTCACCTTCCTCACGAGCAATAACATTGCTAGCTGTAATTTTACCAGTTTCATCCATTTCAATGTTTGCCTGAGCAATCATTTTACCTTCTTCTTCTTCAGCACTTAAGTAAATTGGAGTACTTTCTAAATCAACTACACCATTAGTTACTTTACGGTAAGGTGTTTCGATGAAACCCATTCCGTTTACTTTTGCATAAACACCAAGAGATGAAATCAAACCAATGTTTGGTCCCTCTGGAGTTTCAATCGGACATAAACGACCATAGTGTGTATAGTGAACGTCACGAACCTCGAAACCAGCTCTCTCTCTCGAAAGTCCACCTGGTCCAAGTGCAGAAAGTCTTCTTTTGTGTGTAATCTCAGCTAATGGATTCGTTTGATCCATAAATTGAGACAACTGGTTCGTACCAAAGAAAGAGTTGATAACTGATGATAATGTTTTAGCATTAATCAAATCAATTGGTGTAAACACCTCGTTATCTCTAACGTTCATTCTCTCACGAATAGTTCTCGCCATACGTGCTAAACCAACACCGAATTGTTGAGACAATTGTTCTCCAACTGTTCTAACACGACGGTTTGATAAGTGATCAATATCATCAATCTCTGCTTTAGAGTTGATCAATTCGATCAAATATTTTACGATTGTAATGATATCTTCTTTGGTAAGCACTTGCTTGTCCATAGGGATATCTAAATCTAATTTTTTGTTCATTCTGTAACGACCAACTTCACCTAAGTTATAACGTTGATCCGAGAAGAACAATTTATCTATAATACCACGAGCAGTTTCTTCATCAGGCGGTTCTGCATTACGCAATTGTCTGTAGATATGCTCAACAGCTTCTTTTTCAGAGTTTGTTGGATCTTTTTGTAACGTGTTGTGGATAATAGCATAATCTGCCTGGTTATTATCCTCTTTGTGTAACAAAATAGATTTAACGTTAGAATCGATGATTTCTTCAACATTATCTTTGTCGATAATTGTATCACGATCAAGGATGATTTCGTTACGTTCGATAGAAACTACCTCTCCGGTATCTTCATCTACGAAATCCTCGTGCCATGTGTTTAGTACACGTGCAGCAAGTCTTCTTCCGATATACTTTTTAATACCTGTTTTAGAAACTTTAATTTCCTCAGCTAAGTCAAAAATTTCAAGGATGTCCTTATCTCTTTCAAACCCGATTGCACGGAATAAAGTAGTAACTGGTAATTTTTTCTTTCTATCGATATAGGCGTACATAACGCTGTTAATATCTGTAGAAAATTCTATCCAGGATCCTTTAAAAGGAATTACTCTGGCAGAATAAAGTTTTGTTCCATTTGCGTGGAATGATTGTCCAAAGAAAACCCCAGGAGAACGGTGTAGCTGAGATACTACTACACGCTCGGCACCATTGATTACAAAAGTACCACTTGGAGTCATATAAGGTATTGTTCCAAGATAAACATCCTGTACAATAGTTTCAAAATCTTCGTGTTCTGGATCTGTACAGTATAGTTTCAACCTGGCTTTTAAAGGCACACTATAAGTAAGACCTCTCTCTATACATTCTTGAATTGTATAACGTGGTGGATCAACAAAATAATCTAGGAATTCCAATACAAAGTTGTTTCTTGTATCTGTGATTGGAAAGTTTTCCATGAAGGTGTTGTACAACCCTTCGTTGCCTCTTTCGTCAGATTTAGTTTCTAGTTGAAAAAAATCTTTAAAAGATTTAACCTGAACATCTAGAAAATCCGGATAGTCAGGAATATTTTTTGTAGAGGCAAAATTCAATCTTTCAGTCTGATTTGTTATCATCAATGGACAAAATTTTGATTAAAAAAAAGTAATTTTTTTGTGTAAAAACACACTGTTTAATCTATACTTTCTTATTATAATCAATACATCTTTAAAAATAAACCTCTAAAGTTGGTTTAATTTTTTTCTTCGTACTGATCAAAAACTTTTTCGTATTTTAAACTATTTGATAATAAAACTTGATATATTTTATTATACGAAAAATGGTTTAGACCCTTGGATGATTCCACCCAAGGTCTAAACCTAGTTCTAAACTGTGTTTTGTTATTTTAACTCAACAACAGCTCCAGCTTCTTCTAATGATTTTTTAAGACCTTCAGCCTCTTCTTTAGAAACACCTTCTTTAACGTTACTTGGAGCACCGTCAACTACATCTTTAGCTTCTTTAAGACCTAAACCTGTAAGTTCTTTTACTAATTTCACAACTGCTAATTTAGAAGCACCAGCTTCTTTTAATACAACTGTAAATTCAGTTTGTGCTTCTTCAGCAGCACCTTCTCCACCACCAGCAGCAACTACTACAGCTGCAGCAGCAGGCTCGATACCATACTCGTCTTTTAATATTGTTGCTAATTCGTTAACTTCTTTAACTGTTAAGTTAACTAATTGTTCTGCGAATTGTTTCAAATCTGCCATTTTTTCTATCGTTTAAAATGATTTGTAAAATTATATTTTGTTTATTGTGCGCTATTTAAGCAGCAAGGAAAACAATTTCCTCACTATAAGTATTAAGCCTCAGCTTCTTCTTCGCTACCAGCGAATTTGTTTTGTAAAGCTGAAATAATTCTTTGAGCTGGAGATTGTAACAACCCGATAAGCTCTCCAAGAAGTTCTTCTTTAGACTTAATAGTTGCTAATGCCTCTAATTGGTTATCTCCAATGTATACTTCAGAATTGATGTAAGCACCTTTTAAAACTGGTTTATCAGATTTCTTACGGAAATCTTTGATAATTTTTCCAGGAGCATTAGCTACATCAGAAATGAAGATAGCACTATTACCAGTTAAAACTGTAGGTAAATCACCATAATCATTAGCAGAAGCTTCCATTGCTTTTGCAAGCAAAGTGTTCTTTACAACTTCTAATTTGATACCTGCTTTAAAACAAGCTCTTCTTAAGTTTGAAGTTGTTTCTGCGTTTAAACCAGAAATATCAGATACATAAATGATATTTGTACCAGCTAACTGCGCAGTTAAATTTTCAATCGCGATTGATTTTTCTTCTCTAGTCATACTAAAAATTTTTAACTACCAATTATACTGCTTTTGGGTCTAATGCAATAGCAGGACTCATAGTGCTTGTAAGGTGAATACCTTTAATGTAGGTACCTTTAGCAGCAGTTGGTTTAAGTTTTATTAATGTTTGAATAATTTCGTGTGCGTTGTCAACAATTTGCTCAGCTCCAAAAGAAACTTTACCAATTCCTGCGTGAACGATACCAGTTTTATCAACTTTAAAGTCAATTTTACCAGCTTTAACCTCTGCAACAGCTTTTGCAACATCCATAGTTACAGTACCTGTTTTAGGGTTTGGCATTAAACCTCTAGGTCCTAAAATACGACCTAATGGACCTAATTTACCCATAACTGCTGGCATAGTGATGATAACATCAACATCTGTCCAACCGTCTTTAATTTTTTGTAAATAGTCATCAAGACCAACATAGTCTGCACCAGCTTCTTTAGCTTCCGCTTCTTTATCTGGAGTAACTAATGCTAATACTTTAACATCTTTACCTGTTCCGTGAGGTAATGTAACTACACCTCTAACCATTTGATTCGCTTTTCTTGGATCTACACCCAAACGAACTGCGATATCAACAGACTCATCAAATTTTGCAGAAGCAACTACTTTTAATAATGCCGCAGCATCTTTAAGAGAATATAGTTTGTTCTTTTCAATTTTTGAAGCAGCCTCTTTTTGCTTTTTTGTTAATTTTGCCATGTCTTTTTCTTAATTAAAAAGGAGCATCTCCTGATACGGTTATACCCATAGATCTAGCTGTTCCAGCAACCATACTCATTGCTTTTTCTACTGTAAAAGCGTTTAAGTCAGGCATTTTGTCTTCAGCAATTGCTCTAATTTGTTCCCAAGTAACACTAGCTACTTTTTTACGATTAGGCTCACCAGAACCAGATTTTAGCTTTGCAGCTTCCATTAACTGAACCGCTGCTGGAGGAGTCTTAACGACAAAATCAAATGATTTGTCTTTATACACAGTGATTTGCACTGGGCATATTTTGCCAGGTTTATCCTGAGTTCTAGCATTAAATTGCTTACAGAACTCCATGATGTTTACCCCAGCAGCTCCTAAAGCAGGTCCAACCGGTGGCGACGGGTTCGCAGCACCTCCCTTAACTTGTAGTTTAACTACCTTACTAATTTCTTTAGCCATTTTTAAAAAATTTAACACTGCAATCAATGGAAGCGATTGCAATGGATATTATATATGTAACAAAAAATTATACTTTTTCAACTTGCATAAAGCTCAATTCTAATGGTGTTTTTCTTCCGAAAATCTTAACCATTACTTCAAGTTTACGCTTTTCTTCATTGATTTTTTCAACCGAACCGTTAAATCCGTTGAAAGGACCATCGATCACTTTAACCGTTTCACCAAGGCTGAAAGGAATAGAACGAGTATCTGTATTTACAGCTAACTCATCTACTTTACCTAACATTCTATTTACTTCAGAAAGTCTCAAAGGAACAGGTTCTCCACCTTTGATCTCACCTAAAAATCCAATTACACTAGTAATAGACTTAATAATATGAGGTATCTCACCAACCAAATTGGCTTCGATCATAACATATCCAGGGAAATAAACTTTATCCTTAGACATTTTCTTTCCTTCTTTTACAGTAACTACTTTTTCTGTAGGTACCAAAACTTGGGAAACATAATCGCCCATACCTAATCTGGCAATCTCAGTTTCGATGTAAGCTTTGACTTTGTTTTCCTGTCCGCTTACAGCTCTAACCACGTACCATTTTTTCACATTATTATCTGCCATCACAAAAAAATTATCCTTTTAACCAGTTAAAAAATCCAGCCAAAGCTTTTGCAAAAAATTCGTCTACTCCCCATGTTGCCAAAGCGAATAAGATCGAAAATACAGCCACAACAATTGTCAATTTTTGAACCTCAGCCCAAGCAGGCCAAGTAACATTTGACTTTAACTCTTCGAAAGCCTCTGATAAATAATTAGTAACTTTTGTCATTTGATATATTTTTTATTGCACGGGCGGAGGGATTCGAACCCCCATCAACGGTTTTGGAGACCGCTATTCTACCCTTGAACTACGCCCGTAATTAAAAGCCAGTGACTTCAGTTAAGAAAATCAACTGGCTTTTTTATAATTTTTATAGGATTATCCTACAATTTCAGTCACCTGACCTGCTCCTACAGTTCTACCACCTTCACGGATAGCAAAACGTAAACCTACGCTCATTGCGATTGGGCTTAATAAAGAAACATTGATAGTCAAGTTATCTCCTGGCATTACCATCTCTACTCCTTCTGGTAAAGTAATAACTCCTGTTACGTCAGTTGTACGTACGTAGAACTGTGGACGGTAGTTATTATGGAATGGAGTGTGACGTCCACCTTCTTCTTTTTTCAAGATATACACCTCAGCTTTGAAAGTAGCGTGTGGTTTTACTGATCCTGGCTTAATGATAACCATTCCTCTTTTGATAGATTCTTTATCAATACCTCTTAACAATAAACCTACGTTATCTCCAGCTTCACCTCTATCAAGGATTTTACGGAACATCTCAACTCCTGTAATAGTAGAAGTTAATTTATCAGCTCCCATACCAATGATTTCAACTGGATCTCCTGTATTAGCAATACCTGTTTCGATACGACCTGTAGCAACAGTTCCACGACCAGTAATTGTAAATACGTCTTCAACCGGCATCAAGAATGGTTTTGCTACGTCACGCACTGGCTCTTCGATCCAAGCATCAACAGCTTCCATTAATTCAATGATTTTTGGTACCCAAGCAGGATCATTATTCAATCCTCCTAAAGCAGAACCTTGAACTACAGGACCATTATCTCCATCATATTCGTAGAAAGATAATAAATCTCTAATTTCCATCTCAACAAGCTCTAACAACTCAGCATCATCAACCATATCCACTTTGTTCATGAAAACAACGATTCTTGGAATACCAACCTGACGACCTAAAAGGATGTGCTCACGAGTTTGTGGCATTGGACCATCTGTAGCAGCAACTACTAAGATAGCCCCGTCCATTTGAGCTGCTCCAGTAACCATGTTCTTTACGTAATCCGCGTGACCTGGACAGTCAACGTGAGCGTAGTGACGGTTAGCTGTTTCATACTCTACGTGTGATGTATTAATAGTAATACCTCTTTCTTTCTCCTCTGGAGCGTTATCGATTTGATCAAACGATTTTGCTTGACAGTAACCAGCATCAGACAATACTTTTGTAATTGCTGCAGTTAATGTAGTTTTTCCGTGATCCACGTGTCCAATTGTACCTATGTTTAAGTGCGGTTTGGAACGATTAAAATTCTCCTTTGCCATTTTACTTAATTTTTAATCTTAGTTATATATTAATTTTCAATTTCCTACTTACTTGAGCCAACTACGGGAATTGAACCCGTGACCTCTTCCTTACCAAGGAAGCACTCTACCCCTGAGCTAAGTCGGCAGAGAGTTCTGACTTTTGAATTTAAATTTCAAGCTAAACACCTGAAAATCATAGCTCAAAATCTTAACTACTTCTTTATTTGTGGGGAGAGCAGGATTCGAACCTGCGAAGTTCACACAGCAGATTTACAGTCTGCCCTCGTTGGCCGCTTGAGTATCTCCCCTAATAACTTATGATTTCAGATTTGTGATTTTAGATTTTACTCCAAAATCTCTTCCTTAATCATAATTACTTTTTTCAATAATTTTAAAGAACAATTTCAAATCGCATTTGAAATATTTTTGAGCCGATAGAGGGACTCGAACCCACGACCTGCTGATTACAAATCAGCTGCTCTAGCCAGCTGAGCTACATCGGCAATTGCATTAAAAAAGTCCGCTATTTCTAACGGACTGCAAATGTAGCCATTTTATCTTTTAATCAAAACATTTTTTGAAAAAAATTTCAATTATATATGTGCTCTTATTTTTTCTTTCCTTTTTACAAGTAACCTCTCTAGTGATTCAGCCGAAAGTTCGACCGCCTCTTCGAATGTTTTACACTGCTTTTTAACCAAAAAATCATCCCCCGGTACATTAATCTTAATCTCTACTGCTTTATTCTCCTTGTCACTTGTTCTCTCTACTTTTAAGAAAACATCCGCCGAAACAACACGATCATAATATTTTTCCAATTTATCCATTCTCTCCTGAATAAAATCTACCAATTTTCTGTCAACAGCAAAGTTAACTGCATGAACATCTACCTTCATAATACAAATTTTAGGGTTAAACATTTCAGAATTACTGTTTGTTTCTGGGATGCGCATTTGTATATACTTTTTTAAGTTCCGCTAAACTATTATGAGTATAGACTTGTGTAGACGCCAAACTCGAATGCCCCAATAATTCCTTAACTGAATTTAAATCTGCTCCGTTATTTAATAAGTGTGTCGCAAAAGTATGCCGAAGCACATGCGGACTCTTTTTTACCTTTTCAGAGACTTTACTAAAGTAAGAATTTATTAATCGATACACAAAAGATTCACTCAATTTTAACCCTTTGCCCGAAATAAAAAAATAATCCTCATCGACTATCTTTTCAATCAATGCTCTTTCCCTTAAATACAAATTCAACTGCTCCGCAATTATTGGCAATATCGGAATAACACGTTCTTTATTTCGCTTCCCTAAAACCTTAAGTACCCCAGAAGACAAATCAACATTATATTTCATCAAATGAATCAACTCCGCTCTTCGCATTCCTGTAGCATAAAAAAGATCTACAATAAGTCTGTCACGAATTTCTTCGAACCCGCAAGGATTACCAACCTCCAACATTAAATCCGTTAGCTCTTTTTCAGAAAAAGGGATCTGAATAATTTTAGGCGTCTTTAATGCTTTGTGCTTCAGCATCGGACTCACTTCAATTTGCTTTGTTTTTAAAAGAAATTTATAAAACGACTTCAAAGATGCCATTTTTCGATTGACCGAAACATTAGAAACTCCTCCATCAACCAAAGAAACAATCCAACTCCTAATCTGACCGTAACTCACCTGCTCAATTGCATCCTGATCAAAAGCATCCTTATTAAACTCCTCAAAAGACGAGATGTCGTTCAGATAAGCCACAACAGTATGTGCCGAATACTTTTTCTCCAGCTCCAAATACTCACGAAACGCCTCTTTATTTGATTTCATAAAAATACAAGACTACAACACCATTACAGCTGCAAAAACCAGACACAAAACAGTAAATTTTAAACACAAAAAAACCGTTAGCATCAAAGTTATAATTTTTTGATGACTAACGGTAATTATTTTTGAAAAGCTACTACTAACTCTCTAAACTGTCTCTCAAGTTTTGGATGTAAGCCGCTTTTTGAATTTGAGCTCTTTTGATTACAGAAGGCTTAATAAAAGCAGTACGTGCTCTTAATTGACGAACAGTTCCTGTTTTATCAAATTTTCTTTTATAGCGCTTTAATGCTCTATCGATATTTTCTCCGTCTTTAATTGGTATAATTAACATAATATTGACACCTCCTCTCGTTAAGGCTGCAAAAGTATATATTAATTATGAATTACGAGCCATAAAATGTGATTTTTTTTTAATGTGAGATGTAAGATGCGAAATGTAGCATGTATACTGAGTTAATTAATAACCCATATCTCGCATTTTACTTTTTACAATTCACATTTCACAAAATCTACTCTTTAAGTAAGTTTCTCGAAATAACTACTTTTTGAACACACTCAAACCGTGTCAATATTTACAAACAAAGTTCTAGTTTTTCGAAGCTCTTTCTCCATAATCATCATAGCCAAATGGATTTCTCCATTTAACCGGATAAACAACAAACTGCTTATCATTTATAATTTCTATTACATAAGTTTTAAAAATATTGTCTTTTGTTATTGGACGGTGGTAAATATCTTTTTTTCTTTTATAAAAATCCAATAGTTTTTTACGTCCCTCTACCTCTTTCTTTTTCAACTCCATTATACTCAAAACCTTATATTCTTCAATTTTTTTTATATCAATAGTATCGGCCTTATCAACATATAACAATGAAATATAATTATCATTTCCTCCACTACTACAATCCTCAACACCAGTAGTTTCTTTTGTGCAATTCAAATTAAAAATTACACCATTATGCTCTTCGGAAAAAACTTTTTCAACTTTTGGACAAATTGGATTGTAATTATACCCTATATAAATTGTTGCTTTTTCTATTTTCTGCCCATACCCAACAGAAATAAATAGAAAAAGGCAAATGTTAGTTAAAATACGGTTCATTTTAATAAATATTTAAAAACTTTCATCCTGAGAAATTAACACCCAAACTAGAGCTGGGCACAATCTTATATCGTCATTCCACCTATTAATCAACAACATCCATAGTATATGTTTCCCATTTTAAATAGGTACCATCTTTTAGTTGATGAATAATATAACTCGGATCTTTTACAAAATAAATACTATCTTGAAATTGTTTGATAGTTATAAATTTTATCCCTTTTAATGATTTTAATTTTTCAGGCTTTCCACCCCAAGAATAAAACCCTATAGAAAAATCAGGAAGCCTAACTTCGCTAGGGTTTTCCCCACTTGTCCTTATGTTTTTCACCCTCTCATTATAAGTCTTAATTACCTTATCCCTTTCTTTTTTAGATTCATATTTTTTTACATAAATACTAAAATGAACCCCACTTGTATCTTTATCAATAGTATACTCTCTGAGCGCTTTACTTTTTAAATCTAAAAAAACGATCTTACTATTTCGTTTTTTTTCTACTTGTGAAAACCATAAATAAAAACTGCTTAGAAATAAAAAAAACAAGCAAAAATTTTATTGGTGACATGGCGTATTGGTATCTATAAAATTATATTCTAACTACTATTCTTTACTCTATAATCAAAGCTAAATCTCTTCCGTAGTCATAGCAGACCATTGTAAGTAAGTTCCATCCTTTAGCTTATGAATGATATAAGTAGGGCTAGACGTTTTGTATCCACTTTTTTGAAACTGTTTAATGTTAATGAATTTCAAACCCTTTAAAGATTTTATTCTTTTGGGCTTCTCATTTAAAACATACAGACCTACAGAAAAGCTTGAAAGTCCCATACTATCTGGATCATCTATTTGATTATGATACTTCTCTGTTACTCTCTCTCTTTCTTTTTTAGATTCATACTTTTTTATATAAATACTAAAACTAGCTCCGGTTGTATCTTTATTAATAGAATATTCTCGTAGAGATTTATCATTTAAGTCTAGATATATAGTAATCCGTTTGCTCTCTTTTTTTTCCTGTGCCAATAATGTATTTGAAAAAAGAATCACAATACATAAGATTATTCTTTTGATTACTGACATTTGGAATTATTTTTATAAAGTTGGTATACGTTTCTAACATTTGAAGTCTTTCATTTTTAGACTTATTTACCCAAACTGCTGTCGGCTGTCATGGTAACCCTGTTGCCGTCTGGCTTTCCTATTCCTATTACCCTCAACAACTCCTAGCAATAGTTAAGTCCGATACTTATAATTAAGAATTACCAGGTATTTTCTCGATAGAGAGATCACATCAATATTTCATAGCTTCCTTTTCATTATAAAGAATATTACAATAAATCCCCGAGAAAGTATCTTTCGTTTTCTTTACAATTAATCTATGATTTTACCTTTAACAACCCAAATTCTTTCTACAGGATAAAGATATCCTGAATTCTTTTTATGTTCTTTATAAACATATATATCATAAAACATAGAATAATAGAATGAAACATTTTTTCTTGAATCGTAAGCCTTACTTTTTAGTATATATGAATTCATATCATTTAAATTGGATACAAAATTTTTAATAGTATTGAATTTTACATATTTTTTGTTTTCATGATATTTAAAAGTAACCCCATCTATGATAAAAACATTTTGATCAAAAGACATTTCTTGTTTGACAAATAACAAAATCTTCTTCTCTTTCTTAATCTGCCCGAAAAAGCTAAAAGAATTAAACAATATAAATAGAATAAATATTTTATATAGCTTCATTTTATTGATAAACCTTAAATCGATCTTAAAAAAACTCTTATTAACAAGAGATATTTATTCTATAAAATTATAAAAACTCCAAATTCTAACTAATTCTTAAAATGTGTAATTCTTACTTTAAGATCAAAGCTAAATCTCATCCATAGTTATAGCCAACCATCTTAAATAAGTGCCGTCTTTTAATTTATGAATGATATAAGTAGGATTTGATGTTCTATAATCATTATCACGGAACTGTTTAAGAGTAATAAATTTAATTCCTTTTAATGATTTTAATTTTTCAGGTTTTTCATTATAAACAAGAAAGCTGATTGAAAAAGTAGGAAGCCTTACCTCGCTAGGATTTATTTTACTCGTTCTAATATTCTTTACCATATCCTTATATATTTCAGTCGCTTTATCTCTCTCTTTTTTAGATTGATATTTTTTAAAATAGACACTAAAATGAGCATTCATTGTATCTTTGTCAATTTCATAACTCTCTAGCGCTTTATCTTTTAAATCAAGATATATCGAATTCCGATTATATTCATTGTGTCCCTGAGAAAACATAATCTTAATTGAAAATATAAATATGACAATTATTAACTTTATTTTTGACATGATGGATTTGTATTAAGAAAGTTTTTATAAATATTTATAAGTCTCACTCTTTCAGTTTTAGATATATTTACCCAAGCGGCAGTAGGCTGCGGAGGCAAACCTGTTATCGCGTTAGGCTCATCTTTCCCCATTAAACCACTCCAGGCTATGGCGGTATAAACATCTTCAGCTTGTGTATTATCGTATTGTTTAAGAATATCCTTAATCGTATTTATCGAAAGTTGTGCCATATACTCATGCTGTGGATCAGAAATTGAGCCTCCAATAGGAATGTCGTACAAATACATTGTATAATATTCTGCTATTTTAGGCTGATCGTCACGAATACTTTCTATAAATTCTGCTGACCATGATATTTCTTTCTTCCCTGAAAGCGCTAAAAGTTTTTCAAACATTTCTGCATGTAAAATTTCATGTGCAAAATTTTTAGCTATATTAAGAGCTGGAGTATCTAATTTTCCAGGGTTAAATTTTATCTCAATTAAACCATTTTTTGGCTGATAAGTTACTGCACTGGCGTTTGGATGCTCAGGATCAACACCAACACTTAATGTTAAATTGGCCAGAGAAAAATCTCCATCGAATCTCTTTAAATAATTTTGAAAAGTCGCCGAACCACCAAGCTGTGTATAAACTCCCATCAAACACTTATTATCCGAAAAAGTGGGATGCAGTATTATCCTGTATTTCAAATCGACAACACTTCCGTCTTTTAAGGCATCAATCATCGCCAAAGCAAAATTCTTATCTTCCTCGCTTGGATTATTGTAGACCATGCTATACACCAGACTAAGCGCTTCCGGAGTATTCATGAGATAAACCATTTGGGCCTTACTCATCTGGATTTTTGTCTTAATAACCGCTATCGTCTCTGAAGCTGTACTCACCGGAACATAACCCGGAGGTGGTGTTTGATCAGGACAATCGCTTGCCTTTTTACTTGTACCGGGCGCTTTTACCAATGGTCTGAAGTAAAAAAAATAATTCGCACCGCTACCGCCATTAGCACCAGGCGAAACTCCACCGAGAATACTGGTTCCTCCTCCGCTGTAGTATGTGGTTGTTCCTACCGAAACAGAATAGATTCCACCGCTACTGCTTGCCGACACATTATAACCGGCAACTGTAGTGTTAAACCCTGAAGGTGTCGAAGGCGTACCGCCACCACCACCAACTGCCCCTCCAACTGCTCCGGTATTACTACCTGAACCCGAAGGGGGAATAAAAATTTTAGGACAAGGATCGTCACCACTGCTTGATTTACCAGTAAAACTTCCTGAATTTTGGGTTAGAACCCCCATTTCTGTTGATCCTACAAAATAATTAAAATCGAAATTATGAGATTTAAAATTGGGGAAATCAGCGGGGTTGCACGTATATTTTATTACGTACTGTGATTGCTCCCCGGTTGGCAATACATTAATAATTAAATTATAAAATACATTCTCCGGACTATCTTCATAAATAAAACTGATGCTATAGTTTACAACACCCTCATTGTCTTTTGTTTTAACAATGTTCTGCGTTGCAAATATAGCATCAAGTAAACCATTCCAATTTTCACCGGAACGAGCAGTATTATTTATGTTATCCGTACTTATATAATTTTGTATATCTGCCGGCAACTGTTTTAAATTCAACAAATCACTCTTAAAAGGAGCGGTTGCAACTATTTCTTTAGTATCGTCTGATACATCTTTTTCGCACCCTAAAAGAACAATACCAAAACATAGTATAATAAGGTTTGAAAAATTGATAATCTTCAATCTCATAGTTTGTTTGTTTTTTACTCACTACAAACATATGAAAACAACACAGAAAAAACCTACTACTCTTTAAGTAAGTTTCTGGAAATAACCACTTTTTGAATTTCAGTTGTTCCTTCTCCGATCGTACACAATTTAGAGTCTCTGTAAAACTTCTCTACCGGAAAATCTTTGGTATACCCATAACCTCCGTGAATCTGAACAGCCTCATTGGCGATCTTCACACATGCTTCTGAAGCATACATCTTAGCCATAGCCCCAAGTGTTGTAACCGGCTTATGCTGTTGTTTTAAGAAAGCAGCTTTATGCAGTAGCAATTCCGACGCTTCAATTTCAGTAGCCATATCCGCCAGCTTGAAAGAGATTCCCTGAAAATTACTGATAGGCTGACCAAATTGATATCTTTCTTTTGAATATTTCAAAGCTGCTTCATAAGCGCCTTTTGCGATCCCTAAAGATAATGCCCCAATTGAAATTCGTCCTCCATCTAATATTTTCATGGCCTGAACAAACCCCTGCCCTACTTCTCCTAATCTGTTCGCATCCGGAACACGACAGCTATCAAAAACCAATTCGGCCGTTTCACTGGCACGCATTCCTAGTTTATTTTCTTTTTTTCCTGAACTAAATCCTTTCATTCCTTTCTCAAAAACGAAAGCCGTCATTCCTTTTGAGTCGCCTTTTTCACCAGTACGAACAATTACTACGGCAATATCACCTGAAATAGCATGCGTGATGAAGTTCTTAGCTCCATTTACAATCCATTCGTCACCGTCTTTAACGGCTGTAGTGTTCATTCCTCCTGCATCCGATCCAGTATTGTGCTCTGTTAATCCCCACGCTCCAATATATTCGGCTGTGGCTAATTTTGGCAACCATTTTTTCTTTTGTTCTTCGTTTCCAAAAGTCAAAATGTGGTTGGTGCATAATGAATTATGAGCCGCAACCGATAAACCAATTGAAGGATCAACTTTTGCAATTTCTTCTACAACGGTAATATATTCGTGGTATCCTAAACCGGAACCTCCGTATTCTTCGGGAACCAAAACTCCCATATACCCCATTTCTCCCAGTTGTTTAAACAGGGAAACCGGAAAAACCTGAGATTCATCCCATTCCATCACATTGGGTCTGATATTTTTCTCCGCAAATTCTTTTATTGACTGCGCAATCATCAACTGCGTTTCGTTATATTCAAAGTTCATTGTAATTCTGTTTTTTTTTAGAACTCCAAATATAAACTAATTATTTTTGCTTTTTCAATAGGAAAATCTTTAATTTTTGATAAATCCTCAATATTATTAATTTTTCCATTCATGCTTCGATACGTTACAATTTCTTTGGCTAACGCATATCGGAAATACGGAAACTTTGCCAATTCTTTCAAAGACGCATCATTTACAGCTATTCTTTTAAAAGAAGAAGGCATTACAGCTTTATAATGCAAACTTAGTTCATTGACAACTTCAGGCGAAAGCCCCCACACCTCATTCATTTGCTCCATCGAAACAAAACATCCCAAAATCTCTCTTTGTTTTAATATCCTTAAAGATAAAGCTTCACCAATACCATAGAGCTGAATAAGATCTTCCCGGGTTGCCGTATTGATATCCTGAACTATTATTTTTTCTTTTTTAGAAACAAGTTCCCGCACAAACTCTTTTCTTTCGATTTTAGGCTTTGCTTTATTTCCAACCCAATTGGGAAATTTAAACAGAGGAGAGATGACACGAAGTAACGAATCTGAAATTTTTGTGACCGCCTGAAATTCTATTGCTGAATTTACATATTTGTTCTCTTTTCTAAAAGCCAATAGCCGATCGATCTCCTGAACTGACATCCCAAGTTTATAGCCTTTATAATCGGTAATGAAATTTGGATTAAAAGAATACACCTTTCTTTGCTCGTCGGACTTTAAATGTTTTAAAGAATCGATTTCGGACTGCAACGAGAGCCATTGTTTTTCTTCGGGAAAGATTTTATCCGCCGGGCTAAAGTCAACAAAAAAATAAACGGTCTGCAAAACCACTATGATTACAAAAAGCAAAAAAATTCCTTTCCGCTGCTCTTTTGTAAACCTAAAATAGACTGCAAAATCTTTTAAACTCATTTTATTCGAACTTTTTCTTTCTTAAATAGTGCACTAAAATAGAGAAAAAGTGTTGATTTAGTAAGAAAATTAACAAGAATTATGTGTTTCAGAAAATTACACTTTTCATTATTTATGCCCAATTAATTTAATGAATCTCAGTATTTAAAGATCAATCAGCGGGGGTTTTGTCAAAATATTTAATATTTTACAACTAAAAACGAGATAATTGTTTTTAGTTTTTACAAAAAACGATACATTTGGAGCTTAGTAACAAATAAACCAATAAAATAGTATGTCAATTTGGAGAGTTAAACCGATATCAGCCTTTGAGGCCGATATGAAAAAAAGTGATTTAAAAAGAGTTCTAGGAAAATGGAGCCTTACAGCCATTGGTGTTGGTGCCATTATTGGTGGAGGAATTTTTGTACTTACAGGTACTGGAGCATATTACCATGCAGGTCCAGCGTTAGCTGTTTCTTTCATCATTGCGGGGATTGCCTGCGTTTTTGCAGCTCTTTGTTATTCTGAGTTTGCCTCTATTTTACCTGTTGAAGGTTCTGCTTATGCTTATGCATACGGAACAATTGGAGAAATTTTTGCATGGATTATCGGTTGGGGACTTATTCTTGAATATGCAATGGGATCGATGACGGTCGCCGTCTCCTGGTCCGGATATTTCAATAAACTGCTCAAAATGTTTCATATCCATTTACCTGAATGGCTCACAACAGATCCTGCTAGTTACACCGGAGAAGGCTTTTCTATGAACTTACCGGCTTTTTTAATTGTTATTTTGGTTATTTCCATACTTATTAAAGGAACAAAAAGCGCCGCAAAAGCAAACAATTTTATTGTTATCTTAAAGGTTTCTGCTGTAATATTTGTAATTATTGCCGGTCTTTTCTTTATTAATACGGCTAACTGGTCTCCATTTATTCCAGCAGCTACTCAAATTATTGAAAAAGAAACTACTCACAACGCATACGGAATTGGAGGAATTGTATCCGGAGCCGCTGCTATTTTCTTTGCTTACGTTGGTTTCGATGCTGTTTCTACTCAGGCAGGAGAAGCGGTTAACCCTAAAAAGGATGTTCCGTTTGCTATTATTGCTTCCCTATTAATTTGTACTACTTTATATATACTTGTTTCTTTAGTACTAACAGGTATGATGAACTATAAAGATTTTAACCCGCTAGGAAAATATCCAGATGCTATTAAAGCTCCTGTGGCTTATGCATTTGATATTGCCGGACAAGGATGGGCTGGTCTTATCATTACTATTGCTGCAACGATAGGTCTTGTTTCGGTATTAATGGTTATGATTATGGGACAATCAAGAATTTTCCTTGGTATGTCTAAAGACGGATTAATTCCTGCTGTATTCTCTAAAGTTAATCCACTTTCTGGAACTCCAAAAACCAACTTAATCATATTAGGTGGTATTATTGCTACAGTTGCTGCTTTTACACCTATCAATAAATTAGCTGATATGACCAGTTTTGGTACTTTGTTTGCCTTTACAATGGTTTGTATCGCAGTTTGGATTTTAAGAGTAAAACAACCTGGATTAACAAGAACTTTTAAAGTTCCTGCACTTCCTATTATTGCTGTTTTAGGTATAGCGATCAACACTTATTTAATGATCAATTTAAGCCACGATGCTCAATTTCTTTCACTAGGATGGTTAGCTGTTGGTATTTTGGTTTATTTTGGATACAGTAAAAAAAGATCAAGACTTAACAACAGTACCGAAAACGAATAAACATTGTTCTATAAAACTAAAAGCTCCAAATTAAACATTTGGAGCTTTTTTTTTATAAGTCAAAAACAGAAGTTCGTTTTGCTCGGATCAAATCTTTCAACCGAATCCAAAAGGCAAGGGTTAAATAAACGCCAAAACCTAAACCGGCTGTAACAAATGAAATGTAAATAAAAAACAATCTTACACTGGTAACGCGCATCCCCAGTTTATCAGCCAATCTGGAAGATACATGAAAACCATATTTTTCAAAAAAGAACTTTAGTTTTAAAATAGCGGACATGTTATTGATTTTAGATTGTAGATTTTTGATTTGTCACTTTCTACAAAAGTACAAAATTATCACATTTTCTAATTATCTAATTGCCTCATTATCTAATTATCTAATTACCTAATTAGTCTTAAGCAAATCAATTCCCAATGCACATCGCAAACAGGCTTTTTGATTGCAGTACTCTTTTTTAAGTTCTAAAAGGGCCTGAGTTTCAAAAGCATTTTTAGCCTTTACTCCAAAGAAATCAAATTTATCGATAATGGCATTGCGCTCCGGTGCTACCTGATTCATAAAAGCAATTAGCTCTTCAGAAATTAATTCGTCTCTCGTGCGTGCATAGGCAAACTGAAGCGGAATGATGGTATTTATGATGAGCAGATCTATAAATGCAGGAGATAAAGCCTTTGGTTTCCTGACACTTTCTTTATCAAACTGGTAATGATTTCGCCAATACGGACTTGCTGAAACCAGAAACAATTGACGTACTTCTGCTACCGATTTTACAGCAATTACTTTTGAAAACAGGTTTTGCTCCCGGTATAAATTGGCCAATTGCGAGAGTCGAATAGTCGGGAAATTATCGGGACGATGTTTAAAAAACTGAACCGGATCGATATGACACTTCTTCACCTGATATTTGTTCAGCAAATAATCATATCTGGTATTTAAGTCGGTAAAATAGACATCTTCTTTCCCGGAATCTAATAAACCTGTGGTTCCAAAAAACAATGCTTCCAGATTTTCAACTTCAAAACTTTCTTTTCTGATCATTGAAAAAGGGAGCGATTTGGCCATTTGCAGAAAAGAATTCGCATTGGTGTTTAATCCAAAATTCTTTGCGAATAACGAGAATAAAACGGCTTCCCAGTCCTGTTGATTTTCTCTGAGCAAATCATAAATGAATTCGGACTTACGTTCTAAACGTTCAAAAAACAGCCTCTCCTGCCAGTTTTTAAAAACGAATGCGTCAATTTTAGCGATGTCTTTTTCGCAAAAAATCCATGATTTTGGTGTTAACAAGGCATTGTAATTTGAAAGTATCTCCGCGGCCGTATACTCCTTTAAAACCAAAACCGGAATCTCGGTATTGTTTTTACCAAAAATTTCGGTGTCGTGCTCCCAAACCACATGCAAAATTACATTGTGATAGGCCGGGTCCTTTTCGTGACCATGCACATACCAATCTGAAGATTTTAGATGTATTTCGATATTACCAGCCCATTTTTGATTGCCTATTATAATTTGCGCATTAAAAAAATCCGGTCCCGAAAGCCCGAGATAATCGCCAGTTTTAATAATAGTGAGCGGCTCATTTTGAGTAGTTCTTAAATTCAGGGTTTCAAACTTTCTGAATCTCCAGAGATAATGAAGAAAATCTTCTTTCATGTTTAGGCTTATACGATGGTTTGCAAAGCTCTAAATTAATAAAAAATACTATTTATCTTACAAAATATATTTTATTTTAACAGATACAATCTGGCACAGGCACGTGCATCTGATAATGCTTCATGATGATTTAACTGAATTTTCATCTCGCGGCAACAGTCACTCAATTTAGTTGGTTTGAAGCCTTTTGCTTTGTAAATTTTAACCGTACACTCCCACTTAGCTGCAATATTCAAATCCTCATAATTCAGTCCGTAAAGCGCCATTGATTTCATTAGTACGTTGCGGTCAAAACTTTCATTATGTGCCACGACCACTCTGTTTTTTAATCTTTTTTCGATTTCGGGATAAACCTGTACAAAAGATTTTGCAGCAACAGTATCTCGCGGATATATACCATGAACCTGAATGGTGAAGGGATTGTACTGATTGTTTGGCGGCTTGATGAGTGTAACAAATTCGTCTACAATTATTCCGTTTTCTACCGTTACAATCCCAACCGAACACGGATGGTAACTGGTTGCAGTTTCAAAGTCTATGGCGGTAAAGTTCATATGCTGTGTTATAGGAGTAAAAAAATCCATAAATCTAATTGTTTCCAACCAGATTTATGGATTTATAAATTTATTAAAAAATTGCTTTATTTTATTGATCCGATAATATCATATTTTGTAATGATATGATGATTTCCGTTTTCAAGATCTACTAAAACAGCGTCATTTTCTTTGGTAAATAACTTAGATACCTCTTCAATTGGAGTTCCTAATTTTACAATTGGGAAAGGTTTCCCCATTACTTCTTTAATTGGTTTTTCGGCAACGTTTTTATCGGCAACATAACTTCTGAATAAGTCTGTTTCGTCAACAGAACCCACAAACCCGTTGATATCTACTACCGGAATTTGCGAAATTTTGTATTTACGCATACGCTCGATTGCGTGAGAAACTAGTTCTTCGGTACGAACAACGATTAATTGTTTATCGATATGATCTTTTATAACATCCTCGGCTTTTGTTACATTTTCTTCCAAGAAGCCACGTTCGCGCATCCAGTCGTCATTAAACATTTTACCTACATAACGGCTTCCTGAATCGTGAAATAATACTACTACCACATCATCCGGCTTGAAATGTTCTTTTAGCTGTAACAGTCCTTTTATACAGGCTCCGGCAGAGTTTCCAACAAAAATAGCTTCTTCCAATGCAATTTTTCTGGTGTAAACAGCTGCATCTTTATCGGTTACTTTAGTGAATCCGTCAATTAAAGAGAAGTCAACGTTTTTAGGCAAAATATCTTCTCCAATTCCTTCTGTGATGTACGAATAGATTTCGTTTTCGTCAAAAATTCCGGTTTCATGGTATTTTTTAAAAACAGAACCGTAGGTATCAATTCCCCAAATTTTAATGTTTGGATTTTTTTCTTTCAGGTATTTTCCAACTCCTGAAATCGTTCCTCCTGTTCCTACTCCCACTACAAAATGCGTGATCTTTCCATCGGTCTGTTTCCAGATTTCTGGTCCGGTTTGCTCATAATGTGCCAATGAATTAGACATGTTATCGTATTGATTCACATACCATGAATTTGGTGTTTCACTAGCCAGACGTTTTGAAACTGAGTAATAAGAACGTGGATCTGTAGGCTCCACATCGGTAGGACAAACGACCACTTTAGCTCCTACTGCACGCAGGATATCCATTTTTTCTTTAGACTGTTTGTCTGATATTACACAAATCAGTTTGTAGCCTTTGATGATGGCTACAAGTGCCAATCCCATTCCTGTATTTCCTGAAGTACCTTCAATAATGGTTCCTCCTGGTTTTAATCGGCCATCTGCCTCTGCATCTTCAATCATTTTCACGGCCATTCTGTCTTTAACAGAATTCCCGGGATTAAAAGTTTCGACTTTTGCCAATACCAGCGCATCTATTTCAGCAACAATTTTGTTGAGTTTTACCAATGGTGTATTACCGATTGTTTCTAAAATGTTTTTTGAAAAGTCCATTTCTATTTGAATTTTAATATTTGGTTTTTAAAAATATGAGACGCCTAATTTTATTGGAAGAAGTTCCAAACCAAACCAAATCGGATCACAAAATCGCGATAAGGATTATTAGGTGCCGAATAATAATCGCCTTTTGAAAATAAAGCGTTTATGTGTTCTGCTTTTAAATAAAAGCGGGTTTGACGAATTCTGGCATTTACAAAAAGATCGAATAACGGGTAACCCCCTATCTTTTTGTTATGCTGAACAAAAAATTCTCCGATAACCGGATTATAGTCGTTTCCGTAATATTTTGTAAAATAATTAAATACTACTCCAGATTGCATGTACAATGCTTTCTTAAAAAAGTGTCCCGAATAATAGAATGTATTTCTGGTTACGAAATCGGGCACATTTAAAATCAGATCTGATTGTTCTACTTTTTGATACAAAAGTGTATTGTCTAATGCAAATCGCCCAAATTTAAACTCACGGCCTGCTTTAATTTCAAGGTAATTAATAGCACTACCGTATTGAGCCGGCTTAATAATCTGAGTATGTGCCGCAGTCTGAATATCCGAAGATTTGTCTTCAAAATACAAATGATCGTTTAGAACGGTGTATTGCACTTCTGCGTTTACCCAGGGTGTGGCAACACTGGCACTAAGCGAATTAATTTTTTCGTTTTTAAAATTATTCGACCAGTTGTACTCGGTGTAGCTGCTTTGGTATAAATTGAAGTTGTTGTTTGGCAATTTATTGATGTTACGATATCTAAAATCAAACTGAATTTTATCATTCATGTCGTATCTTAATTTCGCATCTAAATTAGAAAGCGACTGATTGGTAATGGATCTTGAATACAAGAAACGACCGTTCCATTTGTTCTTTTGATATTCGTATTGCCCTCCGAAATTATTAATCTGCAAAAATAAATTATCCGGAATGACTGTTTTGTCCTTATGGATTATAATTCTTCCGTATTCATAATTTGATCTGTAATCGTCTACGAAAAAATTAAATTTTCCTAAAAGAGAATTTTCGTAGGCAAGTCCAACCTTATTATATAGTCTTTCGTATTTTGTTTTATCGTTAATCCCACTAGTAACATACGAATCTCCAAATCGCTGAACCAGTGTATTACCAACATTTGAAGTTAATGTCGCCTGAGTGTACTCAAAAAGTTTATTTTCGTAATTAAACTGGTGCGTTACATATAAATTATTGTTTCCGTTTTTCGGATTTACTCGGAATGCATGATCAAAAAACAAACGTCTTCCTTTCAAAAAAGATTTAGCATCTGTTAGGTATACTTGTAGCCTTTGACGGTTTTTATAATCCTTATTATCGCTTTCAAAATCTGTGGAAGTTGTAATCCCTCCATTTTCTTCATTTGAAATGTCCTGATACGTATAGTGAGCATTTATGGCATACCTTTTATCTGTTGTGGCATAACTGGTGGTGAATCTGAAATTTCCTGCACTTACCAATTGGTTTATATAATCTCCTTCTGAGCGTAAGCCTTTGTAAGCGATAGAAAAGTTAAGATTTTTTGAGGTGTTTAACGTAATAAAGGAGTCTACGTTCTGACCTTTATTGATGGTGGTGTTAAAAAACAATTCAGTAAAAGGAGTTGCCGCCGAATAATAACGAATCTGATCGGCTTCCATATAATTAAAATGTTTACCGCTAAAACCAATTTCCGGGTAAGGAGAAAAATTCGTTAAACTGTATTGCAGTGTATTAAAAGTTTGTCCGATGTTTGAGAAAGCCAAAAGCCCGAAATCATCTTTTCTAAGATGATTTTGTTTGTAGGCGCTTTTTAAGGTTAGCGAGGTATCTACGTAAGTGGTATCGTGCTCCAATGTGATAATCTGATATTGATCTATGGTAGCAATCTTGGCTTTTTTCTTTTTTACCGTATCAGTTATACTTGAATATTTGGTGTTCATGTCTAAGTTATTTTTAGATGCAGTTTTTTCCTGAGAAAATACTAAAGTTGGCACAACTAAAAGATATAGAAAAATGAATATTCTCATTTGATGGTTTTATAGGTAATTATTACGACAAAATTTATCAGGCAAAGGTAAAAGATAAAAACGTATAAAAAAACAAATCATTGTTATCTGGATTCTTTTTCAAACCAAACTGTTGAAACAAAAACCCCCAATCAAAAAATTGATTGAGGGCTTTCAAAAAAAATCAAAATATTTATCTTAATTCTACCAGTCTGGGTTTTGTCCTAGACCTGGATTAGTTTGCATTTCAATTTGTGGTATTGGCCAAATAAATTTATAATCTGCATAAGGAAGAGCAGGAACTCCATAAGGACCTGTATAAGGTGTTCCTAAAGTGTATAATGCAGCAGCTGGTGCAGCATTAGCCAATTTTGCAGGTACACCATTAATTGCTACAGCTGCAATTGGATCTCCTTGAAGTCTGCTAATATCAGACCATCTGCGTCCTTCCATTAAGAATTCGATTCTTCTTTCGATAAGAATACCAGCAACCAAATCAGCTGGTGTAGCAAAAGAAGCAGCAGTATAAGCCTGTCCAACCGGATTAGCCGGAGTTGCTACAGGATTACCCAATGCTCTGTTTCTTACAGAGTTTAATAAAGTAAGAGCTACTGTAGTGTTTGACAAACGAGCCTGAGCTTCTGCCATATTCAATACTACTTCAGCATATCTGATAACCGGAGCAGCATCTGTTAAGTTTGTAATGTCAGAATATTTGTTAGTATATTTTCTTCCAGCTACAGTTTTAATCATAACTCCCTCTTCTCTTCTTTTATCATCCGCTAACCATTTGCTATTTCTCCAAATAATAGGGCTAATATTTACTAAAGCTCTATTGTTCAAAATACTAGCCAAACCTGCATTAACTCCAGGGTTAGCTGTAGCTGAATGCTGAATAGAGAAGATAGATTCTGTATTAGACAAGTTACTTGCAGGAACAAATACGTCACCAGGTTTAGCAGTCAAAGTGTATACACCATTTAACTTAACACCTTCAGTAATTACGTTTGCCCAGTCTCTTTTTTGAAGATATACTCTTGTTTTGAAAGCGATAGCTGCAGATTTAGTTGCTTTAGCCACTACTCTACCTCCTGCAAATCCATTTGATGTGATCAATTTTTCAGCATCATTCAAATCTGCAATTACTTTATCATAACATTGAGCAACTGAGTTTCTAGGTTTTACGTTTTCAGCATCAATTTCTGCCTGAGTGTTAATACCAACTTCTCTGTAAGGAATACCCGCGTGAGTAGCACCTGGAGTGTGGAAATAAGGTCTTGCAAAATAGTTTAACAATTCAAAATGTGTAATTGCTCTTAAAAATTTAGCTTGTCCGATATAGTCATCACCAACTGCTTTAGTGATAACACCTTTTGCAACAGCGTCAGTTGTACCTTCGATCATTAAGTTACATCTGTTGATTAATCTGTAACCATCAACCCAGTAGTACACGTTGTTAGCCGATGTAGGATCATACGTTTGAGTATAAGTAAGCTGATAAAAAGTTGCGTTATTTACAGCATCTTCTCCCATACATTCTCCTTGTTCAACAAAAGCAGCTCCCCAAACATAACCTCTACCTCCGTTTGAAGTTCCACTGTTATAAGTACCAATAGCAGCTGCGTTATAAACACCATTCATATATGTTTCGATATAAGCAGGCGTTGAAAAGGCAACATCTGTAGGAACGTTATTTACAGGAACAAGATCTAATATCTTGTCTTCTGAGCATGAGTTCAGCCCTAAGACAACTACAGATAGTAAAATTGATTTTATTATATTTTTCATATTTTTCATTTTATAAACTTACATTAAGACCCACTGATATCACTTTAGAACGAGGAGTACCGTTAATATCTACTCCAGACGTTTCCATCTCTGGGTTAATACCTTTATAATCAGAGATCAACCAAATATTTTGTGCCTGAACATAGATTCTAAAGTTATCCACTTTTAATTTATCTAACAATAATTTTGGTAAAGTGTAACCTAAACTAATATTGTCAAGTGAAATAAAGTCTCCTTTTTCAACAAAACGTGAACTTGCATTTCCAGAAAGGTTAGTAAATGTATTAGAACTAGCCCATAATCTTGGAGTCCATCCGTCTCCAGGATTGTCAACACTTTGCCATCTTCCTAAAATCTCTGTTCCGTTATTGTTAAAGTTTTGGTTCATTAACTCTCTTCTTGTAGAGTTGAAAATTTTATTTCCTCCACTAAATCTGAACATGAAACCAAAATCAATATTTTTATATTTCATTGTAGAACTTACAGATCCGTAATAAGTTGGAAGTGTATTTCCTAAAATAACTTTATCAGTCGCAGCACTTAAAGTCGCCGGAGTTGTCATATTAGCAGGATTGCTTGGATCGAATGCAAAATAAGTTGAAGATGCAAGATTTCCTTGTACTAAACTTCCATCCGCTTTATAGTAAACCGGGTTACCATTTGCTTTGTTAACTCCCCAATATTTAAATCCGTATAATGAGTTCATAGACTCACCTTGTCTAAGGATCAAGTTAGGTGCAATATTAGTATCAGAAGAAGTACCTCCAATAATATCCTGACCGTCTACTAATTCAGTTACAACGTTTTTAGACAATGTTAAGTTAGAAGATACATCCCATTTAAAGTTTTCATTATTGATTGCTTTAAAGCTTACAGCAAACTCATACCCTTCGTTGTACAATTTACCAATGTTTTTGTTAGTTGTATTAAACGGAATACCTAAAGAAGGTGAAACCGGTACAGCCAAAATTAACTTGTCGATATTATTTCTGTAGTAATCAAATCCGATAGTTAATCTGTTGTTGAACAATCCAACATCAGCACCAAAATCGATTTTTTCACTAGATTCCCATTGAAGTACTGGGTTTCCAAATTGAGAATAACCAATACCATTTGTAGGTCCGTAAGGAGACGGAGCTGTTAAATCCATGTATGGGTAGTTTCCAATTTCAGTATTTCCAACTTTTGAGTAAGAAGCTCTAAGTTTGAAATCAGAAAGTGTATTGCTGATAGGCTGCATGAAATCTTCTTTCGAAACTGTCCAACCTGCAGAAACTCCAGGGAAATTAGTCCATCTTTTATCTTTTCCTAATTTAGAGATACCGTCTCTTCTGATCGATCCTTGTAGGAAGTATTTCTCTTTATAGTTGTAAGTGAAACGACCTAAGTAAGACATGATACCATTCTCAGTGATAGATCCACCTGAATCTTTAGTAATATAAGAGTTGGTAACAAGGTTTTTATCGTAGAAATCACTGATGATATCACTTCCCTGACCAAAGAAATATTGGTATTTTTGTTTTTGGTATTCCGCTACTGCAGTTACACCAATATTATGATTTTCTGCAAAAGTCTTTTTATAGTTTAAGATATTTTGCCAGTTCCATCTTGCATACTCTGTGTTATCATTGATTAAATAACCGTTTCTTGAACGACCATCACCATGAACCGGGTTCCAATATTGGAATCCACCAGTGATAGAGTTATCAGCACTTACCTGAAGTCTGTAGCTTAAATCAGAAGTAATTTTAGCATTTGCAAAAACATTCAATAAAGTTCTGTTTACTTTAGAATAGTATTTGTTGTGATCTAAAGCATAAACAATATTCGTAATGTTATCTCCTACAGGATCTGTATTATCCCATTTTCCAACTGTATTAGTTCCCAATGGTAAAGTTAAGTTATATCCAGTTGGGTTAGCAGCATCGTAAATTGGAACGTTAGGTAACTGTCTGATCGTGTTGAAAATGTTCCCTGAAAGTCCATTAGAACTAGTATTTAAACCATTGTATTCTGTTCTGGTAACACTTAAATTTGTACCAATACTCAACCATTTATTAATATCCTGATCAATATTCGCTCTAACAGAATATCTTTTCATGCTATTCGCTAAATTGATACCATCCTGATCAGTATATCCAAGAGATAAATAATATTTCGTTTTATCAGAACCTCCGCTAAAAGAAAGGTTATGTGTCATTTGAGGAGCATTTCTCAAAACTGCACCTTGCCAGTCTGTATTATACGTACTTCCAACAGCCCAAGGAGCTTGTCCTCTGTTTGTTCTTTTCTCGTTAGCAATAACTAAGAAATCAGGAGTTTGTAATAAATCGTATTTTTTTGCAGCACTAGCCACACCAAAATTAGTTGAATACGTTACTTTTAAACTTCCTTTTTTACCGCTTTTTGTAGTAATTAAAATTACTCCATTTGCTGCTCTCGAACCGTAAATTGCAGTTGCAGCACCATCTTTTAAGATATCAAATGACTCGATATCATCCGGGTTAATGTCTGCTAATCCATTTGTATTAGCTGAACCTCCGATATCTCCTGAAAGAATAGGCATACCATCTACAACGATTAATGGATCAGTTCCACTTGAAATAGAAGCAATACCTCTAATTCTAATTTTTGGAGCTACTCCAATAATTCCACTATTGGTTACAACCTGAACCCCTGCTGCTCTACCGGCTAATACACCCTCGAAACTTGGAGTTACAAGATTAGAAATGTCGCTTCCTGCAATTTTTGAGATCGAACCAGTTACTTCCTTTCTCTTTTGAACACCGTAACCTACAACTACAACCTCATTCATTAATTGAGCCTCTGACTCTAATACAACATTTACTGAATTTGAAGAACCAACAGTTGCTTGTTTATTATTCATACCTACATATGAAAAAACTAACACATCACCTGTCTTTGCTTTGATAGAATAACTACCGTCAAAATCAGTTTGAGTACTTACTTTTGATCCTTTCACAAGAACATTTACTCCCGGAATAACCCCTGTTTTATCAGAGACCTTTCCAGTCACAGTTCTCTCCTGAGCAAAAGAAAACTGCATAGATAACGCCACAACCAGCGTAAAAATCCATTTAAATTTTAATTTCATTTTAATTTATTTTGAATTAGTATGGCGCAAACATCTTAATTATTTCTTAAAACTCCAAAAGTTTTTAACTTAATTTTAATCTAAATTCCTAAACATCTCTCAATATCCATCACAATTTATTTAGATTTTATTCTTTTTAATAGCAATATTCCTTAATTTTTATTAAAAATATAGATTTATGTAAATTTAACACTTAACAGGCTTTTAACAATTAAGCCCGCAAATAAACAAAGCTGTTAAAAAACGGTATCTGCTTTTGCGAACATCGTTTTTATTGCCTTTTTTTTTATCTTTTCCATAAATTCAGCCTATTTTTAAAAAAAGATTTTAAATGCTATTCACAAAAAATTGTAATATTTTTGATCTTACTATAAAAAAACACAAAATGCTTCAAAAAAATTTTTCAAAATACCTTTTAGAAACCGGAACTGACGAAGCAGGTCGGGGATGTTTGGCAGGTCCTGTAACTGCAGCAGCCGTAATTTTACCAGCTGATTTTGAAAACCAAATTCTAAACGACAGTAAACAATTGTCTGAAAAAACAAGATCCCTGTTAAAACCTGTTATAGAAGAACAAGCCATTTGTTTTGCCGTTACCCATTTACTTCCTGACGAAATCGACGAAATAAACATCCTAAATGCTTCGATGAAAGGAATGCAGGAATGTGTTTTGAAGTTAAATCCTACACCTGAATTTATTATTGTTGATGGAAACCGTTCGCTGAATGCAAAACTGGGGCTTAAGAATACTGTTGGGAAACAATTTACCACAGCTGAAATCGAATTGCTAAAATCGATTCCTAATCAAAGTATCATAAAAGGAGATGCGAAATTTTTAAGTATTGCTGCGGCTTCTGTTCTTGCAAAAACCTATCGTGATGAATACATGGATCTGATTCATGAAGAATTTCCAATGTACAACTGGAAAAAAAATAAAGGTTATCCAACAAAAGAGCACCGCGAGGCTATTAAAAAGTATGGCACTACAAAATACCACCGAATGTCTTTCAGATTACTGCCTACTCAATTGGAATTGTTTTAAAGGAACGACATCCTAATTTTAGCCAGACACCAACAAATTGCTGCTCAACACGCCAAAACACGAAGACAGAACCAATACTAACGATCACTTTTTCAAAATAATAACTCAAAAAAACGGATTAAATTGGGTCATTTTTTTTTGTTAAAATCTCTTCGCTTTGTTATCTTTGATTTTCAACACAAAACTAACCACATGAAAATCAAATTTTTAACATTATCTCTAATTGCGTGTCTCACCCTGGCGTGCAATTCTAACAAAAAGCAGAATGATGTGACAGATAGCACTGATTCGCTTGTATCGACCCCAACTACTCAAACCCCTTCGACAGCAGCAACAAATAAATTCGACAGTAATGCTATCCCGGTTTCAGACAAACCTCTTGGTGCTTTCCCTTACTTTAACCTGCCTGAAAATTACGAAGGCACTCCAAAGAATAATACAGCAGATTACGACGTTGCTTATTTTTGGGTAAAAGACCATTTTGAAAAACCGGAAGGAAAAATGTTCTACGCCAGAATTACTGCAAAAGAAGGAAAATCATACAGTGATCTTGAAGTAGCAAAAAATTTAGACGAGTTAATTAAAAGTGTTGATGGGGTAAAAGTATCTGAAATGAAAGTTCCCGCTGATTCCTCTCATACGATTCCGGATAACAACCGCGTTAAATACATGAACGGCTATGGTTTTATAGCCAATGCAATTACCACCACCTACCTTATTCGACGTGCCGACAGAAACATTTGGGTACAGCTTACTCCTGGTGACGATGCTGTATCGGCCGGATGGATGATTCTGGAAACAAAACCTTTTAAAATGACGGCCTCGCTTACCAAAGCAGATGAAATGAAGAAAGAGCTTGATTCTAAAGGTCACATCGCGCTGTACATTAATTTCGACACCAATAAAGCTACTATAAAAACTGAATCTTCGCCTATAGTTGATGAAATTCAGAAATTGCTAACTGCGAATGCCAGTCTTAAAATTGCTATTGAAGGTCACACCGATAATACCGGGGTTGCAGCACAAAACAAAAAGCTTTCGGAAGAAAGAGCAAATGCGGTAAAAACGGCTTTAATCGCTAAGGGGATAAATGCAGCAAGATTGCAAACAAAAGGCTGGGGTTCTGACAAACCTATTGCCGACAATACCAGTGAAGAAAACAAAGCAAAAAATCGCAGGGTAGAAATTGTAAAATTGTAATACCCCTCAAAGTTTTAATTTGCGATATCTAATAAAAAATCATCCAACTGATTTAGATCAGAGGCAGATGGTTTAAAAACAACAAATGAAAACGGAAGATTCCTGTATTGTTTTCATTTGTTGTTTTCTTCTATGTAAAAAACTAAAATTGAAATTTATATCCAAAATCAGGTGAAAAACCAATTTGATCTTTTTGGTTCACACTATTGGTTAATCGGTTGTATTCCTTCGTAAAAATATTGGTATGGTTGGTCACGTTTTGAAGGTCGATGTAAAACTGATGAAATCTTTTCTTGGTTTTGCTGTTGAATTTAATTCCGAATTTAACATCCAGTCTTAAATAAGGATTGTACTGTTTGCTAAAGGCATTTGCATCATCTCTAATTTCATAGCCCGCATTATTGGAAGCAACCAGATCGACGGGTGTGTAATAACGTCCTCCGGCAGTTGTGAATTTGGTATCAATCGAAAAAACATTTTTCTTTGCCTTCCCTATTCTAAATTCTTTTCCCCCCAACAGGTTAACAATATATCCGTTATTAAAAGGGGAGTTTCGCTCTATACCATCGCTTCCTTTATATTTACTTTCAAAAAGCGAAGTGGTAAACAAAGCATAATAGCCCTCACTAAAGAATTTCTCGACGGTAAATTCAATCCCCTGATTGTATCCACTTCCTTTACTGACCAAAGAAGTTTTATCAATAGAATAACCAAAATCGGCTCCTTCCGTTAAGGTCGAATAACTGCTTGGAAAAGACTGCACTCCTGCCTTGCTGATATCCTGATAATAAAGCTCTACTTTTCCCCTCCATTTTCTGGCCAGTCGCACATCATAGCCCAAAACATAATGCTGACTTTGAACCAAATCCAGATTCTTGTTGGTCTGAACCTGACTACCGTTTACGAATTCATTCAGAAATAGTATTGGAACGGCAACGCTTTGATGGTGCAAACCATAACCAAAACTAATGGTGTTTCTCTGATTTACGGCATAAGCCAGAGCGGCTCTGGGTTCAAAAGCAAATTCTTTATTTATAGAAAAGTACTGCCCGTGTATCCCTGCATTAAAAGTTAGTTTTTCGGTCAAACGAAATTGTCCCTGAGCAAAGGGCTGAATAACATTATAATTCCCGTTGTTGTTTATCAGCTGTACAAAGTCGGGATAACCGTCGCCATCATTGTCCTGCTGTCGGTCACGCGAGGACATTTTAGCATCGAGGGTATAATTCTCGAATAACAAACCCGCTCTAAAAGTTGTTTTTTTATTAATTTTAGAATTGAATAAAGTCGAGAACGTAACCCTATTTTCATTGTTATTGATAGCTGTAAAAGGCAAACGATTTTCTGCCGCTGTATTGAAGTCATAATAACGGAAATTCTCGTAGGAGTTATTTGAATTTGAAAAACCGACAATGGTTTTCAAATACGATTTTGTTCCAATGTCCAGATTGTGTTTCAATCCAAACGAAGCAAATCCCGATTTTACGTAGGCATCTTCATCCTGGGCTGCAA
This sequence comes from Flavobacterium sp. T12S277, assembly GCF_048514875.1. Lineage (NCBI taxonomy): Bacteria > Pseudomonadati > Bacteroidota > Flavobacteriia > Flavobacteriales > Flavobacteriaceae > Flavobacterium > Flavobacterium sp. T12S277. The sequence goes on along the minus strand of NZ_JBLYEG010000006.1, from coordinate 213,127 downwards.
AAGGATCTTCCTTGTCTATTTTATCTCCCAGAAAATCAATATCCGACGTTCCGTAGATTCCAAAAAGGGAAAAATTTCCCGCTTTACTTTTTCCCAAATCAACATTAAAACTGATGTCTCTATAATTGGGCTGTGCATCTGTACCCGCTATTCCCAGAACCCCGACAAAGCCATATCTTGCAGACGCTACAAACGAACCTCCTTTTTTTCCAAGCGGCCCTTCTGCCATAAATTCGACTCCTGGATAAGCACCGGCACTCAGCATGTATTCGTAATCATCGGGATTTCCTTTGCGGAAGCTCAGATCAAAAACACCTCCAATTGCATTTCCATACTCCGCCGGAAAGGCTGATGTTAAAAAATCAGAATTGGCCAAAAGATTTGGATTCAGTGCCGAAATGGGTCCTCCGGTAGTTCCCAATGTTGAGAAGTGATTTGGACTTGGAACCGGCATTCCTTCAATTCTCCACAACATTCCCGATGGCGAATTCCCACGAACCACAATATCATTTCGGCTGTCATCTCCGGTAGAAACTCCGGCAAAATTAGAAACCAAACGTGCCACATCGCTCCTTCCTCCGGCATAACGATTGACTTCTTCTGTAGTAAACTGCTTGGTCGATACTAAGGCCATTTTGTTAATCGGTTTGGCTTTATTAGAGCCTGATGACACTATAATTTCATCAAGGGTATTGAATTTTTCGATCATCGAAACCGTTAACAAATTATCTTTTCCTGTGGTGATATCAAGATCCGAAACAGAAGTGTTTTCATAACCTTGAAAGCTAAAACTCAGACTCTGTCGCCCCAAAGGGACATTCGCCAGTTTAAAATTACCATCCGCATCTGAAGTGGCATTTTTCTTCTCGTCGCCTATCAGGAAAACAACAACTCCAATAAGTGGTTTTTCGGATTGCTTATCGATAATTTTTCCTTTTACAGTTCCCGTCTGAGCATAGCTCAACACCCCTAAAAGGCTTATAATAATCAAGAATATTCTTTTCATTTTTATTTTGCTTTACAGTTATAAAAGCAAAAGTAAAGAGCTGAATTTTCTTAAAAATTGACTTGGGTTAAGATTTACTGTTCAATGTAATTCTGGTTCTGATCCGACTTAAACTTTCCGGTTGAATTCCCAGATAACTGGCGATGTGTTTTAGCGAAACTCTTTCGACTACTTTTGGGCAGTATTTTACAAACCGCAAATAACGTTCTTCGTGCGACAATAAAGACATTGCCATATTTCTGCCCGTTAATCCTTTGATGGTTCTTTCCATCATAATGCGTAGGAAAGAGTTAAACACCGGATATTCGGAAACCAGTTTTTCAAAATCATGTTTGTAGGCCAAATACAGCACGCAGTCTTCCAGCGCTTCGATATTCAGCAATGAAGGTTTGTTGTATAAAAAACTCTCAAAATCAGAGTACCAGTCATTTTCAAAAAAGAAGTTTCCGGTAGATTCAACCCCATCAAGCGAGTAATAATACCGAATGCAGCCCTCGGCAATAAATACTCCAAAATTACAAACGTCGCCTTCCACTAAAAGATGTTCGTTTTTTTTGATTTTCTTTAGTTTAAGTATGTTTTTAAAGGCCATACTTTCCGTTTCATTAAATTCCATAAATCGGGACAGGTCTGTAATTACATTTTGCATGATATCGGGGGTTTTTAGAAAGAAATGGTTTAATAGATAACTAAAACTATTCAAAAAAATTGCCTTAAACAGCTCTAAAGCAGAAATATAACAAATTAGCTACATACCACCTTTTCCTGAAACATTTCTTTAAGCTGGCTGGTCCATTCTGAAATATTTTCGTCAGAAGCTCTGTCGGCCTTATCAAAGTAAAAATGTTTTTGAACTTCCAATCCGCAGTATTTAAAAATTCCGAAGTCTGAGGTTAAGGCCAAAGCTTTATCCATTCCGATGGACTCGTATTCTGCATTTGATTTCCCGTGCGAATTGATTATGACAGTTTGTTTCCCGGTCAACAGCCCTTTTTGAATCCCCTGATCGTAGCGATAGGCAAATCCATAACTAAAAACCCGATCGATATACCCTTTCATGATCGCCGGCATTCCGGTCCACCAAATTGGGTAAATAAAAACAATACGATCGGCCCAGCTGATAAAATCCTGTTCTGTTTTTACCTCGTCGGCGATTTCTCCCATTCTTTGCCCACTCATATCCTCCAGGGATAAAACCGGATTAAAATGGATGGCGTTTAAATCGCGTACGATAACTTCTTGCCCTGATTTCTCAAGATTTTCTACAACAATTTGTTTGAAGTAATGGTTTAAACTAGCTGAATTGGGATGTGCGTAAACAATTAAATTTTTCATGTTTTATGTTTTTTAAGATTGAACATGACAAATGTAAAACTGCTGATCCGATCACAATTGTAAGAAAACGAAAAGGGGCTATTCTGTCTTTGAGTTACAGATATCGTTTTGAAATTTCAGGAATTTGGTTGGAGAGATGTTCATATAATGTTTAAAATCATGTATCAACTGACTCTGATCATAATAACCGCATTGCTCAACAATGGCAAGCCAATCTGTTTTAGAGCTTTTTAAAATATCTTTTTGAATTGCTTCTACTGCTTTTAAAAAACGTTCGTAACGGCTAATTTCTTTGATGGTATAACCAAAAAACTTCTTTTGATTGAGTTGAATGTTTCGTTCTGATTGATTTGTTTTAGAGGCAATCGCTTTTATCGGATTGATGTTTTTTGCTCTAAAATCGCTTAAAAGAGAGGTAATGGAGTGCTGTTCCCGCAAATAAGGCCTGCAAAACTCTAAAATATGATCTACCCGCTCTTTTGGATCCGAGAATTCTTTTAGTTCCTCCCATAAAGCGGTAAAGCAATTTTCGGCCATCAAAGTATCCGGGTGAACCGGCAAAGAATGGGTTAAAAGCGCATTTCCAAAGAACCGATAGAAAGCATCTTCTTTGAAGTTGGCTACCAGAATCTCCGAATCAGGATTTAAGGTGTAATCAAAAGCCTGTTTTATTGGGCCTAAAACAATACATCGTTCTGCTTCCAGAATCGTATTTTGCTGTGATTTTAAAGATGCTCCTTTTCCAAAAACAAAGACTAAGATCGTCTGAAAACTGGGTAATAATGTTTTGGTTACCGGAATATCGGTTTTATTCTCTGCAAAGTAAAAATGCGAGAAAACGGTATCAAATGCTGAAGGAACAGCAATTTTATAATTGTTATTTTCTTCAGCATCTGCCATACTTTTTTATATTTCGAAAGCCTGTTTAAACAAACTCTGCTTCAAACAAACGGGTTAAATGTTTTATGATTTTTGCTTTTACTTCTGCTTCGTCTACTTTTTCAACACCAAGTTCTACCTGCAATGAAGTCACACCTTTACCGCGAATTCCACACGGAATAATGTTATCAAAGTACCCCAAATCGACATTGACATTTAAAGCAAATCCGTGCATGGTTACCCAGCGTGAAGCGCGAACGCCAAGCGCACAAATTTTTCTGGCAAAGGGAGTTCCGACATCTAACCAGACTCCGGTTTCTCCATCACTTCGTCCGCACTTTAAACCATATTCTTCTAAAGTGAGGATAATCGATTCTTCAAGAAAACGCAAATACTTATGAATATCGGTAAAGAAATTTTCCAGATCCAGAATGGGATACCCCACAATCTGTCCTGGTCCGTGATAGGTAATATCGCCACCACGATTGATTTTATAAAAGGTGGCGCCTTTGGCCTCCAATTGTTTTTCATTTAAGAGTAAGTTCTCGAAATCACCGCTTTTTCCCAGTGTATAAACATGCGGATGTTCTACAAACAACAAGTAGTTGGGTGTTTCTAAATCAAGCTCTTCTCTTCGGTTTCTGATTTTTAGGTCGACTATGTCTTTAAAAAGTTCTTCCTGATATTCCCAGGTCGATTTATAGTCTTTACTTCCTAAATCCTGAAGTTGAATTTTTTTATTCATTGTAATTATTTTTCAAACTCAACATCAAAGTTAAGCTTGTCAGGATTCTCCATATAATCCGTGAAAGGGTATTGAATTGTAATTGTTTTTCGGTCTTCACTAAACAAAGCCGTCGGATTTGAGACTTTTTTAATGCGTTTTGGGAAATGGTATTTTATCACATAAGTAGAGGATGAAAAAACCATTTTTGACATTTCGGCGGTTGAATCCTGTACTTTTGCGGCCAGTTTTTGTTTGTCGACTATAGCTTTACGGCTAAATTTCTTTCCGTCATAATTGTAGTTTACTTTACTGCTGTTATCTCCGAAACCTCCTGAAAAAGGTGTTGAAGCATCTGCTCCTCCTGTCAGTTTTTGAAGGGTGTTGATGGATTGTAATATGTCGTGTAATTCGTTTACATTTTTAAAATTTTCTGAAAAGTCCATCAGAAATTCTTTTTTCTCCTCGTTCGTTTTAATATTAACCACAAGGTCTTCCAGTTTTTTAATCTCACTTTGAGCTTCAGGAGATAATTTTGAAATGCTTTCGCTTTTATCCGCCAATAATTGTTTGAAGGTAAAAGTAGAATCTACATTTTTTTTGGCATCAGCTCCCAATTGATCGCCTATCTGATTCCCTGCCATTGCCATTAAAGAAGAACCGTCCATGTTTAAAGAGAACTTTCCGGTTCCGTTATCATTCACATAAATGCTCTCGGTAAAGGTGCAACTTGTCAGTGTTGCTACTAAAAAAGAAAAGCTAAGTAGTTTGTATAATCTCATCGTGGTTAATTTTTTCTCAAAGATACGAAGTTTGGCGGATTCTCAGATTGTTGGATTCTTAGATTCTTAGAACCTAAGAGCCATAGAAAAAAATACAAGCAGATAAGGAGACAAAACTCCCTTGAAAACCCGAAAATTACTGCTTCAAAAAATCTAAAATCAGCATTCTGAAATCTACATTCTTTTCTTTATCTTTGCACACTTAAAAAAGAGCACAAAATGGCACTATCAGAACAAGAAATCATCCGAAGAGAAAAACTTCAAAACTTACGCAACTTAGGAATCAATCCTTATCCGGCTAATCTTTTTCCTGTAAATCATACTTCAAAGCAAATAAAGGAGTCATTTGAAGAGGGTAAGAAGGTGATCGTTGCAGGACGTTTGATGAGTGTTCGTGATCAGGGGAAAGCTTGTTTTGCTGAATTGCAGGATAGCGAAGGACGTATTCAATTGTATGTGAATCGCGATGTTTTGTGTGAAGGTGACGATAAAACGTTATACAATCAGGTTTTTAAAAAATTAACCGATTTAGGTGACTTTATTGGTATCGAAGGTGAATTGTTTACGACTCAGGTTGGAGCAAAATGTATTCGTGTAAGCGGTTTTACTTTTTTGAGTAAAACATTACGTCCGTTGCCTTTACCAAAAGTTGACGAGGACGGAAATGTACACGATGCTTTTAATGATGCTGAATTGCGTTACAGAATGCGTTATGTAGATCTAACGGTGAATCAGCATGTTAAAGAGACTTTCATCAAACGTACCAAGTTATTTACCGCTATGCGTGGTTATTTTAACGATGCAGGATATCTTGAGGTTGACACTCCGGTTTTGCAATCGATTCCGGGTGGTGCTTCGGCAAGACCTTTTATCACGCATCATAATTCGCTTGACATTCCGCTTTACATGCGTATTGCAAACGAATTGTATTTAAAAAGATTAATTGTTGGTGGATTTGAAGGTGTTTATGAGTTTTCCAGAAACTTCCGTAATGAAGGAATGGACAGAACGCATAACCCTGAGTTTACAGCAATGGAAATATATGTAGCCTACAAAGACTACAACTGGATGATGGAATTTGCAGAAGGCCTGCTGGAGCATTGTGCTATTGCTGTAAACGGAACTAGTGAAGTTACTTTTGGCGAGCACCAAATTAACTTTAAAGCGCCTTACGCTCGTGTTACGATGACAGATTCGATCAAACATTTTACTGGTTTTGATATCTCAGGAAAAACAGAAGAAGAGCTGTTTGAAGCTGCAAAAGGAATGGGAATCGAAGTGGATAAAACAATGGGGAAAGGAAAACTAATTGATGAAATCTTTGGTGCAAAATGTGAAGGAAATTACATTCAGCCTACTTTCATTACAGATTACCCGAAAGAAATGTCTCCGTTATGTAAAGAACACCGCGATAATCCAGACTTAACAGAACGTTTTGAATTAATGGTTTGTGGTAAAGAAATTGCGAATGCTTATTCTGAATTAAACGACCCAATTGATCAAAGAGAGCGTTTTGAAGATCAAATGCGTCTGGCTGCAAAAGGTGATGATGAAGCAAATGGCATTATCGACGAGGATTTCTTAAGAGCCTTAGAATATGGTATGCCGCCAACATCTGGAATGGGAATTGGAATGGACCGTTTGATTATGTACTTAACCAATAACGCATCGATTCAGGAAGTTTTATTGTTCCCGCAAATGCGCCCGGAGAAAAAACAGACTGTCGAATTATCAGACGAAGAGAAATTTATCGTAGACTTATTGAAAGGAAATGAAAATAAAATGGATCTTCAGCAACTAAAAATTACTGCGAATTTAAGCGGTAAAAAATGGGATGCGTCTATGAAAAACTTATCTAAACACGGTTTGACTAAAGTAGCTGTTGAAGGCGAATTTAAATTTGTGGAATTGGTAGGATAGTTTTTTTAAAAAAATTCAAATTTTGGAAAATCCAAATTCCAAAACTGATTTATAATAATTCAAACCCGACAGGTTTTAAAAACCTGTCGGGTTTATTTTTAGTATATTTTGTATAACTTTGATATTCAAAACTTATGACGATGGGAACACTAGAACTAAAATTAGAAATATTTGACAGACTCAAAAACATTGAGGATATTACTTTACTTGAAAAAATCAGAGGTCTTTTAAAAAACACAGATACTTCTAAAACCTATCAATTAGAGCAATATGAAATAGATGTTCTTAATGAAAGCGAGGAAGACATAAAATATGGAAGAGTTATTTCTCAGGAGGATTTAGACAAGGAAGATTTAGAATGGCTGTCAAAGTAATCTGGACTAAAACTGCTGTTTTACAAAGAAGAAAAATATTGATTTACTGGACTAAAAGAAATAAATCATCTGTTTATTCTAAAAAGTTAATTGCCGAAATTGCACAAAGAGTTCAGTTTTTAATTCTCAATCCTGAAATCTACGTTAAAACAAATTTTCCTCGCATACGGACATCGACATTAGGACATTATAATATTTTCTATAAATTAACTCCCACAGAACTGATTGTAATAGCCTTTTGGGACAATCGTCAAAATCCCAAAACGTTAACTAAAATTTTAAAAAAATAAAAAGTAAACCCGACAGGTTTTAAAAACCTGTCGGGTTTATTATTTAATACAATTTGATTAAAACGAGTACTTCTCCAACTTCTTCCCATCGATATCCAAAACCGTCGTACTTTCTCTTGTAGCTTCCTCTTTAACAACTTCCTGAACAGATGGGTTTGAAGGATATTTTCCATTTTTCAGTTTTAGAAGATGAAATTTTCCTCCGCTTACCGCTATTAAATCATAAAATTTTTCAGTTACTGAAGTGGTTACATAAATCGGGAAATCGGTTACGGTGAAAGAATTGATCAAACTTCCGTCATTATTCAAAATGTATCCTGAGCAGCCTCCGCTTCCACAAAAATAAGGATTGGAAAAACCGACAAAGTACTCTTCCTTTTTATCATTATTTAAATCAAAAGCACTATAATAAAAGAATCTGTCGTCGGCTGTCATGGCTGGCAGATCTTTCTTCAACAATACTAAAAGCTGTTTTCTGATGGTCTCGACTGCTTTATCGTCTTTGTGCGGAGCATCGCTTACGTCTGCTGTTCCTGTTGCTGTTTTTGTTATGGTGTCAGTTGCAATGGCTTCCACAACATTCTCTTCTCCTGTTTTTTCTTTATTCTGGCAAGAAATCATTCCTAAAACTAGAAATGCCATTAAAATTTTTCTTTTCATGTTTTCTCTTTTTTTTATTTTTACGATTCCGTTTCTAAACCCGACAGGTTTTGAAAACCTGTAGCGTTTGTCAATTTAAACCAACAAAGCGGTTTTATTTTCAATAGCATTATCCGTCAATAAAGACTTAATATTGTTAAAGGTAACCAAAGCAATCTGTGTTAAGGCTTCATTGGTAAAAAACGCCTGATGCGCAGTCACCAAAACATTTGGAAAACTCATTAAACGCTGAATGGCATCATCCTGTATAATATCGGCGGAAAGATCTCTGAAGAATAGCTTTTCTTCCTGTTCGTAAACATCAATTCCCAAATATCCTATTTTGCCTTCTTTCAAACCTTCAATAACAGCGGCTGTTTCAATCAATCCGCCACGGCTTGTATTGATAAGCATTACGCTGTCTTTCATTAAAGCAATAGACTTTTTATTGATAACATGCTTCGTTTGATCGTTTAAAGGGCAATGCAACGAGATAATATCGCTGGACTTGAAAATCTCGTCCAACGAAACAAACTGTACGCCATCTTTCTCCATTTCGGCATTTGTTACGATGTCATACGCCAGAACTTTACAGCCAAAACCTTTTGCAATCTTAGCGAAAGCTTTCCCTATATTTCCCGTTCCGATGATTCCGATGGTTTTCCCAAACAAATCAAAACCTAATAATCCGTTTAGTGAAAATTTTTGCTCCCGAACTCTATTGTAAGCTTTATGTGTTTTTCGGTTCAGCGTTAGAATCATTGCCATCGCGTGCTCTGCAACGGCCTGAGGCGAGTATGCAGGAACCCGACATACTTTGATATTGTACTTTTTAGCAGCATCCAAATCAACATTATTAAAACCCGCGCAACGCAAAGCAATAATCTTCACTCCTTTTTCAGCCAATTGTTTCAACACTGCTTCATTGACGATATCATTTACAAAAACACAAACAATCGAAGCATTTTCGATCAAAATCACGGTTTGGGGATTTAATTGTGTTTCAAAGAAATCCAATTCAAACCCAAAAGCATCATTGTATTTATTGAAGAACGTTTTATCGTAAGGCTGCGTTGAAAAAAAAGCTATTTTGTTTGTATTTACTGTATCCTTTAAACTCATCTTGATTACTATTTTTGAGGTTCTTATCTTCCTGTTCTACTAAATTAAACAATTCTTCTGAAGTAACTTCTGATCCTGAAAAATCAGCTTACTTTAAATATTCTTTTCCATGTGCAACAACCAATCCCTCTTTTGGACAGAGACCCGAAACATCATAACCTAAACATCTAAGAATCTCTAAACCATCTATAACTGCTACTTTATTACCGCCATTCCATCCCATTTTCAAGCCGTATAAAATGCATTCTCTGATATATTTTGGCCGGTTTAAATTGATATTTTCAGTTTCTTTATCAGACACTCTGGTTAACACTACTCCTGTATTTAAAGGGTTTCCGGCATACAAATCTTCCCAGGTAACGAAGCTGATTTTCAATGGAGTTTGTTTATGATCTTCCAGGAATATCGTTATTTCAAATGTTGCCGCTTCTGTATCAAGCGCATATTTAGTAACGCTTTTGTACCAATAAACATTCTCTTCAACTGTAATTTTTCTTAATGCCATACGTTTAAAATGTTACGATTTGAAAAAACAAACGATCTCTTCGTTTCTTTTTTTTAGCAAAAAATCCTCCTAACTTGTTATGCTCTAAACTTCAAATGATCTGTGCTAAACAATAATCCGATTCCGCTGTAAGGGTCTCTCTTAAGATCATAAAAATCATTTACGCCTTCCAGGTCTTTGTACAAATCAGAAATGATCGAAGCAGGCTGAAATCCGTCTATGGTGTGGGCTATAATGGTATCTGCCAGACAAGTCAATTCTTTTGTTGCATTTGCAACTCCCAGATTATTTCCGGTTTCCCAATCCCATACAATCCAGTCCCACTGATGTTTTTTATGCATGCAATCCATCCATAAATACGACAGATTATTGATTTTTATCTTCCCCAGTTCTTTGATTTTCCAGTATTCGACACTTTCAACAATTGCGTTTACTGCCGTATCCGTATCGTCATAAACAAAGTCCGGATTTGAAAGTTGAATAATCTTTACAGCATCCGTTATCCTGGTTGCAATTGTTTTCAACTCCTTTTCGTTGGGTTTCCTTAAAAAAGCAAATTCAATATCCAATCGTTCGAAAGATACTCCTCCAGTTTTAAGCAACATTTCACCCGGAATGCATGCTACAGTAGAATTTTCATCCAAAAATTCGGGATTCGGATCAAACGAAAAGTTCTCGTCCTGATAAAAGCCGGTAAGATATCTTTCCTCGATTTCTTTCAACAATTTATACTGTTCAAAATACAAATCGTCTTTGACTTGCTCTTCACTCGTAAACCGACAAAAATAATCGGGTTGCAGCAGCCAATACAAACAAAGAACTGTTCCTTTATCAAGTGTTTTTTGTTGGATCATCCATTCAAAAGGTTCGATTCCATCATCATAATTCCAGTTTTGCACAAACTGATGCCATTCTGCGGCAGTTAATTTTTGATACGACATTTCTCCGTTTACCGCTTTTAAAACCCGGTTTTTATTTTTTTTGCTAAATGATTCTTCCATTTTTTGATTCTGATGATGGCCGTTCCTGATTTTTAATATTAAAACAAATTTAAAAAACCATTTCTTATAAAAACATGATAAAAAGCATGAACCACCGAAGACACCCCATACCCCTCTAAAATCCAAATAACTAAACTGTTATTCTGTTTAAATTTGTTAAATAATCTATAATTCTGACGATCGGATTAAACCTCTTTAATCCGATAAAGTCTAAACTATATAAACAATTAAAAAACGTACATCATGAAGAAATTACTTATCGCAGCTTTGTTATTCGTTGGAATAGCGAGTTTTGCACAAGAGGCAGATCAAAAACCTGCACGCGAACCAAGAGAAAGACTAAGTCCAGAACAACGCAATGAAAAGAAGTTAAAAAAACTCACTTCGGAACTCAATTTAGATGCCAATCAGCAAGCGCAGATCAAACAGCTTTTAGCGGACAGAAGTGCCAAAGCTGAAAAATATAAAGAAGACCGCAAAAGCAAGAAAGAAAACGGTACAAGCCTGACAACAGAAGACAAAGTTGCTTTTAGAAAACAAATGCTGGATGAACAAGCTGCTAACGATGCCAAAATGAAATCGATTCTAAATGCCGATCAGTATAAAAAATGGACTTCCATTCAGGACGAAAATAAAGAAAAAGCAAAAGAGAAAATGAGAGAACACAAAAAAGCAAACAACTAATATTGTTCATAAAAAAAGAGGCCTTAAAAAGCCTCTTTTTCTTTGTTATAAAATCTTATTTCGGATTAAGTATTAAGTCTATTCTCTTAATACAATCCTCGTAATGATACTTGGTTTCTGCATTTACAGGTCTCGCCTTTGCTGCCAAAAGTGTCGTTCTTAGCGCATTCAACTCACCACGTACCAAAGCTCTCACATCAGACTGGTTTACATTATAATATACCACTGATCGATCAGACGGCTTAATTTCTTCGGTCATTAATGCCCCCATTCGATCGATATAACCGCGTTGCAGGTTTCTTCTGTAGATGGTCACATTTCCGGGTGCTGCTGCTTCTTTCCAGATTCCTTTTCGTGTATCTCTCAATAAATCCAGCGCTTTATAAGTATCTCCTCCAACAATTTCATTATCTACTAATCTTCCAATACGGCCAATACTAAGCAAACTATTCAACTGTCTTACCTGTAAGCTTCTGAATCTTTCCGCATAACCTGCAAAATCAGTATTCTTCAAAGTCGTAACATTTACCATCCATGTTGGCGAAGCAAAAGCATTTGCCTGGAGCCAGTTCATTGCTTCAATCTGTTTGGCTTTCGGTACTACCTCGTAAACATTTCCGGTCTGATTTGGATTTTTCGTATTTTCATAAACTCCGCCAACATTAGTCACCACATGACCTACATAGCGACTCCAAACGTCCAGCATTTCTTTGTACAATTCGTCCAGATCGTCGTAGTTATTCGTCACATTACTCGTCCATTCGTTCAAATGTGCGGCTACATATTCCAGATTTTTAAGTCCGTAAGTACTTGCTTTCATTGAATTATTCCCGATATCTTCTGTTTGTGAAGAAGGATCAAAAGCACTGCTTTGTTTTCCAAATTTGTACAAAGGATTTCCTGCTTTATCCAAAATCCATTTGTCTAAAGTAGCGGACTCGTCCTGAGGAGATTTCGCATTCGGAATAACTCTATACCCCCAGTTTAAGGCATAGTGATCATACGCTCCCATTTTACGAATAAAGCGAATGTTTTTATCTCCCGGCTGTGCAATATAATTGTACCTTGCATAGTCCATTATACTCGCCGAAATTCCGTTTTGCTGCGTAAAATCACCATTTCGGTAACTTTCTACATCATACGCACAGCTTGCGCCCATATTGTGCGGAAAGCCTAAAGCATGCCCCACTTCGTGAGCAATTACCATACGCATCATTTCTCCCATTTCCTCGTCGCTCGTCTGCAAAGTTCTTGCTGACGGATTTGCCGCTCCGGTTTCCAACAAATACCTGTTTCTGTACGAACGTAAATGGTTGTGGTACCAGATCACATCGCTTTCGATAATTTCACCGCTTCTTGGGTCTGAAACACTCGGACCAACTGCATTTCGGGTGGTACTTGCAACGTAACGAACCACCGAATAGCGAACATCTTCCGGGCTAAAATCAGGATCTTCCTCTTTTGTTGGGGCATCTTTTGCAATAATAGCATTCTTAAAACCTGCCGTCTCAAAAGGTTTTTGCCATTCTTCTATCCCTTGTTTGATGTATTTTCGAAGTTTTTCAGGAGTAGCAGGGTCTAAATAATAAACGATAGGTTTTACCGGTTCAACCAATTCTCCTCTTGCATACGCTTCCGGATCTTTTGGTTCCAGTCTCCAACGGCGAATGTAGGTTTTAAGATCCGATTTCAATTCATTGCTTCCATAATCGTACTGACTTACCGTAAACCAGCCTACCCTTGGGTCAGCCAGCCTTGGTGTCATAGGTACTTCAGGCAGCAAAATCATCGATTGGTTCATTTGAATACTAATCGATTCGGTATCTTCCAGCATCGATGGTTTAGAAGCATTATAAGTCATATCCTGAATTACTTCGATGTTCATTGGAAAACTTTTGATCGTATTGATAAAACTTCTTGAATCGTCAAGTCCTTTTACTTTATACGTTTCGCGCATTTCTGACGAAATTCCACTGATCGCCTTAACATCTGTACTGTAAAATTTAGTAACATCAACCACCGTGTTTGCAGAATCTTTACTAAAAGCTACGATATCAAAAGCGAATAAGGTAGGCTCATAATTATTTGATTTTACCGAAATACTAATCGGCAAACTATCATTGGCAACTGCATTGTATGATTTTGACTTGATCAGAATTTTATCCTGAAAACGCTGCCAGACTATTAATTGCTCATTGGTTTCTGATCCGGCGTTTACATAACCTCCACCCAAATTAGAAGGCAGTTTTGACAATCTGCTTACTAAAAGCATGTCTTTGTTCAGGTATTTATTCGGAATCTCGAAATAGTATTTTTTATCGACTTTGTGCACTTTAAAAAGTCCGTCATCAGAGACCGCGTCTTTGGTAATTACCTTACTGTAGTCTTTAATGGCAGATTCTGGTTTTTTCTCCGGTGCGGCAGCTGCGGGGTCGTCTTTTTTTGATTTTTTCTTGTTTGATTGCGCAAACTGAGAAACAGGAAATAGCATAAAGGCAGCTATCGTAGTAGAAATGAAAAATTTCTTCATTTATTACGGGTTTAATGGTTATTTAATAAACAAAAATAATTTTTATCCTGAATATACACCCCAAAACCTATTTATTAACTTTTCATTAACTACTTGCAGTTTTTAGAGTTTAAATTGTGAAAATGAGACTGAATAGTGTGAGATGTGAGATGTGAGATGTGAGATGTAAACTGCGACTGAACACTGAGACTGAACACCGTGACTGAAAACTAAAAAAAAAGACCCAGCTTTACTAAAAAAACTGAGCCTCCAATTGAAAAAAAATATATGTTTTTAACTGCTAAGATCTAAAAGGTCTTTGAAACTTTATCAATCGCATTAATGGTAAAATCCAAATCTTCATAGGTTAAGGCATCTGTAATAAACCAGGTTTCATAAGCCGATGGTGCGATATAAACTCCTTCCTGCAATAAGCCATGGAAGAATTTCTTAAACGTTTCATTATCACCTTTTGCGGCAGTTTGAAAATCAACAACCGGATTTGCATCAAAATGAACAGAGATCATCGATCCTACTCTATTGATGGTGAAAACAACATTATTCGCTTTTAAAACCCTGTCGATTCCGGCTTCCAAATAAGCCGTTTTTTCTTCCAATCGGGTGAAAATAGCACGATCATTATCTAACGATTGCAGCATCGCCAATCCTGCCGCCATGGCTAGTGGATTACCCGATAATGTCCCAGCCTGATAAACAGGTCCAAGCGGTGCCAGATAGTTCATGATTTCTTCACGGGCAGCAAAAGCTCCTACAGGCAAACCTCCACCAATTACTTTTCCGAAAGTTACAATATCGGCATTGATATTATACAATTCCTGAACTCCTCCGCGAGCCAGACGGAAACCTGTCATAACCTCATCAAAAATCAGTAAAATTCCGTTGGCCGTACACAATTCTCTCAAACCTTCCAGAAAACCTTTTTGAGGAGGGATACAACCCATATTTCCTGCAACAGCTTCGATGATAATGGCAGCGATTTCGCCTTTATTAGCTTCGATTAAAGTTTTTACATTCTCTAAATCATTGTACTTCGCTAACAAAGTATCTTTTGCAGTACCTTCTGTAACTCCCGGGCTGTTTGGCGATCCAAAAGTTACTGCCCCGCTTCCGGCCTGAATCAAAAATGAATCTGAATGTCCGTGATAGCAGCCTGCAAATTTGATGATTTTATCTCTTTTTGTAAATCCGCGAGCCAGACGAATTGCACTCATACAAGCCTCGGTACCTGAATTTACAAATCTTATTTTATCGATATTCGGAACCATAGAAACTGCCAAAGCAGCAATCTCCGTTTCTAATTCCGTTGGCATTCCAAATGAAGTACCCAATTTTGCTTTTTCAATTACAGCATCCACAACCGGTTGGTAGGCATGACCCAAAACCATTGGCCCCCATGAATTGATATAATCGATTAATTTATTTCCGTCCTCGTCATACAAATAAGCACCTTTGGCACTTTTTACAAAAATTGGAGTTCCACCAACTGCTTTAAACGCTCTTACCGGTGAATTTACCCCTCCAGGAATTACTTTTTCTGCTTCAGCAAAAAGCTGACTACTTCTTTTATATATCATTATGATTTTAGATTTTTTGAATTCTGATTTTAGATTTTAAAGAACTTAAACTAAGACTTAAAACTGAGACTGAGACTAAACACTACTTCACTCTAAGCTTCTGCCCGACAGAAAGTGCGTTGTCTGAAAGATTATTTTTCTGTTTTAAATCGTCAACCAAAAGGTTGAATTTTTTTGAAATCGAATATAAGGTATCTCCTTTTTGAACTTCGTATAAATTAGGATCGTTCGAATTAGCATTAGAAGGAGAACCAGAAGGTGAAGAACTTTTTACCGGAGCTGATTTCTCAAAAGGTTTGTAGCTTTTTCCGGTAACCTGACAATCGTACTGGTGCAGATTGTATCGTTCGATATAACTAATTAATTTATCCGGGTAATTGGGATCTGTGGCATAACCAGCCGCTCTTAGCCCTTTTGCCCAGGATTTATAATCGTCTTTTTCGTAAGTAAATAAAGTGGCATATCTATTTTTGCCAACCAAAAACAAGGCATGATCTCTATACGATTCTGCAGCTTCTGTATATTTCCTGAAACATTCCTGAGCCGAATCATCATCATGACGCACACTCTCTCCCAGCCAGTCTTTGTGACATTTAATTCCAAAATGATTATTGGCTTCCAGCGCCAAATCGCCTTTTCCGGCACCGGATTCTAAAATTCCCTGCGCCAGAATAATACTTGCAGGAATACCGTATTTCTGCATATTCCCTATGGCAATATCTTTGAATTGTAAAATATAATTGTTGATTAAATCGCTGGTTACAACTGTTTTTGAAGTAGACTGGATGACCTCGGTTGTATTATTTGTAGAAGGGTATTTTTTGCCAATTGGTTTGGTGTACGTTGGCTTTTTGGTTGTCGCCACTTTAGGCCTCTGGATTGCCGCCGCTTTTTTGGTCGTCGCGATAGTAGGTTTACTTGAAGAACAACCTACTAAAGTCACCAGCATTAAAAGTGCTATTATTTTTTTAACCATTGCTTTTGAGTATTGGTAATTTTTTCTGCTTCAATTTAATATTCATCCCTTCAATTCCCTGCAATCCGCCGGTATGGATCAATAAAATTCTTGAATGTGCAGGAAAATAGTTTTTATGTATTAAATCTATAACGCCAAAAACCATCTTTCCCGTATAAATTGGATCCAAAGGCACTTTATTTTCTTCAAAAAAAGCATTGATAAATTCAATTAATTCTAAATTTACCTTCCCATAACCTCCAAAATGATAGTCAGAAATTAAATTCCAGTTATCTTTTTGTGCAAAAATACGAATTTCATCGGTTAAAAAGTCACCTTTTAACGCCGGAAACCCTAAAATTTTCTGATGTGGCAGTGCACTATTAATCAATCCCGCTATCGTGCCGCCTGTTCCTACCGCACAGCAAACAAAATCAAAACGTGCATCTTCTTCGGTCAAAATCTCTTCACAGCCTTTTACTGCCCATTCATTGGTTCCGCCTTCAGGCACTAAATAGAAGTCGCCAAACTTGTCTTTTAGCTTTTCGATAAAGGCATTTTCATTTTTAAGCCGATACTCCTCCCGCGTCACAAATTCAAACTGCATTCCGTTTTCCTGAGCAAATTTTAGCGTTGGATTCTCCTCTGTTTTATCCCAAAGCTCCTCGCCTCTAATCACGCCAATCGTTCTAAAACCCTGCTCTTTTCCAGCATAAGCAACGGCTGCAATATGATTGGAAAAAGCACCACCAAAAGTCAGCAGAGTCTCTTTATTTTCGGCTTTCGCCTGAAGCAAATTGTATTTCAGTTTTCGGAACTTATTCCCGGAAACAAAGGGATGAATCAAATCTTCCCGTTTTATGCTCAACGAAATAGCATTGGGGAAGGCGATATGAATTTCCTGATTCAAAATCTATTTGTGTTTTAAAGTTAAGTAATTTAAAAAGCCAAAGAAAGGTCGGTTTTTCAAATAATTTAAATGGGTTTCATTGGCGTAAGCTTCTCTCTCAAAACTTATATTGCGATAGGCCAGCTCCTTGTTTTTATATTGAATCAGCCGAATGGCATATTCTAAAACATAAAAAACATAAAACGGAATTACCAATAATTCTAATTGCTGTCTCAGGTGAATTTTTTCATGATGCACAAAAACAGCATTTTCTTTATCGGTATCGTATTTCAAAATGACAAACGGAAACACAGCCATTCCCCGATACCCTTTTGGAATTAAATATTTAGCAACAATCAGAAACATTAGCTGTAAAATTTATAAATTTGTAGATGAAAATTGTCCGATTTCATTAAAACCACAATCAATTAATTATTTTTGACTTTAAAAAGCGGGACCGGAACTCAATGCAGATTTATGAAAGAGCAAAGTAATGAAAATAAATTAATCGAAGGGGAAGATTTTTACTATACGCCTGAAGGTTATAAATGCTTTACTGAAAAATACCATCTAAAACGTGGTTATTGCTGTAAAAGTGGCTGTCGTCATTGTCCGTACGGATTTGATAAACGAACTGGACAAATAAGAAAAAACGCGAATTAGAGAATTTCTTAAATTTTAAAACTAACTAATTTTACACGTTGTCGCCCTGAGCGAAGTCGAAGGACAAATCTAAAATCTAAAATCAACAATCTAAAATATTTATATGGATATTCTGTTTCGAAAATTTAGGATTACCATCCACAAATCCTATCACAGGTCGGATATCCGTTATCCTTAGTTATTTTTTAATTAGAGAATGGGGCAATTTGAAAATGAGATAATTATTTTATTTCTTTAATTGCCATGTCGCTCCGATGGAGCTTATAGCCTATTTAATAAATCGCAGATTATTGCTTGCTTAGATCAAAACCTTAGCAGCTTAGAATCTTAGCAACTTAGTACCTTAAAAAAAAATGACTTTTAAAGAACAAATACAACAAGGAATTCCAACAATATTACCTCCAAAGGCAACATACGATTTAGCGATTAACCACGCGCCAAAACGAAAAGAAATTTTATCGGCAGAAGAAAAAAAACTGGCTTTAAAAAATGCATTGCGATACTTTGAAGCAAAACACCATACCGAATTAATTCAGGAGTTTTCAGAAGAATTAGAAACGTACGGACGTATTTATATGTACCGTTTTCGTCCGGATTACAGAATGTATGCCCGACCAATTGACGAATATCCGGGAAAATCAGTACAAGCAAAAGCAATTATGCACATGATTCAGAACAATCTGGATTATGCTGTAGCGCAACACCCGCACGAATTGATTACCTATGGTGGAAATGGAGCCGTTTTTCAAAACTGGGCACAATATTTATTGACGATGCAATATTTGTCTGAAATGACAGACGAGCAAACACTGACCATGTATTCAGGTCATCCGATGGGATTGTTTCCTTCACATGCAGAAGCACCAAGAGTTGTAGTAACAAACGGAATGGTGATTCCTAATTACTCTCAACCGGACGATTGGGAGAAAATGAATGCTTTAGGTGTTTCACAATACGGACAAATGACCGCCGGAAGTTATATGTACATTGGACCACAGGGAATTGTACACGGAACAACGATTACGGTTTTGAATGGTTTTAGAAAAATCAAACAAAATCCGGAAGGAAATCTGTTTGTAACTTCAGGACTTGGTGGAATGTCGGGTGCACAGCCAAAAGCAGGAAACATTGCAGGCTGTATCACCGTTTGTGCAGAGGTAAATCCAAAAATTACAAAAATTCGCCACGAACAGGGCTGGATCAATGAAATTGTTACCTCAACTGACGAACTGGTCAAAAGAGTGCTTACGGCAAAAGCCAATAAAGAAGTGGTTTCCATCGCTTATTTAGGAAATGTGGTAGACGTTTGGGAATGTTTTGACAAAGAAAACATCAAAATTGATTTGGGTTCTGACCAGACTTCTCTTCATAATCCGTGGGCCGGAGGTTATTATCCTGCCGGAATTTCGTTTGAAGAGGCTAATGAAATGATGGCCAGCAATCCGGAACTTTTCAAAGAAAAAGTACAGGAATCTTTGCGCCGTCAAGCCAAAGCCATTAATAAACATACCGCAAAAGGAACTTACTTTTTTGATTACGGAAATGCCTTTTTATTAGAAGCTTCCCGAGCAGGTGCTGATGTGATGGCCGAAAACAATATTGATTTTAGATACCCTAGTTACGTTCAGGATATCATGGGACCAATGTGTTTCGATTACGGTTTTGGTCCGTTTAGATGGGTTTGTACTTCCGGAAAACCTGAAGATTTACAAAAAACAGATACCATAGCAAGTCAGGTATTGGAAGAAATGGCCAAAACAGCTCCGGATGAAATTCAGCAGCAAATGCAGGATAACATCAAATGGATCAAAGGTGCACAGGAAAACAAACTGGTTGTGGGTTCACAAGCCAGAATTTTATATGCCGATGCAGAAGGCCGAATTAAAATTGCCGAAGCTTTTAACCAGGCTATTGCCAAAGGTGAAATTGGAACGGTTGTTTTAGGACGCGATCATCATGACGTTTCGGGAACGGATTCTCCATACAGAGAAACTTCCAATATCTACGACGGATCCCGCTTTACAGCCGATATGGCGATTCAAAACGTGATTGGCGACAGCTTTAGAGGTGCAACCTGGGTTTCTATACATAATGGCGGCGGAGTTGGCTGGGGAGAGGTTATAAACGGTGGCTTTGGTATGGTTCTTGATGGCTCTAAGGAGGCTTCAAAACGTTTAGCATCAATGCTTTTTTGGGATGTTAACAACGGAATTTCAAGAAGAAGCTGGGCCAGAAATGACGAAGCTATTTTTGCGATAAAAAGAGCAATGGAAGTTCAGCCTTTATTAAAAGTAACTTTGCCTAATATCGTAGATGAAAATCTGTTTTAGAAAAAAGGAACTTCAGCTACGCTCAGTCTGACAGATCGATTGTTCATTCTGACCAATAGCTCAGCCTGGCAGATCAAAGAGAACATTAAATTTTTAAACATATGAAAACATTCAAATTAGTACCCGTTTTTTTGCTTTTAATACTAGCATCATGCAGCACAGTTAGTGTTTACTCTGATTACGACAAAAACGTAGATTTTGCCTCTTACAAAACGTATGCTTTCTTTAAGCCCGGAATTGATAAGGTCGAAATATCTGATTTGGATAAAAGACGTATTCTACGTGCCATCGATGATCAAATGCAGGCCAAAGGTTTTACCAAAAGCGAAAACCCTGATTTATTAGTGAATATTTTTACTAAAGCAAGGGAACAAGTAAATGTAAATCAATTTAGTGCCGGCTGGGGTTACGGTTGGGGTTGGGGATGGAATCCATACATGATGTAC
Source organism: Flavobacterium sp. T12S277 (assembly GCF_048514875.1). Taxonomy (NCBI): domain Bacteria; kingdom Pseudomonadati; phylum Bacteroidota; class Flavobacteriia; order Flavobacteriales; family Flavobacteriaceae; genus Flavobacterium; species Flavobacterium sp. T12S277. The sequence goes on along the minus strand of NZ_JBLYEG010000006.1, from coordinate 192,479 downwards.
GGAGGAAATCAGACTACCGTTTCAACTTCTACCGAAGGAACTTTATTCATTGACCTGATTGATGCTAAAAAGAAAGAAATGATCTGGCAGGGAGAAGGTGTTGGAACTTTAACCAAAAACGTTGCTAAAAAAGACGAAAAGGTTGCTGAGTTTGTAACTAAAATTTTAGCACAATACCCTCCTGTTAAAAAATAATTCATACATTTGCGATTCAATTATCTGAAATGAAAAACTTAAATAACATTATTATCTCTATTACTATTATTGCAATTCAGCAATAATGGCGAGGTAACATGTAAATAAGTAAACAAAATACAATTTATAAAACCTCCCACAACGGGAGGTTTTTTTTATTTAAAAAATATTGCAAAACATTTTATCACAGATTAAAAATCTTATCAAATCCTTTAAGCTGTGGCAAAAACAATTTAATCATTATGAATTTATTTAACGAAGTACTTGCTGCTAAAAAGCAACTTGAAAATGTAGTTGCCGCTACTCCACTCACCCAAAATTTAAATCTTTCGGAAGAGTTTAAATCGACCATTTTATTAAAAAGGGAAGATTTACAAATTGTTCGGTCGTACAAAATCAGAGGGGCTTACAACAAGATTTCCTCGTTAACTGAAACTGAAAAAGCAAGCGGAATTGTATGTGCCAGTGCAGGAAATCATGCACAGGGAGTTGCTTATTCCTGCCATCTTTTGCAAATCAAAGGCAAAATATACATGCCCAAAACCACTCCGAAGCAAAAAGTAAAACAAGTACAGCTGTTTGGAAAATCGTTTGTTGAAATTGTACTTACCGGAGATACTTTTGATGATGCTTATGCCTCGGCCACAGCAGATGCTGCCGAAAGCAAAAAGATCTTCATTCACCCTTTTGACGACGATAAAGTTATTGCCGGTCAGGGAACTGTAGGATTGGAAATTTTAGAGAGTTACAACGAGCCTATCGATTATGTTTTTGTGCCCATTGGCGGTGGCGGACTGGCTTCGGGGCTGTCTGAAGTTTTTAAACAGCTGAGTCCAAATACAAAAATTATTGGCGTTGAACCCAAAGGAGCTCCATCGATGAAAACCTCTATTGAGAAAAAGAAAAACACCGCTTTAAAAACAATTGATAAATTTGTGGATGGCGCTGCCGTAAAACAAGTTGGCGATAAAACTTTTGAAATCTGCCGTCATAATTTAGACGACATTGTTCTGGTTCCCGAAGGAAAAGTCTGCACTACGATTTTGCGTTTGTACAACGAAGAGGCTATGGTAGTAGAGCCGGCAGGAGCACTGACGATCGCTGCTTTGGATTTTTACAAAGATAAAATCAAAGGCAAAAAAGTCGTTTGTGTAGTGAGCGGAAGCAATAATGATATTGAAAGAACTGCCGAAATAAAAGAACGTTCTTTGCTGTATGAAGGCCTGATGCATTATTTTATGATTCAGTTTCCGCAGCGTCCGGGGGCTTTAAAGGAATTTGTAAACAATATTTTAGGTCCTGATGACGATATCACCTATTTCCAGTTTGCAAAGAAAAACAGCCGCGAAGTTGGCTCTGTAGTCGTTGGTTTAGAACTAAAAAACAAAAAAGATATTCTCGCCATTAAAGTAAATATGACTAAGAATGGTTTTGAATTTCAATACCTCAACGACAATCAGGATTTATTTACGCAACTGATAGGATAAAACAAACGGCTGTCTGAATTTTAAATCAGACAGCCGTTTCAAAACAAAATAAAATTACTACTTAAACTTAGGATTTGTACTTATTGTTTTACTACTTTTTTAGCATATGACGTTTTACTGTCTTTAACTTTTACCACATAAAGTCCTTTTGGTAACTTCGAGATTTCTATCTCCGTTTCATTTCCATTTCTAAATTCAACGGTTCTTTTTAAAACACTTTGACCTGTAACCGCATAAACTTCGACTTCACCTGCACCTGAATTTGGGGTATTGATTTTCAAATAATTATTTGTCGAATTGATGTACGCAGAAAAAGCAGTCTCGCTTGCCGTCACAGTCTCGGCTGTTAAAGCCTGTTTGGCGGTTGAAGCTTCTACCTGTACCAGCTGCCATTGTTGGTTTAAACCTCCTCCGTATGCCCACACCTGGATATTCGCACCATTTGCTGTAGAAACATTTTCAACATCCAGCGATTTCCCGCTATTCACATTAAGAATCTGATAGTAACCTCCGCCAACACTTGTAACCGTCCATTTAAACTCATTTGAAGCGGAGAATGTTTTTTGCTGCACTTTTATCCCATCGGCCGTACTATTATTCTCAGTTGCCAGATACATTCCGGTCGATTTTACAATAATGTAGTAATTGCCGCTTCCGTCAGGAACAAACTTCCAGCGCTGGTTGCTTCCTCCTCCGTTAGTAATGTCATATTGCTGAATGCGGCCTCCGCTTGTTGTCGAATTATCAGCAACATCTAATCCTTTATTACTGTTTCTTGAAATAATATTATAGTAGCCCGGAAAAGAAGTTGACGGCGGTGCTCCTGCTGACCAGTTAAAAGTAACCGCTGATGATGCCGGAACTGAATAATTAAATGCTGAAGATCCTGAAACTACTTTTATGGTATTGGCCGATCCTGAATTATAAACTACAAGTGCGATCGATCCGTCAGGGTTTCTAAAACTTACGGTTTGAATTGTTCCGTTAGTACTTGACGAACCAATTCTTACTGCACCGGGTTTTACAAATTTTGAGATTTGACCAATAATATAATAAGCTACATTTTTGGTATAACTTGTACTATTATTAACGGTAATTGCGCCTAAACAGGTACTGCATCCGCCCGGCGTTCGCGGCCCAAGACCCGAATTATTGGCAGCATTCCATTCCAAAACCGTTTTTGCCCAGTTATTAGTACTTCCAATTACAACATTTTGCATGTGCCAGCCAAAATCACCGCTAAAACTTCCACCTGAGCCGGTGTATTGCTCTGTAAAATAAACATTTTTGTTTGTTGCATTTCGCACTGTTGACATGGCAGAAATATTCCCCAAATACAAATGAAACGCTGCTCCGTCAACATAACTGCTGTTGTTCAAAACATCAATAGGATAGGCTGTATTGTCGCAGTTGTGATCAAATGCTATAATTTTTATATTGCCATAACCCGCTGCTGCCATCTGTGGACCGAGCTGCGTATTGATAAAATTCTTTTGTTCTGTCGAATTCATCAACATACTCGGTTCGTTGTGTGGATTTTCGGGTTCATTTTGAGGCGTGATGCCCCAAATCGAAATTCCCTGTGCCTGCATGGCCGCAAAGTATTTCACAAAATACCTCGCATAAGCAGCGTAATATTGTGTCTGCAAACTTCCACCTACCCATGAGTTGTTAGTTTTCATCCATCTTGGTGCCGACCACGGAGTTGCCAGTATTTTGATGTTTGGATTAATAAGCTGTATCTTCTTTATAATAGGAATCAAATAGGTCAAATCTGGTCCGTTGAGACTAAAATTATTCATATTCACATCACCCGCAGTTTCATTATAACTGTACGAAGAACTGCTTAAATCTGAAGCTCCTATACTAATACGAATTACACTGGCATTCAAACCCGTCACCGGATGATACAAATCATTCAACAGCTGATTTTGCTGTGTTGCCGCCATTCCGCTAATGACTTCGCAACTGCCTTCGGTAAGGGTGTAACCAAAACCGTCCATGGTTTGATAGGTTGTTCCTGCATTAACAGTTACAGTAGAGGGATTACTTCCTGAATTTGTGCCGAAACTTACGGTGCCCTGCTGTTGCAATAATTTGGTCTGATCGCCGCTGGTTATCCATGGAGTAACTGTTTGACCAATCATATTAATCGTAAATGAAATCATAAAAAAGACATACAGCCATACTTTACGATTCCTTTTCTCTGGTAATTTTGGGGTAGTTTTGTTCATCATTTTTTTGTTTTTGGATAATTAAATTTTTCTTATTTTTTAAGATTAATTTTGTTAATACCATCCAATATTATGTCAATTTCTTTTAAATCAACAATTTAAAAGCTTTACAAATACACATCATTCCAAAAACTTACCTTTACAAAACCTTATCCTTTTATTCCACAAATGCCTGATTAATAAACAATTACAAATATAAAAATCAATCAAAATACTGTTTCTCCAGTTTCACCCCTTCCAAAAAGAAATTATTCCTTCTAAAAATGGTTTTTTGAGTGCTGCGAAACTATTTTCCATTGAACAGAACAAATAACCTGAAAATGATAAATATCACCGATTACAGCTAAGTTAATCGTATTTTTGTCTTTCAATTTATAGTAAGAAAACATGGCAGCTCTTAAAGACATCTCAAACCTGGAAGACATAAAATTAATGGTAGACAGCTTTTATGATAAAGTAAGAAAGGACGATTTACTGGGCCCTATTTTTAATGCCAAATTGCAGGATCGCTGGCCTGAGCATTTAGAAAAAATGTATGGCTTTTGGCAAACGATACTGTTTGATGTTCGCGCCTACTCGGGAAGTCCTTTTCCTCCACACAAACAATTACCGGTAGATAAAACTCATTTTGACCGCTGGACATTACTCTTTAACACTTCGATCGACGGACTGTTTTCAGGAACTATAACCGAAGAAGCAAAAATGCGGGCAGCCAACATGGCCTACATGTTCAATTATAAAATTGATTATTTCAGGAACCCCGAAAACCACTAATTACTTTTGAAGCTGCAATTAGTTGGAATTACTATTTGTTATGAAGAAAATATCCTCTATTTTTAAACCAAAATTGACGTTTAACCTCATAGAAACACAGGTTCTATAGCCCTTACAAAAGGCGGTTCACTTCATTTAAATGCACCTAGTGTCTCAAATCATTTTTCACTCCTACACCCCAACAAATTAAATTTACACTAACCTATACCCCTTATTACATTTGAATATGAAAAAAGTACTACTCTCTTTTTTATTATCTCTATTCTTTTTAAACCTCACACAAGCACAATCAGCAAAAAACACTTTGTACAAAGGAACGGTTGACGGAAAAATAAACGTTACCCTTTACATCAAGGCTGAAGAAAACCCGTGCACTGCCGATTTAATGTACACCTCGATGTACCGTTATGATAAATCGGGCAATTGGATTCAGCTTGATATTACTCAGAACATCAAAAACGAAAATCAGCTTGCACTGGTAGAACATGCTTTTACAGGTTTGTTTATTCTAAAAAAAGAAGGAACTGCTTTTAGCGGTTTATGGATTAGTCCTGACAGCAAAAAACAATTAAAAGTGGATCTGAAAGAGGCCTCAATGACCAAAAAAGAGATTGAAAAATACGAGAAGGCACTCGAGAAAGTAAATTACGAAAATAACGATTGCTAGGTATCAATTCTGTTTTTTACTGTTGTAAAAGAAATCCGCGAAAAATGCAATAAAAAATCATTTCGACTAAAAAAATTGTGCAGAATAGCAAAATTTAGCATCTTTAATTTGTAATTTTACATTCTAATCTACAACGTTTTCGAAATGAATGCCAGTATTGAAACAAACCCGTTATTAGAGCGATTGCCTAAACATTTAAAGCAATTTATTAAACCTCAGGATTATGGTGATTACACCCCAATTAATCAGGCGGTTTGGCGCTATGTGATGCGCAAAAATGTAGATTATCTTTCAAGAGTAGCGCACCATTCTTATCTGGATGGTTTGAAAAAAACGGGTATCGAAATTGACTCCATTCCAAGTATGTACGGAATGAATCGAATACTGACTGAAATTGGATGGGCAGCTGTTGCAGTGGACGGATTTATTCCGCCAAACGCTTTTATGGAATTTCAGGCGTATAACGTTTTGGTTATTGCTTCAGACATTCGTCAATTAGAACATATCGAATATACCCCGGCACCAGATATTATCCATGAAGGTGCAGGTCATGCTCCTATTATTGCCAATCCGGAATATGCAGAGTATTTAAGACGTTTTGGAGAAATTGGCTGTAAAGCCATCTCCTCTCATAAAGATTATCAGATGTATGAAGCGATCCGACTGCTTTCAATTTTGAAAGAAGCCGAAGATACGCCTCAGGAAAAAATAGACGAAGCTGAAAAAGCGGTTGCCGATTTACAAAACAATATGGGTGAATTGTCTGAAATGGCCCAAATTCGAAACCTGCATTGGTGGACGGTAGAATACGGTTTGATCGGAACAGTTGAAGATCCAAAAATATATGGTGCAGGTTTGCTATCCTCTATCGGAGAAAGTGCCTGGTGTATGACGGATAATGTGAAAAAAATCCCGTATAACATCTCTGCGGCCAATCAGAATTTTGATATCACACAGTTGCAGCCTCAGCTTTATGTAACACCAAATTTTTCTTATTTGAGTTTGGTTTTAGAAGAGTTTGCTAATAAAATGGCTTTAAGAACCGGAGGTTTATCCGGAATACAAAAACTAATTCATTCCAATGCTTTAGGAACCATTGAACTGAGTACCGGTTTACAGGTTTCAGGTGTCTTTACCAATGTTCTGGAAGACGAAGGAAGACCAATTTACATTCAGACTACCGGAAAAACGGCTTTATCGTACCGCGAAAAAGAATTGGTTGGTCACGGAACTTTAACACACCCACACGGATTCGGAAGTCCGATTGGGAAACTAAAAGGCTTTAACCTGGCGATTGAAGATATGAGTCCAATGGATTTACAGGCTTATTCGATTGTAGAAAATGAAACCGTAAAATTAGAATTCGAAGGTAATATTATTGTTGAAGGTGAAATCATTACAGGCTCCAGAAACCTGCATGGTGAAATCATTCTGATCAGTTTCAGAAATTGTACGGTGACGCATGGTGAGACCGTTTTGTTTCAGCCTGAATGGGGGAATTATGATATGGCGATTGGTAAAAAAGTCGTTTCGGCTTTCTCCGGTCCGGCCGATGTAAATAGTTTCGATCTGATCAATACCGTACCCAAAACAACTACTATAAAAGCAAAACATTCAGACGAACGTGATGACTTAGAAGTCTTGTATCAAACTGTTCGTATGATTAGAGAAAATAAAGGGGCAACGACTGAATTAAAGGATGTATTTTACAAACTAAAAGAAAACCACCCGAATGATTGGTTACTGGCCGTTGAAATTACCGAGCTTTTAGAACACTCCAATGAGAAACAACTTTTACAGGAGGTTTTGGTTCATCTGGATCAGTTGAAGCTGAAACGTCCGGAAGTAGCCCATTTGATTTCGGGAGGTTTGGATTTGATTTTTGATAAGGAGGCGGTTTAGTTTAGAAGTTATTGTAAGTTGCTAAGCTTCTGAGATACTAAGGTTCTGAGTTTAAAAAAAAAAAATCTTGTCATTTTTGACAAACAATAGCAATCTGGTTGAAAATAAAAACTTAGAACCTTAGTATCTTAGCGTCTTAGTACCTCAAATAATCAAAGCTTCAAATCCTGATTCAGTTCTTTCTCAGATTCAATAGTTTTACCGTTGTATTGCAGTTTCCAGCCCATTGAATTGGTCAGGATTAAGATTTTAGACAATTCGCTTATTAATCGGTTCTGAGCATTTGTTTTCAGTGTAGAGCCCTCTATTTTTTTAGCCAGATTCGCTTTTACCGATTTATTGATTTTGTTGTAATCGTCTCCGGTAAATGGGTTCAGTTTGCTTTGTTCTACATCGTAAAACTGTATGTCCGGATTGATGGTGATTTCTTCTTTTGGAATGTTTAAAATCGTAATCGTTTTGTTCTTCTCGTCGATATCGTACTTCATTTTATGCAAATCGTAGGCTACGGTAACATTTGCATTGACCACTACAAGCGCTTTCTTCTCAAAGGAAACCATGTCCATTAAATACTTCTGCTGATTTTTATAGGTAATGACTTCAGAGAAATGGCCTTCGGTAACGACTAACTTTCCAACATTTAAGATTTGCTGTTGAATCAGATTGGTATTATAGTCGATAGTCGAATCGTCGTCTTTTTTGAATTCACAATACTTGAATGCCAGTACTATTACAAGTACGACCGCAACCAAAACTAGTATTCTCTTTATTAAATTTTGCATTCCATTAATTTATTAGACCAATTTACTTCTTTTTTTCAAGAGGTTAAACGTTTTCTGCTACGTTTTTTTTCAGCACCTGAACACTAGCGAAAAGGAAATTAAATTCGCAAAAAAAGACTAAAAAGGATATCCAATTGCAATGTTTAAAATCAAATTGTCTTTTCTCCAGGGGCCGCTTCCAAAATTAATATCGTCGATAACCCATCGCTGTCCTTGTGGCAAATAGGGTTTTCTCAACGGAAATGCCAGATCGGTTCTTAAAACCAGAAAAGACAAATCAAAACGCAATCCGGCTCCGGCTCCTACGGCAATATCTTTCATGAAATCTTTGGTAATTTCTCCGCCCTTCTTGTTTGGATCCGAATTGAGCAGCCACACATTTCCTGCATCTACAAATACAGCACCCCGAACAATACTAAAAAGTTTTGCTCTGTATTCGGTACTAAACTCCAGTTTCAAATCGCCTGACTGATCCGGAAGAAAGTTATTAGTCGTTTGTGTGTTGAGATAACTTCCCGGCCCGAGTGATCTGGCTCTGAAAGCCCGAATGCTATTGGTTCCTCCTACCACAAATTGTTTAGCCGTTGGCAAAGCTCGTGAATTTCCGTACGGAAGTCCTATTCCCAAAATAATCCTGCTGGCCAACTCACTTTCTTTTCCCAGTTTTAAATAATGCCTGAAATCACCTCTCATTTTTACGAACTGACTAAACGGAACGTCAAATATCTTTATGGTATCATTCTTCTTAATATTAGCGCCTGTCACCAGACCTGTAATGTTTCCGGCCAAATCTAAATCACCACTAAAGTAAAACGTATTTTTTCTACGCTTTTGCATGGTATTGGTGTAGGTGTAGGTATAAGTTGGCCCAAAAATAAGCTGCTTTTCAATTACTTTTTCCAAAGATGGATCTTGTTTAATATCTGCTAAATATTCAGCCGTCACGTGATTGGGACTCACATAAGTCACATCAATTACATTCAGTTGATGTTCTTTCCGAATGTTCTCTTTCCACTGGTATCCAAAAGATGTTTTAAACGAATTTAAAGCATACAATTGTGTTCGGTTTTGATATTCATACCGCACTGTTGCTTTGGTTCGCGGCACATATTCACTGGAACCTTCAATATGAAAAAACGGAACGATAAATCTTGGCCAGGTTAAACTGGTTTCTGTTCCAAGTTTGTAAATGTTTCTCCCGTTATTCGCTCCTGAAAGCTGAAAATCGGCACCGCCAAAAATAGAAACCGTCAGTAATTCTGCACCGCGAAATAAGTTTCTGTTGTTCCAATTTAGATTTACTTCTGTTCCAGTATAACTGGCCGAATTTGTTTTCCCCAAAACTTCTACCCGAATAAATTTCTTTGGCAAAAGTGTTAGATAATAATACGCATCCAGCGCATTTGGCAAACTATCAGAAGGCTTAAATTCATTCTTAACAAAACTGAATGTTCCCAGATTCACAAAGCGATTTAGGGTCAGATTGTGGTCTTTACGGTTGTAGACATCTCCTTTTTTGAAGTAGATCGCGCGGTCAAAAACTCTTGGTTTAAAAGTATTCGCCGTATCAATAATGGTGAAGTCTTTGTACTGAACCACATCTTTGGGCTGGTATTTTACACTGTCTTTTGAAATGGTAAAATTCGGATAAACTATAACTTTATTAATCTTGTAAGCGGTAAGCGCTTTTGGAGGCGTATCTGCTTTAATGACCAATCTAATTTTTACTTCATGATCTCCTTTACTGCTGTCGACCTGAGCCAAAAGATAGTCAGGGTTAAAATAATAATACCCTTTCTCCTTCAGTCTGGCGTCGATACGCTCCCGTTCTGCTTTTATAACATCCAAATCATAGGGCTGCCCCACTTTCAACAAACTTCTTCGGCTTGATCTTCCGATTATTCTGGACATTGCCAATGAATCATCAGGAAAAATCACGCTTTTAATCGTGTACTGCTTTTTGGGCACTACTGTATATTCTGCCGTAGCTCTTTTATCGCTAACGGTCGAGTCGGCACTCACGCGGGTTTTAAAATACCCTCTGTTTTCGGTAAAATTCCGAAGAACAGCGGCATTATAGTCTAAGTCGACTTTACTAAAAAGTACTGGAGGTTCGCCCACTTTAGTGCGCAGCCAATATCGGATTCCTTTTTGCTTTTTAGGTTCTCCGGCCATATTATAAAACCATAGTTTAGGCCGCAATCCCAGAAACTGTTTGTTTGGTTTCGGGCGCAGCAAATCATTCAGTTCGCTCTCCAGTTCTTTTCGTTCTTTCTTTTTAAGAATAGAATCTTTTACAGTTACAGAACCTCCTGTGTATAATAAATCGCCTTCCGGCAAATACTTTGTATTACTGCATCCAAAAACAAAAAATAAGGATAGCGCAGCAAAACAGCTGATGTATTTCATGCTCCTGTTGCTATGTTTTTTGCTCATTTCCTTCTATTTGATTTTCCTTTTTTTGCTTCTCTTCTTTCTCTTTGAGTTTATTTTTTTCCTTGCGCAGTTTCTCTTCTCTTATCATTTCTTTTTCGGCTGCACTGCGATGAAAAAGCTCGCGGAATTTATTATAACTCATGGTGATGATAAAGGCAACCCCTGTTTCGACTACCTGTCCTTCAACGGCCACCTGATATTCGTTTTTTCGATATGCACGAACCATATAACGGCCGTCTTTCGTTAATTGATAATCCAGTGCCACATCGCCTGCAATATTCGTACTCTGTTCGTTGGCGCGTTCCTGGCCTTCCACCGCAAAGCTACTTCCTACAGTAACTTTTAATCGGTCGTTTAACAGCTTTTTAGAAACCCCTACGTTCAAATCTGTTCTGTTTTCTCTGCTTCCCGATGTATAATCGTCTGTTGACTCGAGATCAAATTCTAACTGAACTCCGGTGATTAATTCTCCGGCAAGATCATTTAATTGCTGTGACAAAATTTTACTCACACTTTGTCGTGCCAAAGATTCTGCACTGGTTCCCCCGCTTTCGCTCGAAAATGGGTTTTCGCCAATAAATCGGTTCAATAGTAAAAGAGCAAAAACCTGTTTGTTCAATTCTGCCGGTTCTTGTCTTAACTGCTGGAGTTTTGCTTTAGTAAGTGAAACTACATTTGCAGAAACATCATTATTGCCCTCCGGAAGTACGATATCAAAAGTGATTTCAGGTTTTAAAAGCTCCCCGTTCATTTTCAACAAGGTCTGAAACGGAATTTTCTGCTTATAGGTGTTTCGCTCGGTCGGATTATCCGTTGGCAATTGATTGCCCAATAAATCTATTGGTGCGGTGTTTACTTTATAAATCGCCGTTATATTCAGATTGGCCATGGTAGGCTCACCGTTCCAAATGATATAACTTCCTTTCTGAATATCAAATTTTCGTCGGATCATGTTGAAATTCATCTCATAAGCCCCATCCGAAAACTCGTATTTACCCGTTAAAGTTGTTTTTCCTGACGGATCGATTCCACCGGTAAGTTCGGCTTCTCCTTTTAAATTCAAATAATCACCGTTTCCTTTATCGATAACCAGTGTGAGTTCAGCTTCTTTGTCGATCGAAATAGCCACACTTACATCCATCCCCACTAACCTCGATTGATTGAGTTTTTGCTCCATCGCAGCCGTTTGTTTCAGGTACTGATTGTCTTCGTTGACAAACTCTACTATTCCGTCACGATCCGCTATGGAAGGATCGGATTGTGGCATTACCACGGTAAACTTAGTCGCTTTGTTTATTTTGATATTCCCACCAACTACAGGATTTTCAAGTGTTCCTTTGATGTTTAGTTTCGTATCTAACAACAGATCTCCATAAAACAAATCGTTGTCTTTTTCCTTCGAATGTATGGCTCTGAAATTATCTGCAACAACGGTTAAACCAAAGTCAAAACGAGTGTAATCTGTCGATTTGATGGTTCCGTTTACAATCAGTTCATTGTCATTTTCATCATGCAATGTGAAGGTATCAAAGGTGATCACATCGTTTTGAAGTGTTATTTTTTCATCGACTGTTTTAAAATAGGAGTTGAACTTTGTTACTCTGAACCCTGTTTCTTTAAAGTTGAGTTCTCCGTTTACTTTTGGAGCGGTTGCGTTTCCGGTAATTTTGAAATTCCCTGTTAAATACCCCGTCCCTTCAGTTAGATTGCCCATACTAAAGCCCTGAATGCTTTTGATGTTCAGTTTGTTCAGATTTAAATCAAAGTCCAGATTTCCATCGTCTATTTTGTAATTTCCGGTCAGATTCACCTCATTTCCTTCTCCGTCAAGCGTAACATTTGCTGCCAGTAAATTTGCTGTTTTATTGTCGACTTTTACCGCAATATTTCCAACCGGCTCTCCTTTAAAAGCAAACTGATCTATTTTTATGTCCGAAGTAAAAGTAGGTTTCGTCATCACATTTTCAACCAGAGCATTTCCATTGATCAGCCCCTGCATCAACAATTGATCTTTTTTGACGATGTTCATAATCGTCTCTATTTTGAAGTTGACAAAATCAACCTGCAACGGTGCATTATCCTGCTCTCCATGCGATTGAACTCTTAATTCGTTACCCGAATTTTCTAAGTTAAATTTATTGACATACAATCTTTTACCTCCAAACTCCACCACATTTTCCGGATCTATATTCCATTTATCATAGTTCAGAATAAAATTTTGAGCATCAATCCTGAGGCTGTTTTTTGAACCGTCATGTTTTAAATCTCCGGCAATAAAATACTGCTGTTTTTCTTTGGCATCTTTTACTTCCAATGCATAATCGAGAATATTGTTTTCGATTTTTCCGGACAAACTTGTAAACGGAATTTTTAAAGATCCGCTTTCAATCGTGCCAAACGAAACCTTGTATTCTAAAGCATTCTCTTTGGCTTCAATGTTAATTTTCCCATCGGCAATGGTATTGTCTGCATATACAATTCTCGGAATACTTCCGTTGATTTGAAGAGAATCGGTTACATTGTTATATTTCCCTGTCAGGGTAATCGGCTCTAAACCTTTTAATTCCGGGAGCAGTTTCAGTAAAATAGGATCGTTATCCACCTTTATTGTAAACGCCAAACGCTGCTCATCGGATTCGCCCTTTACTTTCGGATTTTTTAAATCAATGTATTTTGAGGCTGTTTTTTTCAGTGCTGCTGCTAAAGTCGTCAGTTTGTATTTACCATCGATTTCGGCGTTTAAAAACTGAGAAGATACTTTGATGTTGTTTCGATTTTGATCAGCAAAGGCAATTACCCGAATTGAATCGAGAATGATCGGTTCTGCCTCCTGTGCAATCTGAATGTTCGAAAGAAACACTTTTCCGTTTAAAAAATCAGGATTACTATTGGCAATATCGGCATCGACATTTCCGCGCAGCTTCATCGGACCGGCATGCAGGTTTAGTTTTTCGAGATCGGCAATGTCCAGGTTTAATTTTAACTGAATCGTAGGATACTTGTCTTTGGTATCTCCGCTTGCCGTTAAATTGAAATTCAGATTCGGGTCTTTCATTCCTGAATTTACCGCAAAAGAACCATTCGCAATATGCCCTTTTAAAGCCAAATCTTTATAGGTATATTTATTAAAGACTGCTTTCTGAACCAATCCGTCAAATTCTGCCTGAGCCGTTTTCGGGTCCAAACCTTTGCCTTTTACTTTTGCTTTAAGCGTAATTCTTCCTATTGAATCGTTTTTAATCAGTCTTCCCAAATCAAAATCGAGTAAGTAAACGGTCGCATCGTATTTTTCTTTTTTCTTGAACCTTTGATCAAACAAGGCGGCTACTTTTGCCTTACCGAAACTGCTGCTCAATGCCAGATTGGTTTTAAAATTCTGAACCGAACCTTTGAACTTTCCTTGTACATTTAACTGAGCGGGCAACTGAATGTTTTTCGGAATGGTTCCTGCTGGTACAAATGAATAAATATCTTTGGAGGTACTGGAAAACTTTTTGATGTCTAAATCATAATCTGCTTTTTGCGCGTCAGGCAGGCCTTTTATCTTTCCCGAAACAGCGACTTTTGTGCTTCCGATTCCACTCATTTCGAACTGTGGAATAGTCAGGTCTTTTATTTTTCCGCTCAAACGGGTGTTGAGATGCAAAACTGCATTTGGATTGCTTTTAAACGGATTGGTCTTTTGTAAATCGGGGGCAAAAAGCAAGATGTCCTTAAATCCGATTTTAGACTGGCTTAAAACGGCATCCAAAGTAAGATTGCCCAAGTCTTTAGAAATGGAAGCTATTGAAGGATAAGCAACCTTAATACTATTTTGAAAAAGTGTTTGCGGAGTTTTTAAATACAAATCGTTCAGGTACGCATTCTTCGGACCATAAAAGAAATTGGTTTTTAAAGCCTGCAACTGTAAACCGCTTTTATCGTTTACCGTCAGCGTTTTTATATTTCCTGAAATTGTATCATTCCCATAATACAATTTCTCTGCTTTAAAATTGAGCTGATCCAAATCCATATGACTATAATCGATTCCTTTAGCAATAGGCTTTGATTGCATATCATCAAATTTGAAGGCTATATTTTGTATGTCGATACGGTTTAGTTTTACTTTCCAGCCGGCCTGTTTTATGGCTGTGGTATCTAAATCAGGAGTTTGAAGCTGTTTGTCTTTTGCGCCCAGTCGTAAATTTCCTTTTAGATTTTTTAGTTCGAAAGCCTCAAAATCCAATAACTGACGGTTCAGATCAATTTTGTTTACCGATAAATTCAGCTCATCCAGTTTGATTCCCGAATCCAATCTGGAGTCTTTGTTGTCATACGCAATATCAATTTTTGCGAACCGGATCTTCCCTAATTTCAAATTGAAATCGGTTCTTTTCGAAATGGTATCAACGGTTTGCACCGATGCTTCTGCGATCTTCTCGACCACATCCTGATTCAATACTACTTTTAATCCGTTTAAATCAATATTCGGAATATTGAAATTCATTTTATCCAGATCGAATTCTTTGAATTTGGTATCAAAATGCGTGAGTTTTACGCGGATGTCATTTTTTGAAAAATCATCTTTAAAATCAAACTTTACATTGTCAAGATTTACTTTTACAACCGAAATTTTAAAAGGTTTGGCATTTGGATCTTCCGTTTTTGGTTCTTTCGATTCAAATGCTTTGATAATATAATCAAAATTAAAAACGCCTTTTTTATCTCTCGAAATACGAGCCGTTGTATTTTGCAGCGAAACAGAGTTAATTTCCAGTTCACTGTTGATCAGTTTAAACAAATCAACATCGAGCTCTAAACGTTTCCCGCTTAACAGTGTATCCTTTTTTTGATCTTCAAAGTAAAAACCTTCCAAAACAATATCTTTCGGAAATTCTATCGAAATGTGTTCTAGGGATACTTTGGTTTTTATCTTTTTATGCAGATAGGTAATCGCCTTATCTTTTACAAAATTCTGTACCGACGGAACCTGAATTAAAATAATAAGAAGCAATAAAAGCGTAATTACAGAAGCCATGCACCAAAGCAGTACACGAAGTGTTTTTTTTAGAAAATGAATGGTCTTTTTATTCATACGTCAATAAAACACATTTGGATTAATTTTAATTCATACAAAACTGTATTTACAAATTTGTGAAATTTAAACTTTAACAATTTACACAATTACCTGCAATTATTCTAAAATTTAGAGACAAATAATTGTTTTCTTACTTTTCTCGAGCCATGAAGGTACGAAGGTGTACACAAAAAACACAACCTTTAGAAACCAAAAACCTCACACTTATCAATGTCAGATTAAAAGGCTGTCATCGTTAATTTTCTCTAAAATTTAGATCTCTAAACACAATCAGACGGCTCCTTCTTGTCTTTTTAAGTTTTTTGTTTTGTACACAAATCTACTGTCTTTTGACCATTTATACTTGTCACCTGTTACTTAAAATAACCTCTTATTTCATTAACAATCCAATTATTGAATCTGAATTATTTGTCTTGATTGTCCTAAATACCTTTGCAGTAAGTTATGATAAAGGATGATGTTAATCAATTCAGCTTTGAAGGCATTACACATTTCATTATTGAGTTAAAAGAAATTTTAATGCCTTCTTCTGAATTGTCATTCTTCTAAACTTACCATACCCAAATCCAAAAACTTAATTTAACGAACTCACTATGAAGCCACTAAAATTAATCGTTGCGCTTTTCTATTTACTGCCTTTTGGTGCAGTTGCCCAAGCGGAAATTTCTGCTGTTGCAACTGATGCTTCCTGTACTGGTGATGGTAGAGCCGATGGTACAATTTCGATCACAGTTAAAAATGTTTCTCAGCCTCTGGTCTATGCTGTTGTAAAATCTCCTTATGATCCGGCTAATATTATTGCTTCTTCGGTTTCTCTGATTACGCATTTAGAACCGGGAGATTATTTTTATGGTTATTACGAAAACAATATTTTTATAAAAGCTGCCACTACCATAAAAGTAGGCAGCACCTATTCTTCCGTTTCACCAAGTATTACACGTTTTGATGCAGAAAATTACACCTATTGTGCATCAGAACCCAATCCTTTAGGCAGCATAAACATTACCATAAATAATGGTAACCCTCCATACACCATTGCCTTACTTAACGCTTCCGATAACAGTATTGTGCAAAATATACAAACCTCCAGCGGCTATTCGTCGCTAAAAGGTATGCCTAGCGGCTCTTATAAAGTCAGAGCCACCGATAATTGCGGTACCGTTATTTCTCCTCCCACCATAGTAAATCTCGCACCCAATGTGACACTTAAAGCCAATGATATTATTCTTGAAAAAGGAGAAATCGGTAACGTTGATCTTGTCTATAACATTCCCGGAAATGTCTGTTCGGGCATTAGCAGTGCTTCACTTCCTAACGGATTATTGGCTGTAGCCACTGGTGGGGCTCATATTAACCCTTTAATCTCTCCCCGTTTTTCAGGAACTCAAAACTATATTTATAAACTTGAAATTCAGAATGGATCAGGCTGGAATGTCTATGATAATTTGACGTATAATCAGGTTCGTCAATCTTTTCCGCTGCCTTCTGATCGCTCTAAATGGGGAATTGTCCGCCTGAGTGCCACTTATTGTAATCTGACCAAAACCGTTGAATTGGATTATGGTGCATCTTCTATTGGAATCCCAAGACCTTTTACCGATTTTGAATTTAGTATCGAAGATGATCCTCTGAATAACAATTGTAATGATACCGGACAGGTTTTGCTAAAAAACGTACCTAAAGATCAGGGAGGATGTCTTCCCTATACTGTAGAAGTAACTGACAACAGTACCGGTATCAAAAATACTTATACGATTACGGCTATAAACAGTTTGGTAGTCTGTAAACTCGATATTGGTAAAAACTACACTATAAAAGTAACGGATCATACCGGAATCGAAACAACAGCGTACACTTTTTTCAACAGAACGTCAAACACATCACCTGTAAAAACGGATATTACCGACCCAAAAAATGTTTTTATCGATCCTAATTACTTTTCTCCGGATAAGGATATAAGAGCCAAAGTACAATTTTTCACAGGGCCAAGCGGTAAATTCTTTGGCAGATCGGCACTGGCGGTATACCCTCCCATGGCTACTCCGGGCTTTGTAGGATTACAGGGAGAGGTTACTGTAAGCCTTGTAAGCGGTCCTTCTCCATTGGCTATAACAAAAGGTTCCGTGATTGGACTGGGAAACCAGTTACTGCCGGGGACCTATGCTATAAGAATCCAGGATTCCGGTTGTTTTAACGAAGTCTTTGACGTTGTTTTAGACAGTTATTTCACCAAAATTGAAATCACTAAGGTTAGCGCTGTACCCTCGCCAAGTGTTTGCGACCGCTATATCAAGAATGTAACGGTACAGGTTTCCGGTGTTGGCAAAACAGCCATGGACGATCATTTAAGAAGGCTCTACGGAATTGATTTTATCGATCTGGGATTTCTTACTGTACCTCCCGGTGCCAATCGTTTAAGCATTCCCGGTAACGCTACTATGTTAAGAACCGGAATTTTCAACTTTTCTTTTGAACCGGATGTGGCAGGGAACTATGAAATCGGTTTATCGCGACGTGTTGTGATGGGTATTTTGAATAAAAATCAATTATGGGAAAATACTTCGACCGCTGCCTTAAAGGTTACGCCTAACTTCCCTGTTTTTGATTTATCTAAATCAGGCGGAATTATCTGTTCAGGAAATGCTACAGGGGAGCTTCATGTCAAAGTGGATCAGGTCACTGAAGCAGTCACTTATTTTATAAAAAAAGAAACGGATACCGATTTTCCGTCAACCGGGCAAAAAGATCCTGTATTTAGAGGGCTGACATCAGGAAATTATATCGTAAAAGCAAAAACAACCTGCTATGAAGTCCTACAGCCTCTGATTTTAAGAAGTTCATTTTCAAAGCTAATAAGCGGAGAGAGTACCGTTTGTATCGGAGGGAACATCAAATTATCTGTCATACAAATTGGACCAGTAAATTCTATAAAGTGGACCTTGCCTAATGGTACTCAAATTGATGCCGCGGAACTGAATATCAATAATGTGACGGCTGCACAAATTGGCACCTACAAAGTAGAAATTAGTTCTTTAGGAGGATGTTATTTTACAGAATCTGTCAACGTTAGACTTGGAGGTCTTTCTACCCCAACAGGAAACGCTACACAGCAATTCTGCGCTGCTGCTAAGGCTACAGTAGCTGATTTAATAACCACAGAAACCGATGTTATCTGGTACGATGCATCAACAGGAGGAAATATTATTCCATCCGCAGCACTATTAATCGATGGTAAAACCTATTACGGAGCTGTAAAGTCCGGTACATGTGAGAGTACCGACCGTTTGGCTGTAAACGTTAGTATTACTGATCCAAAAACACCAACTGGCGCTGCTACACAGCAATTCTGTACTGCCGTTAAGGCCACAGTAGGGGATCTAGCAGTTTCGGGAACCGGTATTATTTGGTACGATGCATCAACAGGTGGAAATATCATTCCATCCGCAACACTACTAATTGATGGTAAAACCTATTACGGAACTGCAAAATCTGGTACATGTGAGAGTACCAACCGTTTGGCCGTAACCGTTAGTATTAGTGATCCAAAAACACCAACTGGTGCTGCTACACAGCAATTCTGTACCTCCGCTAAGGCTACGGTAGCTAATTTAGCAGCCTCTGGAACCGGTATTATTTGGTACGATGCAGCAACAGGTGGAACTATCATTCCATCTACAACACGACTAATTGACGGCAAAACCTATTATGGAGCTGTAAAGTCAGGTACATGTGAGAGTACCAACCGTTTGCCCGTAACCGTTAGTATTACTGATCCAAAAACACCAACTGGTGCTGCTACACAACAATTCTGCGCTGCTGTTAAGGCTACAGTAGCTAATTTAGTAGCCTCTGGAACCGGTATTAGCTGGTACGATGCATCAACAGCTGGAAATATTATTCCATCCACAACACGACTAATTGATGGTAAAACCTATTACGGAGCTGCAAAGTCAGGTACATGTGAGAGTACCAACCGTTTGGCCGTAACTGTTAGCATTAGTGATCCAAAAACACCAACTGGTACAGCCACACAGCATTTCTGCGCCGATAAGGCTACAGTAGCCGATTTAGCAGCTTCCGGAACCGGTATTATCTGGTACGATGCACCTACAGGAGGAAATATCATTCCATCCGCAACACTACTAATTGACGGTAAAACCTATTACGGAGCTGCAAAATCTGGTACCTGTGAGAGTACCGACCGTTTGGCCGTTACTGCAATTGTTAAAAATAATCTCCCTAATAAGGAGCCCGATTGGCATGCATCAACCTGTGTTACTGAAAAAGTAACCTACAACACTGTTCCCGGAATGTCCTCTTACAATTGGCATGTTTCAAAAGAAGGGACTATCGTAAATGGAGGTCACCCATCAGATGATTTTGTAACGGTTTTGTGGAATCATATAGGAAAAGGTTCTATAGAAGTCAATTATATTGATGAAACGAAATGCGACCCTCTTGTAATTATTCATTTTTCTATAGATGTAGTATCGTGTTCAAAACCCGATGGAGATTTTGATGGAGATATTGCATTAAAGAAAACCATAAACGATCCAATGGCAAACATCGGCCAACAGATTGTATTTACTATAGCTGCTGAAAATCTGGGAGAGCATAATTTCAACGATGTTCAAATTAGAGATATACTTCCGTCAGGATACATTTATACCTCGTCCAAAACTTCTTCCGGAGATTATAATGTAACAACCGGAATATGGAATTTACCCAACTTATCAGGCAAACAAACGGAAACATTGACTATAACAGCAAAAGTAAAATCAACAGGAAATTATCTGAACATTGTCTTTCTGGAAAATTCAACTCCGGAAGATCGCAATCCGCATAATAATAAAGCTCAGGCCGGTATTATAAATCCGGAAGTAATTGTTTTCAATATGGTTTCCCCAAATGGAGACGGCCGAAACGATTACTTCGAGATTAGAGGTCTCGAACGGTTCCCAAACAATACAGTAACAATATATAATTCCTGGGGAGTCAAAGTATTTGAAACTCAAAATTATGGTGCAAATAATAATTTCTTTCGCGGAATTTCTGAAGGCCGGGCAACCGTAAATAAACATGAAGGATTACCTCCGGGGACCTATTTTTATGTGCTCTCCTATGGAAACGGTGCGCTGATGACGGAAAAAAGCGGATACTTACATCTTACTTTCAGATAAAATACAGAGGATTTCAACATCCATTCGCAAAGAAGTTTCACCAAAAATAAAGATACAAATGAAAAAAAAATTAATTTTTTTAAGGTTCTTATTGCTTTTTAATATCATAAATATTGCCGCTCAACAAAATGCTCAATATACACAATACATGTACAATACCATAAATATCAATCCTGCTTATGCGGGATCAAGAGGGGTACTGAGTACTTTTGGGCTGTATCGGGCACAATGGATTGGTCTTGAAGGAGCTCCGAAAACCAGCACTTTTTCAATTAACTCCCCTATAAACAATAGTAATTTAGGTGTGGGTGTTTCTCTTGTAAATGACAAAATTGGTGCCTCTGATAAAAACTCTTTTTCAACAGATTTTTCGTATACGGTTCAGACTTCAGACAATTTTAAACTTTCATTCGGTCTTAAAGGAACTGTCAGTCTTTTTAATCTGGACACCAGCAAACTCAATCCCGCAGATTTGAACGATCCGCATTTACAAAATTTAAACAATGTCATCTCTCCAAATATCGGAGCCGGAGTCTATTGGCATTCTGACAAGGCTTACATCGGTTTGTCGGTACCGGATTTTATAGAGACCAATTATTATGATGATAATGAAGTTGCCATATTCAAAAATAGAATCAACTACTACTTAATGGGAGGATACGTATTCAATTTAAGTCCTTACAATAACATAAAATTCAAACCCGCAGTGCTTGCAAAACTAGTACAGGGTGCTCCCCTGCAGGTGGATGCCTCGGCCAATTTTATGTTCAACGATAAATTTATGGTTGGACTCGCCTATCGATGGGATGCCGCTTTTAGTACCATGGTTGGTTTTCAGGTTTCGGATGGTATGTACATCGGTTACGGTTATGATCTTGAATCGACAAAACTAAACAATTACAGTAATGGTTCACATGAAGTATTCCTGCGTTTTGAGTTTACCCGAAAACAAAGTAAAATGACAACTCCACGTTTCTTTTAAAATTATTTATTATGAAAAATTATATGCCCTTTTATATATTGCTAATAAGTTTATTTTCATTACACCTCTATTCGCAAACCACTAAAATAGCCACGGCAGACAAACAATATGCCAACTATGCCTATGTTGATGCCATTAAAACTTACGAAAGAGTGGCCTCAAAAGGCTACAAGTCTGCAGATATGTTCAAAAAGCTGGGTAACTCTTTTTACTTTAATGCTGAATTTGATAAGGCTGCAAAATGGTATGACGAATTATTTGCGGTGACTGGCGATGTGGAACCTGAATATTATTACCGATATGCACAATCGTTAAAATCAACAAACCGCACAGAGAAAGCCAATCAGATGCTTGATGTATTCAATCAAAAGTCAAAAAATGACACAAGAGGCAAGCTGTACAAAAAAAATGAAAACTATCTGGATTTGATTAAAGCCAATTCCGGACGCTACACGATTGAAAACGCTGGGATAAATAGTAAATATTCGGACTATGGAACAGCATTTTTCCAAAACAAAATTGTTTTTGCCACAGCAAGAGATACGGGAAGGCTGGGGCAACAAAGACATAAATGGACAGGGGAAAATTTCACCAATCTCTATGAAGCCGATTTGGATAAAGATTTTAACCCTGGTACACCCAAAAAAATAAAGTCGAAAATCAACAGCAAATTCCACGAATCATCCCCTGCTTTTACAAAAGACGGAACAACTATTTATTTTACACGCAATAATTATATTGATGGAAAAAAAGGAAAAAATGAACAAAAAATTACCTTCATAAAAATATACAAAGCCACTCTTGACAAAAAAAATGAGTGGAGCAATATTGTAGAACTACCTTTTAACAGCAATGAATACAGTACTGCGCATCCTGTTCTCAGCCCGGATGAAAAAACCTTATACTTTGCGTCGGATATGCCGGGAACAATAGGACAATCTGATATTTACATGGTCAAAATTCTTGGCAATGGAGGATACAGTCCGCCTCAAAATTTAGGCCTAGGAATCAATACTGAAGGAAAGGAAACATTTCCTTTTGTAACCGATGACAATGAAATTTATTTTGCTTCAGACGGACATCCCGGACTTGGTGGCTTAGATGTTTTTGTTGGAAAAATTAGCGATACCGGTGTGAGTAATATTCAAAATTTAGGAGCGGATATCAATTCTCCTAACGATGATTTTGCCTATATTATAGATGCCAAATCACGAAGAGGTTTTTTCTCGTCGAACAGAAAAAGCGGGCAAGGATCAGATGACATTTATAAATTTTTAGAAACACAAAGATTAAATACGGCTCACGAATTGTATGGCGTTGTAACTGATCTGGAAACCGATGAAGTTTTGCCAAATGCCAAACTTACCTTGTACGATCATGATCTGAATGTAAAAGATTCTACCTACTCTGATAAAAAAGGAAACTATAGTTTCATTATAGATCCTGATGTTCCGTACTACATCAGGGCCAAGAAAGAAAACTACACCACCTGGGAGCAAAGAATAGTGCTGTCAAAAGACCGCTCAAAAACCAATTTACCCATTCCGCTTGAAAAATCCCGTTACATCGTAACCGTCGGAGATGATTTAGGTAAATGTTTTGGTATCAAAATGATTTATTTCGATTTAGACAAATCCAATATTGGAAAAGAAGCCGCTTTAGACCTTGAAAAAATTCTGGATGTACTGAATCAGTATCCTAAAATGAAATTAGACATTCGCTCGCATACAGACAGCCGTCATACGCATCAATACAATCAGCTGCTATCGGATAAAAGAGCTAAATCTACTATAGACTGGCTGGTAAAAAATGGTGTGGATAAAAACAGATTAACCGGCAAAGGTTATGGTGAAACACAGCTTGTGAACCACTGCTCTGATAATGTAAAATGTACGGAAGAAGAGCATCAGATGAACAGAAGAAGTGAGTTTATTATTTCTGCACTCTAAAAACAACTGTGCTAAATCGCGGGAAATACAACGTTTCGTTTAAACTTTGTATTTCCCGCGATTTCGTTTTTCCGGTTTATTTATTTGGCCTGTTTAAAAACATAAAATCAGGATTTAAAACCTGATATGAGAAAATTTAGCGTTTAGACTTTCTGCTTTTTGATGCAGTTTGGCTAAGAATTTCTGATGTTGTTCAGACTCGGGATTGAAGCTTCGATGACGCAGACTCTTCTGAATTTCATCTACCTCTTTCATGGTCGAAGTACTGTTTTCGGCAATATAGTTTTCGCTGAATCGCTGCCAGATATAATCAATTGCTACAGCGTTGGGGTGCAGCATATCTTCGGCATAAAAGCGGTAATCCCGAAGTTCGTCCATCATAATTTCGTAAGACGGAAAATATCCTAATTTTTGATTGTAGATTGTAGCTTGCAGATTGTGGTGAAGTCCTGCAAATAAATGTGATTTACTCAGTTGATTTTCGGCAAAACCATCTTTGATATGTCGGACAGGAGAAACGGTAAAAACGAAATTTACATTCGGATTTAAAACCTGAATCAAATCTATTGTATGCTGAATGCTTTTTTGAATTACGTCAACTGATAGCAGCTCTTTTGCGAATTGTTTTTGAGGGACTTTATGGCAATTGGCCACAATCTGATCGCTTTCTAAATTCCGGTAAACCCACGAAGTTCCGTAGGTGATAATGATATGTGACGCTTCCTGTAAGTGTCTGGCCGTTTCTGAAACGGTTTTGTTTAAGGTTTCCAATAATTCCTGTCGGTCCGAATGGCTTAAATCCGAATGTACCTCAAAACAATGCCAGCGTTCGTTATGAAAAAAAACATCTTTTTCGGTGTATACTTCCTGCTTTACTACCCGGCTGATTATCTTCTCAATTGAAACCGGATTAAAGATAATCCCAAACGGATTTGTGGCGTTTTGAAACTTGAAGTAATCAAATTTCTCCGCCATATTCTCTGCAAAGCAAGACCCTATCGCCATTACTTTCGAAGTATAATCGATTGGATTATTGGTTTTAGAAATTGGAATTTGGGTTCTGAATTGCATGACATTTAATTTGAACACGAATTTCACCAATTTTCAGCAATAAAAAAACCAAATACAGAAGTATTTGGTTTTTCATATAAATTCTAAAAACTGCTTTTTAGTATGTGTACTGCGCTGTCTCGTTTAATGCACCGCCATTTCCAAATTGTTTTTTCTCAGTTGGGAAATTACTATCGTTGTAAAGATAAGAGAAAGTACTAACAAAAGTTGACGTTGATGAAGTACCTGTAATTTTAACAACATTATTAGCCGAAGCACTTTCTTCCATACCTAACAAAAGTTTAATCCCCGTAACATTAGCAGTAGGATTCTTTTTTGAATCATATTCGTAAGTATAAGTAGAGTTTGGTTTACCATAGAAAGAGCTCTCGTATTTCACTAAGTTACCGTCTTTGTAGGTATATTTTCCAATCTTTCCACCTTCTTCTTCAACTCCTGTTTTAGCATTAATATAAAACTCTGCAAAAGAAACGGTACCGTCTCCGTTATGTGTATATTTTGTTTTATAATATCGAGTCTCCCCTGTATTTTTTACAGTTTCAGAAGCTAATTTTCCTGCAGAATAGCTATACTCAGTAGTCGATTGAAGTGCTTTATCTGTTCCGAATTCTTCCGTTTTTGAGATTAAATCGTCAATATAATGGTATTTTATAGTGTAACCGTCATCATCAGTTTCAGTTACCAATTTATTCCCCTCATATTTCATTTCTGAAAAGTAATTGTCTTTAGCATCAGAATAAGAATATGCTACTTTTGATGGTTTTAATGAAGAAGATGCATCTGCAGCATCATCGCTTGAACATGAAGTTAGTACCAGGGCTAAAGCACTAAAAAGGCATAAAATTTTTTTCATTTGGGTTTGATTAAATTATTTTGCTGCAAACGTAATACAACCCAAAATGAAAACCTTACGGTATCCCACATTGAAAAATATGACATACCCCAAAAATTGCTGTCAATTCACTAATAACAAAGCATGTATCTAAAAATTAGTAGTGCTAAAAATTCATAAAAAAAGTAAAACACCTCATAAATGCTTAGCTTTTTTCTTAGTTTTTATTCTATTGCTCTAGTGTTTAAAAAAGATGTTTTATGAAAAATTAAAACATTTAGGAGTAAAAAAATACCGGTAATTTCAGCTGTAAAAAAATTTACATTTTTAATAACAAAAAGCAACTTAACAGCGTTAAACTATTCATTACTTTTGCATCTTCCACAAATTCAATTTTACTTATGAAATTATTGTATTCTTATATAATCAAACACAAAATGCTCTTGTTTTTTGCTTTGGTTATGGCTTCTATTAACATCTGTTTTAGCTTGTCAGACTCTATTATTACGGGTAAACTTATGCAGGATTGCGGTGTTGGTTTACATAAATACGCCGGAAACGAAATTGGTTTTATCAAATCGCTGTCGTTCTGGCTCGGACTATCTCTTGGTGCTGCAATGGTTTCCAGAATTACCAAAAACTTTCAGGACTATTTTACGAATGTAGTAATTCAGCGCACCGGAGCGCAAATGTATACGGATGGAATTAAAAAATCACTCGATCTGCCGTTTGCTGAATTTGAAGATCAGCGAAGTGGTGAAACTTTGAGCAAATTGACCAAAGTACGCTCTGATTCTGAGAAGTTAATTACACTATCAATCTCTTTAATTTTTCAAACTGTCATTGGTTTTGTATTCGTGATTGTTTATGTCGCCCGAATCGATTATCGTATTTCGCTTATCTTTTTGGTTACGGCTCCAATTATTGCCTTGGTAAGTTCGTACTTAGGTAAAAAGATAAAAGTTGTTTCTAAAAAAATCGTAAATCAAACCAATGCTCTGGCTGGTTCTACAACCGAAAGTTTAAGAAACATTGAATTGGTAAAAAGTCTTGGTTTAACGTATCAGGAAGAAAAACGTCTTAACCTGAACACCTTTAAAATTCTGCAACTCGAACTTCAGAAAATCCGTTTTATCAGAAGTTTGAGTTTTATACAGGGTACAACAGTTCATTTTTTAAGAACCTGCGTGGTCTTTACGTTGTATTATTTCTTGTTTGGGAATAAAATTATTGTAGGTGATTTATTGACCATGGTGTTTTTCACCTTCTTTATTTTTGGGCCTTTACAAGAACTAGGGAATTTTATTATCGCGCTTAATGAAACAAAGGTTTCAATGGAAAATTTCAAAACCTTACTGAGTGCTCCTAAAGAATTTCGCCCAAAGAATCCTAAACACGTTGGAGCAATCCAGTCCCTGCTTTTCTCTAATGTGAGTTTCCAGCACAAAACAGCTAAATTTAAAGCTGTAGAAAATATTAATTTCGATATCAAACAAGGTCAAACCGTCGCTTTTGTGGGGCCTTCAGGATCAGGGAAAACCACTTTGGTAAAATTACTGGTTGGATTGTACACACCCGCTGAAGGTCAGGTGTTTTACAACGACATCGATTCGGCAGAAATTGATTTGCTGGATCTAAGAAAGCAATTAGGATTCGTTACTCAGGACGCACAACTGTTCTCAGGAACCATTCGGGAGAATTTATTATTCGTAAGACCTAATGCAACCGATGAAGACTTATACGACGCTTTAAAAAGAGCGAGCTGTGAAAAACTGCTGCAACGTGCAGAAGACGGCCTAAATACCACAATCGGTGAAGGAGGAATCAAAGTTTCCGGTGGAGAAAAACAACGTTTATCGATTGCCCGCGCTATATTAAGAAATCCGAATTTATTGATTTTTGATGAAGCTACCTCTGCTTTAGACTCTATTACCGAAGAAGAAATCAATACCACAATTCGTAATATATCAGACAAAAACAGAATCACGGTTTTAATTGCGCATCGTTTATCAACCGTAATGCATGCGGATAAGATTTTT
This sequence comes from Flavobacterium sp. T12S277, assembly GCF_048514875.1. NCBI lineage: Bacteria > Pseudomonadati > Bacteroidota > Flavobacteriia > Flavobacteriales > Flavobacteriaceae > Flavobacterium > Flavobacterium sp. T12S277. The sequence continues at coordinate 164,872 of NZ_JBLYEG010000006.1, read as the reverse complement.
GTTCTGGAACAAGGAAAAATCATCGAACAGGGAAAACACGAAGATTTAATTTTCGAAAAAGGATTGTATTATGCGATGTGGCGCCAGCAGATAGGTGAACGTAAATAATGTTTTTAAGGTGCTGAGGCGCTAAGGTACTAAGGTTCTAAGATAAAAATAAATTAAGACAAAGGGCTTTAGCCAAACGTAACAGTTTAGCTAAAGCCCTTTTCTTTTTAACTTCAAGAAACATCCAGCTGAAGCTGAACGCTGTTGAATTTACATTAAATACAAAACCCGACAGGTTTTAAAAACCTGTCGGGTTTGTTATAAAATTTTAAAAGCTTAGAACCTTAGATCCTTAGCGACTTAGAAAAAAATTACTTCACAAAATCCACTGCTTTAGCTAGAGCCTCAGCGATTCCGTCAGCATTTTTACCTCCTGCGGTAGCGAAGAAAGGCTGTCCTCCTCCTCCTCCCTGGATGTATTTTCCTAATTCACGAACTACTTGTCCTGCGTTTAGTTTTCTTTCGGCAACTAATTCTTTAGAGATGTAACATGTTAACATCGGTTTTCCATCTTCGGCAGTAGCCAAAAGTAAAAACAGATTGTTTCCTAAATTCCCTAAATCATAAGCCAGATCTTTTGCTCCTTCGGCATTCAGATCCACTTGTTTGGCAAGGAATTGGATTCCGTTTACTTCTTGTAATTCTTTTGCCAAATCACCTTTCATGTTTTTGGCTTTATCTTTCAATAGTACTTCCAGTTGTTTTTTCAACTGAATGTTTTCTTCCTGTAAAGACTGGATCGCTTTCACAGGATCCTGAGCGTTCTTCAAGGTCTCTTTAATTTCGTCATAAGAAAGCAATTGCGACTCAAAATAATCTTTTGCAGCTTCACTGGTGATTGCCTCAATTCTTCTGATTCCTGCTGCTACAGCTCCTTCTGAAACAATTTTAAAATGCCAGATATCTGAAGTATTTGCTACGTGAGTTCCACCGCACAATTCGACAGAATCGCCAAACTTAATCATACGAACCAGATCTCCATATTTCTCACCAAACAAAGCAATTGCTCCTTCTTCAAGAGCCTGATCTTTGGAAATGGCTCTTTTTTCAATTAAAGGCAAACTCTCACGAATTCTTGCATTCACAAAATTCTCTACTTCTTTCAATTCCTCATCGGATACTTTTGAGAAGTGAGAAAAGTCAAAACGCAAGGAAGCATTTCGAACCATAGATCCTTTTTGCTCGATATGAGTACCTAATATTTTACGCAATCCCTGGTGCAATAAATGCGTAGCCGAGTGATTTGACGATGTTTTTGCTCTTTGATTCGCATCAACAACAGCATTAAAAGTTCCTGTTAGATTTTCAGGTAACGATTTTGCCAAATGTATCGTTTGATTGTTTTCTTTTTTAGTATCGATGATGTAAACGATATCACCATTTTGAGACTCCAGATACCCCTTATCTCCGGTCTGTCCTCCGCTTTCTCCATAAAACGGAGTTGCATTGAAAACCAACTGGTAAATTTCACCATCTTTTACACTATCTACCCTGCGGTATTTCGTGATTTTTACCTGATGTGATAATCTGTCGTACCCTACAAATTCCTGAATATCATCTTCTACAAGTACATTCCAGTCACCAGCAGTAACTTTTGAAGCTGCACGCGAACGTTCTTTTTGCAATTGTAGTTGCTCCTGAAATCCTTTTTCATCCAGTTTCAATCCTTTTTCAGAAAGAATCAAAGCCGTTAAATCGATAGGAAAACCATAAGTATCATACAATTCAAAAGCTTTTTTACCATCAATTGTATCTCCTGTATTGTTTAAAATCACAGCATCTAAAAGCACCAATCCCTGATCAAGCGTACGTAAGAAAGAGTTTTCTTCTTCACGAATCACATTCGAGCAAAGTGCTTTTTGAGTTCTGATTTCCGGGAAAGAATCTCCCATTTGTTCACTCAAAGTTTCTACTAATTTATAGATAAAAGCTTCTTTTATATTTAAGAAAGTAAATCCGTAACGAATTGCACGACGCAAAATTCGACGAATTACATAACCAGCCCCCGTGTTAGATGGTAACTGTCCATCAGCAATAGCAAAAGCTACCGCACGAACGTGGTCAGCAATAACACGAATCGCAATATTTACTTTTTCTTCCGCTTCATTTGATGCTTTAACCGTATAATTTGCTCCGGTAATCGTTTCAATTTCTCTAATCAAAGGCATGAAAACATCGGTATCATAATTCGATGTTTTTCCTTGTAATGCCATACACAAACGCTCAAATCCCATTCCGGTATCTACGTGTTGTGCCGGAAGTTTTTCTAACGAACCATCAGCCTTACGGTTGAATTCCATGAATACATTATTCCAGATTTCAACTACCTGTGGATGATCGTTGTTTACTAAACTTTTACCCGAAACGGCTGCTTTCTCTTCCGGAGTACGCAAATCAACATGAATTTCAGAACAAGGTCCGCAAGGTCCCTGATCTCCCATTTCCCAGAAATTGTCTTTTTTATTTCCTAGAATAATTCGGTCTTCATCAATTAATTCTTTCCAGATATCCCAGGCTTCCTGGTCAAACGGAACGTTATCTTCTTTACTTCCTTCGAAAACCGAAACATAAAGGTTTTCTTTTGGAATTTTATATACTTCTGTCAGTAATTCCCAAGCCCAGTTGATTGCTTCTTTTTTGAAGTAATCACCAAAAGACCAGTTTCCTAACATCTCAAACATGGTATGGTGATAAGTATCAATACCTACTTCTTCAAGATCATTATGTTTTCCGGAAACACGAAGACATTTTTGCGTATCGGCAATTCTTGGACTTTTTGGCGTTCCATTTCCTAAGAAATATTCTTTAAACTGGGCCATTCCCGAGTTGTTGAACATTAAGGTTGGGTCGTCTTTAAGTACAATAGGAGCTGATGGCACGATAGTGTGTCCTTTACTCTCAAAAAAATCTAAAAATTGTTTACGTACGTCTTGTGATTTCATATTAAAATTAGAAAATGTGTCAATTGAAAATGTAATAATTAATTAGGGAATATGTGAATCTGAAAATGTGATACTTACCTCTTTTTAGCACAAAAATTAAAGTTAAAAACAATAAATTTCGCTTTTAAGACATTATCTAATTATCAAATTGACACATTATCTAATTTGTTTTAATCTTGAAAAAAGCTGCGAACATCATGAAACATTTATTAAATTTGTTCGACTAACTTATTTTACAAGCTGCAAAAATAGGGTATTTTAAAATATGGCGAAAGTAAAATATTATTACGACTCAGAAAATCTGGCTTATACGAAAATAAAGACCCGAAAAAGGGCTAAAATTGGCTATGCTTTACTATTTTTATTGGCTTCGGCACTGTTTGGCTTTTTAGTTTTTATCCTTTTAATCAATACGCCTTATTTCGAAACACCAAAAGATCGCTTACAGGCACGTGAAATTGAAAACCTGAAATTACAATATGCCGTTTTAAACAGAAAAATGGACGAGATCGATGCCGTTGCAGAAGCATTAGAAAACAGAGACAATAACATATACCGAGTCTATTTTAATAAAGCCGAAATTCCGGATTCTCTTCGAAAAGCAGGTTTTAGAGATTATAGAAAATACAAAGATTTAGAAGGTTACAACAATTCTCAGCTGGTTTTAAACACCACAAAACGAATCGACCGCCTCTCTAAAGAATTGGCCATTCAGTCCAAATCGTTGGATGAAATTCTAAAGCTGGCAAGTACAAAAGGCAATTTATTACTGGCGATTCCGGCAATTCAGCCTGTACGAAACGAGAATTTAATACGTATGGCTTCGGGTTTTGGATACCGAACCGATCCGTTTACCAAAGTAAGAAAAATGCATAACGGAATGGATTTCACCGCCAAAACAGGTTCTCCGGTTTATGCTACAGGAGATGGTGTTATCGATCGGGCTGATAATTCGGCGTCAGGATTTGGAAACCATGTGGTCATCAGGCATGGTTTTGGCTACGAAAGTTTGTATGCACATTTAAGCAAATACAATTGCAGACCCGGACAGCGTGTAAAACGAGGCGACGTTATTGGTTATGTGGGAAGTACGGGAAGATCTGAAGGACCACACTGTCATTATGAAGTGCACAAAGACGGAAAAGTTGTAAATCCGCTGAACTTCTACTACGGTAATATTTCGGCAGTCGAATATGTGGCCATTTCACAAATGGCGAACCAGGAAAATCAGTCATTAGATTAATACTGTAAAAAGTAGTATTTTTGGAATAAAATAGAAAATTAAGAAACATGCATATTGAGCTTTCAAAAGATAAACGATATTATAGTATTGGCGAAGTAGCCAAAGCTTTTAATGTCAATGCATCATTGATTCGGTTTTGGGATAGCGAATTTGATATTTTGAAACCTAAAAAAAATGCCAAAGGCAACAGAATGTTTACACCCGAAGACATTACCAACTTACAATTGATTTATCATTTGGTTAAAGAAAGAGGTTTTACGCTTGAAGGTGCCAAAACACATTTGAAAGAAGGACAAAAGAAAACATTAGATAAATTCGAAATAATACGTAAATTAGAGACCATTAAAATACAATTAACCGAAATTAAGAACGAATTATAACATATTAAATAAATCAGAAACAAACTTAAATCAAAACAGATATGAAAAAATGGTTAATCCCCGTAGGAATTATTGTAGCACTAGTTATAATTATTGCAGTTTGGTCAATTGGAATTAAAAATAGCGCTTTACAACACAGTCAGGCTGTTAATAAAGAGTGGGGAAATGTGAGTACCACTTACCAAAGACGTAATGACCTTATCGGAAACTTAGTGAACACTGTAAAAGGGGCTGCCGATTTTGAAAAATCAACTTTAACGGCTGTTATTGAAGCAAGAGCAAAAGCAACTTCTGTAACAATTGACCCAAGTAATGTAACTCCTGAGCAATTAGCACAGTTCAATCAGGCACAAAGCGGAGTATCCTCTTCTTTGTCAAAATTGTTAGTTTCTGTTGAGCAGTATCCAACGTTAAAAGCAAACGAAAACTTCCTGAAATTACAGGATGAACTGGCTAGTACTGAAAATCAAATTTTAACGGCAAGAACCCGTTTTAACGAATCGGTACAAACCTACAACGGATATGTTCTTTCTATTCCTAACAAATGGTTTTTAAGTGAATACAAAGAAAAACCATACTTTGAAGCGGTTGCCGGAGCAGAAAAACCAGTTGAAGTAAAATTCTAAAAATTAGATTTAATATTTTTGATTAACGATTTTAGACTACAGTTTAATGCTGAAAACTAAAATCGTTAATCTTCACTCAAAAATAATTTCGATGTCAAAAGTAGAAGATTTTTTATCCAAAGAAGAAGAGCTGGAAATTGTTGAAGCGATTCGCGTGTCCGAAAAAAACACTTCTGGCGAAATTAGAGTACATATAGAACAAAGCTCTTCCAAGGCTCCTTTTGACAGGGCTCTGGAAGTTTTTCATGAATTAAAAATGCACGAAACCTCACTTAAAAACGGGGTGCTGTTTTACTTTGCCGTAGCCGATAAAACTTTTGCAATTTGTGGAGACAAAGGCATAAACGATGTGGTTACCACAGATTTTTGGGATTGTACCAAAGACGCCATGATTGTACAATTTAAATCAGGAAAATTTAAACAAGGTATTGTTGACGGTATTTTGAATGCCGGCGAACAATTAAAAAAATACTTTCCGTGGTCTGAAGGTGACACCAACGAATTATCAAACGAAATATCAAAAGGATAAATAATGAAGAATTCCAAATACAAAATCTCAAATTCCAACAGAATTTTTCAGCTTACTCTTTTGTTTATCGCGCTTATTACCTGTAACAGTATTTTTGCACAATTTACAATTCCGGAAAAACCAACTTTACAAACTTCAGTTTACGATTATGCCAACATTTTAAGCGCAACTGAAAAAGCACAGCTGGAACAAAAACTAATACGTTATTCAGATTCGACTACCACTCAAATTGTAGTGATCACCATCGAGAGTTTAAAAGGCGAAGATGTAAGTCAGTTGGCCACTAAATGGGGACAAACCTGGGGAATTGGAGGAACTGCAAAAGACGATAATGGTGTAATTATCCTGCTGGCAAAGAACGAGAAAAAAATTGCCATAAATCCCGGTTATGGTCTTGAAGACAGACTGACTGCGGGAATTGGCGGAACGATAATCCGAAATATCATTATTCCGGAGTTCAAAGCCGGAAGTTTTTACAACGGACTAGACAAAGGAACGGATGCGATCATTGATGTTTTTAAAGGAAAATTTAAAGGCGAGCGCAAGCAAACCAAAGGAAAAAGTTTTCCGATACTGCCTTTCATTGTAATTGTTGTAATTGTATTAATTTTGCTGTCCCGAAATAAAAGAGGCGGCGGAGATAATTCAGGCAACAATAGCGGTGGCGGAGGCCCTAGCCTGCTTGATGTGATCATTCTAAGTAACCTTGGAAGAAGCAGCGGAGGCGGATTTGGAGGCTTCGGCGGTGGATCATCCGGTGGCGGAGGTGGTTTTGGCGGCGGTTTTGGCGGTGGAGGCTTCTCTGGAGGAGGTTCAAGCGGAGGCTGGTAGAGTTGCTCTTTTTGCAGTCGCAGTGACAGTCTCAGTCTCAGTTCACAGCTTACATTTCACAGCTTACATTTTACAGCTTACATTTCACATTTTACAGCTTACATTTTACAAATTTATAATTCAAAAATAGATGTTATCACATAAAGCAAAATACGCCCTTAAGGCCTTACTTTATTTAGCAGAACAGGAAGAAAATCACATTTCAAGAACCATTGAGATTGCTGATGGAGCCAATATTCCTAAAAAGTTCCTCGAGCAGATTTTATTGGATCTGAAACGAGGTCGTTTTGTGAGCAGTAAGCAGGGAAAATTTGGCGGATATTATCTGATACGCTCTAAAAATGATATTACTCTGGCAGAAATTCACCGTTTATTTGACGGTGCAATTGCGCTATTGCCTTGTGCCTCATTAAACTTTTACGAACCTTGTTCGGATTGTAAAACCGAGGAAGAATGCAGTCTAAGACACGGTTTAATGATCATCCGCGATGAGACTCTTAAAGCCATGCAAGGCATCACAATCGCCTCATTGGTAAAGAAATAAAAAAATATTTTTTAATTCCTAGTAAATCGATAGAATTTATATATATATTTGCAAAAAATAATTCACAAACCATTTACAAAATTTTAACTATGAAAGTACATTCGCAACCAATCAATGTATCAAAAAATCTTTTGCAAAGAAATTATAATATTCAGTTCACTACCGTGAAAAACAATTCTTCTACAATGTGTATGTGTTGGTAAAAAAATTTTATTTTAAATTCTACTAATCACATATACTTAATATAAAAATGAAAAATTCGATAAAAAATATACTTACTATTCTCTCCATTTTTACTTTCTCCATATCATTTGCCCAAAACATTGAAGGTGTAGTTAAAACAAGTGAAAACATCCCATTAGAAGCGGCTAATATTGTTATAAAAGGAACAACTTCCAATACGACTTCGGATCAAAACGGAAAATTCAGTATCGACAGCAAAGGAAAACTTCCTGTAACCCTGTTAATTCAATATGTAGGATACAAAACTACCGAGATTGAACTTGTCGATTTACCAACAGCTCCTTTGCAGGTAACGATTAAAGAGGAAAACGAACTTATTGAAGTGGTGGTTTCTTCAAGACGAAGAATCGAAAAAGTACAGGATGTGCCTATCGCAATATCCGTAATTACAGGAAAACAAGCAGAACAAACCGGAGCTTTTAACGTAAACCGTATTAAAGAACTAGTTCCTTCTGTACAATTATACTCCTCAAATCCAAGAAATACCGGAATCAACATTCGTAGTCTTGGTTCTCCTTTCGGACTTACTAATGACGGAATCGATCCCGGAGTTGGTTTTTATGTAGATGGTGTTTATTATGCCCGTCCTGCCGCAACTACTCTTGACTTTATTGATGTAGATCAAATCGAGGTCTTACGCGGGCCACAAGGATCTTTATTTGGTAAAAATACTACCTCAGGAGCTTTTAACATTACAACACGCAAACCAAGTTTTACCAGTGGTGCCGATTTTGAGGTGAGCTACGGAAATTATGCTTTTCTTCAGGCTAAAGCATCGGTTACAGGAGCTTTAAGTAAAAAAATAGCAGGTCGTATCTCTTTTTCAGGTACGCAGCGTGACGGTTTAATCGACAATGTGGCAACCGGAAGACCGACCAACAGCTTAAACAATCAGGGGATTAGAGGTCAATTACTTTTTACTCCATCAGATAATACCAATATTATTTTGGCTGCCGATATCACAACTCAGCGTCCGGATGGATACGCACAGGTTGTTGCAGGTGTTGCGCCTACGCAAAGAGCTGCTTACAGACAGTTTGATGCGATCATTAAAGATTTAAACTATCAGCTTCCAAGTCAAAATGCTTTTGACCGAAAAATTGATCATGATACTCCATGGCGTTCAGGACAGGACATGGGTGGTGTTTCGCTTAATATAGATACTAAAATTGGATCAGGAACACTTACCTCAACTACTGCATGGCGTTTTTGGAACTGGGATCCTTCAAATGACAGAGACTTTACAGGATTACAGGTTTTGGCTAAATCTCAAAACCCAACTAGACAAACACAATTTACTCAGGAGGTACGTTATGCAGGTCAGCTGACCTCAAAAATTAGCGGTGTAGTGGGCGCTTTCTTTATTGATCAGACTTCGCAGACAAACGGAACAGAGGAATCGGGTAATGCACAATGGAGATTCTCTCAAAGCAGTACCAGCGCATTATGGAAAACTCCGGGTCTTTTTGAAGGATACGGAATTAAAACAGACGCCAGAATCAGAGCTTCGAGTGCTGCCGTTTTTGGTCAGATTGATTGGGCTATTACAGAAAGATTACACGTATTACCAGGTTTAAGATATAACTTTGACAAAAAAGATGCTAATTACAGCCGTACAACCTACGGTGGTCTTCAAACTACCGATCCGGCTTTACTGGCGCTTAAAAAATCAGTTTACTCTGATCAGTCTTTTGCTTCTAACACTGACAATACCGATTTTTCAGGAAACATAACGGTATCTTACAAAGCATCAGACAAAATCAATGCTTATGCGACCTATGCTAAAAGTTACAAACCGGTGGGTGTGAATGTTGCCGGACTTCCAACAGATTCAAAAGGATTGCCATTATTGGATCTTGCCGTAATCAAACCTGAAAAAGTAAATCATTATGAGGTAGGAGTAAAAACTTCTCCATTTAAAAACTCAGTATTCAACGTGACTTTCTTTAATACGGAAATCAAAGATTTTCAAACCAATGTTCAGGCTGCCGAACTTGGAGTAAACCGTGGTTACCTTGCCAATGCTGATAAAGTACGTGTAAGAGGTGCTGAAATTGATGCAAGTTTTGTTTTTAGCCAGCACCTGACTGTAAATGCAGCTGCTACTTATACCGATGCAAAATATGTTAAGTTTACGAATGCACCACTTCCGTTAGAAGAAACAGGAGCTCCTGTAGCCTTTAAAGATGTATCAGGATCAGAATTACCCGGAGCATCAAAATGGGCAGGATCTTTAGGGGGTGAGCTTTCTGACAATGCAAAATTCTTCGGAAACAAAGGAAAAATATTCGTAGCGGTTGATTCTTATGCACGTTCTAAGTTTTCATCAAGCCCTTCCGCTTCAAAATACCTAGTCGTTCAGGGATATGCTATTTTCAACGCACGTTTAGGATTCCGTGCATCAGAAGGATTATCCGTTCAATTCTGGGGAAGAAACCTTTTAAACAAAGATTACTACGAGCAATTGTTACCTGCAGGTGGAAATTCCGGACAATATGCAGGAGTAATTGGAGATCAAAGAACTTACGGAGTAACTTTGAAATATTCTTTGTAAACAGTTAGTTAATTTTCAATACATCAAACGAGACCGGTTTTTAAATCTGTCTCGTTTTTTTATTTCAGGTTCTCGAATCCATTTTAAGTATAAAAGCTTAGCCCCTCAGCAACTCAGTAACTCTGAACCTTCCTTTACTCCATCTGCCTTCTCTTCTTCCCTTTTTCAGCAGCAGCAAAATTCCCTATTTTGTAGCTCAATGAAAACATCACATAACGTTTCAGAACTGTATTTTCTTCATCCCGAATGGAAGTCGCCGAAATGGTTCTGGTAGCACTTTGATTTTGATTTAAGACATCGTAAACTTTTATTTTAGCATATACCTTTTTATCAAAAAAGCCATAGGAAAGGCTGGTATTCCAGAGATAAAAATCCTTTTTGAAATTGCCCGAAATATCCGAATTATAAGTGTACCCAAAATCGTTTCCGAAAATTAAGTTTGCAGGCCAGTAACTTGTTGTTTGCAAATTGATCCGGTGCACTACATTTGAACTGGCATCTCGTGAAGAGTTCTCGTATTTGGTTTCATTATAGGACAAACTATAGGCAGGAGAAATAATAAGCAGCTCACCATATTCATACGTAAAATTGACTTTTGGAGTAATCGCTGTCGATTTTGCATTGTACAATACCGCATTTGTAAACCCTTTATCGAAAGAATAGCTGCCATTTAATCCGAAACCATATCTAAAAAGATGTGCCCCTCTTTTAACGGACTGATTCCAGTTTCCGCCAATCGAAGTCGTGTAAGTTCCTGAGATATTCGCGTAAGTTGTGGTTCTTTTTCCGCTATCATCATAAATTGAAGTTGAAACCACATCGTTGTTGTAGTAGTCCCCTTTTATGAACAAACTGTAACCGGAACGGGTTCGGAAATCATAGTCTCTGAAACTAAAATTAGCACTGTTTTTTTCGATAAGATTTAAATCAGGATTCCCGGTAATGGTATTCAACGGATTGGTTAAATTTAAAACCGGCAGCAGCTGAACCGCTGTAGGAAGCGCATTCGAATAATCGTACCTGAATGACATATTTTTGGAACGGCTAAATTTATATCGAATCTGAAAATCGCCATAAGGTAAAATATATCGTTTGTTCAAATCAGTAGTATTGTTCAGATATAGCGAGTGATTGTCAAATTCTACCATTGCTGTACGCGAATTTAGATTGACCGTAAACTTTCTCTTTTGCCAGGTTAATCCAACTTTTGGGCTGAACGAATTTTGCTTTGAGGAAGTATAATTTGTTAGAGACGCATTGAGATCTGAATACGATTGTGTCGCATCATCAAAATCGAATGTTTTGGCATCTTTAATTTCCTTCGTCCAATCAAAATTAGAGCCGAATCTTATTCGCAAAGAATCCGTCACAGGCTCTGTATATTCAAGTTCAAGCGAATACGTATCACTCTTATTATTGTTTAAACTCTTCTGATTTCTATCGTCATTAGGTTTACTGTCCTGATAAAAAATAGTTTGAGACAGATTTTGCACCTCATTATCGGTACTGGTATTGTTGCTGTCAAAAGAAAGATTAAAATTGCGGTGTTCTTTCTTGAACCCTTTATTAAAATTTATGGTGTTCCCTAAACTGGTATTTGTACTTTCTGAATACGATTTAACATTACTTTCATTCAGAGAATTTCCATTCTCGTCTTCAGAAAAGCTCGAAGAAGACGAATTACTGTTCGAACGCGATTGATTCACTTTTGGTATGATAACCAATCGGCTTGTCGGGTCGATCACATATTCTAATTCAAAATTCACATTGTTTCCGGTGGTTTCATTTCTTGCCTTAGAATCAGAGGATGTGGCAATATTTCCGGTAGGCAAAAAACTAACCTGATCGGATTTGCTATCGTTATTGTTAATCGAATTCGAAAAATTATAACTCCCCATAGCCATCAAACTTTTCGACCAATCGTCAGAGTAATTAAGCCCAACGAGGTTTGATTGTGTAATTCCTTTACTGCCTCCCGAATTTCCACTATTGCTCCTGCTATTTCGTCCTCCGCCCATATTATCAAATACTTCATCCATCGCAAAACCGCTAGAATTAATATTGTTTGAGGAGGCCAGTACGCTTATTTTTTGCTTGTTGTTAAAAAAGTTCAGGAGCAGACTGCTTTCATATCGTTCATCAGAACCATAACCGCCCAGTATTTTTCCAAAGTAGCCTTTATTTTTCTTTTCGTCGATCGTGATATTGATACTCGAAAAATCCGAAGTCGACTCTTGTTTGGCAAGCTCTTCCTTCTTCGTTTTAAAATCAGACACCTGAATTTTTTTGATTATTTCAGCAGGAAGGTTCTTCAATGCTATGGCACCGTCTTTATTAAAAAACGTCTTCCCGTTTACCAGGACCTGATTGACTTCTCTCCCGTTCACCGTAACTTTACCATCAGCTGCCACATCAAAACCCGGCAATTGTTTCAATAAAGTTTCTACATTCGAGTCCGGGCGCACTTTGTATGATGATGCATTAAATTCTAAAGTATCTTTTTTAATGGTAATTGGCGGAACTTCGCTTTTAATCACGACATCCTTTAAAACATTTACATTTTCAAGCAAATACAATTTCCCAAAATCTTTACTTTCGGGAATGCTCTTTTCTTCCTCAAAATAAGGCTGGTATCCCATATAGTTAACCTTCAGAAAAACAGGTTTGTCGTACTTTTTGGTTTTAATGCTAAAAGCACCGTTTTTATCTGTTGTGGCATATTCGATTACCGTAGAATCTTTAACGGTTGTAAAATAAACCGTTGCCAGCTCGAGTGGCAATTGGGTGTTGATATCTACGACGGTTCCTTTAAGAACAATGTCATTCTGTGCACTGGCCGAATAACAAAAAAGGAAAACAATCAGATAATACAAAAATTTGGTCATGAAAAGGATTTGTTAGAAATAGTAAGACTGCAAAAGAGTCAAAAGGTTTATTGTGAACGAAACATTCGGTCAAATAGTATATTATTTGGTTTTAGACTAATGCTTTAAGAAACAGCTAGTCATAAAGAATTCCTTTTATGAGTTATTAAGAATTATCTATATATTTGGTTAAATAAAATACCACATTTATCATATATCCAAGTTAACTACAATTAAACTTAAAAACATGCTACCATTAAAAATTAAGACAAAACTTTTCACATTAGAAATATTTAGAAGAGGCATTGTATTTACGATCGCTTCTGCCTTATTTGCTTCTGGTGTTAACCTTTGTAATGGCAATATAATACTTTTAATAGTTTCAATATTTAATAAACAAGTATTCAATGAAGAAAATAATGAATATGGCTTTTGGGTAGGCCTAATCTTGATAGTAATATCGCTTTTTCTTTTTTATTTAATAATCATAAATTGGAGGATTGAAATTTACTCAAAAACTTTTCTTCAACTAAGAAGAACGTTTGATAAATACGGTACAGCAATTAATCACAGAACATCATACGCTAGCTCAACAAAACTTAGAGAACTTCATACTGAAGCGTATGAATCATATAAAAATACTGTTGAATTCTTAAATGAAAACCAAACATACTTAGATATTGAAACTTATAATTTAGCAAGAAATATAAATTTCAATATTGGAAGTCAATTCATAGAATTAGATATTTACATTAAAGAAGTATGTAAAATCGAAAATGATGTTAAAACTGATTATCGTCCTGAGTTAGCAAATAAAGCCTTAACAGGTGATATTGAGGATTTAAAAGAAAAATTTAATGAATTTGTTACAATTATTAAGCAAAAAGAAAAATTTAAGATAAGTACAAATTAACAGCAGTTAGCAGCTACAACAATAGAATCAATTGGCTTAATGAAAAGTTAATTTTATATTTGGGATAATTTAGCAAATCCGAATAATGAACTTAATTTAGTCCCAAAACGACCGTAGTATCAGAACGTTGTGTAATAATAAACAAAAAAATATGGAAATAGCCCGTTTTTTAAAAGGTAATTTTGGAAATATATTAGGAATAATCGGAATTATCCTTGCTTATTATTTTTACTATAAAGGAAAAAGTAAAAAAGAAATTTTTTATGAAATCATAGGCTTTAATCTAATAAACGAAAACTTAAACCAAAAAGTTTCTGAATTAAAAATTTCATATAAAAACAAAGACATTAAGTATTTAACCGTTTCAAAAATAGCGATTTGGAATTCTGGAAATACTACAATTTGGGAAAATGAAATTCCCGAAAACAATAAAATACAAATTAACATTTGTAATAATTATGAAATACTAGAATACGAATTAATAGAAAATGAAGATGTTGATTCTAAACTTAATATAACTAAAATTGACGATAAGCATTTAGAAATTAATTTCAAATTTTTAGAACCTAACAAAGGGGTCGTTCTAAAATTGATACATACTAGTAAGACTTCTAATGATGTGTCAATAAAAGGAAGAATTATAGGAGGCTCAGAAATAAAGCGAATAAATGATATAGGCCGAAATAATAAAGAAAGAGAACATTGGTCAACAAAGTATTTTGGTTTTCTCTTCGGTGTTATTTTGTTACTAGGTTCATTTCATTACGAATTCATTTCTTTTACTTTTATATTTCTCTTTTCTTTTGGAATTCTAATTACACTTACTGCGATATATCAAATAACACTAAAAAAAGTTCCAAAAAGTTATGAAAAAATATACTTAGATAAATAAAACAATATTATACAACAGCTAAAACAACGATTTTAGAGAATAAGCTTCATTGAAAAGTGGTTTTGCAATTGAGATGATTTTGCAAATCGAAAGAATGGGCTTAATTTCCAAGCCTGTTGCAATATCAGAACATCTTGAACAATTTTAATTCAAACCGCTTAAATTATGGATGAAACTTTACGGATATATTGGGAATTATATAACGAGATATTTTCTAATGAATTAATGATTCACAAGAGTCATAATTTACTAAGAAATTTTGAAGAAGAATTTATTGAAGGACCAATACTTGAATTAGGCTGCGGACAGAGTAGTTTCTTGGTAGAGTTTTCAAAAACTGGAAAAGAAATATTTGCAATTGACAATGAAGAGTTCCAATTAAATTTATTAAAAAAAAGAATCGAATCATACGCTGGAAAAGATGCTGGTAAATTACATTTATTGAATATTACAATTCCAAAGAAAGAAATTCCTCAAGAAATATTTTCATTGGTTATTGCTTCTGATTTTTTACATTTTTTTTCAATAAATGAATGTAAAAATATTATTTCTCAGATAATTTCAAGAACACAAAAAAAATCTTTAATATATGTTAGGGTTCATTCACAATCACATTCTTATAGTGATTCTCCTGATCCGGAAATACACGAATATTTTAAACATTTTTTCACAGAAAGTGATTTAACAGACCTTTTTGATCAAAAATATTTCGAAAGAATGATTTTTTCCAATACAGTCCAAAATATTAAAGACAAATTTACAAGAGAAATGGAAATAAAATGGACGGAAAAAGTACTTGATGAATATCAAATTTTTGACCCACATGAAAGACAAGAGCATTTCGAAGAAAATAATAAAGAATTAAATGTTGGCTATCTAGAATGTATTTATAGACGAAAATAAAACTGTCCACAATGGCTAGTGCAACAAGTTTACTCAATTACTTAATGGGAAGTTGGTTTTGTAATTGGTATATTTCCGAATAATGAGTTTAATTTAACCCTAAATCCGATGTAGTATCCGAACGTTAGTGAACATTTGATAAAAAAGTAACATGAAAGAATATGAGGAAAATACCAATGAATATAAAAGAACTAGCAAAGTTGAAGCAAATTCTTGTAACACAATCTTAGAGAGATTTGAAAAAATCGAAAACAAATTAGGAAATTTTCGTGACATTATTCTTAACATTTGACAATATTTTATTTTATATCTTAATTCGCAACAACTACTGAATTCAAGAAATACAGTTTCTTCAATTTATCTTTATGCTTCAGATGGCAAGTTTGCTAAAAAGTTATCATGAAATATAAATATAACATACGAAAATAACAAACAAGAAAAAACCCTTATAAATCTGCTTATAAGGGTTTAATGTATCTTTATTATCTAATTTATTTCTCTCTGATATAAATATCGATTGGCACTCCTGCGAAATCCCAATTTTCTCTGATCTTATTTTCCAGGTAACGTTTGTAAGGTTCTTTAACGTATTGTGGCATGTTGGCAAAAAATACAAACTGAGGCGTTTGCGTTGGCAACTGCATACAATATTTAATTTTCACATACTTCCCTTTTGTTGCCGGTGGCGGATAAGCTTCAATTACCTTCAACATGTATTCGTTGAATTTTGAAGTAGCAATTCTTTGTTTTCTGTTTTCAAAAACCTGAACAGTAGCTTCTAATGCTTTCAACAAACGTTGTTTGGTTAAAGCCGAAACGAATAAAATTGGCACATCGGTAAAAGGCATTAATTCTTTTTTGATTTTCTCTTCGTAATCGCGAGTCGACATGGTATCTTTTTCTACCAAATCCCATTTGTTTACTAAGATCACAACCCCTTTACGGTTTTTCTCTGCCAGCCAGAAAATACTCTGATCCTGACCTTCAAATCCACGGGTTGCATCAATAACCAAAATACAAATATCAGCATGCTCAATCGCACGAACCGAACGCATTACCGAGTAAAACTCTAAATCTTCCTTTACTTTAGCCTTACGACGGATTCCCGCAGTATCAACCAAATTAAATTCAAAACCAAAACGGTCAAATTTTGTATCAATGGCATCACGGGTTGTTCCTGCAATATCGGTTACGATATAACGATCCTGACCAATCAAAGCGTTGATAAAACTTGATTTACCAGCATTCGGACGTCCTACAACAGCAAAACGAGGCAAATCTTCTTTAACCTCAACTTCCGGTTTCTCCGGGAACGCATCAATTAAAGCATCCAATAAATCTCCTGTTCCACTTCCTGAGATACTTGCAAACGTAAAATAATCTCCTAAACCAAGATTATAAAACTCAATTGCATCTTTCTCACGCATTGCGTTATCTACTTTATTTACAGCCAATAAAACGGGTTTTGTCACTTTACGCAACAATTTCGCCACTGTTTCATCCATTGGTGTAATTCCTTCTTCTACATCAACCACAAAAATAATAACATCAGCTTCATCGATAGCAAGCTCCACCTGTTTGCGGATTTCACCTTCAAATACGTCATCAGAACCGCGAACGTATCCACCGGTATCAATTACAGAAAACTCTTTTCCGTTCCACTCGCTTTTACCATAGTTTCTATCACGGGTAACCCCAGATACCGAATCTACAATAGCTTCTCTTCTTTGTATCAGCCTATTAAAAAGGGTTGATTTCCCTACATTAGGTCTTCCTACTATCGCAACAATGTTATTCATTTTTTTGAATTTTAGATTTCAGATTCTAAATTTTAGATTTTTAGTTTCCTAAAATCCTATCACTTATAAATCCAAAATGCTTTATTTTAATTTTTTGCAAAGGTAGTCTTTTTTTGTTAGCAGTCGCAGTTTTAAGTATTCAGTCAGAAAACTACTAAAACGGCCACTTTTAACTCAAAACTAATTCCTTTTTTTCAGGAGCTATTCCTGCTATCCGTTTCAATCTTTTGTTTCGCTAAAGCTTCACAAAAGGATTTCCACTACTATCAGGGCTAGGACTTCAGTTTTCAGTATCCGTTTTCAGCTATATACTAAATCTTCCACCTTACAAAACTGAGACTGAACTCTGCGACTGAAAACTCTTTTTATTGATTGTACCCGAATCGTTTCAACATATTGGCATTGCTTCTCCAGTTCTTGTTCACTTTCACGTAAAGTTCAATATGAATTTGTTTTCCGAAGAACTTCTCTAAATCGGCACGAGCGTCTGTTCCAACCTTTTTTAAAGCGGCACCTTTATGCCCAATGATGATTCCTTTTTGAGTTTCTCTTTCGACCATAATCACAGAACGGATTCTGATAATTTTTTCATCTTCAAAAAACTCTTCCGTTACGATTTCAACGGCATACGGAATCTCTTTGCTATAGTTCAATAAGATTTTCTCACGAATCGTTTCGTTTACAAAGAAACGTTCCGGTTTGTCTGTCAATTGATCTTTTGGATAATAGGCAGGTGATTCCGGCAACAACTCAATGATTCGGCTAAAAACTTCCGGTACATTAAAATTCTGTAAAGCCGAGATTGGGAAAATTTCGGCATTGGGCACTTTTGCCGCCCAAAATGCTACTTGTTCCTCTAATTGTTCCTGATTGGAGTTGTCGATTTTATTCAACAATAATAAAACCGGAATTTTAGCATGGATAATTTTATTAAAGAAAGCTTCATCTTTTAAGTCCTGCTCTCCTATTTCGACCATGTAAACTAAAATATCAGCATCTTCAAAAGCCGATTTTACAAAGTTCATCATCGACTCCTGCATTTCATAAGCGGGCTTGATGATTCCGGGAGTATCCGATAATATAAGTTGAAAATCTTCGCCATTCACGATTCCAAGAATACGATGACGGGTTGTTTGTGCTTTTGATGTAATAATCGATAATCGTTCTCCAACAAAGGCGTTCATCAATGTTGATTTTCCAACGTTTGGATTCCCGATGATGTTTACAAAACCTGCTTTATGTGACATTTGTGTTCTATTTATTTTGCAAAGGTAGTCATATCAACTCAATACAGAAAATAAAACATTTTTTAATGTTTTCGTTGGATTTCTCAAAAATCGGCGTATCTTTGCACCCGAAACATCGCGGGATAGAGCAGTAGGCAGCTCGTCGGGCTCATAACCCGAAGGTCACAGGTTCGAGTCCTGTTCCCGCTACTAAGACAAAGCTTCAGAGAAATCTGGAGCTTTTTTGTTTTAAGTAAATTTGTTTCAATCATAATTCATTTAAAAATTACTTGTAAAAAAAGAAGGCTTTTATCGCGTTTACAATTTCTAAGAAACAAAAAATGCGCAAAGTCAGAGACATTTGCGCAGCTTTTCATGAGAATACTTTGGAGAACAGGACTAAGCTTTAAGCCCAAATTTTTCAACTTGTACTTCTAATATTTCTCCCCAAATTTTCATTTTACCATAAAACTCAACACAATCTTTTAAAGTTTTAAGTTTTTCCAATATTATCAGTATTTCATCTTCAAAATCAATTTTTAATTCACTAATAAATTCATCTATATTAGTGTTTTCTGTTATTAAATAACCTAACCAACCATCTTCTCTATATTTACTTTTTTTTCTGCTTTCACTCAAGTAAGTTTCTTCTCGAGTGTAAGTAAGAATGTCAAAATGTGTTGCTTTCTTTTTGTTGGGATCTTTAATTTGTTCTGTTAGGGCAATCCCAATATTGAAACAAAAACTTAATTTTTCTTTACTGTTCCACTGTGAGTTTTGAAGATTAATAATTATAAAAAAATCACCCATATTTTTCCACCAAGTTTGTCCGCTAGTTAGGTAGCCAAAACTTTTCAATGTTGGTTTTAAATAAGTTTTGATAAATTCAGATTGCATTTCTTTAACGTTCATTTTTTGCATTTTCTTTTAACCGCATTTTTCTCATAGCCAGTCTAAAACGTTCTGGTACTAAAGCAGGTTTGGTACTAAATTAAGCGCATTATTCGGATTTGTAAAATCATCCAAATGCAAAACCATTCTCCATTAAGCCTATTGCACAAATCCGTTGTAGCTGTTACCACTCGTTTTTTTGTAGATTTTCTGAATACAATTTATTTGAATCAAGTTCAAAAAAATCAAATATTTCTTTTTTAATTTCCATATTTATTGGATTTCTTAAATCAGTATCACGACCATAAAATTCTTCATTCCAATATGATTGATTTGAATTTTCTGATATTGCTTGTAGTAAACTTGACTTATTAAAATCTAATCCAAATTGAATTGATTCATTCCTATATGGATTGAATTTCAAGCATTTATCCCAATCTCCTTTAGGATCTGGGTTTGGTATTTCAATGTATTTATAAAATTTATCTCTTTTAGTTTCTTTGTATATTTTACCATACTGTAAATAAACAGTATCAAAATCACCATAAGAAATACTTCTCGCATATGAAATTGGAAAATCTATTTCCCAATCTTCTAATGGTAAGTTTCCGATTATTTCAAAATCACCATAATATAGTAAATTGTCCATAATATATTGTGACGGTAAACTTTTCAAAAATTTTAAATAAGTTAAATCTATTTCTTTCGAATTCTGAATGATATGATATATTTTAATAACTAAAGGTTGTGTCATCAAGTTCGAGAAGCCATAATTTTTATTTGTTTTAAAATTTGGATTTTTTCTTATTTTTCTAATATCACAAATTAAACGACCAAATCCGAAGTTTCTCCTATCAACTTTGTAAATAAAAAAATCACCTTCTTTTAAATTTATTCGTTTTCTTTCTTCGGTTGCTATTTTTTGCAAATCGTTTAAATCACTTTCGGTTGTATTTGATATATAATTGTCTAACCAAAGAGGCAAATCCTTAATACTCTTAAATCTAATATTTTCAAAACTTGTAGAATAATATGTTTTCTCTGTTGAGTGATTTCCTATAATAATTCCTCCAATGTTGAAAGTAAAATACATACCAATTCCGTTTCTAGCTTCTAGAGAAGAGAAGTTTAATTTTTTCTCTTTTCCTCTGCTCGTTTTCGGTAATAATATTGTTCGATTTACAGTTTCTTCTTCTAATTTGATTTCTTGATAGGAATAATCACCCACACTGATTTTTTTTCGAATTGTATTGCCATCAAAATAGACGAATATTTCTTTAGTGATTTCTACTTTTTCCCAATTATCAGGAACAATTTCAAGACCTAAATATTTTCTTTGGTGATTGTTTAATTCAAATTTCATCAGTTTTTCCTTAAAATTAGTGGTAACTTATATATGTAAAACCCACACAAACTCATCCACATTTGGTAGATATGTGTGATAAATTTCACACATTACTTATTTTCAAATATATAATTTTTTCACTACATACTATCAAAAGGACTTTTAATTTGATTGATGCTTTTTGGCACTTGTGTGATTGGCTATACAAACAAAAAAAGAGAAAAAATTAAGATGTGCATGCTAAAATATTGTAATAATCCTGGATAATCTGGTTAGATATTTGAATGCTTCCCGCTACTAAGACAAAGCTTCAGAGAAATCTGAAGCTTTTTTTGTTTTTGACTGCATCTAAAAAACTTTACATTCGTGAACGAGACACTCGCGGCAGCTAAGAACTAAGGATAAACAGCTTTCACTTTTGAATTATTTTCTCTATTTAGTCGAATTTCAACCTTTAATACATTTGACACTCTACAAACATTTAGATAATTTCCCTTAACACTCTTTTCCCAATTAATATAGTCTAGATTACTTTTAAACTCATTTAAGGATAAATTGTCTTTTGAATTTATCGTTTTAAAAAGCCCTCCTAAAGGAACTATCTCCACCTTTCCATCATCTTTAACAATTAAAAAAGCATCCATTCCTCCATCAAAACCCGAATAGGTTTCCTCAATGTATGATTGTGGCAAAGCTTCCTCTTTTTTATATTTACCATAATAAAAAAAATCCTATTCCCTCTATCCACCCTGGTTACTGTCGTTTTCTTATTACTGTAGTAAATATAACTTTCTTCAGATGAGCAAGCTCCTAAAAAAAGAGTCATCAATAAAACTATTATATTTTTCATCGTTTTTGTACTATTTCACCTCGCTCTCCGAGGTACTCTTATGAATGTTATACCAATATCTCCGTCTCTGCGTCTCCTCTAAAAACAAATCTAGTACAAAAAACTAAAACACCATAAAATCGCTGACCTTGTCCCAAATTTAATATCGATACTATTGGTTAAATGATTTAGCATTCAAAACATTTTAAAAGCGAGAAGTTTTCTCTATTTATTTTCTGTAAATTTGACTGTATTTACAAAAACAAATCTGCTAATACTTTTAGCAAACAACTTCTAAATTAATTCTCTTACTATAACCAATGTCTACTCTTTATCAAAGCCCAAGAATTATTATTCGCGAATTTTTATCTCAAGAACAACAAACATTTTTAAATCTTTTTAAAGATAATCAAGTTACACAATACCTTCCTGATGCTTCACCAGAAAGATATGTAGAAATGTTTAATGAATTGCTTGAAAATTATGAAAAGAAAAATCTTAGTCGATGGGCGATATTTGACACTACAAATAATAATTTCATAGGAATGTGTGTTGCTCGTATTTTTATACATAACACAAACCAAATAGAGATTGGGTATGTACTCAGTAGAGAATATTGGGGAAAAGGTATTGCTACAGAAGTATGCAAAGCATTAACGCAATATAGTTTTGCAAATACAAATACAAAAGAAGTTGTAGCCGTAACAGATCTCAATAACACCGGATCACAAAATGTACTGCAAAAAGCCGGATTTGAACGATTAAATAATCTGATCAGAAATGAAGAAGAACTAGCTTATTTTAAGGTAGGGAGATTATAACCTCATTTCTGTTGAATATGTAAACCAAACAAAAAGACCAAATATTTCTTGCTCCTCGCTACGCAAAGTCAGGAGACTTTGCGTTTTTAACCCATTTGCACAGCCTTTCATAAGAAACTCTTCGTAAAGCAAGGGTAATCAACCAAAAAAACAATTAAAAAATGCTGCTAATCAAATTATATTGCGGCTTCATTATCTCCATTTTCACTGATGCAATTACAATTTATAATTCAGCAATGTTGTCAGTTTTTTTTTAATTAAAAACTTTTACCAGTGCTAAGTTTTGCAAATAAATAACATACTTTTGAATTAACTAAAACCTTATTTATAAAAGTAGAATATGAGAAAAATTATTGTAAGTATGTTTGTTCTAAGTCAATGTATTAATGTACATGGACAATCGATAGATAAAATTATTACGAATAAGGAAGTAACTCGCATAGAGAAAATACTTTCGGCTGATGATATGCAGGGCAGAAGAACTTTTACTCCCGGTATTGAAAAAGCATCAGCCTTTATAGAATCAGAGTTTAAAGAAATTGGTTTGCAAACTTTCAATGCAGCAGCAAATTACAGACAAGAATTTTCGATGACTTCCTCTAAAGCCGTTTCTTCAAAAATTACTATTGACGGCAAAGAAATAAATAACAATCAGGTTGTAACATTCTCCTACCTTCCTCAGGTTTCTTTAACTGAAAAAAGCGATATTTCTGTTGTAAAAATCAATAAAGGGGATAACATTGGCGAGAAATTTAATGAATATTATAAAAGTTCAAAAAATCTTTTGGTACTAGTTGACTCTTCATTTGATAAGGTTTTACCGAATATTCAACATATTGACCGAATCAGTGCGACTCCGGGAAACAATACAGTTATGTTTGTTTTTGGTACCACAGAAGCGACCACTTTTTCTGTTGAATTAACAAATACAGTCTCCAAAAAAACATTGAATAATGTTGTTGGAATATTACCCGGGAAAACCAAACCAAATGAGTATGTGATTTTTTCAGGGCATTATGATCACTTAGGAGTAGGCTCTCCCGAAGAAGGTGCTCCGCATCCTGCAACAGATTCTATTTATAATGGCGCTAATGATGATGCTGCCGGAACAACAGCAGTAATTATGCTTGCGAAGTATTTTAAAAAACTAAACAACAACGAGCGTACTATTATTTTTACCACATTTACAGCTGAAGAATTAGGTGGTTATGGAGCTAAATATTTTTCTAAACAGCTTGCGCCAGAAAAAGTGATTGCGATGTTCAATATTGAAATGATAGGAACAGAATCTAAATGGGGTAAAAACTCTGCTTACATTACAGGCTACGAAAAGTCGAATATGGGGCAGATTTTACAAACTAATTTAACCGGAACAAGCTTTAACTTTTATGCAGATCCTTATCCGGACCAACAATTATTTTACCGCTCAGACAACGCTACTTTAGCCAGACTTGGAGTTCCTGCTCACACCATTTCTACTTCAAAAATGGATAATGAGCTTACGTATCACACAGCCGATGATGAATTTGAAACGTTAGATATTGATAACATGACCCAAATCATAAAATCAATTGCACTAAGTTCTTCTTCGATTATTAGTGGAAAAGATACGCCAACAAGAGTAAACACTACTCAATTAAAATAACAGTAAGTAAATTATTAGACCGGTTAGAGTCTTCGCCTCGGCACACTACTAAGACAAAGGCTTCAGAGAAATCTGGAGCTTTTTTTATTGTAAATTACGCAGGGAGCAAAGTTAGAGACATTTGCGCAACTTTTTACAAAGAACTCTTCGAAGAATAGCGAACAGGTGAAGCACATCGCCCTGGACACAAAAAAACAACCTCCACTATAAAGTAAAACACCACTTATTACAAGTGGTGTTTTTTACTTATAACACTTTGCAATATCTATTGCTTTTGTGCGTATGTTAACCATAAGATCACTTTTTATTATAATTTATCGTGAAATTATTCTTTATCAATTCATCTATTGTAACCTCAAGTCTTCTATCTACAAGACTGTCTTTTAAAACTTCATCCCAATTTTTGTTTGCAATAAAAACTGAATCAAAAACATAAATGTATAATCGCTCGTCAACATGTAACATGTCTTCAATACATGTTGGCTTGCCACCACCAGTAAAACGAATTTCTCCAATTTCTATCTTACCATTACCTGCAAATGCAGCCGTGGTCTTAAAATATGGATCTGAACGAAAGTCTCCTAATGGCATAACTGAATCGAGTCCTCTATAGAGATACAAAACCTTATCGGTATTATTTTTAACTTTAATGCTATAATGGCAATTATTACTGTCTTTTGGTTCCCGACAAGCATTTATCAGATTAAATACAATCATTAACAACACTATTTTTTTCATATTTACTAATAAATTATCTTCTTTGCCACTAGTCCTCAATTCAGTAGAGAAACTGTTTTTAACAACAGACATATCACTCTTCTATGCCAATTTCATCAATTACTGTAGCATTCATTTTTTTCTTTCGAATTAACTTCAAACCTAATTTTACTAAAAAATAGGTCATCAAAATATAAAACAAAAAACAAGTAAGAAATCCAATTGTATAACCTGGAGCACCTACTACTCCATCTTCAAATTTTTTCTTGCAATTTTCAAATAGAATTGGGAATACATGTACCGCAGGAAAACAAAGTAAAATTGTAAATACTATTATTATAATTCCTGCTATCTTTTTGAATATGTTCATTTATTTTTTTGAGTTCAACGTTTTGAATTTTTCCTACCAGTGTTATATAGCTCTCCAAGATATACAATTGAACACCGTACACATGGATATAACTTTACCTCAAATTTAATATAAATTGTATGAGTTAAATAATTTAGTATTCAAAGCATTTACCATATCATAAAAAAATTGCGTAAAGTCGGAGACATTTACGCAATTTTCATAAGCTCTTTTACAGAACAAAATTAACAATACTATTAAAACACTACCAACTGAATTCCGCCATTTCTTCCGGGGTTTCAATGCAGTTTTCTACGTCGTTGATAAAAAGATCGATTTGTTCTTTGGTCACGTTTGGCATGCAAATAATATGAGAAATATCGCCCTCAGTGGCTAATTGCCATTTTGATTTAACTTCTTCGGTTATTTTTGGAAAAACGACTGTGATAGAATTTGGGTTTCTCCAGGCGGCAATCCCCATATTTTTTAATCGCTGCTCACAGTATTCCGCTACTTCCAAACTGTGTAAATAACGCTTTTTCAGACCTTCAATACCTAGTTTTTTTAAGGTAAACCATAAAAACAAAGGAGAGTGTCCATTTCTGGACCCTGTAATTGTGGTGTCTAAGGAACCGATATACGATATTCCTTTTGAAATTCTATCCCTATTGGAACGCTTCGTGATAATAACACCCGTTGGAATAGGCGAACCTATAAATTTGTGTCCACTGATAGAAATACTGTCCGCACCATCCATAAAATCAAAGGGAAGTCGTGGCTCCATAAAAGCACCATAACTTCCGGATAAGGCTGCATCGCAATGGATGTAACTATCTTGTATGGCTAATGTTTTTAGAATATTCTTAATTTTTGATACGTCATCTTTGGCTTCTTTCATGGTAGTACCAAAAGTAGTCAGTACGATAGCCGGTTTATGACGATTCAGTTTTAAAGTATTTTCAAAATCTTCATAATCGATTTCACCATTTTCCTGCGAACGAATAACAATACTCGGAATGTTGAGCAAATGAATGTTTTTACGCACACTGTAATGGGTTGATTCCGAATAATACACCATTGCTTTCGAGTATAACTCTCGTGCGAGATACAGCCCGTACAAATTACTTTCAGAACCACCATTGGTTACATACCCCCAATAATCTTTTGGATTGGCGCGGAATAATTTGGCAAAAAAGCCAACCACTTCTCTTTCCAGTTCGTGTGTCTGCACTTTGTAGGTACAATCTTCAAAAGGATCTCCAAGGTTATTGATCGGATATTTTAAAAAATGACTGATTTCCGAATAATCAAAATCTTTGGATACCGGATAACCTAAGAAATTATCTCTGGCATTTTCGATGTATTGATTCAAATCAAACAAACGTTGATTGTCTTCTATGGATAGTGATTCTGAGATAGGTGTCATAACATTTATTTTTTTAGTAAATGTACTTTTAATAGTTTAATATTCTACATTAACAACAATACTCGAAATATAATTCTACATTTGACAAATATTTAAGTTTTTTAATATTGAATTTACTATTTATTTTTTCTGAAACCATATAATTATTCTGAGATGGATGCCATAGACAAAAAAATATTGATGCTTTTACAGCAAGATTCGAAACAAAATACAAAAGAAATTGCCGAAAAAATAGGATTATCTGTTTCTCCTACCTTTGAGAGAATCAAGAAGCTGGAACAAAAGCAGTACATCAAAAATTATGTTGCTTTGCTGGATGCTACCAAAATTGGAAAATCAATCAGTGTGTATTGTCAGGTTACTTTGGCGGTGCACTCACGCGAGTTGATTGATAATTTTAAGCAGCACATCCTGGTATTACCCGAAATAATGGGTTGTTTTCACGTGTCCGGGAATTATGATTTTTTGCTAAAAGTAGCTGTTAACGACATGAACGAATATCAAAAGTTTGTGATCGATAAGTTATCGGTAATCAAAGGGATTTCAAATGTGCAGAGTTCTTTTGTGATGGAAGAAATAAAAAATGATTTTGCCTATAATTTATAAAACTGGAATTCTACGATAGGCTTTCCCAAAAAACTTTATGCCTCTTTTCAGAAGTGACTTTTTAGGGAGCGTTTTTTTTACTTTAAAACAATTTTGCATTCGCAAACGGGGTATCTACGGCAACGAAGAGAAAAAAGCTGCACAAAAACAACAAATAAATCATGTGTATTTTCTCTCAAAACAAATAATCCTAAAAATAATTTTATTTTTTTTCGAAGGCTATCATTTCAACAAAAGAAAAGAAAAATCTTATTTCCGGTTTTTTACTGCTAAAACAACCAATTATTAATCAAACAAATACATCTCCGGTAAATTTTCACCGTTTGTGATTGCTTGTTTCTAAAGCTGCTGTTTTCAAAATAACCCTGAAAAAATTTTTCAAAATTTCCATTGTGTATTTTAAAAATAGTTGCACTTTTGCACCCGCAACGAACAAGAAGGCCCGTTCGTCTATCGGTTAGGACGCATGGTTTTCATCCATGTAAGAGCGGTTCGATTCCGCTACGGGCTACTAAAAACAAAGCTTCAGAGAAATCTGAGGCTTTTTTGTTTTAGAACGTAAATCGTCCGGGGCATTTCAGGAATCAACACAAAACTTCTTAAATTTGATTTTTCATTCCCGAAAAGCAAATCATATCCTGTAAAGTAATTGTATCGAATTATTTAAATTTTAAAAATCGCTGTCGATTAATTTCCAATGAAAATTAATGCCATTCCTCCTATCCTTTAAATTTGATAAAAAACATCTGATTTGAAAGGAATTTCTTTGATATATTAGTATATTCGAAAAATAAAAAGCAAAGATTTTTTTAAAGACTGACACCCGCAAAAGCATCAAATTTTAAATCATGAAAATTAAAACCTTAAATGTTACCTTTATGGTAATCGCTTATTTAATTTCTATCCCGCTTCAAGCATTTTTCTGGGCCATTATAGGACTTAAAGCACACTATCTTATCCTCTTATTTTCTCATTTTATTTTCTTCATTTTTTTAATATACATATTCACCGGTACCTTAATTATTGATTTCAACAACGACAAAGACACGCTTACATTGGAGTGGGATAAAAAACCAATCTATACTAAAATAGAAAATCAGGTTATTCTTTTATCTGAAATTAAAAACTGGAAGTTTTTTAATGGCCGTGGCGCTGACCGGTTGAAAATATATTTTAATAGCGGCGAGTCCTTAATAATCGATTTTAATAATTTGATAGACTTTGGAGAAAATTCTAAAAAAGTAGACCAATTACTCTTTTTTCTAAATACCAAAAACATCAAACAGCAGCTGGCATAGCTACTTTAACCATCAAAACTAAAAAACTACCAAAAACATGTCCCCTACCTCTATTACTCACCAGATTTGCTTACGAATAACAAATGCATATGTGAATCCTAAAAAACTGCCATCCATCTTTCTCCTCTTATTGCTGTTTTCCTTCTCCTGTACCATTCAGGCGCAAAGCTCTAATAAGACCATGAAGGATAGTTTAATGCTGTACAATAAAATGCTTTCGCAAAAACAAATGCAGGAGGATCTTAGAACGCTCCTTGCTATAAATGAGAAAGCAAATTCCGGTTTATACCAATACCGTTCTAAAAAACAAGTAGATAGTATTTACAATAGTGCCATTAAAAGTATTAAAAAGCCCATGAGCACTATCGAGTTTTACAAAATAATGCTGCGTTTGTCCGATTATGAAGGAAGTTTACACAATTACACCATTCCTGATCTCGGTTTAATCAATTTTCTGAACAGACAAAAATCATTTTTTCCTTTTCCTTTGGTCTATATTAACGGGCAAATTATTTTTGACGGTCAATCATCGGATATCCCTCCCGGCTCGAGAATAAAAAGTATAAACGGAATAAATGACGCACAATTAATGCGCTCTTTCTATAAATATTATACAACAGATGGTCATCATGTTACCCAAAAATTATCGGCCAGTGTAAATAAATCGTTTGGATTAAACTATCTGCTCGAATATGGTCTTTGTGATGAATTTATTGTAGAATACAGTGCCCCAAAATCTGAGTCTCTTCAAAAAACAGTGCTTCGTGCAGTAACGCTGAAGGAAAGAACGGCCAACCTTAAAAATAGATTTAGTGCTCCGGTTACTGATTTACTAGATTATAAAAAGCAGTCTCCCTATAGCTTTCGTATGCTTAATCCGTCTGTAGGTTTGTTGAATCTAAGATTTTTTGGTATGGCCTATGGATCAGACGATCCTAAGTTTAAACCGTATGTTAGATTTTTAGATAGCGTTTTTGCAGAATTGGACAAAAACAAGGTTGCTAATTTAATCATTGATGTTAGAAATAATCCGGGAGGTAGTGACCCTATGTTTGAACAGCCTGTGATGTACCTTACCAATAAATCCTTCAAAGAAAATGAAAAGGCTACCATCATCTTTGATCCTTCTGTTTTACCTTTCGAAAAGTATTTTTGGGGTACCTCAACTTCAGAACGAATGGATAGTACTGCTCTAAAAGCGGGAAAAGAATATCTAAAGTCACTGTATCCGGTTTTCGAAAACAAAATAAGTATTCAGAATCAAAAATACAATCCGGTTTATCATCCTAAATCACCACTCTTTAAAGGCAAGCTTTATCTTCTGATTAATGAAAATGTGGCATCAGCTGCTTCTCATTTTGCCTCTCTGGTAAAAGGTTTTGTGGATAATGTTACCATCGTGGGTGTGGAAACCGTTGGAGGTTACTACGTTCACAACGGACATTCACCATTGGTTTACGAACTTCCCAACTCAAAAGTAAAAACACAATTTTCAATTGTCAATGTAATACAGGATGCTCCTAAAAAAGAGAATCAGCCGGAAGGCCACGGTACTATGCCTGATTACGAAGTTTGGCCTACTTTGGAGGACTTCTTTCAACATAAGGATACACAAATGGAATTTGTTCTTAAGCTGATTGCAAAATAAATAAAAGCGTGATATTGTACGCGGATTGAACAGATTCGCCAGGGCGAAAACGCGGATTAATACGGGTTTTATATTTCATTCGTAACACTGCTTTAATTGCAGTTTATCGCTAAAAAAACAGGCCATTATATTGGAGCGCAAACTCCAACATAATGGCCTGTTGTATTACTTTCTTTAATCCTTTTTGTTCCTGATTTGAAAATATAAATTTCAAATCATTAAAACACTTTTATTCCCGACTAATGAATGGATAGTATTTTTCATCTATAATTGGTTCGATACCAAAGAAGTCATTCAGAACCGATTCGGCGGTACAGAAAGCTCCTTCAACCCAAGCCTGATCATTAGAATAGGTTTCACCAACGATAAAAATATCGCTATCTGCTTTTGGCACTAGTTGTGACGGTTTTCTAATTTTTCTTTGTACATCGCCTAAATTATAGTGCGATTTATAGGCGTGATATCCGGCATTAAATGGAGGAAGTGACCAGTCCATATACCTTGTTTCCAGAGGTTCCGGCACTGCCGAGTAATCGGCTTGTGGTCCAAAATGTAATGCTGCAAGTTGCGAACGAAGCATTTTGACCATTACCGGAGTAGCTAAACGTGGCCCTTCGAGTGTCTGGCAATCTCTGGACTCCGGAATTTCACGTGTTCCATGAGGGCCTAGTTCTAAAGCTTTCCAAAATGTGGTGTATTGAATGTCGTCATAGCTGGCCAAAATACCATATACTTTTTCCCCTTTTTGATTGATGGCGTTATCACCAAAATATACCACTTGTCGGATTGGCATATCGGTAATACTTGGGCCAATAGTATCCAATTCGGCTATTGCTGAAATTTGCTTTTCTTCTTTAAAAGTCAAACGTTCCTGAATTGCATTTTCTACCGCAGCAATAAAACTAGCCTTATCGTTAAACGATGTCGCGATAATAACCGGATTTTTTGCTGATTCAATTGCTTTCAGATAATTAGAAGGAAATTTTTCTTTTTTCAGTTTAGCAATTCCTTCCTGCGTTAAAAAATAACTGGTTAGTTTGGCAGGATAAGTCGGGCTTCCGGCTTCGGTTGTTCTCCACCATGGTGTCGTGAAAAACATCCCTATTTTGTAGGAAGGTTCCATAATTACAGATTCCAGATAGAGCTGTACTTCTTCGTGGTTTAATATGTCCTGACCTTCATCATCCGTATAACGTGTTGCCTGAGCTACCAGTTCAATAGATGCGCGAGGCATGGCAAGAAATGCAGCATCACATATTTTACTTTCGGCAAGTTTATCAGGAGTTTCGCGTTTTGCAGTAGTAAAACGAATCCCTGCCTTGGTATGCAAAATCGAGCGTAATCGGGTATTCGGAAAATAATTCAGCGTAATTCCTTTTTGTTTGGCCAGTTTTTCGACTTCATCAAATAAGGCAACAAATAAGCTGGAGTATCCCTTTATCAGCGTTTTATATTCGGTTCCCGGCGTAAACTCGTCATTAACATTAAACGACTGGGCACTATGACTATTTACTACATTGGAGCTATAGCCGTTACCATCTGCCAGATAGCCAAATCCTTCTTGTCCAAGTCTGTCATAAGCAAGATTCCAATATCCAATATCCTTTAGTAAGTCTCCTTTCTGAAAGATTGAAGTGTCAGGCATGTCGATATTGATCTTTCCATTTTCATAGAATTTGCACCATTCTCTTCGGGTAACAGGACCTGATGTTGCTGTGATTGCTACCGATTGTATGGTGGTGAATCCATCATCCGGTGGAGCATCTTCACCATAATTATTAGTAAAATAAGGAGCCGGCTGATTCGAATTAACATCTGAAACATACATGTTTTTAGTACGCAAAGACATTAAAGGATCAGCAGATTCGTTAAATTCAACTGAGTCCTTCTTTAAATCCAGTTCTTCTATTGTTTTAGTGACCAATCGGTGTCCTGCTCCTTGTGGAGTGCCGTCCCAATATGAATATCTCATACCGCCCAATTCCAGATACGAATTGTCTTTGTTGTCTTTATAATGCCACGTACAAACGCGTGCTCCCGCCTCTCTGGTTCCCGGATTTTTTTTAGAAAAATCATATTTCCCCCAGTCGTAGAGTTCTAATACATCGCCTTTTACCAGCATTTTTTCATTTTTTTCGCGTTTGGATTTTCCATCCAGTAATCGCCACGCTGTATAGAGTCCGGCCGCACCGGCTCCAAAAATAGAGTACGTTTTTTTGCTCATGATCGTATATTTTAATTTTTTTATTTGTTTTTAGTAGTGGATTTATTCATTGCCCAGCCTTTCCATTTGCTGTGCCAGATCTTTTTGAGGAATTATAATTTCTACCAGAGTTGGAAGATTTGTTTTTTTCTTAAGTTGTGACAGGACTTCGTCTAATTCTGCAACGGTTTCGGCACGGTAACTGTTGGCTCCAAAGGCTTTGGCAAGTGCCTGATAGTCCCATTTTGGCAGAATATCAAATTCGTCAAACTTATGAGTCGGGCCTGCTTTAAACGAATCGATGTCTACATATACCTGCTCTATCGCATATACGCCATTGCTCATGACAAAAATGACGGAGTTGATGTTGTATCTCACCAAGGTAGAAAGTGATTGTGCAATCATCATAAAACCGCCATCTCCGGCTACCGTCCAGGCCTGTTTACCGCTTCCCAGCTGAGCACCTGAAGCCGCACCGGTTTCAAAACCAATACACTGCCAGGCTGCCGAGGAGATATAGGCATTTTTAGATAGTCCGTAAATATTGGTGGCTACGTACATTGACGTACTTACGCCAAAAGTCATCACAATATCGTCCAGCATTTTCTGTTTTTCCAGAAAAAATGTTGCACGTTCAAAAAAGCGGTTGAACGTTATTACTTCGGGCGTTTTATCGTACTTAGGATCTGAGTTGGATCGCCATGGCTCGGGGAATTTTGGCTGAGCCGGAGCTACTGTTTTCAAAGGGTATCCTGCTGCTTTTTTAAAGCGTGCCGTTAAAGCTTCAATAAAGTCTTTCAGCGTTACACCGGTGTACGTAAAATACCCCACCCGCATTTCCTGCGTGGTCGCCTGAATCATATCTGAAAATTTATTTTCTACCAGCCACAAATAATCGTCGGTGATAATAGTCCCCAGAGATAAAATACAGTCTGAAGCTTCAACCAATTTTATGACTTCGGGTATGGAAGCCTGATCAGAATAGGTACCTATGAATTTATCTCCTTTTTCGTCCAGAACCGTTTTCCCAAGTGACGTTGTGGTGTACAACATACCACTCGCTTTAATAAGCTCTTCTAACTGTTTTGTTAAGTTATGTCGTAAAAGCTCTACTCCTGCAAAAATCAAAGGTGTTTTTGATTTACTAATCTGGCTCCAGGCCTGAGCAACAGCATTCTCAAGTTCTGCTGCTTCGCTTTTTATGATTTGAGGCTCCAGTTTTTTAGCGGAAGGCTTTGGACAAGGCTCGCCCCACACCTCTTTGTAACAAGCGATATATACAGGACGCTGATGTGTAAGCGCCGCAATAATTAATTGATCGATTTTTTCAGGTGCATCTACCGAACTGCTCAGGGTTTCGGCCGCAACCGTTACTCTTTCAAAAATTTCCTGATCGGCATTGAGATTACCTGTCGAATGATGGTAAAGCACGTTGTACATGCTCCCAATTTGCCTTGCATCTGCTCCGGGTGTCGCGCTAATTACAACCACAGGGCTGCGCTCTACATAAGCTCCGGCAATAGCATTTAAGGCACTATATGTACTTACGCCATACTGCAAAGATACCGCTCCCAGACCACGGGTACGTGCGTAGGCATCTGCTGCATATGAAGCATCCAATTCGTTTGAAGTTCCAATGGTTTTAATTCCATCAAAGTCTTCCAGAGCCTGTGTAAAATGTTTTACGTAGTCGCCCGGAATCTGAAAGACCTCGGTAACATTTAATTGTTTGAGTCGGGTGAGCAGATAGTCTGCAACTGTAAAATCTTTTGTAGGTTTCATTTTTTGTAGTTCTAAATTAGGAGTTGTTTTTGTTTTTGGCAGTAGCGGTCTTCACTTTGATTTTTTTAAAGTTATCTCCGCTTATTATTTCTATATAAAATTACCTGTCTGTAAGAATTCAAATTAAAAAAAAGGTATGAGTGCCGAATTTTTATCCATAAGAAACCCAAATAACCGCATGAGATGTTTTTTTGTACGTTAGATCCTCTCCGAATCGTACAATTGCGAATATTCTTATGCTTTTAGAGGTTAAAAACTTGTTCGCTATTCTTTTACAAAAACATACTACACTGGAAAACAATTAAATAGACTTAAAAAAACAAGCTTTTTTGATTTTTCTTTCCCTGAATTTTAATAGTATAGAGAAATTCTGACGTTTTCTTTTTCGATAAAAATAAATTCAAAATTCACAAAAACAACTAATTAACTGACTATCAAATATTTACATAATAAAAAGTTATTAAAAAAAAGGTATTTTTACGGTGTTTTGATATCCTAATGTTTTTCTAACTTAGTTCTTCTATAAGCTCTAGTTTTTATTACAAGTTTAAATTTAAGCCTGGAAATACTTCTTTTTGCCTTACAATCTGCGCCTCAGAACTACCTCTTTTTAGCCTATTTATACAGTTTTACTACAAGCGGGATATCACGAAAAAAAGCCAAAAACATCCATGCTGCTTTCAAAAAGGCAGAGATTTGAATTGCCCTTTCTTAACGAATGTTTTGGCAATAGACGATCAAATTAGTCATAATGCATAATGTTAAAACTTTACCGGAAGATGATCTTTGAAGTTATCCAAATAATTGCAGAACAAGTAAACAACTATCTCGATGAAATCGGGCTGGAGAAAACGGTTGTGGCTGAAAACATTGCTTTTTTAGAGTCACAAAACGAAACTGTATCGGGGAATTTAGAAGATAAAGTGGCACTTACCCTCATCAATTTAGACGAAGAGGCGACTTTAAAAAACTTTCCCAATCACAGGGTTGAAAACGACAGGACCATTTATAAAAACAGTGTCATCAATTTAAACCTGTATTTACTTTTTAGCGCCAATCGAAACATTTACATCAATTCGTTAAACGATATTTCAAAAATCATAGCCTTTTTTCAGGGGAAAAAACTTTTTACACAAGCCAATACCATTTACAACCGAAATAATGTGGCCATGACCAATATTGAGAATTTCAGATTTACAATTGAACTTTATACCCCCACTTTTGAAGAGTTGAACTATATCTGGGGGACATTGGGCGGCAAACAGCTTCCATCGGCTTTGTACAAAGTGAGCATGATACAAATTGAACGCAATATCGCACAGGGTGAAGGACAGCTTATCAGTAAGGTCAAAGGTATAACCAAACGAATAGAGCAATCATGAGTTTTGATCTTACATACGGACTGTTATTTGAAGTAACGCTTTTTCACAATTATTTTCTGGATAGCGGAGAGGATATTTTTGAAAGTATGTCGGATGATGATAAAGACAAAATGCTGCAAAAATTCAGTACAGACGCTTTTATAGCCCTAACTCCTACTCAGGAAACCCATACCATCTTCAAGAATTTCAAAATGGTATTCAAAAAAACCAAAACAGGGTTCCGGGTTTATATCAAAGTGAAAGAAACGGATGAACCGATTAAAATAGATCCGTTTATAAAAATCCCTGCCGATCTGAGCCTGAATTTTTTAATCACGATCAACGACTATCAATTTGAAAATTATACCAATTTAGATTTTGCGCTCAACCAAATCTTCCTGTTCAGCAATGTAAGACCTCCAAAAGAACCGCTTACCTTCGAATATCTTCCAAAAATAGATGACAACAAAATAATCTCCGATGCTTATTTAGTATCTGAAGAAACTAGTGCAGATCTAATTTCGACCCTCCAGCCCTCAGAAAAACAAGATGTATTTGGGATTCTTTCACTTACGTTTCAGGGCGATAACAGTTCAGAAAATATTATAAACGATTTGGGCGAAATGCTAACTCCCCATTTTAAAATTCATTTTAACAATCGAAAAACACTTTGGAGGTACATCAACCGCAAAGCTGCCACTGCAATTGAAACCAAAACAACAAAACCCTTAACACGCTCCGGTTTTGTTGAAATTGATCCGGCTACTGATTTTCTGGTGCCGCAACCTGCCAGCAGCAGCTATCCTAATCCCTCTGTAAAATCAATAACAAAAGACAATGGTGCTTACTATTCTGAAATATTTATTTAATAATTAAAAACAATTAATCATGGCAACAACTTACAAAACACCCGGGGTATATGTTGAGGAAATCGTGAAATTTCCTCCTTCCGTTGCCCAGGTAGAAACAGCAATTCCCGCTTTTATTGGCTATACTGAAAAGGCTACGAACAAGATTAATGGAGATTTGAAAATGAAACCCACAAGAATAACATCTCTTTTAGAATACGAACGCTTTTTCGGCTTTGCAAAACCAGAGACAACCATTAGTGTTACCATTAATGATGTTTCAACTGATAAAGGCGAAACCAGATCTATTATTGTAGATCAGCCTACTTCAAAACAGCCTTTTTTGATGTATTATTCTTTACAGCTGTTTTTTGCAAATGGAGGTGGTCCGTGTTATATCGTTTCGGTAGGCCGTTATGGAAATGATTTAGATGACCTTGACAGTCCAGTGTCCGCAATCAACAACAGTACTGCTTTGAATAACGGATTACTGGAGTTAGAAAAGGTAGACGAACCAACACTAATTCTGTTTCCGGACGCTACAAGAGTGTCTTCAATAACGATCACTGATTTCTACGGATTGTACAACAATGCCTTAACACAATGCAAAAATCTTCAGGACCGTTTTACCTTAATCGATACTTTAAATTACGACGAAACAAGTCCGACAGATACCAATATAGACGATTTGAGAGCAAAAATTAGCTCTGAAAAAGATACGATCAAGTACGGAGCCGTTTATTATCCACACTTAGAAACCATACTGGATTATGCTTTTGATGCCAAAAAGATTGTCTTAAAACACTATTCTTATACCGCAAAAGCCTACGATCAAATTGCTGCCGGACTGGTTCCTATTCAAGATCCAATTTCGGGGGTTAATGCTATCGTAACCACATTGGTTAATGTACCTGTTCCCGGAAATATTGCCGGACTCATCAGTAATATGTTTTTGCAGATGTACAGTAACAATGCGACCGGCTTTAATTTAGGTGTTAGCTTTGCGAGTAATCCTGCCAAAAAAACAGCTTTCTTAAACAATCTAACTCCTCTACTGACCGCTTTAGAAAAATTAACCCTTTTAAAAGATGCCGTAAACGATGAGGCAAATGCAGCTATCAGCACCGTATCCGATGAAGATCCGGGCATTGCAAGTTCAATCTCAGGCCTTTTAGGTACATTTAATTTAAATTTTACTGCTCCCGGCAAAATCGATTCTGTCTATAAAAACTTAAAAGCGTTAAAGAAAAAAATACAAGATGAGAACACAGATGCCAAACTGCTTAAAATTATACAAACTGACACTATAAGTTTTGACAAAGAATTAAAAAAACTGGTAACCTATACTGAGCTGAACACTCAAACCGGAATTACAGGTCTTGTCAACAATCTTTCTACCATTGGTAGCGATCTTTCAAATCTTATAACAGCTATTAACAGTGGTAGTTCAATAGATTTAAACAACGGAGCCTTAAACGGAAGAAAACTAAGCACTCTGGAAGCGATTGATAACGCTACTTTTAATAAGATTCTTACCGAAATTTACAACCTTCCTATAACGCTTCCTCCAAGTGCTGCTATTGCCGGGGTTTATGCCCGAGTAGATAGCGACCGTGGCGTATGGAAAGCTCCTGCAAATGTGAGTCTGAACTACGTTATAAAACCAACCGTTAAAATCACCAACAATATTCAGGACAATCTGAATGTGGATACCGTTGCAGGTAAATCGATCAACGCCATCAGAAGTTTTACCGGAAAAGGAACTTTGGTGTGGGGATCCAGAACATTGGCAGGTAACGATAACGAATGGCGTTATGTTCCTGTGAGACGCTTCTTTAACATGGCCGAAGAATCCATCAAAAAAGCAACCGAACAGTTTGTATTTGAACCTAACGATGCCAATACCTGGATCAGGGTGAGAGCCATGATCGAAAACTTCCTTATTCTGCAATGGAGAGCCGGAGCCTTGGCCGGAGCCAAACCCGAACAGGCATTTTATGTCAGAGTTGGAATCGGACAAACCATGTCGGCCATCGATATACTCGAAGGTCGAATGATCGTCGAAATCGGAATGGCAGTAGTACGTCCGGCGGAATTCATTATTCTGCGCTTCTCTCACAAAATGCAGGAATCTTAACTAAATAAATATCAACATTAAAAAAATATAAATCATGAGCTATCCGCTACCAAAGTTTCATTTCTCAGTTGACTGGGGTGGAACAAAAATAGGATTTACAGAAGTTTCGGGATTAGATGTAGAAACTGAAGTCATTGAATACCGTCAGGGAGCAAGTCCCGAGTACAGTAAAATTAAGATGCCCGGCATGCAAAAGTTCACCAACATCACCTTGAAAAGGGGAACCTTTGCCAGTGACAATGAGTATTATGCCTGGTGGAACACGGTAAAACTAAATACCATAGAAAGAAGAGATATTACGATTAAACTGCTCAACGAAGAGCACAATCCCGTAATTACCTGGAAAGTAAAAAATGCATGGCCAACCAAAATTCAGTCCACTGATTTAAAAGCAGACGGAAACGAAGTCGCCATCGAATCTATGGAACTGGTTCACGAAGGTTTATCCATCCAAAATGACTAATCATGTCTAACTATTATCCACCCGTCGGTTTTCACTTTTTGGTTGAATTTGAAGGTCTTGGCTCCAAGGAGAAAGACCATCAGTTTCAATCGGTTTCCGGTTTGTCTGTTGACATTGAAACCGAAGAGATTGCCGAAGGTGGAGAAAATAGGTTCAAGCACAAACTCCCTGTAAAGACAAAATATCCAAACCTGACTTTAAAGAGAGGAATACTGATTGATTCTGTTGTCATCAACTGGTGCAAGGATGCGATCGAGAACTTTACGTTCAAACCCGTTAACCTGACCGTGAAATTACTCAACGAAAAACACCAGCCTCTGATCTCCTGGAATGTGGTTCATGCCTATCCCGTGAAATGGTCAGTGGAAGATTTTAATGCTCAGGAAAGCAAGCTCGTAGTCGAAACCTTTGAGCTTACTTATAATTATTTCACCTTAATTAAAAGCTAGTCATGCCGATAGAAATAAAAGAGCTTCACATTAAAATAAACGTGAACGAAGGATCAAAATCAACTGCTCCCCCAACAGCTCCAAAAAGCAAGGATGGAGATGCAGTAGCCGAATGCGTCGAACAAGTACTGAAAATCATCGAACGTAAAAAAGAACGCTAAGTCATGGCAGGAAAATTAGAAAAACTAAAAGTTGTTGCTTATAGTGACCCGGAATTTAACAACAAAGTTTCCGGTGGTGAGTTTTCTACGCTTATGAATCCGGAGAAGTACACCTATCACTATAAAATTGAAACCGATGCGACTCAGGCTTCGGGAACGAGTACCGTTTCTCCGAAGTTCAACAAAAAATTACCCGAAAATCTGGATCTTGATTTTGTTTTTGACCGAACCGGAGTCATTAACGGCTACAAAAGTTCTAACAACGGCGTTATCAACGACATTGAGAAATTCAAAAAAGTGATTCTGGATTACAACGGAGACGAACACAAACCCAACTACCTCATTATTTCGTGGGGAACCTTGCTTTTCAAAGGGTCTCTGACCGAAATGGAAATTGAGTTTAAACTTTTTAAACCCGACGGAACTCCGATAAGAGCAGTGGCAAAAGCAAAATTTCAGGGTTTTGTGGAAGATAATTTAAGAGCCGCAAGAGAAAATAATAAATCGCCCGATTTAACCCATTACCGAACGGTCAAAGAAGGTGACACGCTACCGCTGATGTCCTTTCGGATTTATGGTGATTCCAAGTATTATCTCGAAGTCGCCAGAGTCAATAACATTGTCAATTTCAGAAAATTAAAAACCGGGCAAAAACTATTTTTCCCACCCTTACAAAAACAATCCTGATGAACAATAGCGGAGTCATACAAACCAGTAAAAGCGCCGATTTAGTAACGCTGAAAATTTTAATTGAAGGAGAGGAACTGTCCAAAACCTATCAGGTAAAAAGCGTTGTGGTGCAAAATGAGGTGAACCGGATTCCAATGGCGCAAATTGTTCTGACAGACGGAGAAACTGCTTCAAGAGATTTCAAACTGAGCAATGAAGACCTACTGATTCCCGGCAAAAAGATCGAAATAAATGCCGGTTATCACAATGATGAAGAAACCATTTACAAAGGAATCATCATCAAACATTCCATCAAAATAAAAGACAGTGCTTCTTTGCTTATTGTTGAATGCAAAGACGAGGCCGTAAAACTTACTATTGGAAGAAAGAGCAAGTATTTTTATGAAGTAAAAGACAGCGAAGCCTTTGAAGAAATCATAGATGCGTACGGATTGGAAAAAGAGGTCGAAGCCACTAATTTCAGTCATAAAGAACTGGTTCAGTACAATACTTCCGACTGGGATTTTATGGTTTCGAGAGCACAGGCCAATGGCAAACTTTGTTTTGTGGAGAATGGAAAAATTACGATCTGCAAACCCGATGTTTCGGCATCGTCTGTGGAGACGGTTACTTTTGGAGCTACTTTAATTGATTTTGACGCCGAAATAGATGCCCGAAATCAATTTGCCAAAGTATCTTCTTACAGTTGGGATTATACCAATCAGGAGCTAGTAGAAATTGAAGCCAGTGATCCGGGCGTGAGCCTCAACGGCAATCTTTCCGTTTCTGATTTGTCTGATATTATGGCGCTTGAAAATTTGGAATTGCGTCATGGAGGCACGATTACCGAAACAGAACTACAGGATTGGGCCGATGCCAAATTATTGTTTCAGCAACTCTCCAAAATTCGCGGAAGAGTTAAATTTCAGGGGATTCCTGCCGCGAAACCCAACACCATCATTACACTCGAAGGCGTTGGCGACCGATTTAACGGAAAGGCCTATATCACCGGAGTTTTTCACGAACTGAGCGAAGGAAACTGGACCATCGATGCACAATTTGGACTCAACCCCGAATGGTTTTCTGAAACGTACGACATTCATACCCCTACTGGTTCCGGAATCATTCCGGCCATCAAAGGGCTGCATGTTGGCATCACTACCCAATTGGAAGGTGACCCGAATGGCGAAGATCGCATTTTAGTAAAAATTCCAATCATCAACAATGAAGAACAGGGAATTTGGTGCCGCGTCGCCTGTCCCGATGCCGGAGAAAACAGAGGTGTTTTTTTCAGACCCGAAATTGAAGATGAAGTCATTATCGGATTTGTAAACGAAGATCCCAACAATGCCATTGTATTGGGCATGCTGCACAGCAGTGGGAAACCCGCTCCAATAAAAGCTTCCGACGATAACCATCAAAAAGGAATTGTAACCCGAAGCGAGATGAAAGTTCTATTTGACGATGACAAAAAATCTATTGGAATTGAAACCCCAGCAGGCAAAAAAATCACGTTGGACGAAGACAAAGGTGTTATTGTAATCGAAGACGAGAACTCGAATGTGATCACCATCGACAGCAAGGGCATTAAAATGGAAAGTGCCGGAAACATTGAGATAAAGGCATCAGGAGATGTCACTATTGAAGGTACCAATGTATCCTTAAAAGCCAAAGCGCAGTTTAAGGCCGAAGGAAGTGCAGGGGCCGAATTATCATCAGCCGCAGTGGCTATCGTAAAAGGAAGTATCGTGCAAATCAATTAAGCCGTTGGGTTTAATTAAAAAAAAATTAAACACATAGAAACATAGATTTTTCTAAGTGTAAAAAGAGCGTAAAAATACTGAACTGAAACTGAAATAAAATTATGGGAGCACCAGCCGCCAGAATTACAGATATGCACGTTTGCCCAATGGTTACCGGAACCGTTCCGCATGTGGGCGGACCTATTTTACCCGCCGGTTCACCAACCGTATTAATTGGCGGAGTTCCTGCTGCCTGTGTAGGCGACATGGCTACCTGTACCGGACCGCCCGATACCATTCTTGCAGGTTCGGCAACCGTATTAATTGGTGGTAAACCCGCCGCACGAATGGGCGATTCAACCGCACATGGCGGCACAATAGTAGCCGGATTAGCAACCGTTTTAATTGGGTAATTATGGAACCAGAATCAAATTTTTTAGGTATAGGATGGAGTTTTCCTCCCGAATTTAGAGAAAGTGCCAAAGCAGTTATAATGCTCACGGATGAAACCGACATTAAAAGCAGCCTGGAGATTTTGCTTTCTACCAAAATTGGCGAGCGCATCATGCAGCCCAAATACGGCTGTAATATGGATGAGCTTTTGTTTAGTCCGTTAACTCAGACTTTAAAAACCTTTGTTTCCGAGCTGATTCGAACGGCCATACTCTATCACGAACCCAGAATTGATGTGGAACAAATTGACATTACACAAGGAGATGATCTTACCGGTGAATTACTGGTGCTGATCGATTTCAGAGTCCGAACTACCAATTCAAGAATAAACATGGTTTACCCGTTATACAAAAAAGAAGGAACCGATTTATAAATTGTTAAAAGATGAGTAATTGTACTACGATATTGAGTA
This sequence comes from Flavobacterium sp. T12S277, assembly GCF_048514875.1. NCBI lineage: Bacteria > Pseudomonadati > Bacteroidota > Flavobacteriia > Flavobacteriales > Flavobacteriaceae > Flavobacterium > Flavobacterium sp. T12S277. The sequence goes on along the minus strand of NZ_JBLYEG010000006.1, from coordinate 122,080 downwards.
TTTTGGCTTCAAATGGCAGCGACCAAAAGCAGCGTTATATCAGTGCGTTACAGCCTGAAAACATTCGCCTTAACGATTTTGAATTAACCGATTGGGTTTTGTTTGCTTATAATTTTTCTGAATATGTAAATTATTTCGAAACTTCCAATCCCAAAAAACCGTCCAGTGACTGGAAAGCTTTTTTTGATTTTTTTAAATGGAATGGAAATCAAAAACCGTCTGTCGAAAATCAAATACGACTGGATCGGATAAAAAAAGAACTGACCGAACTGATTGAGGAAAGCAAAAAAGACTGCGCCATTACACCGCATTTAACCTTGTTTCTTACTTTTTTAATGCTGCTCGAAAACAGTAAAAAAAGATACAACAACCTCACGAAACGTCATCTCGATTTTTATTACAATCAGGTTTTACAAATTGACAAACTGCCTGCCACACCCGACAAAGTCTATCTTGTTTTTGAACTGGCTAAAAATGCGGTTCAGGAAAAAATCGATGCCAAAACCGGTTTTGACGGTGGCAAAGATGCTTTGGGAAAAACCAGAGTCTATACGTCAAACAACGAATTGATTGCCAACAAAACGGTCGTTGCTTCGCTAAAAAACATCTATAACGATGTTGCTTCAAAAAAAATAGTCGCCAGTCCGGTCGCCAATTCTTACGACGGTTTAGGCAAAGCATTTCCGGATCCGGGCAACGCACAATGGTGGCCTTTTGGTTATACTAAAGCCCCCGGTTTTTCAACCGAATTACCCAATGCCGTGCTGGGTTTTGCCATTGCCTCTCCTATTCTTCTTTTAGCCGAAGGAAAACGCAACGTTCAACTCACTTTTACTTTTCGGAACAACATCAGCGAGATAACAGTTGCCAGCATCAAAGACTGTCTGAGTCTTGAACTGACCACAGCCAAAAAATGGTTTAAAGTCCCTGAAATTGTACCCTCCTTACTCTTACGAGAAGGGGAATTCTATACTACTGCTGTTAACGGAAAAGTCATGAAAATTGCTTTTCTGCTGGATGAAAATACCGATCCCATTACAGGATATAACCCTAAAATCTACGGTGAAGAATTTGATACTGATTTACCGGTTGCAAAGTTCTATCTCGATACTGCAGCACTCAACGGCTATGAGCTGTACAAATCGCTGGCACAAAACAGACTGGAAAACATCACGATCAACATCGATGTTCAGAACATCCAGCATGCTGCTTTAGAAAACGATTATGGCAGCATCAATTCGGCAAAACCGTTTTTCCCTTTTTCACCGCAACCCGTAATTGGTTCTAATTTTCACATCGGGTACAAAGAGGCCTTTACTAAAAACTGGACGAACCTCAGCGCTGATATTTTCTGGAAAAACCTTCCGGATGATTTTGTTAAACATTACGCCGCTTACAAAACAACATCAAAAGACACCATCAGTACCAATCAATTTAGAGACAGTGTCTTAATCAAGCAGGCTGAAGAAAAATTTAAATTTAATGATACCAAAGCACTCGTAGAAAACAAGACTTATTTTCAATATCAGTTGTCCGTTTTAACCAATAATATTTGGAAAAATCGCGATACTCCAACCTCGTTTTTTACAGACCTGAGTCCGACTAAAACCAGTATCAGCATCAACAATGCCAATTATATCACCGAGAAAAACGGTCAGATAAAACTAACCTTAACGACTGCATTCCTGCACCAACTGTATGCCAAAACACTGGCTTTGGCTTTATCGAGTGAAAACAAAAATGTCGTGCTCCCCAACGAGCCCTACACGCCGTTGGTTGAACGTGTTGTTCTGAATTATAAGGCTGCTGAAATCACCCGTTTTACCGCTTCGGGAACACAGACGCTGGAAAAAATCTACCAGGAAAACGAAGCCAAATTATTCCACATTCATCCTTTCGGATATGCCGAAGAACACGGTTATCTGAGAGCAGGTCTGAGCTATATCGAAAACAAAGATTCGTATGTACTTCCTACCTACTGCAAAGGCGGAGAATTATTTATCGGTTTGGAGAACGTACAGGAATTGCAGCAAATTACTCTGCTGTTTCAGGTATTGGAAGGAAGTGAAAATCCGCAGACCCTTTCGTTTACCGCAAAGCAAAAAATAGAATGGTCGGTATTGGGTAATAACCAATGGCGTATTCTGAACTATTCGGATATACTGCTGAATGAAACCGATAACTTGTTGCAGTCGGGAATCCTCAAATTCAATTTACCCAAAGAAGCCACGCAAAACAACACCAGGCTTCCCAAAAATTACATCTGGCTTAAAGCCAAAATGCATAAAAAATACGATGTGGTCTGCAAGATGATCGGGATTCATTCGCAGTCGGTTTTGGCTACATTTCAAAACAACGGTAATGATTTGGCACATCTAAAAACCGGATTAGAAGCAGGAACCATTTCCAAACTCCTGCAAAGACTGAGCAATGTAAAATCGGTGACACAGCCTTACAACAGTTTTGACCATAAACCCGAAGAAAATAACGAAGAGTATTACAGACGAATCAGCGAACGTCTCCGACATAAAAACCGGGCAGTAACCATGTGGGATTACGAGCACATCATACTGCAAAAGTTTCCGGAATTGTACAAAGTAAAATGCCTGAATCACACGAGCGAAATTCCCAATAAGGCCAATAAAACATCGTACCAATCGCCCGGCAATGTAACGCTGGTTGTGATTCCCGATACGGTAAACAAAAACGTGTTTGACATTTACCAGCCGCGGGTAAGTACCGCTACGCTCAACAAAGTCAAAAATCATATCGACCAATTGAATTCCATGCACGTAACCACTTATGTCATTAATCCAAATTACGAAGAAGTTACGGTGGATTTAAAGGTAAAATTCAAACCCGGTTATGATGAAAATTTTTATTCGCAGGAACTCAATACCGACATCATCAAATTTTTATCGCCCTGGGCACTCGACAAAAGTGTTCCCATCACCTTTGGAGTCAGCATCCATTCGAGTCTGCTCATTAATTACATCGAAAAATTAGGGTATGTCGATTATCTGCAGGATGTAAAGCTGTTAAAAAACGGAGCCATGTCTGATAAAGTTGTCGTTCCGTCCAATCCGATATCGATTTTAGTTTCGGCAAAAAGTCATTTCATCAGCACGGACATCAAAACATGTACGGTTAAAACCATAGAAACAACAGAAGAATGTCAAATGTAAACCAACATATCAGCATCCCGAAAAACGTCAGTTCCAATGATGACATGAGTTTTGACTTCCTTCGAAAAAAAGGAATCGAGTACATCGAATCATTGGGCAGCCAGTTTTGGACCGATTATAATACGCACGATCCCGGAATTACGATTCTGGAAGTGCTTTGTTATGCCATTACCGATTTGGGTATGAGAATCAATCTGCCCATCGAAGATCTGTTGAGCAATAACTCGAATCCAATTGACGAACAGTTTTTTACCGCTTCTCAAATTTTGCCTGTACAGGCCGTTACCGCTTTTGATTATCGCAAAATTTTAATTGATATCAATCCGCAGAAAATCAAAAATTGCTGGCTTCAAAAAGCAACCAAAAAATTATTTGTCAATTGCAAAGAAGGCAAAATTTCACTTAAAAAAGAGGATTTTAACGACACCTTGCCCACTTTCATCAAAGAGACCGAAATAAGAGGCTATTATACCATATTGGTTGATTTTGATGAAGAGGATCCGGCTAAGAAAAAGCTGCTGAAAAACCAGATCATCGAAAAATTTCACGAGAACCGAAATCTTTGCGAAGATCTTTTAGAAGTACAGGAAGTCGACATTCATCCGATTGCCGTTTGTGCTTTAATTGAAATTGATCCCGAAGCCAACGAAGAATTTATTCATGCCACCATTACCTTAGAACTCGAAAAATACCTGTCGCCGGGCATCCGATACTATTCGTTAGCCGAAATGTTTGAGAAAGGTTATACAAGTGATGCCATTTTTGAAGGTCCTTTTCTGGAAAATGGATTTATTGATACTCAGGAATTGGAAAATTCGGCCTTAAAAACCGAAGTACGTCTTTCTGATATTATGCAAATCATTATGAATGTCAAAGGGGTAACGGTGATCAAAGACATTTCACTGAACAATTGCGAAGCGATAGAAAAAGAAGGAAGTGTCTGGAACATCTGTGTCCCGCCTAATAAAAAACCAAGCCTTTGCCAAAAAAGCACCCTGAACTTCAGCAAAGGCGTTTTGCCCGTTATGGTCAATAAAACAAAAGCCAGACAATATTTGGCGGATTTAAAAGAAGATCTTGCTTACGCGCAGAAAAAAGCGTCTCAAAACAAAGAATTAAAAATACCTCAGGGTAAAATTACCGAAACGGATTATTACACCAGTGTGACCAATAATTTTCCTGAAAACTATGGAATTGGCGAAGTTGGTCTGTCAGAATCGGCCAGCGTAGAGCGAAAAGCCAAAGCCAAACAACTCAAAGGATATCTGCTGTTTTTTGATCAGATTCTGGCCAGTTATTTCAAACACCTGAGCAACATCAAAGAATTGCTTTCGATCCACAACGAGCTGCCGAATACCTATTTTACCCAGAAAATTTCGGATATGACGGGTTTTGAAGAAATTGTAAACCAAAAATACCAGTCTTCAAGTCAGAAAAAACTGGATGAGTTTCTTTTTAGTCATTTGGACGATGCTGTTAAAAGACAAAACCAAATCAAAGATCATCTTATCGCACGATTTGCAGAGCGATTTGCCGAGTATGCCTTTTTAATGAAATCCCTGTACGGAGCTTCTTCTGATGAAATCGTACTGCAAAACAAATCCGATTTTTTAATCAATTACGATACCATAAGCGGCCAGCGTGCCAGCGGTTTTAATTATTTCAATCAGCCTGTGTCTAATTTGTGGAATACTTTTAATGTGACAGGCTTAGAGAACCGAATCGCCGGTTTGTTGGGCATCAAAGGAGATAAAAATCCGGCGACCGGCAAAAGAGGAATCCAGCGAAAAGACATCTCTAATTTGTTTGTTCAGCTTTACGACCCGAGTCCGGGGATGGCTCCGGATCTTTTTAGATGGAGAATCAGAAACAGCACCAATAAAATCATACTAACCGCGACCGAAGATTATGAGAGTCAGTCGACCGCGATTAAAGAAATGTACCTGTCCATCCTGAAGATTTACGAAACCAGTGAAAAAGAAATAGTGCTTGCATTTGAAACGCTGTTCGAAAACAGAGACAATGGAATTGCTTTTAAAGATACGGTGATCAACACTTTTGAAGTAATCGAATCCGATTCTCATAAATATTCATTTCACATCATCAATCCGGAACTGGTGAATGATCTTGATAATCCGGACCGCATCATTGCGCGCCAGTACAAGCTGCACCAGACTTTAGAAGCGGTAAAAACAGCCATGCTGGATTTACTGACTTTCTTTAAGGAAGAATTCAGCGATGAAGGCATTTTTCTGATCGAACACATACTGCTCGTTCCCAACCCGAACGAAGCAATCGATCAAAAATACTATATGCCGATATGCGTAGACGATTGCTCGGATGACTGTTGCATCCCCAATCCGTACTCCTTTAAAATCAGTGTGGTTTTACCGGGCTACACCTATCGTTTTGCAGATGTCGACTTTAGAAATTTTGCCGAGAATGTGATCCGGCAGGAAATTCCGTCTCATATTTTAGGAAAAATCTGCTGGATTGGCTATCGAAAAGACCAAATCGTCCCCAAAGACAATGACCTGCTCGATTTTGAAAAAGATTTCAAGAATTTCCTCACGGATAAAACGCAGGACAAACAAACCGCTTTACCGAAATTCATCAACTCATTAACCAAATTAAACTCTATTTATCCTACCGGTACCTTATACAATTGTACCGATGAAGAAGAAAATATTTCAGGAAAAATAGTATTAGGAAGAACAAATTTAGGAACAATATAAAAATACAAGGTCATGGCAACAAAACTTTCCACCATTACAGGGCATTATCATAGTTATGCAGCAGATCAGGTGTTAACCCACTTTCAGCTCAACGAAACTATCGATTATTTTGATGACCAAAATCGAGTGAACAGAGTATTTCTTACCGGTACAGGAATTGTTTGTGGCTTTGAGGTATCGACCGATGCCGGCTTTACGACCGTAACCATCACTCAGGGAACGGGAATTACTACTGACGGTGATTTGATTAAATTAAATAAAGAAACAGACACCGCAACCTCGATTCTTATCAAACAGAAATTGTTCACGATTGATTTCCCTAAAATGGAGTATAAATCCTATCGTTTGTTTGATAATGACAAAGGCAAATACCTTCCTTTTACCGACGCTAACAAAGTGATTTTGCCGATGTGGGAATTACTGCCTGCAAAAGAAAACCCTGCTCCTTTGGAAAATGGAGAATTACTGTTGTCCAGTCTTGCTAATTTAAAAGATTATGTGGTTATACTTTATCTGGAAAATTATACCAAAGATGCCTCCTTGTGCGATGAAATCGATTGTTCCAACAAAGGTCATGAGGAAATTTTTAATGTAAGAGCATTGCTAGTTACCCAGGCCACTGCCAATGTTATTATTGGTAAAAACGGTTCTCCGGAAAAAGACAGTCTTTTTAACAAATATGATGTTTTTCAAAAATACAGTACACTGGACGAATTGGGTGTGAGAAAAGTAATCCCAACCTTCAACAACACTTCAACGGCAAATCAGATCCGACAGCTTTTTACGGCTGCGATCAACGACAATGCATTTCGGGCAGATTTAAATGCCAATTTAACGACCATACTTTCGGCCTTTGGTTATGCAATCCCGCTAACCGGAATTCTCAACCGCATCAACGCGCTGCTTACCATTGACCCGGGCAATATTCCCCCTGATATTCATTATCGATACGATTTGTTAAAAGATGTTGTGGCCACTTACAAAGAACTGAAAGATCTGTTTCTCCAGCTTAAATCGGAGTGTAATCCGCCCATCAATTCGTTTCCAAAACATTTATTGTTAGGGCTTGTAGCCGAAAATAGTCGTTTTAAAAATTACCGCCATCAATTTTACAAAGCCCCTATTTTAGATCAGAATAAAACGTTCAGCAATTTTGACTCTTTGGTCAGAAGACTCAAAAGTATTCTCGACAACTACCAGATAACGGCCAATAGCATTAAAATTACGCCTTCAAAAGCCATGGGCAAATTGGGGGCTAAATCGGTACCGTATTACTATAATGTCGACGACAATTTATTGCATGCGTGGGATTTTGAGAAAAGCAGCCTTTACATTCATCAAACCAATTTCAGCTATCATACTACAAATTTGGTCAACAATGATTATATCAAAGCGCCGCTGGGCTATTGTACCGACGACTACGATTTTTACAGAATAGAAGGTTATCTCAACGACAGTGTCGACGATGTAAAAGCTTTTTTAAATGCAAAAAGAATAGAATACGGACTTGATTTTGACTTTTATATTCTGGATATTACCGAAAATGCGGCCGATTTAAAAATCCTGTTCAACACCAATTATTCGTTTGAGCACAAAGCCGGTGTCAAAAAAGGCGGGACTTTATTACTGCTCAAATCCGGAACCACCTTCATCACCGATTTTGCCATTGAAGGAAAAATAAGTCCGGACAGTGGATTGGGCTGCTGTACGATAATAGGCTGTATGTATCCGTGGATCAGTTCTCTAAAATACATCAACAACTTATCGCGAAGTCTAAAAGGAACTCCAAGCAAAATCAAAGCGATGCCTACTCATTATGTACTCAATATTCGAAGATACAGCATCAATGGTGTTAACTTAATCAATGCTCCGGTCATTGTCAGAATTCCTTTGAAAGAGGTGTTTCTGCGCCGACTTCACGTGGTCATGGAAACCCTCAATACCCAATTCCCTACTGGCCTTTTGTTTGATTTTATTGAAGAAGAAAAGAAACTCAAAATCCTGAAATTAGACAAAGACAAATTCGAATTTGAAGTTCAGGATATTACTCAAAAATTAACGAGTCCGGTCTATAAATTTACAGAAACCGAGATTACCCGAAACGGCAGAATTTATCGCGCCTCGGGTATTACTTGTTCGATCATTAATGCACACAACCAAAACGTGTACCGCAAAATTCACAACAATTACGATCCGATCAATAAGGATGATGACAACTTTGGAAGATTTGATGAAGACTGGAGAAAATGGGAGATCCTGAGAAAACGTCTGATGCGTCATGATATCACGTCCAGATACCGCAGATTTATTGACAATTTTGAGCAATTTGAGAATATTCCAAGCGCTACCCCTGATAAAAGTGTGGCTCAGGAATTACGCGAAATTGCAAAAGCCATCCGTGCTGTTAACGGAAGAATTACGGATATTAGTATTGGAGGGGATTGGACTAACGGAAACTGGGTAAACAGTACGATGTGCAATTATTTTAAAACCATTTCCTGGAGTACCAACGATGATGTGGTTTTATTCATGAACCTTAGAAAAAAATTACACAACGAAGATCGTGTCAGCAAATACATGATTCACATCACCAGTCCATTACTGATAAATGCAAGCCAATTGGCCAACGTAATTAATCTGTATGCGTATAAGGCGGAGTTTTATTTTCAGAAACCAACAGAAGGAATTTTTATCAAGATACCTTAATAAAAAAAAGATAAGCTTCAGACCCAATAAAGCTAGCAAGTCTGAAGCTTATAAGGGGCGGGGAACGATTGAGAACAAATGAAAGAGACGACATAAAACGATGTACTGCTACACCAGACGAAACCAACACAAGAAACCAACAGAACAGATGCCCAGTATTCCCACTCGGGAGTACCAAAGATAGAAAAAAAAAATATACGATCGTAAAAAAATGACTAAAAATACACATAGCATCCAAAGAGTTTTTTTAGAAATAGACACACCGTCAATGGTGACGGCTGATGCTATCAAAAATAATCTTGCTGTGTTCCTTCAAAATGAGCTCTTTCCGCTCTTAGAAAAACAATTCAACCTCATCGAAGATACTGAGGATCAAATCATTCAAATCGAAAAACTGCAAATTTCCATTCAGTCGGATACCGACAAAAAAAACACTTTTTTATCGGATACTGAAACGAAAAACGACATCAAAAACCGGGTTGAAAAAGAGGTACAAAAGGCTTTAAAGGAGTTCAAAAATACCGCTAAAAAAGAGCCTCAAAAGGATTCGGAATGGACAACGATTTCTGCACACGATAAACAAATAAAAACGCTGCTTTATTTTATAGAAAACGGAAGTATGCCCTGGTGGGTTACTCAAAAAGAAGAGGAAGTATTTTTTGAAAAAAAGGATTTCAGCACTTTTCAAAAGGCTGTTTTCAGCGTTCCGTTTCGCCAGTTGATTCGTCAGAAACAAGTTCAAAAACGTCTTATTAATCAATTTTCAAATGCTGATATTGTGCTTTTGGGCGCTGCTTTTTTAAGTGCTGAAGTGCACCCGAAAACGCTTTCACAAAACCGTTTCTTCAAAATACTCGATAGCCAGTCACACCCTTTTAAAGCTTCGTTCTGGCAATTGATTTTTGAAATCTGGAACGCTCAAAAATATAGCGGTCTTACCTCCTATTATTTAGAAAATCAGGCTCTATTTGTGTCGCAAAAATTGTCTTTTGAACTTTTTATTCAGAGCATAAAAACATTGTTTTCAACTGATTTTAAGGAAGAAGAACTGATTCAAAAATACACCGACTCTTTAATTGCTGAAAAGGAAAAAGCAATTGCAAAAGGTACCGTTTCAAAAAACGATAAAAAGACTTCCATTGCTGAGGAAAAACAAACCGATTCGGACACAACTATCAAAGAAAATACAGCGACACCGGCTATCGCAATTCCTCTTCAAAAAGAAAAAGAACCAGCTGTTGCTCCGGAAATCATCCCGGAATCTTCCATCGAAATGGGTACAATCAAAGACAAATCCATATCCAAAACCAATACAGATAAAGAGCTGGCTGTGGGAAAAATAAAACCGGAAGAAAAAGAAATATCGGAAGAAAACAAAATATCGAATTCTGAGAAAACGACATCCGAAGCAGCTATCGAAATCCATTCCGCTATAACGCCATCCCTTGCTAAAAACGAAGAGAAAAGCGATGATAAAAACAATTGGGAAAACGATAGAAAAAACGATGATAAAAAGAGTGGAAAAAAGGAACCTGATGAAACAGAAGCTCCTAATCCTGATGAAAACATATCGGAGCCAGTGGTTGAAATCGATTCCATCAACGATCAGTTTGTAAATAAAAACGAAGAAGAAGAGGCTATCCAAATTAAAACAGACGCAACAGCAGCGATCTATGCCAGGGAAGACGTACCAGCAGTACCGTCTGAAATTACTCCCGTCAAGGGCTCGTCGATACCTTCGGACAGAGAGGAAGAGGAAGAAGATCTTTTGGACGAGAATACGGATTTCAAATCCTGTTATGTTCAAAATGCGGGGATCATCATTCTGCATCCCTTTTTAAAAGAAATGCTGAAGAACTGTGATTTGATGGATGATGATCATAAGCTATTAAACAAAGAACTGGCAGCACATATTTTGCATTATGCGGCTACAAAAAAAGAAAAGGATTACGAACATGCGATGCTTTTTGAGAAGTTTCTCTGTGGGATTCCGCTCTGGCAATCCATACCAAGAGAAGTTCAAATTAGCGATAAGCACAAGCAGCAGGTAGAAGAAATGTTAGACTCGGCGGTACAGCACTGGTCGGCCTTAAAAAATACTTCTACAGCTGTTTTAAGAACCGAATTTCTTCAACGGGAAGGGAAACTGGATTGGAGTGAATCTAACCCGAAACTGACAATTGAACGAAAAACACAAGATCTTTTATTAGAGAAAATTCCGTGGAATATTAGCATCGTTAAAATTCCGTGGATCGAAAAATTAATCTATACCCAATGGTAAAAACGTATTGTTATGAGAGCATTTGAACAACGAAAAAAAAGCGGTCCTGACACTTCTACTTTTTTTGGACCTAAAATTCAGAAAAAGATAAAAACAGGAACAGTTGGAGACAAATATGAGGTAGAGGCCGATGCTGTAGCCGATAAAGTGGTAAACAACAAACCTTCTGCTGCCGGGCTTCTGCAATCAAAAGAAGAGGTACAGCAAAAACCTATTTCGGAAACAATTTCTTCTGTTCAGAGTAAAGAAAAGAAAGAGGAAGAAAAAGTTCAGAAAAAATCAGACAAAAAAGAAGAGGAGAAAACCGTTCAGGCCAAATGTGCTGATTGTGAAAAAGAAGGTGTGCAGAAAAAAGAGGACAAAAAAGAAGAAGAAAAACCGGTTCAGAAAAAAGGAAAAAACACCGAAAGTGAAATCCATGACAGCAATCTGGAAGGCAGACTCAACAGTTCAAAAGGAAGTGGCGCTACTTTGGATAAAAACACTAAAAATGAAATGGAAGCCGGTTTTGGAACTGATTTCAGCAACGTAAAAATCCATACCGATTCGAGTGCTGTTCAGATGAGTCAGGAATTAGGTGCGCAGGCTTTTACGAGTGGTAATGATGTATATTTTAACGAAGGAAAATACAATCCCGGCTCTACCGAAGGGAAACATTTACTGGCGCACGAGTTAACCCATACCGTACAACAGGGAAACAGAAGCAAAAATATTCAAAAACAAAGTGATGTTGTACAATTGGCCAGCATCCCCTGGAACATCTCACAATGGACCACACACAAACGGGAATCGAGTAACTTTAGTGTTTCAGCAGGTGGTTCGATAGCTTTAAGTTCAAATTTGGATTGGGTTGGCCCTCCCAGATGTCGTGATATTGCCAGTACAATAGAAGTTAAAATATATAAAAGTGTAGACTTATGGTTTGACAGTAAGGTTCATGAAGATACGATTTCATTGTCAGGAGGAAGTACCTCTGTTTCGGGTTTAGAAGGCGGTACGTATTATGTCGAAATTTATCTGGGAGGCTATAATGGCGACCCAACACATTGCAGCCTTACCGGAAGCGTCGGAATAACCACAACTTAATCAGATCACAAGGGTATATTAATGTCAGCATTTGGTACAAAAACAGCATCCTCTACTCCCCACTCTTCTTCTTTTAATTCGAGAAAGGGTGAGGATTTTTTTGGCGTACAGGCAAAGCTCAACATTGGTAAATCAAATGATAAATACGAAGTTGAAGCCGATAAAGCAGCCGACAAATTGGTTTCAAACCAAAAAACCGCCGCTGCCGACCCTTTCTTTTCGGCACCGGCTTTAGTTCAGAATAAAACAGTTCCGGAAAAGCCGGCTGTTGAAGCAATCTCTCCTGCGGTACAACCCAAATTAGAAGCAGCTCCTAATAAATCCGCTGCCACTAACGGTTCTTTTTTTCATCCCGCCCCTGTAATTCAAAATAAACAGCAGCAGGAGCTTCAGCAAAAAAACAATCCTGAAAAAGAGGTTCAAAAAGAAAACACCGTCGAGAAAATTACGCCTGTCGTTTCACTGAAATCAGAAAAAGAAGAATCGACAGTAAATAAAACGGAATCTCCGGAACCAAAAGAAAAAACAAGTTCATCAAAATCTTTGGTACAGCCGAAGAAAGAGGAAGAGCTTCAGCAAAAAAGCGCTGTTGAAAAAGCCGATATTTCAACCCATACAACGGATACGGTTAAAACAGAACATCCAAAAACCAAAGAAACAAACTTTGCTGCAAAACCTTTAGTCCAGAAGAAAAAAGAAGAAGACATTCAGGCTAAAGAAGAGGAAGAAATCCAGGCCAAAGAAGAAGAACAAGAACTGCAACTGAGTGCCGCTGCAGACGCAAACCCTTCTGATACGACTAATCTCGAAAATACCTTAAACAGTAGTAAAGGTGGTGGCAGCCCCTTGCCCGGAAAAGTAAAAAACGAAATGGAAACCGGTTTTGGAACCGATTTCAGCAAAGTCCGCATCCACAATGACGCTACTGCGGTTCAGATGAATCGACAATTAGGAGCGCAGGCCTTTGCCACCGGAAACAATATTTATTTTAACGAAGGCAAATACAATCCAAATTCGCAGGACGGTAAACATTTGCTCGCCCACGAATTAACACATACCGTTCAGCAAGGAGCAAGCACGGTACAGCCGAAAATGATTCAGAAAACGGTAACGGCTCCAGCTCCGCCAAGAGCAGGAAGCGGCGAACGTATTTCTTTGCAAACGGCAACATTTACTCCGCCAGAAGCCATTGCAGCCCAAATTGAAGCGGCAGGAAGCAGAGGTGCAGATGTAAATGTAACTTTTGGCCGATGGGCATCCGGTACCATCAAAATGAAAAAAAATACAGACGGCACCTACAACACCAAAGACAACCGACAAAGTATCAACCTAAACATCAGCTATTTAAATTCCCTTAGCAGTGTCAATATCACTCCGGCTTTGGCGGTTCGAATTGAAAACAATGCTATATCCGGGTATATTACAGTAAAAACCGGCGACAGGCTCGTTGCAAATCCTGCCGGTTTAATCAATGCGATTAAAGACAATAGCGAAGCCTTTGGCTGGGTTGGAATTGATGTAACCAGTGTCCCTAATGTTCAAAACAGTATTGAAGGAGGAAGCTTAACCTTAACCGCAAATGGGATTCCCGTTTCGCTTGGGGGCTTTGTAAATGCAACTCTTGACTTTGGCATCCAGGGAGATGCGATCACCTTTAGAGCCGGTGGAACGATTGAAGTTCCCAACCTCAATCCGGCTCAGATTACAATTGAGCGTAATGCCGAAGGAAATATAACGGGTGAAGTTGATTTGGCCGTAAATATTGCCAATTTTAACGGCAGTATTCACGCTGCTTTTTTAAACGGAACTTTCGATATCAGAGGAACAGTAGGCTATCAAACCGATAAAATAAGCGGTCAGGTGACCTTATTGGTAACCGATGCTGCGACAGCACGAAATGCCGCTTTGAGTCAGCTCGATCCTACTCAAATTGACGAGAGTGCCAGAGAAGCCAATGGAGTTCCTGAAGCAAACAGCGGGCCAACACCAGGCCCAAGAGCGATGGCCGGCTGGGGTGAAGTCAATTTTAGTTTTACCGAATGGATGACGGGCAGAGCCATGGTGATTATAGACAATGAAGGTCATGTTACGATTCATGGAGAAATAACGCCACCCGCAGAAGTCGAATTGTTTGCTCAGCGCGATTACATAAGAGAAATTTTTACGGTAGAAGTTCGCACCTTATATGGCGTGCCGTTGGTGGGTAATGTTTTCTTGTTTGCCAATATTGGCTTAGAAGCACTGGCTAAAATTGGCCCTGCAAAAATTTACAACATCAGGGCTGTCGGAACTTACTCTACTGATCCGGCGGTATTTAATGACTTTAGTCTTTCGGCCTCTTTCAACATGTCTATGTTTGCAGGTCTACGATTGCGAGCTGAAGGCGGATTGGGTGTCGAATTATTAGGTCATGATGTAAAAGTAGGTGTAGGGGTTAATGCCCTTGCCGGAATTAGAGGTTATGTTGATGCTACACCAACAATAGGTTATAGAGAAACTGCTTCTCCCGAAGCTGGAAGACAGGGAGAGTTTTACATACACGGACATGCCGAAATGGCGGCGCAACCCTTTTTGGCATTGGGCGGCGATTTGTTTGTTGAATTAGACAGCCCATGGTGGTCGCCTGCACCTGACGACAAATGGACCTGGCCTTTAGGAGAATTAGAATATCCGCTGCCGGGTGAATTTGGTATTGGTGCCGATGTAGATTATGTTTTAGGTTCAGATCAGTTACCTGAAGTTGAGTTTGCTCCTGTTGATTTTAACTCCGATAAGTTCATGACCGATTTGATGAACGATCATGTACCGCCAGCACAATCAACAGCTGCGGAGCATCCGGCTGAATTTCAGGAAGGAACAACCGGAGGAGAAGGAAGTGCAACTCCTCAGGTGACCGACTCAACAGGAAATCCGAATGCAGGAACAACAGGAACGCCTCCTGGTGCAACTGCCCCGCCAAATCCGCCAACACCCGAAGTTCTGGCACATTGGGGAGATGGATTGCAAGCCTTACGAACCCTGGCGACGGCCTCAGAAAACAATCCTTTAACACAGGCTCAAATTACAGCCGAGTTAAACCCAATCAGAACCAGACATCATTTTACGCATTTAACCGCCAGAAGAAACGGTGAAAATTGGAATATTGATGCCGAAATGCCAAACATCAACAATCACAACACGCCTATTTTAGTAAAAGGAGTAAGAGGCGCTGGCGAAGAAGCAAATGCAGAGGCAAATGGAGAAACGAATGCTGTAAAAGGAGAAATACTGCAAATCGAAAAACCTTTTGAGGAGACAGATGGAGACCGACACACTTTACGATTTAGAGACAATCACAATACGATTCAGCTCATGGTGCATAGTGATCCTAAAGACATCTTTGAATACCTGCATTCTGATGAAGTCGACCAAAATGACAGTACCGTAAGAGATGCTATACGATTGGCTACAGAAATAAGAACTATGGCAAATAATGCCGCCAATACGAGTGGAGTGATCCCTAACCTAAACTCAAAAATGCGCGAGCTTAGTGAGATGATGAGGCACATTAGAGGTAATCTGAGAAGATATTTACCTGCCAATCCGGTATACAATTACCAACCACAAGGCAACAAAGCCCATAAGGCAGAGGTAACTTTACTATCGCCAAACCGATCAGGCGGCACTGAGCCCGGAGGTTCATTTGTACAGGGTTGGGAAGCCATTCAAACCGGAGGTCTGACAAGAGGTGCGGGCCATTGGAAAAGACTCCATCTGATCAATCAGGGATTTGGAGGATTTGGAGTTCCTGAAAACCTGACTCCGGGAACAACATCCAACAATTCGTCTTACGATAATAGGTTTGACGACCCTGTAAAAACCCTGATAGGAAGTCGTCCCAACGATCCAACAAAACAAGGTGTAGTGAAAATTGCTGCTGAAGTAGACCATTATTACAGCGGAGAATTTCCAGCGAATGTTAGTGCCCCTTTAGGCGGGACTTTAGACGTTAAAGATGCTAACAACAGAGTCACAAGAGATAATTATGCGCAACATATAAAATTTGAAGCCTGGGAATATACGTACCACAATCGAAACTGGGAACTAGGAAATAAATTTGTCGATGCCGGGCTGGATATTGACTTACCGGACTGGAATTCGGTTAACCCTCCTGTTATTGGTGTGGGAACCCGAAGTGAAATTGTACGAGCCTACAACTCGCTACAACCAAGAGATAAATACAGAGTGGACTCACTGTTGAGCTCAACTTTTGAAAGTATCCTGACGGACACTGTAATGGATATTATAAGAAGCAGAACCTACAGTAATGTGACTGTTTTCAGAACTGCTATAATCGCTGAAATAACTGCTCCAACAACTCCATCAGGCCGTAGAACAACAGATACTATAGATCGCTTAAATGATATAAAAGATGTTATCCCGATTATGGTCAATGCTAACGTATTAAAATTCTAAACATGGAAAATATACTCGCGGAAATAAAAGAACTTTCAGCTTTGATGCTAAAGAAAAATCACACGCACACTATAAGGCTAACCCCACCCCTGGCCAGTACTAAATTAAAAAAGCTGGGGACAGAATTAAAACTAAACGACGCTTTGTTATCCTTTTACCAAACGGCGAATGGGCTTTTTATATCTTGGTTTTCGGATGTGGAAATTTTATGTTTCGGAAAAATTAATATTCCCAAATTAGAAGTCTTGTCAGAGTATCTGACCAAAATAGAAAAAACAGACCTAAAGGAATATTCAGGCTACATTCAAAAAGGGTATGTTCCATTTGATGTCGACAGCATTAACAAGTTTGTAACTTTCCTAAAACCGGTAAAAGAAAACTACGAAATCATACGAATGAGTCCCGATTTTAGCGAAGTTACCTTAAATTGTACTTTAGAATCTTATCTGATTTTAGGCATTAAGACAGGCGGACTTTACCATTGGCAAAATTATATCTCAAAGGAGGTTTTCAGTAACTATACGAAATACACTAACGATTTTTTTTATTACTTAGTCAGTACCAAGTTGAAACCTGAAATACTGGAATCATTCTATAATGATACAGCTACCCAAACAAAATCGTTGCCTTCTATTGGAGGCGCTCCATTTAAAATCCCTGAAAAGCACCAAATTATAATCAACAAAGAAAACCTTGGCTGCTCCAACCTTGAAATCAGAAGAGTCGAAATCGCACTAAAAGAGAAACTAAACGCTAATTTTGTTTGGTATCATTATCGAAGAAACGGCTTGGAAGTCCACTGGAAATCTGATGCTTACTTTGCCAATTTTCAAATGCTGCCCATTGAAACCATTTTTGGAGGCCCCCTTCATGCTCAGGAACAAATTTGGGACAACAACTATTTTAAGTTCGTTAAAGCAGATAAAAGTTTTGAAGAAAAGCTGAGTAAATTTTATCCTTTGATCATTGAAGAGGGCGGAGATACTGTTTTCACAGTAGAAAATGAAACAATTAGCCTTTATTTTATTTCTTCCTCTTTTGAACCTCAAAAAATAAAACTTTCTTTTGAGTCCTTCATCGAAAAACTATACAGCTGTGGAGGGATTAGCGGATGGCAAAACTTATTTATTGACGAATACTCTAAAGAAAATCCCTTGTATCAGGATATTTTAAAAGGAATTGAACACTGTTTTCCTGCTCTTGACGTGGTCAATTTTCTTAAAACTTAAAAAATAAAATCCTGATTGTAATTTCAATAACAATAGTCAAAACCAAAAGACCATGCAACTCATACTTCAGTTTCTCAAAACCCAATTTCAATTTCAGCTTGATGCTCTTTTTCAGGCGGCAAATCCCACCCAAAAACCCGTCTTTTCTCAACTGGAAACGACTTCTTTTGTGAGCGAATTTATCATTGAAAACCATCTTTCTGAAACCGATATTTTACTGCTGGCTTTGGCGCTTGTTCCGCATGTTCATCCTGATTTTCTGAGCTCGATCATTGCCGAGTATTTGCCTAACGGAGGAGAATTGCCCGAGTTTGGCGGAATGAAAACAAAGAACCATCGCGGGATTTTACCAACAGGAGAAACAGCCCAGTTTTTATTGGGCGGGAATGATCTGGACAGCCGAATCTCGTTCTATAATTACCTTCACAATCAGTCTTATTTGTATCAAAAAAGAATCGTCAAAATAGAATCTGTTCCAAATGGCGAACCCAAATTGAGCGGTTTACTGATTCTTGAAGACGAATACATCGAAAAATTCATCACCGGAAAAATTCTAAAACCTCAGCTTAGCAGCGTCTTCCCGGCACAATTAATTGAAACAGATTTAGACTGGGATGATTTGGTGCTCAATTCTTCTACTTTAAATCAGATTAAAGAGATCGAAACCTGGCTCAAATTCAACGAAATACTGCTGCACGAATGGGATATGAAAGCTAAAATCAAACCCGGTTTCAGGGTGATGTTTTATGGTTCACCGGGAACCGGAAAAACACTCACGGCTTCGCTTCTTGGAAAATACACGCAACGAGATGTGTACCGTATTGATTTGTCGATGGTGATTTCGAAATACATAGGCGAAACCGAAAAAAACCTGTCTTCTCTTTTTGACAAAGCCGCAGATAAAGACTGGATTCTCTTTTTTGATGAAGCCGATGCTGTTTTCGGAAAAAGAACCAATGTGAGGGATGCGCACGATAAATATGCCAATCAGGAAGTCTCGTACTTGCTGCAGCGTATCGAAAATCATCCCGGATTGGTGATTCTCGCCTCCAATTTTAAAACCAATATTGATACCGCTTTTACCCGAAGATTTCAGTCTATCATCGAATTTGAAGTGCCTTCTTCTCAGGAACGTCTACAGCTTTGGGAGAACAATCTGCCCAAAGGAATTAAAATTGCTGAGGATGTAAACCTTCATGAAATTTCAAAAAAATACGAGATCACCGGTGCCAATATTGTAAACATTATTCAATATGCCTGCCTCAAAACATTAGAAGATCAAAACGAAAACATTAAACTGAATCACCTGCTGCAAGGCATTAAAAAAGAATATGCCAAAGAAGGCAAAATGATGTAACCGGGACCTTCTTATTTTTTTGCTGCTAACTTAACCAGTCGCTGACTAACTTTCGATAGGTTTCACCCACCGGAAGCTGCTCTCCGCTGGTAAGTTGTATCTGATTTCCATCGATAACTTTTATTTTATTTTTTGGAATTATATAGGATCGGTGAATCCGAACAAATTGGTTTACCGGAAGTTTTTCGAGAATATCTTTCATGTTTTCCAAAACCATAATTTTTTCGCCTTTTGTATGAATCCGGATGTAATCTTTAAGTCCTTCGATATAAAGAATATTTTCGGTTGCTATTTTATGGTGTTTCCTGTCGGCTTTTACAAATAAAAAATCTTCGGTTTGCTGGTTTTGAAAGGTTTCCTGCCAGCGGATAAATTTCTCAACACTTTGATAAAAACGATTGAAAACGATTGGTTTGAGTAGATAATCTATAACATGAAACTGAAAAACATCCAACGCATAATCGGGATAGGCAGAGGTAATGATAAAATTATGTTTCTGATTGAACATTTGCATCAACTCAATTCCGGTTAACTGCGGCATTTGAATGTCGATAAACACCAAATCAACCACTTCATTGTTCAGTATTTCGATGGCTTTAAAAACATCTGAATCGGCATACAAAACGTTTAATCGTGGCACTTTAGAGGCATAATCTGCCATTAGTTTTACTGCAAAAGGTTCGTCGTCTAAGATGATACAATTTATTTTCTTCATTTTAATTCTATTTCGAGTTCAGCCGTAAACTGATTGTTTTGATTTACTACTTTAATTTGGTGTTTTTGCGGATAATGAATTTCCAGTCTCTTTCTTAAATTACTCAATCCAATACCTCCCAATTTATCCTTCTTTTGTATGGCGATATCATTTGTCACTTTAAAATGGAGCTTTTTATCGGCTAACCGTAGCTCAATTACAATCGGTTTTTCGTTAGAAGTAACCCCATGTTTCATAGCATTTTCAATTAGTGGAGACAAAATATAAGGCGGAATTTCTTCGGAACTATTTTCGGTTTCAATTCTGAAATCAATAAAAGCACTTTCCTGATGCCTCAATTGTTCGAGCTCGATATACGCTTTTATATAATCGATTTCATCGGCCAGTTTTATCTTTTCTTTTTGAGATTCGTAAGTCGTAAAACGCATAATCTGACTTAGTTTTTCAATGGCTGCCAACGATTTATCGGACTGAAAATAAACCATTGAGTAAATGTTGTTCAGCGTATTAAAGATAAAATGCGGATTGATCTGTGCCTTCAAAAATTTGATTTCGGTGTTTTTATTCTCTTCCAGAATATGCTGATTGTACTCGAGCAAGCGGATAAAATAAATGACAAACCAAAGCAGTGAACTTAAAATAACAGGCATACTGCTGTAGTGCAGGTTATCCTCCATATACTTAAAAAAAGTTGGATTGGTATAATTGATTCGGTGAAACAAAACATCGCTTATCTCCTGCTCCAACAGCCATCTTGAAGCTATAAAAAACAAGTAGGAAACGATTACTCCCGCAAAAAAACGCTTCCATTGAAACGATTTGAAAACCAATTTCATTACTACAAAATAATGAAAGTAAAAGGTCATTACAAATACCATCATGTACGTTGAAAGAAACAAATCAGGAATGTAAACTTTTGCCTGTATCAGATTTTTAACAAAGGTGAAATACCCCATCAAAAGCCAATATATGATGTGAACAAACACTTCTACTCTTTTTGATAATGTTCCTTTATACATTTTTCGTTTTTTTTTCAAAGATATACATTCATCAAAAAGTCCAAAGCCGGGTTTGTAGATTAATCAGAGGGGTTTGTCGATAAAAGTAGTTTTCGGCCTCTTTTCAGTGCAGTTTTGCAGCATAATTAATCTAAAAACCATGAAAAATATTAGCCTTTTAGTACTTGTCTTTTTATATCAAACGTATTCTTTTGGTCAGGAATATGAAGTTAAAGGAAAAGTGATCAATCAAAATAAACAAGCCGTTGAATTTGTAATCAGCGGTTTATTAAACCAACAAAAAACTTTAGCTGCTCAGGCTTCAACAGACAGTCTGGGGAATTTTGTGCTGAAAGCTCCAAAAGGAAATTACCGCTTACTACTCGAACAATTTGGTACTGAATTTATGAACCGCGAAATCACCATAGACCAAAATACCGATCTGGGTACGATTGAAATTAAAGAATCGGTACAGCTGGACGGAGTTACTTTAAAATCGAGAAAAAAACTGATTGAACAAAAAGTAGACCGACTTGTTTTTAATGTCGAAAATTCGGTGACCGCTACTGGCGGAACGGCTTTAGACGCCCTAAAAGCAACACCTACCGTTAGGGTTCAAAATGAAGCGATTTCGATTGTAGGTAAAGGTGAAATTTTAGTGATGATCGACGATCGTTTGCAAAGAATGCCTCAGGAAGATTTGGCAGCATTTCTTAAATCAATTCCGGCGGATAATATTAAAAGTATTGAAGTGATTACCACTCCTCCGGCAAAATATGACGCAGAAGGTAATAGCGGTCTGATTAATATTAAACTGAAAACGGCAAAAGCCAATTCATGGAATGCCAATATTGGAACATCCTACACCCAGAAAACATACGCAGGCGGGAACGCAAACGGACTTTTTACATACAATCACGATAAACTTTCGGTACAGGCTACGGTAAGCAAAGGAAAACAAAAATTACTGACTTCTTCTGAAAGCTCTATTTTTTATACCAATGAGACCTGGAAACAAGAAGTTAAAAACAAATCGACCACAGATGTACTGAGCTTAGGTCTTGGTTTTGACTATAAAGTTACCGACAAATGGAGTACCGGACTCAAATATCTGGGCAGTTTTACAGATAAAGTGAACGCAAACACCCCATTTACGACCCGATACAATACTGCGAGCGGAATGGCGGATTCTTATATTACTTCGAATGCCAATGGCGAAAATAACCCAAAGATGAATGCAGTTAACTTTCATAATTCGGTTGCAATCGACAGCTTAGGAAAAAACATCTCAATGGATCTGGACTATTTTGATTATAACAAAAGTGATTCTCGTTTCTTCTCCGGAAATGAATTAGACAGCAGTAAAAATAAGATTCCCGGCGGTTTTTTCTCTTCCATCAATTCCAATGTCAACACCATCCGAAATTACTCGGCCAATATTGATGTCACTTTACCGTACGATTGGGCAAACCTTAGTTTTGGAGCGAAAACTTTCCATACCAATACAAACAACAATCTGGTTGTATACGATCACGAAACTGGGGTGCCCGTTTTTAACACCAATCAATCGAATGTTTTTAATTATAAAGAGTACAATCAGGCCTTGTATTTTTCGGGAAGCAAAAAAATAAACTCAAAATGGGAGACTCAAATTGGTTTACGCATCGAAGCGACACAAACCAAAGGATATTCTGAAAATCTGAATCAAACCAACACCAACCAGTATGTAAAATTATTTCCAACGGCCTATCTGACATATATTCCAAATGAAAGTAATTCTTTCTCGTTAAACTACAGTCGAAGAATCCGCAGACCTGATTTTGATTATTTAAATCCTTTTGTAGTTAAAACGAGCCCTTATTTTTATGCGGAAGGAAATCCTTATTTGAAACCTTCATTGATTGATAATTTTGAGTTTTCGTTTATCCGAAATCAAAAATGGGTAAGTTCTGTTTACTTCTCTCAGGTTTCCGATTTTGGACAAGAATTATCGATCATTGATCCGAATACAAATGTTACGAGAAACACTCCCTTAAACTATGCCAATACGTATCAGATCGGTCTTTCTACTTCATACAATTTCAACAAATGGTCATGGTGGAACAGCTTCACCGGATTCAATTTAAACTATCAAAATGTAAAATCAAAAACCGCTTTTATTCAGTCAATTGATGGTTATAACGGATACCTTTACAGCAATAACGATTTTACGATCAACAGCAGCAAGACACTATTTCTTGGTTTAAATTATGGTTTACAACTGCCTGGTCGTTACCAAATTTTTAATATTTCGACTTTGCATATTCTTGATATTTCGGTGAAGCTGCTCACTTTCAACAAAAATCTTTCTGTTACCTTCATTGGCGAAGATTTACTGAATGCGCAAAAACCGCTAATTTCCTATAGTTCCAACGACATTAAGACCAATGTAAAAAGCTATAGTGACAGCAGAGGATTCCGAATTTCGTTGAGTTATAAATTCGGTAATCAAAACATCAAAGCAAAACAAAGAGATTTTGGAAATGAGGAAGAAAGAAGCAGAGCCAACTAACCATCTTTTGAATTTCATACAAAGCTTCAGATTTCTCTGGAGCTTTTTTTTGCATTTACGCCAAATTTCAAAAATCTCCCTTTGTCCTCCATTTAAAATAAACTTATATTAGCTTTAAATTTAAACGATTACAGAAAATACCAGACCAGAAAATTACCGCTTAAAAAACCAAAAACCACCATGACCAAAAAAACTGCCATTTTACTCGGGTTTATCGCCTTAAAATTTATACTGCAATATCTCTTAATAAGTCCTGAATATGATTTGCAACGCGACGAATACCTGCATCTTGATCAGGCACATCATTTGGCATGGGGCTATTTATCCGTTCCTCCGGTGACTTCATGGATTTCTTACCTTATTCTTTTACTTGGAAATTCCGTTTTTTGGGTGAAGTTTTTTCCGGCTCTTTTTGGAACTTTGACGCTTGTGGTGGTCTGGAAAACTATTGAAACTTTGAAAGGAAATCTATACGCCCTGATTTTAGGTGCTACCTGCGTTTTGTTTTCATCACTATTGCGAATCAATATCCTGTACCAGCCCAATTCATTAGACATCTTATGCTGGACTACTTTTTATTATGTGATCATTCAATACCTTACGACCGAAAACAAAAAATGGTTTTACATTGGCGCTGTCGTTTTTGCCTTCGGTTTTCTGAATAAATACAACATACTGTTTCTCCTTATTGGCCTCTTACCTGCTCTTTTACTCTCCAATCAAAGAAAAATATTCGCAGAGAAAAAACTCTATTGGGCATTGATTTTAGGACTTGTACTGATTTTACCGAATCTTTTATGGCAATACAACAACCACTTCCCTATTGTGCATCATATGAAAGAACTGGCCGAAACACAGCTCGTTAATGTGGATCGAATGGAATTTTTGAAAAAGCAATTGTTATTTTTTATCGGTTCTTTCTTTGTACTTCTTGCTGCTTTGTATGCCTTGCTTTTCTACAAACCTTTCGAAAAATATAGATTCTTTTTTGCTTCGATCATTTTTACACTCATTGTTTTTCTGTATTTCAAAGCCAAAGCTTACTATGCCATTGGTTTATACCCCGTTTATATCGCTTTTGGAGCTGTTTTTCTTTCTCAGGTACTACAAACAGGCTGGAAACGTTATCTGAAACCCGTTTTCATCATCATCCCATTATTGCTTTTTATCCCCATGTACGACTTCGCTTTCCCTAATAAAAGCCCGGAGTATATCATCAAAAATCCCGAAAAATATAGAAAAATGGGAATGCTGAAATGGGAAGATGGAAAAGAACATGCGCTACCGCAGGATTTTGCCGATATGCTGGGTTGGAAAGAACTCGCCCGCAAAACAGACTCTGTTTATGCTTTAATTCCGAATCCCGAAACAACTCTGGTACTTTGTGATAATTACGGACAGGCCGGAGCCATAAACTATTACTCTAAAAAAGGAATCAAAGCGGTGTCTTTTAATGCCGATTACCTCAATTGGTTTGTTCTTGACGTACCTTACAAAAACGTCATCAGAGTTAAAAACTCTTGGGAAAGAACTGCTGAGCTTAAGGAAACCAGTCCTTTCTTTGAGTCTTCCCGTATTGCAGGCGAAATCACTAATAAATATGCAAGAGAGTCCGGAGCCACTATTTTTGTTTTCACAAATGCCAAAATCAACATTAACAAAAGACTCAAAGCTGAAATTAAAGAAGAAACGGATTATAGTAATGATTGATTTTACCACTATCGACTATCTAAAAAAAGGAAATCACAAACAAATTGAGGCCCACCAAATCCTTACTAAACATAAGATTTTGGATGATCTTGTTGCGTTTGATCCAATTTTGGCAGGCACGATCCCACTTTTGATCGATATTGAAAACAGTGATCTGGATGTTATTTGTTACTGGAAAAACAAAACTGAATTCGTAGAGAAACTCAACACTGCCTTTGGAAGCAAAGACAATTATACCCTCCGGGAAGCGATAATCGATCGCACAGAATCTATTATTGCAAATTTTAAAATAGATCCCTTTGAAATTGAGATCTTTGGGCAAAACATTCCAACCAAAGAGCAGAATGCGTATCGACACATGGTCATAGAATATCAAATTTTGCAATCAAAAGACGAAAATTTCCGATTAGAGATCATCAAACTCAAACAAAACGGTTACAAAACCGAACCTGCTTTTGCTTTTTTATTAGGCTTAAAAGGCGATCCATACGCCGAATTACTGACGTACAACATCTAAGCCGCTTCAACACAAAACACAAATGATTAAAAACCAATAACTTACAATTAAAAACTGCATATTTAAAAATAATTCCGAAATTCCTTTGTATAACCGTATTTACTGTGTATCTTTGCACCCGAAACATCGCGGGATAGAGCAGTAGGCAGCTCGTCGGGCTCATAACCCGAAGGTCACAGGTTCGAGTCCTGTTCCCGCTACTAAGAAAAACACCACTTGAAAAAGTTGGTGTTTTTTTTTTATTTCAAAACGAAAACTAGCGAGCTCATATCCGCCGCGGCGGACAGAGGTTCGAGTCTTCGCCGCGGCGAACTACTAATAAAAACACCACTTGAAAAAGCTGGTGTTTTTTTTTGTTTATAACAATTTCATATTATGGAAGAATTCGTTGTTTACATCCTTTATTCAGAAAAATTCAATAAAACCTATACTGGCTTTACTTCTAATTTAATTGAAAGATTCAAATCTCACAATCTTCTTGAAACAAAAGGTTACACCCTAAAATTCAGACCATGGAAAGTAATTCATGTAGAATTTTTCAATTCTAAACCCGAAGCAATGAAAAGAGAAAAATATCTAAAAACTGGAATAGGAAGAGAATTCATTAAAAATATTATCTTAAACTTATAACTCGTCAGACTCATATCCGCCGCGGCGGAGGCAGGTTCGAGCCTTCGCCGCGGCGAACTACTAAGACAAAAGCTTCAGATTTCTCTGAAGCTTTTGTTTCTTAAATAAAAAGTCACAACAAAGCGTAAATTTTGAATGTCTTTCGTAATTTATTTATTAGCAACCGTCTTTAGGAAGTTTACGTTTATAAATTATCCTGCCATCTCGTTCTACATAATCACCCGATATTATTGGGTAAGAATACTTAGGAGTATGCGATACGCTATGGCTTTTTATAATTATTCTGTCGTTAATTTTTAGACCATGTAATTGCCAAAATCCATCGTCATTAAAGTTTTCTGGCCCAAAACTAAGTATATAATCATCCCCTTTAATCCTTACCATTATCCCGAAACCTAATTTTGAGTCAGGTGGAAGAGAAAGCGAGGTTATAATTCCATCCATTTTGGTATAATCATAAATGGACTTCCTTATTTTAGTTTCACTGGCATACACTTTTTTACCTGCCGGAGACTCTTCCCATTTTTTGTACACAGTACCATCTGGCGTAGCCTTCCATTTATTCAATGCAATTTTCCTCTCAGTAATAGAGATTGGTTTTTGAGTTAATTTTTTAGAAGTTTCACTTTTATTTTCACGATTTGCAAATACCAGTCCGCTTACCACAACCAGCGATAAGATCAGCGCATAAATGATTTTTTTCATGTTCTTTTTGGTTTAATTAATAACATAGCTATATCTCTCTTTAAAGTTTATACGGCTAAATTACTTTGACATTTTTCGGTTTAATAGATTTAAATTGTAAATAAAAATGTAAACTTTGTAAATAAAACATTGACAATATGCTTAATAGCCAAAAACTTCTTTATGGAAAACGCAGATACCTGTTTACACTAATAGTATTCTTGTCTATCTCTGTAATCTGTGTGGCTTTGGATATGGGAGATGGTAATGATTTTGATATTTCCAGAAGAGAAGTTTTACTCCGCAAGATCGGTCACGAACTACTTTTACAGTCGGGTGACAGTACATCAAGGGTACTTCCTGTAAAAAAGATTGCCGAAAATGAATATCAAATCAATTTTGAGAATAACTTTACTTTTCAGCCAGATTCTCTACTAAATATTACCAGTCGTTTTTTGGACAAAGCTCCCGGCTCAAGTAATTATATTGTTAATGTTCTTAATTGTGACAATGGTAGCGTAACTTATGGATACGCTATCTCAAAAAATAAGAAAGATGATATTGTCGCTTGTATCGGAAGAAAACAGCCCAAAACATGTTACAGGATTAACATTAAGTTTAAACCAACAGGTATTATTACAGCAAAAAACGGATATCTTCTCGGGGGACTTTCATTTTTAGCATTTGTTGGAATTCTTTTTTTGAAATCAGTTAAACCTCGAAAACATTTACCCGAAAGTCGACACGCTACTACATTCACTTTGGGCTCAGTATTATTCAATGCAAATGATCGCAAGCTTATCATCAATGAAAAGACAATAGACCTGACTGTTACGGAAACCCGTGTATTGCTCATTTTTGCATTGTCACCCAACAAGACCATAGAGAGAAGCCGATTGCAAAAAGAAATATGGGAAGACGAAGGCGTTATTGTGGGCCGTAGTCTGGATATGTTCATATCAAAACTTAGAAAAAAACTGGAAAATGATCCGAACATCAAAATTGTCGTTGTACGCGGCAAAGGATATAAGCTTGATATCCCTTTCTAATTTGAGCATAATATCTGACAAAAAAGACATTTCTATGAGATGTTTTTTATCTTTGAAATTAAGGCTTTTAGTCCGGATAACTTTATCTTTAATTCTTATTCCTATGTGGAAATATTAAATTAAGAAATAATCATTTCTAAAAAATATCAAAAATAAAGCTCCTGAGAAATCTGGAGTTTTTTTCTTTTAAGCTAAATCATAAAAAGTTAGGAGCCTTTTATAAAATTTACAATTTCTAAGAAACCAAAAAAAATACGCAAAGTTCACAGAGATCTTTGCGCATTTTTTTATAGAGACACTTCAAAGAACAAGTGTATTACCAAATTGTTATTCTGTCTTTCTTCGGTAAAAACATTTTATCTCCGGGTTGTACATTAAAGGCGTCGTAAAAAGGTGTTGTATTCATTAAAGTACCATTCACACGCCAAACTGGTGGAGAATGTGGGTTATTATTAATCCACAAACGCAGGAACTCGTCTTTCATTTTTACTCTCCATATTTTGGCTAAAGAAATAAAGAAACGCTGGTCTGGAGTATAGCCGTCTATTTTTGTGTTTCCTTTTCCTTGTTCGGTCATTTTAAAAGCATCATAAGCAACTGCTAATCCTGCAATATCTGCCGTATTTTCGCCAACGGTCATGGCACCATTAATGTGCAGATCACCCAAAACAGTATAGGTGCTGTACAAATTAATCACCTGCTGTATTCTTGACTTAAACTGTGCATAATCTTCTTTTGTCCACCAGTTTTTTAAGTTACCATCCTTGTCATATTGAGCACCCTGATCGTCAAAAGTATGGGTTATTTCGTGACCAATCACCATTCCGATACCTCCATAGTTAAGTGCATCATCGGCATTATTATCAAAATACGGAGGTTGTAAAATACCTGCAGGAAAAACAATTTCGTTTGCTGTAGGGTTATTATAGGCCGTAACGGTTGGAACTGTAGTATACCATTCTGATTTATCGACTGGTTTACCCAATTTTGCCAATTGAAATTGATAGGCAGCTGTAGCGGCCGAAACCATATTTTCAAAATAGGCGTCTCTGGAAATACGCACCTTGCTATAATCTCTCCATTTATCCGGATATCCTATTTTCTTAGTCATGGCTGCCAATTTTTCTTTCGCTTTTTGTTTTGTAACAGGACTCATCCATTCCAATTTATCAATTCTTACGGCATAGGCTTTTTGCAGATTATTCACGAGGATCAACATGCGTTTTTTAGCCTCTTCCGAAAAATATTTCTTTACGTACAATTCGCCCAGCGCTTCGCCTAAGTAAGCGTCAAGAACACTCGCCATTTTTTCGCCACGTGATTTTTGAACAGCCTGACCCGAAAGCACTTTGGTATATTCAAATGAGGCATCTACAAAAGGTTTACTTAAATCATCTGCATATCTTTCTAAAGAATTTGCTTTTAGGTAAATTTTCCAATTATTAATAGGGATGGATTTTAAAAGCTTATTAAGGGCATCATAATAAGCAGGCTGACCTACATTAATGAAATCAGCTTTAGCACCTAAAGTATTTAAGAAAGCAGTCCAGCCAATGTTGGGATGTCTTTTTACAAGATCTGTCACCGCTATTTTATTATAATTGGCCTGCACATCACGAAGTTCAACTTTTGTTTTATGCGCAACAGCGAGTTGTTTGTCTATGTCGTAAACCAAATTAGCATTCTTTTTAGCCTCATTGGCATCGCTACCGGTTTGTTGAAATAACGTCGTAAGGTATTTTTTGTACGATTCCTGTATCGCAACAGTCGATGAATCCGATTTGAAATAATAATCCCTATCAGGCAAACCGATACCCGTTTGATAGATTTGAGCAATATTCATACTGCTGTTTTTATCATCGGTTGATACTCCAAAACCTATAATCGAAGAATTGCCCACTTTTACTTCATTAACCACAAAGTTCATTAAGGAAGGTAAATCGCTAATGGCTTCAATTTTGGCTAGTAAAGGTTTGATAGGCGTATAACCACGTTTGTCAATCGTTACAGTATCCATACCTGATGCATAAAAGTCCCCTACCTTTTGCGCTATACTCCCTTCCGGATTCTTGCTTTGCGAAATGCTGTCCAATATTCCTTGCAGTCGAATTCGTTGTGGATAATTCATAAACATATAAACACCAACTCCGGCCTGAGATGCAGGTATTGATACAGAATCGTACCACTTACCATTTACATATTTAAAAAAATCATTACCAGGTCGCAATGTGGAATCTATTCCAGTGATAGCAATGTTTTTTTCCTTTTGATGTTTTGAGCACGCTGTAAGCGCTAAGAATGCAATGCAGAGCATTAATGATTTTTTCATAATCTAAATGATTTCTATTAAAATGAACTGAAAAACGTTTGAAAGCAGGTATTTTTTAAAATGTATATGCCTGGCATATTTGATTTTAGCAGAACAATATACGAATTCAGTTTTTAATTTTAAAGTCCTTGTTAAAATTACTACTTAAAAAAAGCAGAATCATAAGCCGCTATTTATCATTACTATAGCCATCCTTGTAGATTTTTTGATTCTAAATCTGAGGCATTAAAAAGAAAACAATATTTAAAAACCGGAATAAGAAGAGAATCTATCAACACTTGATCGAAGCTAAAAATTTAATTTCCCCCTTTAGCCTGGTCTCTATTTCTTATTTGAATCTCCCCTGTATCCCCTGTAAAATCAGTATACGAAACAATGGCTCGCAATCACCCGAGAATCTTAACTATTGATATTGTGCAATATAAACGTTATTTTTTCTAACAAATCTTACAAATTTATTGACTTATTCAAATTACTGTTGTATTTTCGTTCATAACTGTATTTCAATACGCTTCTTCTTCCTACAAGAGAAAAAGTAAAGTAAAACATTCATAAAAAAAAGCAATTATCATATAGAGTGACAAACATTTTAGAATAAAGACAATCCAATATCAAATAACCAAAGGAATACCACTTAATCAACATCTACTAAATTATGTTATTAACCGATAACCATTTGACCATTGTGGTGGGGATAGACATCCATTTTACCACCTTACCCCCTTTTAATCCGTTTCACCCTTACATAGGTATTGTCATTGACCCTTTTGATTATGTTCCATTTTTAGGCACCAGTGTGCATGTAAATGGTTTTAAACGAGGAAATTCAGACACCAGTGGTATTATCATTCCATTGGTACACATTCCGCTTTTTACACCGCCCTGGCTGATGACTCCTATTATTGGCCACGAAAGCATGAACTTTTTTGCTTCTCAAACCGTATTCTCAGACAGCACCCGAATGAGTCCCAAAGGTCATATGTTAATGACTTGTAATGATATTGGTATTCCCCTCTCGATGTCTCTGGGAAAAACGAAAGTAGGAAAGAAAATGATACCGTTTGCCCCGACCCTTTTTGCCCCAACTTCATTTTCCTTGCCTATTCCTACCGGGAAACCGGTCATGGTTGGAGGTCCTTATCCGCCCGATTGGGGTGGAATGCTTACCGGACTGGCCGCCAGTATAGGTTTTAGTACCTTAATGAAAATAGGCAAAAAAGCATTCAATAAATTTCTTAAAGGCGCTATAGGCCCCAACAAACTCAGCAAATTGTTGTGTAAAGCGGGTTTCGAGCCTATTAACCTTATCAACGGAGCTGTTTTTTATGAAGGCAGCGATTTTGATATTACAAGCCCTATACCCCTTAATTGGGAACGTAACTGGTATTCAGATTCTCAGTATGTAGGCTGGCTTGGACATGGTGTACATAGTGTATACGACAGAGCCGTAGAATTATATCCTGAAGAAGATGCTCTAGGGCTTCGCATGGACGATGGTAGAGTGGTTGCATTTCCGGCGCTGTTGCCTGAGGAAGAATTTTACCTCCGTCAGGAAAAAACAACCTTGAAAAGAACTCCCGAAGGTTACCAGGCTTACGATCATAAAAGCAAACTCTTTTATGATTTTACCCTTTTTGACGGCAAAAAATACCAGCTCACTCAAATAACCAATCCTGATGGATTGACCACCGTTTTTGAATTTAAAGGATACAGCCTGAACAGAATCATCGATTCAGCAGGAAGAGTAATAAAAGTAAGCACCAAAGACGGATTCATTCAAAAACTTGAACTTGCTGCTCCCGAACAAGACGAGTTGCTGGTGGCTTATGAATACGACGAGCATTATAATATGGTTGCCATTATTGATGCACTAGGAGTACCAACCCGTATAGCCTATCAGGATCATCTTATGGTCGAGAAAACCGATCGTAATGGACAAACTTTCTATTGGGAATACGATACTCAAAACAAATGTATTCACACCTGGGGTGAAGGCGGCTGGCAGGAAGGCTGGATCGAATACCACACCGAAGAAGGCTATAACATCGTAACCGATGCCAACGGAGCTGTAACCACTTATTATTATGAGCCTAACCAGCTTGTGACTCAGGTAAAAGACCCAATGGGGAACAGCACATTTTACGATTATACCGAATTTATGGAACTCTATCGGGAGATTGATCCCGAAGGACGTATTTTGGGCTTTAATTATGATGACAGAGGCAATAAAACCGGAACGGTTTACCCGGATGGTACCGAAGAAATCATGATCTACGACGATGAAAATCGTCCTTCGATTGCCATCGATCCGGAAGGCAACAAAACCATTTATCTATACAAGGCTCAAAAACCACATCAGCTTAAAACCATAATTGCACCGGACAAAACCAGTACTCATTTTGCTTATTATGAAAACGGGCTACTGGCCACTGTTGCCAAAAACAACAACGAGCTTGAACTGGTGTATGATGAGCAATACAACCTCATCGAATGGAGAGAAAATGACAAAAAGCTAAAATCATGGGAGTACGACTATCGCAGTCGTGTACAGGCAATTTACACCCCAATGCAGATGGCAGATTACTTTACCTATGATGCGCTGGACAGAGTGCAGCAAATTGTAGAGAAAGACAGTAACGTTATCGAATTCAGCTACAACAATTATGATGAAATAATTGCCTTAAAAGACAAAAAAAACGATATAAAATTAAGTTATACCCCATTGGGAAGTCTGGCCACCAGAGAGCAAAACGGTGTAAAAGTCCGTTTTAACTACGACAAAATGGAGCAGCTTACCAGCATAAAAAATGAGGACAACGAAAGTTATAGTTTTAGCCGAAACAAGGCCGGATACATCATGCGTGAAACCGCTTTTGATGGCATCGTAAAAAAATTCAATCGTAACCTGGCCGGTGAAGTAACCAGAATAGATCATGGAGGCGGAAAATTTACCGACTACGAGCAGGATGCACTGGGACGCATCACCAGAGCCGATTATCACGATGGCACCTGGGAAACCTATACCTATAATAAAAATGGATTGCTGATAGAAGCCGTCAATCAAAACGTAAGTATTCGTTTTGAACGAGATGAAATGGGGCGTATCATAGAGGAAACGCAAAAACAACAGTTAGACGCCAACGAAAATGGCATAACACTTACATCTACTTATAACGAATTAGGACAACGTATTCATATCAGTACCAGTCTTGGTGCCGACATCAGTACTCATTACAACCAAAAAGGACAATTAGAGCGTATCGAAGCTCAAAGTAAGGAGCTTAAAGAACAGCATCAGGCTTGGGAGACCACCTTGAAACGAGACGAATTAGGACACGAAATAGAGCGATTTGCCACAGGAGGTTTGCACATCAAAACCAGCTACAACAGCAGCGGTAAACAAAAAGAGCAGGACGTTTTTGCAAACGGCAAACGTACCGGCTCGCGTTATTATAACTGGGATACCAACCAGCAGCTCCGCAGTAAAGTCAATCAGCTTACCGGTGGCATGATCTATTTTGATTATGATGACTTTGGTAATCTGGCTAAAAGTTACAATGGGAACGAAGAACTCTATAAAACCCCGGATGCGGTAGGTAATTTATACAAAACGCAGGACCAAAGTGACCGTAAATATGGCAAAGGCGGCAAACTGTTACAGGATGAAAAGTACTTTTATAAATACGACGAACTCGGGAATCTAGTACACAAAAGTACCCGTGACATTACCAAGGCACTCGTTTTTGAGGAGCCTACCAGTTGGATTGACAAACTTGCAGTTAATAAAGAAGAAAAACTGAAATTACAGCAAGAACACGAGCAGTGGCAGTACGGCGATACCACTTATACCTGGCTGGCCAACGGCATGCTTGAGAGTGTAACCAACCCTGATGGTAAAGCTGTACGTTTTGAATACGATGCACTGGGAAGACGTACTGCAAAAATTGCAAACCAGAAAATAAATCGTTATGTTTGGGATGGAAACGTTCTTATTCACGAGTGGAAATACGATCTAAAAGACAGACCTCAACTTGTTATTCAAGACGATGATTTAGTTTATGACAAAACTGAACCCGTTGATAATCTCATAACCTGGATTTATGAAGGAGGTTCTTTTGTACCAAGCGCTAAGATTATTGGTGAAGAAAAATATAGTTTAATAAACGATTATATTGGAAGACCAGTACAGGCCTATTCAGAAACAGGCGAACTGGTTTGGGAAACCGATTATGATATTTATGGAGCCTTAAAAGATTTAAAAGGCGATCGAAGCTTTATACCTTTTAGACAGTTGGGCCAATATGAGGATGTGGAGACGGGTTTATATTACAACAGACATCGTTATTATTCTTCTGAAACTGGGCTGTACTTATCGCAGGATCCTATAAGACTTTTAGGAGGTAGAGAATTTTATGCATATGTATTTAATTCTAATTTCTGGATAGATGTATTTGGTTTAACAGGGACGTATATGTTTCAGTTTCCGACAGGTGAGTATTATATTGGGAAAGGCCCCATCGATAGAGCCGTAACTTCTCAAGGTGTAAGAGCAAGGGAAATTGGTTCAAGTACCTCAAGTATTACTAAAGGAGTCCATGTTGACTATGGAAATAATGATACAGGTTTTTTAGTTGAACAAGAATTAATAAACAGGAAAGGGGCTGTTAATGACCCAAAAGGATTAAATAGAATTAACCAACCGGGTAATAAACCTTTAGAAGCGATGAAAATAAATGATCCTGTAGCATATGCAGATATAGTTAAAAAAGCGGATGATTTAGAAGCTAAATTTAACGCTAGCACAGGTAAAATTAAATGTCCATAAAATATGTATAGAATAGAAGAGAAAGAACCATTTTGCAAAAAAATGATTACCGTTTTTACAAATGATTTTGAAAATGGAATAAATTATGCAATAAAAGAAAAATGTGATGGTGTTTTTATTAGAAAATTTTTAGAAAATGATAGTGAAGCAATTGATTTAAGCTTACTTATTCCATTAAAAGAGAATTTATTCCATTTAGCAATTAATGATAATATCCCAATAAATGATGTAAGAAACATTGAACAACTAACTAATTTAAGATCTATTTGGCTGCCTGTAATTACCGATAATTTAGATTTATCTTATCTTGCTAATTTAGAAGAAATTTCGATGAAAGGTGGTTCGACAATAACAAATATTGATAAACTCAGTAAGTTAGATGTACTTTATATCAAAGGTTCTACAGGGAAAAATTTAATGTCTTTTTCAGGAAGTGACTATGTAAAAAAAATAATATTAGCAGATACTAATTTAGAAAATTTAGAAGGCATTGAGAAATTTCCAAACTTAAGCAGCTTAGAACTTTCATACAATAATAAGCTTAATGATTTAAGTAGTTTAATTAGTATGAAGTTAACTAGATTAAAGATATTAAAATGTAAAAAGCTATTATCTACAGATATTCTAAAAGAAAACAAATCAATAAAAGACTTATATATAGATAATTTGACAACACTATCTTCTTTAGTAAAAATACCAACTTTAGAATCAATTGGATTTCAAGATTTGAAAGATGGTGATATTGGGATAGTATTAAGCTCGTCCAATATTAAAGAAGTACGATTTTATCCAAATAAGAAAAATTATACCCACAAAGAATCTGAAATTAATAGTATTTTAAAAAACAGATGATAATCTAGTAGAAATGTTTTTTTAGAGCTAAAATGTAAATAAAAAACATGAAACAAGAATTAATAGATAAAATAAAAGTAATACTATCAGATGATGATTTGTTTGCAGGTAAATCGGTTAATGAAGAAACAATTAAAAATGCTGAAACCGAGCTTAATGTAAAATTCGACAATGATTATGCACAGTTTTTAAGTCTCTTTGGAGGTAGTTATACAGGTTTTCCGGTTTACGGTTTTAATAACTGCGAAATGTTATCAGAAGAAACTGTTATCGATTTAACAAAGGATTTTAGAAGTAACTATCTGGTTGATAACAGATGTGAATTAATACAATCCAGTTATGTCATTTCCGTTAGTGGAAATGGAGATCCGGTATTTATTTCTCCTGATAATAAAGTTTGGATTTATTATCATGATGATGATGAAACGGAAGAAGTAAATAAATCTTTTGAAGAATTAATAGAGGAAAATTTGATGGAGTAATCTAATGGAGTAAAATGAAAAGAAGCTGTTTCAATTGAACTGAAGACGCTTCTTTTCGTTTATACTTGCTTTATGAATTCAAAATTCATCCCTTTATGATTTACCTGCAGAAACCATAATAAAAATTGGTCTTCTTAACTCCTCTTTCATTTCCGGATACTTTTCAATGATTTCCTCTGACGGTTTAGGCTCCGCTATTTGTGTAATACTAAAACCTGAATTAATGACCATATTTAGAATACTTGCTACAGTACGATGGTATTTTACTACTTCATGACCTAAAAAAAATGTTTGTCTCACTCCTTCGTCCTGGTAATTGTCAACTGG
This sequence comes from Flavobacterium sp. T12S277, assembly GCF_048514875.1. Classification (NCBI taxonomy): domain Bacteria; kingdom Pseudomonadati; phylum Bacteroidota; class Flavobacteriia; order Flavobacteriales; family Flavobacteriaceae; genus Flavobacterium; species Flavobacterium sp. T12S277. The sequence goes on along the minus strand of NZ_JBLYEG010000006.1, from coordinate 85,377 downwards.
CCAATGTAGTCGGTTTTCATTTTCATCCCTAAACCAATCCTGCTCGTTTTTTGCTGTAAAAACGGGATGTTCCATAGAAAAGACAAAACTCCCGCCTTTCTTCAAATACTGATAGATCTTACGAAAAAGAGCTTCCAAATCTTGTACATAATGAAAGGTAAGCGAGCTAAAAATAATATCAAACTGTTCCTTTTCAAATACAATATCTTCAATTGGCATTTGGTGATAGGTTATTGATACTCCCTCTGATTTTTCCTTTGCTTTATCAATCATTTTCTTCGATAAATCAATTCCAATGACATTCTCTGCTCCTTGTTCTTTTGCATAAATACAATGCCATCCATAACCGCAACCGAGATCAAGAACATTTTTTCCCTGAAAATCGGGCAGCATCTTTTTTAAAACATGCCACTCTCCTGCTGAGTTCAGACCATCTATCGAACGTAACATTTTACCATAGTTTTCAAAAAAATCTGTATCATCATAAATATTTTGTTTCATCTCTTCCTTTTTTTATTAAACCCCACTCCCCTTATTGTTCTACTGAATACCACACAAATGTCTCTGACGTTGTGCCACTTCTAAAAACAAAACTACTATAAAAAATGAAAACCTCAGGAAGAATACAACGCAATATCACAATACTTACCCTTCGTTGAAACTGCGGACCATGCTGAAAACAGGAGAATTTTAAGAGTTCCCGTAAATATCAGGGACTCCTCTTATCAGATCATTTCCTGTTAGTATTCTTTTTCAATACTTAAAAAAATACCGAATTGTCTGTCAATTACTTTACGGGATTTCCTTAACAATTAAATAATATGTTTTCTTAATAACCGGGTTTGTATTCGTAATTGTTTTTATAAATTTGCGCCCTGAATATTTAGTAGTTTTTTATCAGTCCTGATGGGCAATTACTCTTTAATCTAGTCATTTAAACATTAACAATTATAAAGCTTTTTTTGCTTTTTAAAATTATCACAACAAAAAACTGAATCACTTTTAAGAACTCATTTCTACGGTTTTAAATTATTTACTTTAAAAAACCGTTATTTTTTTACTTAACCTTATAATTTCTAAACAACAACAACTTACAATCTTTATCAATAAATTATTATAACATAATTAAATACAATGCTTAAAAAAAACACCCCCAAAATCCTAGTTTTTATACTTTTCAGTTTATTTTTTTCCATAAGTACATTTGCTCAAAAAAATCTTTATGCCGGAATTGAAATCGGACGCAGAACAATAAAGGTTACAGTCCTTGAAGTAAACAATATCAAAAAAGCGGACTATAAAATTTCTTACTACTCAAATGATGAAGGTCTTAGTTTTGCCAAACACATCACTACAAATGGCGAACTTACTCAGGAAGACATCAGCAAAGCCGGTTTTATCGTTTTTACTCAATTGACAAAAATAAGAGCACAATTTAAAATCCCAGAAGAAAATATCTTTTTAGTAGCTTCTTCTGTTTTCGGATCTGCCCGCAACCTTGATGCTTTAAAAAACAAAATCAGTACCCTAACCAACAAAGAACTTGATGTTATTAATGTTGACGAGGAAGCTAAAATACTAGTTAAAGGTTCTATACCTCCTGTTGATTATGCTAATGCTCTGCTTCTTGATATTGGTGCTGCAAGTACTAAAGGCGGTTACATTGATGAACTTGCCGATAACAAATTAGAGTTTATTCCTTTAGAACTTGATTTTGGTACTATGTCTCTTACTGATGCTGTAAAAAAGACGGTTGTAAACCAAAGTCAGGCAAGTGATATGTCCGTATACCAGGAAAAGTCTTTTGACTTTAACCCGGTGGTACGTAAAAAGATCAAAGAAATGCTTGATGCAAATCCTCTTTTATTAAAAAAAGAAAAGATCTATTTGTCCGGTGGAGCTGTTTGGGCCTTTACCACATTATATTATAATGAAGATACCAAAGATCATTTCCTGCCTATAAAACTTGAAGATATTATCGATTATGATGCGATCCTGAAGAATAACTTCAACAAGTTTAATAATCTTTCTAAAACCAACAAGGAAGCGGCAAGAGTATTAAACATATACGATCAGAAATACCTTATTTCGGCAAATAACATACTATCGGCCTGCGTAGAAAGTATTCCAAATTTAGAGAAGAAAAAAATATTCTTTGTAAAAGAAGGACCAATAACCTGGCTTATTTCCTATGTTGCGGACCGTTCTAAAAAAGTAAATACAAATTTTTAAGACACCCTCTTATAAAGACAAAGCTTCAGAGAAATCTGAAGCTTTTTTTGTTATAAATGAAAGACTAAAGTTGTAAAAAGCATCAAACAATACCAAATTTACTGCTTCATATCCGAACTAATATTCTGAATGTATTTACGATTTACTTTAAATGTTTTTCCGAAATTATAGGTTGCGTTTATTAAGATCATATGCGATGTGTTTGTATTGTTTAACGCATATTCATTGCTATTATTCATAAACCGCAACTTTACGTTTGCATCAGTATTCAATATATTTCTATACTCCAGATTGATATTTAATCTGTCTTTAAGAAAATTTCGGGATACACTCAAAGACAGATCCGGTTTGACCGAACGGTATAGATTAAAATCGTAAAACCTGTCAATGTAATAAGAGTTAATCGAATACATCGTACTTTTATCGATATTCCCGCTAACAGAAAAATCAAGAGCATTCACAGCTCCTTTATACGTTTCATTTTCCTTCTGCATTTTTAGCTTTGTATAACTATAATTTAAGTTGAACCTCGATTCTTTATAAAATTTAAAGGAAACAGAAGTACCCACTGATCGGCTATTATAAGAATCCAGATTTACATTTTCAGAAATCATTTGGTATGCATCCAATTTATTGACCACAGAAATATTATTGGATGACCTTAAGTAGCCGAAGTTTAATGTTAAATCGACTTTCTTTATGTTTTTCACCAAATCGAGAGAAAAAGAATTATCTATTTGTGGTGCTATGTATGAAGGGTTTACGATTGAATTATTATTAAAATCCTGATACGTGAAATTAGAAATTGATCGGATACTCGGTCTGATAACGTATCGTTTATAATTGAACTCTACATCAAATAGGGATTCAATTTTTGAAAAATAAGTGAAATTTGGCAGATAAAGATTATGATGAAAAACGACATCATTGTTGACTTTATCCTCAGAAAACTGAAATCTGTTTCCAAATACCAATGAATTATTAGGATTGATGTCATAACTAAAACTGACAAAAGGAGTTACGATATTTTGCCTCACTTCGCTTCTGTCCACTACATTATCAAAAACATAATTGCGATATGTTAGTACTAATGCCGACTGAACATATAATTTATTAATTGATTTTGCGACAGAGGAACTCAACGTCCATTCCGTAAATTTTTGATTCGATTTATTAACCTTGTCTTCAATTTTATTATTGTTGCCTACATAATCTAAATTGAGTTTATACTCTAAATCATTTACTGTTCTCTTCTCGTACCTCACATTGGTATTGTAATTGCGAACCAGAAAAAAATAGGCCGCCTCTGATAGATCCGGAAAGAAGCTAAGTCTGTTTTCATCGATTACCGAGTACTTATTTCGCAACGAAATACTACTTGATTTATCAATCTCATAAATATTAAGCATGGAGAAATTGGACTGATACAAAACTCTGTGGTTCGCATAATTTAAAGTATTCCCGTTATACGTTTCCTCCGAGCTGTTATCCGAAACATTTTTGAGACCGGAAATATTCAGAACTGTTGAAAATTTGTTCTTTTTATAAAATACACTCGAACCTAGAAAATTAAATTCCTGCAGAAAACCAAGCGTTCCGTCAACAGAACCTTTTATATTATCGACATTACCGTTATTGTCCATTACCTTTATAACAAGTTCAGTCTCACCAGTTGACAAATTAAAATAATTCTCCACAATCTGAAAAGAAACAATATCCTGAGACATTAGTTTGAAAAATTCTTCCTGAGTTATGACTTTATCATTATAAATGAAATTTTTAATTTTTTTCCCTTTAAAATAAACTGTTTTATTATTGTCTAAAGTAATATTCTCAACTCGTCGTAGAGTTTTACCCATACTTTCATTTTTCAAGATTTCTTTGGGAAATTGAAGTTTATAAACTCCTGCTTTTCTCCTATTCTGAATGATTTTTATCTCTTTAAGAGTCTCTGTTTTTGAAGAATCAATCCGCTCATTTTTAACGACTTCCTGAGAAAAACCAACAAATGAAGTAATGATGAATGTTAATGCAATTATTTTTTTCATTCTGAAATTAAGAATACTATCTATCGACAGCCTTTATACGCTATTAAACAATAGCCTCATATGCTATGACATACTCGCAGAAATACCTCTGCAAATTTCCAACACAACAAAGCTTGTTATTTACAGTACATCATCTTTGCAGCAAACGTGGTCAAAGGCACGCAATGAGGTGTAAATAAAATTCAAATCTCACTCTAAAAAAGCAAAATTTGGCGCAAATAAAACAAATAAAAAAACCTCCATTCAACTATTTTCATAAAAAAAGTACCACAGAAACAACATCCGATAAGATAGTATAAGGCCAGGATAATCTAAGTCAAATTCTAAGGGTTATTTAATTCTAAAAGGACAAACCCCCTGTACCTTCATTAGGTAAAAAAGCGGAAGATATTCACAAAAAGACAGCTGTAGAAAATGAAAAAATTGCACCAAGTCAAAAGCCTTTGTGCAATTTTTACTAGAACTCTTTACAGAGTCCGGGAATTAACTAAAAAAACGTGTCTTCTTATAATCTAATTTTTCGGCTGCTTTCTCTGCCTGATCATTTGCATGCTTCAAAAACAAGATACACTTATACTCAATAAGTTTATCATACTCGTTCTTAACGTACTGTTTTGCTGCACTTATAGGCACTACCGCTGTCTCGGAAAGGTATCGAAAAAGCGTTTTTTCCTTTTCATTGTTACAATCAAAAGGAAGTTCAATATCCTGAATGTATTTTAATAAAGAGAACAGGCTGTCTATTGACAATTTACCCGAAGGATAACCTAAATGCAAATAGATGAGCCCTGCACAAATTTGCTCGATTACTTTTCTGAAAAGTACTTTTTTTATGCCAACAGAATCATAACTGAGAGAATTCTGTGCCTGATCAAAAAATTGTTGTGCCTTTGATAATCTGCTTTGCTGGTATTTTTCGTTAACAGGAGACTCCCATTTTGCAATGCATTTTTTAGGATAAGAAAGATAAAAAGGATTGCTGTACACCAGAAGTCCATTTGTAAAAATGTGATCGAAAAAATATTTCTGATCCTGTCTCTTCTTACTAATCGATTCTGAGCAATGACTAAGAATTGTTACTTTATACTTGCTTTCAAATTTTTCCTGAATTAGCTCTTTCATCAAACGTATTTCATCTTCAAAGGGCTCCGGACTCACGATCAGTAAATAAAAATGATAACGCGGAAGTTTATCCGAATAATTCTTAGCCCCTTCCTCTTTATCATGATTTATCGTATAACCAAAACAATAGATACATCTTACCTCAAAAGCTGCAGCTATTACAGCTCCAATATTCTTCAAAGCATCATCAATAAAATAATTCGACGGAATTTTATCACTGAATATGTGTTTTGCGGTACATTTTTGATAACTCAGTTTCTGCATCTTCTCTCTGCATACTATTTTATACTCTAAAAAAAGTTTATTAATTTCCTTTTGTAACAATTCTACTTTTGCTTTTGCCTTTGCAAGCAGCTCCGGATTAATATCATCTGCCTCCTTATGTTCCATCACACAGGAATAGGTCATATTAAGCATTTTAAGTATCTCGTTATCTGTCGCAACATCTTTGTTGAGTATTTTTTTTAGTTCAGGCGTAAAGCCAATGCTATAATCGTAATGGACAAACAAACAGGTAGAAGTAATAAAAACAGGGGTGAAAAATTCGGAGGCGCAAATGTAAATGTATCTCAGAGTTTGGTACAGAGCAAAAGCTATTTGAATGTTATTACTGCTTCCGGTGTAAACCGATACATTTCTAAAGGACACAACAGCTGCTTCCAAATCAAGGTAAAATCTTTTTCTGGCTCTTCTTATCAGTTTTTTTGATGTATTTTTTTGAGGATAAAAGACTTCAGCACCCGGCTCAAAATAAACCAGTTCTTTTAGCGTGCAATGCCGAATAAAGAAAGGTTTTCCTTTTCTAAAGCCAAGGCTGGCACAATCAGAATCAATAAATTTAAAAATAAAATCGGGATATACCTTTATGAGTTTATCGAGTACCACACTCAGAGCTTCTGTGTCCTGATTAGACTCTTTTTTCATAATAAAAATGATTACCATTACTTTATTACGTCGATTGTACGACACATAAACGGCTTCTGCCGCAACAAACGGAAGCAGGTTTGTAATCGCTTTTTCCAATCGTTCACTATGCGGGTTATTCGGGTCTATTTTTGGCGTATAATTCATGTTTTGTTCTTTTATGTTAAACCTCATCTCTCTTTTTCTATCCTCACATAACTTAAAGAATCCTTGGGAATAGCAAGCGCTACTTTCTTTCTGAAATTTTGACGATCTTACGCTTTATTAATATATTTCGTGTTTTTTTTCGTACGTTTGTTTAAATTACATTTTTGTATCTTTTTACCTACAAATATATAGATTATATTCTACAAAAACTCATAAAAAGATCTAATAATCTAAAAAACAATACAATGATTATAAATAGAATCTTACAAATAATTGATTATAAAGGAATTAACCGAAGAAAATTTTATATTGAAACGGGACTTTCGAATGGTTTTTTAGATAAAGTAAAAGATGTTGGCGCATCAAAAATTGAGCAGATACTTCGCATTTATCCTGAAATTAGTCCGGAATGGCTTTTGACAGGAAAAGGTCATATGCTTGAAAATGCCGCTTTTTTTGAATATGAATGGGGTATTAAAATGAGCGAGATTGAAGAACCTGCTTCGGTCTATGAAGTCACCACTTCAAAAACAATAAAAAAGCAATTTGTACCTGTATTCGATGTTGAAACCGCTGCAGGAGCCGTTTCTTTGTTTAAAGAAACCAACGAAAAACCTATAGATTATGTTTCGATTCCTAATTTACCCAAATGCGACGGAGCCATTTATGTGAGTGGCGACAGTATGTACCCGCTTTTAAAAAGCGGAGATCTTATTATCTATAAAAAGGTAAGCAGCAACATCGAGCATATCATTTGGGGAGAATTGTATCTGATCGCTATCATAACAGCTGATCTCGAAGAATTTTTGCTGCTCAGACGGATCCAAAAATCAGACAAAGGTGACGATTGGGTTGAATTAGTAAGTGAAAACAGCCAGCATCACTCAAAGGAGGTTCTTCTAAAAAATATTGAAGGATTAGCTTTGATAAAAGCAACGATTCGAATAAATTCCACCTTTTAAAGCTTAAGCTCTAAAAATCAAAATCTTACCAAAATAGCGTTGAAATTGTGAATATCTATTTTGTAAATTCCGAGTTTTTTTTCCTGTAAAATCTATCTTTGGCATCCTTAAAAAATAACAAAGATGAGCGCAACTTGGTACGAATGCAAAGTGAAATATAGAAAGACAGATGAAACCGGAGGACAAAAGGTTTTAACAGAACCTTATTTGGTAGATGCTTTGTCTTATACAGAAGCTGAGAGAAGAATTAATGAAGAGATGTCGGCTTATATTAGTGAGGAATTTAAAATCACCAATATAAAAGTGGCCAATTACGCCGAAATTCACCCTTTTGAAAATACAGACCGTTGGTTTAAATCCAAAGTATCCTTATTGGCTTATGATGAAGAAAGCGGTAAGGAAAGAAAGTCAAATATGTACATGCTGGTTCAGGCAAATGATGTAAGAGAAGCTTACGACAACACGCTGCATGTAATGCAAAGCACAATGGGAGAATATTCTATCCCGGCAGTTTCTGAATCTCCGATTATGGATGTTTTCCCTTATTTCAGTGGTGAAGAAGGAGAATCAGAACAATTGGAAAGATTCAATAGATTAAAAGCATCTAAGCCTGCACAGGCAGCCGTAGAAACCATTGACCATATGGAATTTGAAACTGCAATGGAGGAATAGGTTCTAAATTAATATGGGTTACCCCAAAAGAACTGCAAATAATGTACGCGGATGAGACGGATTCTTTAAAGCGAAAACGCGGATTTACACCGATTTCTTTCTTATTTACATCCTTATTAAGCGCAGTTAAAATAAAAAATGCGCAAAGATCCAGTGATCCTTGCGCATTACAAAATAACTAACCCTATCAAGGGCAAAATCAATATCTTACTTCAGAAAAAAGTCGGCATCGATTAAACGGTTTCCGGTGTCGTCATAAACGGCATAGTTAAAACCTCCCTGAATGCAATATGAGCCATATTCTCCAGCTTTGTTGAGAGCGATAAAACCTACCTGAATGTCTTTTAAGTCTTTGTTTCTGTTCTTTGTTAATTTCACAATTCGGGCAACGGCTTCTTCGCAGGCTTTTTGAGGAGATTTACCTTGTCGCATCAATTCAACCACAAGATGACAGCCCGAAATCCGGATGACTTCTTCGCCGTGACCGGTGGCTGTTGCCGCTCCAATTTCATTGTCGACATATAAACCGGCTCCAATAATTGGGGAATCGCCAACACGTCCGTGCATTTTAAACGCCATTCCGCTTGTTGTACAGGCTCCCGAAAGGTTTCCGTGGGCATCCAAAGCGATCATTCCAATGGTATCGTGATTTTCGATATTGGCAATGGGTTTGTATTTACTGTCTTTTAACCACTCTTTCCATTCTTTTTCAGACTCCTCTGTCAACAGATTTTCTTTTTTGAAACCTTGTGCTACGGCAAATTGCAAGGCTCCATCACCTACCAGCATTACATGAGGTGTTTTTTCCATTACTGCTCTCGCAACTGATATGGGATGTTTGATGTATTCTAAAGCAGCCACCGATCCTATATTGGCATTTTCATCCATGATACAGGCATCTAACGTTACGCGGCCATCTCTGTCCGGACGTCCGCCATACCCTACACTTCTTTCTTTAGGATCTGCCTCCGGAATTTTAACTCCGGCTTCGACAGCGTCTAAAGCAGTTCCTTTGTTTTTTAAAACTTCCCAGGCCGCTTCATTGGCCGGAATTCCAAACCTCCAGGTAGAAAGCACGATGGGCTTTTTCCCTTTTTTAGAAACTATGTTTTTTTCTTCTTCTTCCGAATTCGAATTGAAAGATTGCAAGGCTACAGCAACTGAAGCTATAGCTGCCGTTTTTATAAAATTTCTGCGATTTGAATTTGTCATATCTATTCTTTTATGGGCCAACGAACTATTTTTTGCCACAGATTAAAATATTCAAGTGGATTTCTTAATCTGTGGCATCTAATATAATCAAAACTATGCTGTGTAAAGCAAACTTGTTGCGCCTAATAATGCTGCTATTTCATTATCTGTAGAAACAGAAACGTTAACTTCGCTTCCTGCTTCTTTTAATTTTTTATTGAAAACAGGCAGAAAAAATTCGCTTGCATTTGCTATTTTTCCTCCAATAATAAAGCTATCTGCTGAGAATTTTTCTAGCCACGGAATAACAATCGCCGCTAAATCTTCTCCCATTTTTTCAAACACTTTTATCGCTACTTTGTCTTCGGCTTTAGCCAAATTAAAAAGCTCTAAACCATTGTTTGCTTTTTTTCCGCTTAAAGCAAAATAACCCGCTATAAGTCCACGTGCAGAAACATAATCTTCAGCAATTCCTTCTTTATAAGGCAGATTGTATATTTCTCCATCTTCCGGAACTAAATCGCCCGCACTAATCGATTCTCCTTTGTCTATAAAACAAGCTCCAAGTCCGGTACCAAGCGTGATTGCCATTACTTTTTTAGAAAGGTTTTCAGCATCTTTAAAAACTTCTCCTTTACCAAAACAAACGGCATCATTTTCGAAAAGAATCGGGAAATCATTCGACAAATTCAGTTTGTCCTGAAACAAATCGCGAATGTTCAGCCCATAAAAATGTTCGTATTTAGATTGGTCTTTTATCCAGCAAATACCATTCGTATAATCAAACGGGCCCGGCATACAAACTGCCAATCCCGTAGTAATTTCTACTTTTGAATTTTCTATCGCAGTGCGAATTGCTTTTTCCCAAATGGTCATTACTTCCGCTACAGGCAAATTTGAATCGAAAGATTCTTTGTGCAGTGAAAAATCGATCACTTTCATGTCCACTATATCAATGATCGCTGCGGTGATATGTGTACCTCCAATGTCTAATCCAACGGCATATTCTTTATTCATTCTTATTTTATTTTGAATTATTAAGAGATCCGGTAAACCATATGGCGACCTGTTTCTGGCCCTCGCATTAAACCTGAGGGGTTAACGGTTAGGACAATCTCTTAATGGTATATTTATTTTTAAATGTTTTTGTCTTTTAAAATTTGAGGATAATGAATGCTAGTATGTACGATCATTTCTCCAAATAAGGTGTTGGCCCATGCAAACCATTTTCGGGTAAATTTGGTTACATCGTCTTTATGAAAAGATTCGTGCATGAAACCGGTATCCGCATTTGTTTTGATCAGATTGCTGATACACTGTTTTATTTCCTGCTCGTCTACGCTGGTAATGGCTCTTAAAACGATGCTCATTGGCCAGATGGTATCGGTTCCGGTATGAGGTCCACCAATACCTTCTCCTGCTTTTCCTTTGTAGAAAAACGGATTGTTTTCTGAAAGTACTACTTTACGGGTATTCAGATACAGTTGATTGTCCGGTGCTATAGCGCCTAAATAAGGTAACGATAATAAAGACGGAACATTGGCATCGTCCATCATGTGAAAACTACCATAACCGTTGACTTCAAAAGCAATGATCTTTCCGAATTTCGGATGTTCGATGATTCCGTTTTCTTCCAGTCCTTTTTGAACCTGCCCACGCAATTCTTTGGCTTTAGCCACTAAATTGTCATCTTTTAAAGCCGGCAAAGAGAAAATTTCGATCAGATACCCCAATACTTCAATTGCAAACATGTTACTCGGAATCAAATAACCAAACAGCGTACTGTCGTCACTTGGTCTGAAAGTCGAAACAATTAATCCACATGGTTTTACTGGATAACCGTAACCACTTAAAGGTACGCCATCTGTTGCCCAGGCTGTAACTCGCTGAAAATTGTAAGGCCCTTTATCGTGCATTCTCTGCTGCTCTTTGAAAGTTTGCAATACCAAAAGCATCGCTTCTTTCCACTTGCTGTCGAACAAACTAATGTCTCCGGTTTCCTTCCAGTAGCCGTGTGCCAGTCGTATTGGGTAACACAAACTATCAATCTCCCATTTGCGTTCGTGAATACCGGGCTGCATCTTGGTCATGTCATTTTTCCACTCACTTACTTGCGCAAAATCTTTGTAAAAAGCATTCGCATAAGGATCGAGTAAGATACATTTGGTCTGACGGTTGATTACTCCTTTTATCAGTTCTGCCAGTTTTTTATCTTCTTTTATAAACGGAATATAGGGCCAAATTTGTGCTGTACTGTCGCGCAACCACATGGCATCGATATCTCCTGTAATAACATAAGTATCTGGTTTTCCGTCAATGATTTCAAAATCAACGGTGGTGTCTAAGGTGTTTGGAAAACAGTTTTCAAACAACCAGGCGAGTTCCGGATTGGCAATTTGTTTTTTGATTCTTACAATTGCAGCTTCAATAGCTTTACTGGTAAATTTTCGTTCTGCCAGCGGGGGTCTTTTGCTTACAAAATCTTTGATCGAAAAATTGAACGCGTCCGATTGCATACCGAAAACATCAGTTTGAAGGGCCAATAATCCTGCTGAAAAAATCCCTGTATTTTTTATAAATTTTCTACGTGACTGCATAGTATTATTTTGAAGTTGAATAAGAATATGGATAGGCACTTGCCGAAGTTCCTCTTTGTAAATTAGGTTTACTGCTCATGTCAAATTTGAATTCACCTCCCTTTAGTACTTCAAAATGGTTGATGAAGTTTTGAGTATGAGTGGTGTTGTTCCATTTTAATTCCTGAACATATTTGTTGTCGGCCGAATTGTCCGGAGCATTAATAACCAGTTGCTTTCCATTCTCGAGCTCTAACGCAATTTTTTTAAACAAAGGCGCTCCAAGCACATACTCGTCTGTTCCCGGGCAAACCGGATAGAACCCCATTGCAGAGAAAATATACCAGGCCGAAGTTTGTCCGTTATCTTCATCTCCGCAGTAACCGTCCGGAGTTGGTTTGTACAAACGATTCATAACTTCTCTTGACCAATATTGCGTTTTCCAAGGCTCTCCAGCATAGTTGTACAAATAAATCATGTGCTGTATCGGCTGATTTCCATGTGCATATTGCCCCATATTCATAATTTGCATTTCGCGAATTTCATGAATAACAGCTCCGTAATAACTATCATCAAAAACCGGAGGTGTTGTAAAAACAGCGTCTAATTTGGCCGTGAATTTTTTCGCTCCTCCCATTAAATCAATCAATCCCTGCACATCATGGAATACACTCCAGCTATAATGCAAAGCATTTCCTTCTGTAAAAGCATCTCCCCATTTAAGCGGATTAAAGTTTTTAGGAAAACTTCCGTCTTTGTTTCTACCGCTCATCCATCCGATTTCAGGATTATAAAGGTTCTTATAATTCATCATCCTTTTTTCGAACAAACTGATTTCTTTTTTTGGACGGTTTAGTGCTTTGGCTAATTTCCAAATTGCAAAATCATCGTAGGCATATTCTAAGGTTCTGGCTGCATTTTCGTTGATTTTCACATCATAAGGTACATAACCCAAAGTGTTATAATACGATACTCCTTTTCGTCCTACTGCTTCTAAAGGTCCTTCGTTATTGGCTCCGTGCAATAAGGCTTCATACAATTTGTTGATGTCGTAACCGCGTAATCCTTTGATATAAGCATCTGAAACTACAGAGGCCGAGTTGTTTCCTACCATCACGTCACGGAATCCCGGGCTTGACCATTCCGGCAAAAAGCCTCCCTCTTTATAATCGTTGATTAATCCTTCCTGCATTTCTTTATTGATCGAAGGATAAACCAAATTTAACAAAGGATACAAGGCACGGAAAGTATCCCAAAAACCTGTTCCCGCATACATATAACCCGGCAATACTTTACCATTATACGGACTATAGTGCACGATTTCTCCTTTTGCATTTATCTCATATTGTTTTTGTGGAAAACAAACGGTGCGGTACAAGCAGGAGTAAAACGTTTTTAACTGTTCTTCGCTTCCGCCTTCGGCATTTAATTTTCCTAAAACTTTATTCCATTCCTGTTTCGATTGTGCTACGGTTTCGTTAAAAGATGCAGTACCCAATTCGTTCTTTAAATTCAGTTCTGCTTGCTCCGGACTGATAAAGGAAGAAGAAACTTTTACGTTTACAACCTCTCCTTTTTTAGTTTTAAATCCAACAACGGCGCCTACATGATTGTCTTTTAATTCCAGTTTGTCTTTTTCCAGAACTTTATCGTGCCAGGTGGCGTTAGTTGTAAAAGGTTTATCGAATTGCAGTACAAAATAGTTTCTGAAATTCTCCGGAACTCCGCCACTGTTGCGGGTGGTATATCCAATGATTTTATTTTCAGATGGAATTATTTTGATGTAAGATCCTTTGTCAAAAGCATCGATTACGATAGAAGACTGCTCGTTTTCCGGAAAGGTAATCTGGAAATATGCGGCTCTTTCGGTAGTCGTAATTTCTGTAGTTACATCATAATCGGCCAGGTAAACGCTGTAGTAATACGGCTTTGAAACCTCAGCTTTATGGCTGAACCAGCTTCCTCTTTCGTCTTCTGTAAAAGCTACTTTACCGGTTACCGGCATGATCGAAAACTGTCCGTAATCATTCATCCACGGTGAAGGCTGATGGGTTTGTTTGAATCCTCTGATCTTATCGGCGGTGTAAATATAAGCCCAGCCGTCGCCCATTTTTCCGGTTTGCGGTGTCCAGAAATTCATTCCCCAGGGTCTGCAAATCGCCGGATAGGTATTTCCGTTTGAAAGACTATGCAAAGACTGTGTTCCCATTAAAGGGTTTACATATTCGACAGCGTCTATGGTTTTGACTTGCGCATTTACTAAAATGCAACATTGTAGTATCCCTAAAAAAATTAAACTCTTTATTTTCATGTTTTTATTTTTTTGCTTTAGGCTTTAAGCTATAGGCTATAAGCTAAAAACGGTAACTGATCTCTTCTAAAAATCTAAAATCTGTACTCTTTATTCTTTATTCTAAAATCTAAAATCTGCGATCTTAAAGCGGTCTGTCTTCTTTTTTCACTCCAAAAGTGGTCGACGGTTTACTTCCCATATACAATTTCAATTCTCCTCCTTTTACAATCATATCGTGTGTGATGTATGATTTTGTGTAAGGTTTTCCGTTGTACTCTGCTTTTTGGATATAGATATTCGTCTTGCTGTTATCAACTGCTTTGAGGGTAAACGAAACGTCTTTTTTATGATGCAGGGTTGCTGTATTTACTAACGGGCTTCCCAACACATAGATTCCGTTTGCCGGATTAACGGAGTAGAATCCCATTGAAGACAAAACGTACCAGGCCGACATTTGTCCTAAATCTTCATTTCCGCACAATCCGTCCGGTTTTGTCGAGTAGAACTTCTCATCGATTTCACGTATTAACTTAGCTGTTTTCCAAGGTTGTCCTGCGTAGGCGTATAGGTATGGGATATGGTGATTTGGCTCATTTCCTTGTGCATACTGCCCTATTAAACCGCTAATATCCGGAGAGATTTCTTCGCCTTCTACTTTGTCTGTTAGTAGAAAAAGAGAGTCTAATTTGGCCAGAAATTTGTCTTCACTTCCAAACAAATCGATCAAACCATAAGGATCCTGTGGCACCAACCAGGTATATTGCCAGGCATTCCCCTCTACATAATCGTCTTTACGATGTGCTGATGAAAGCGGATTGAATGGTGTTCTCCAATTTCCATTGGTTAATTTCCCTCTCATGAACGTAGTTTCTTTGTCGAAATAAAGTTTGTATAAATTGGCTCTTTTAGAGAAATAGTTATAATCTTCAGTTTTGTTCAGATCTTTTGCCATTAGGGCTACGCAATAATCGTCGATAGCGTATTCCAAAGCATTTCCAACAGATTCTACCATTTTATCGGCAGGAATATATTCCGGTTTTTGTACATAATCCATTCCGTCACGGGTTTGCATCGCTGTTTTTTTGATGGCTTCATAGGCCAACGCAATATCATAACCTCTGTATCCTTTCATGTAGGCGTCTACAATAACGGCAATGGAGTGGTTTCCATTCATGGTATTGGTTTCATTCCCCATTAAATGCCAAACCGGTAATCTTCCCTGCTGCTCGTAAATGGCCAAAAACGATTTTACAATGTCATTGATTTTGTCCGGATGTGTAAGGGTGTACAATGGATGTAGTCCGCGATACGTATCCCAAAGTGAAAAGGTGGTGTAGTTGGTGAAATTTGCTTTTTCGTACACTTTTTTATCGGTACCTCTGTAATCGCCGTTGACATCATTAAAGATGGAAGGTGCAAACATGGTGTGGTACATGGCCGTGTAAAAAACTTTCATGGTTTTATCGTCGGCTTTGATCTGAATTTTATTCAGTTCCTTGTTCCATTTCGAAGTTGCTTCTTTGGCAACAGCCTCAAAATTCCAACCCGGAATCTCGGCTTTAATGTTTGCCGAAGCATTCTCGTAACTTACCGGAGATATCCCGACTTTTACTAATATCTGTTTGTTTTTTAACGTTTTGAAATCCAAAACAGCTTTCATTTTTAAAGCTTCTCCCTCGTTTCCGGCAATTGCAGTGGTAGCATCATACAAGGCCATATTCGAAATTGGCTCAGAAAATTCCATTGTGAAAAAAATACGCTGATCGGCCGCCCAGCCTGCAGAATAACGATAGCCCACAAGAGTGGTTTCGTTGATTTTTTTGATAAATGTTTTTACCGGTTTGTCCCAACCTATTCCGTCCGCAAGATCCAATAAAATGTGATTATCGGTAGTCGCATTAAAAGTATATTTATGAAAACCTACTCTTTCGCTGGCTGTCAGCTCTGCTTTAATTTTATATTTATCCAGTACAACGCTGTAATATCCGGCCTTGCTTACCTCATTTTGATGAGAGAAATAAGATCCGTAACCTGTGGTCATGTCTTCTTTTGTTCCTTTGGTAAGCGGCACTTTTCCAGATACCGGCAATAAAAGAATATCGTTCAGATCTCCAATTCCCGTTCCGCTCAAATGGGTATGTGTGAAACCCAAAATGGTATTGCTGGCATAGTTGTATCCGCTGCACCAATCCCAGCCTTCAAAAACATTTACTGGCCCTAGTTGTACTGCTCCAAAAGGGACATTGGCTCCCACAAATACGTGTCCGTGACCCGCCGAGCCTATAAACGGATTTACATATTGGGTGTAATCTAAATTAGTTTGTTTTGCTTTCTTTTCCTGTGAAATTGCAGGATTGGCAAAAAATAGATTTAAAGCTAAGATGCCGCTAAAAGCTATTTTGTTGTATTTTGTAAACATATATTATTTTATTGAATTGTGTTGATTGGCCACGGATGACACTGATTAAACAGATTTACACAGGTATTTTTTAATTTTGAACCTAAAAAACTAACCGCAAAGTGCGCAAAGTTTTACGCAAAGCTCGCCAAGCAAACGCACTGCCAGAAAACCTATGTCGCTTTGAACCTTTGTACCTTTGAACCTTTGCAACTTTGTACCTAAAAAACTCAGAACCTCAGCCTCTCAGAACCTTAGTACCTCTTAAGAACATCATACAGAGAATAAACTCTAACCTCCGGTTTTGCCATTTTTCCTTCAAACGTAATTGTTTTTTCTTCTCCGGCTTTCAGATCGAAATAGTTGTCGGTCCATTTTCCGGTGTATCCTTTTATCGAAACATTGACGTATTTGGCGAATTTTGAAGCTTTTAAAATGAGCTGATTGCCTTTGACTTGCCAACTGATTTTCGGATCTTCTAGTTTCAGATTGATCGGACGGGTTAAATCAATTTCAGGAGTTTTATCATCGCGATAAGCTTCTTTCATGGCGTACCAGGCTGCTTTAGGCTGTCGGTCGTAATAATCGGTGACACTCCAGCTGGCTACCGGCCAACAATCGTTGAGCTGCCAAACCAATGTTCCCATATTATAGGGCGCTTTAGAACGGTGAATTCCGATAATGTTTTTAAGCGAATAATACTGCAAACACTGTGTGAGGTAGGTATAATCCTCCACATTCATTTTCTTTATTTTGGTCGAATCAATGAAATACCTGTTCAGATACGAATCTAATTTCATGAATCCTTTTCCGGCTTTTTGATGGGCCTGTAAAATATCGGAATATAAATATCGATCTTCAGGAGTTGTAAATCTTTCGATAGACGAATAGTTTGGCATTGCCTGCATACCGTATTCGCTCACAAAACGTCCTGTTTTATTTTGTACGGCTTCAACATCTTCCAGTCCCCACCAGGTTCCCCAATAATGACTGTCGCCTTCAGTTAAACTTTTTGCTTTCGACCAGTGGAATGATGGCGAAGAGCTAATATATGGTCGTTTATTGTCTACTTCTTTTACCCATTTTGGAATACTGTCCTGAAACAAACGAACGTAATCTTTCCATAAACGAATAGAATCCTGTTTGGGCATTTTCATGCTTTTTTGCCATCCCCAATCTTTAAAGGCTTCGTCGATTTCGTTATTTCCACACCACAAAACAATACTCTTGTGATGGCGTAAACGTTTCACCTGATACTGTACCTCTTTTTTCACATTGGCAAAAAAAGCATCATCTCCCGGTACCATTGTTCCGGCAAACATAAAATCCTGCCAAACGTAGATTCCGTTTTTATCACATAAATCGTAGAAATAATCGTCTTCATAAATACCGCCTCCCCAAACACGAAGCATGTTCATGTTGGCATCCTTGGCCCTGCCTATTACTTTTTCGTATTCTTTTTTGGTGACTCTCGAAAGAAATGCATCCGACGGAATGTAATTGGCCCCTTTCATATAAACAGGCTTTCCATCTATTTTAAAATAAAAGGTTTTACCAACCTTATCCGGTTCCTGAACCAATTCGATTTTACGATCTAATACATAGGGTTTCTCCGGAGTTTTTTTGTCGTAGGCTTCTAGTCTCGGTGTTTTCCAGATTCCGCAAGTGGTGAATTTCGGTCCCCAATCCCATCCAAAATGGTATTGCGCTTTACGCACATAGGCACGCGGATTGTCCGGAATTACAAATGGTAAATCTTTCTTAGCCAGAGAATCGACTACATTTTGTGCCGATTTGAACACAATAAGCAAATCGTTATTTCCTGATTTTAATATCTTTTTTACATCAACACGCCATTGCAGGAACATATTATCGGCTTTTAAAACCAGCTGATTGTTCAAATAAACGGTGGCGTAAGTATCCAATCCGTCAAAAACGAGGTCGGTGTTTTTCTTTTTTAAAGTTTCCGCACTTACTTTAAAAGTGGTTTTATATTCCCAGTCTTTCTTTTCAATCCAGGTCAGTTTTTTTTCATTGTCCCGGTAAAATGGATCCGGTATGGTTTTATTGTTGAGTAAATCGGTATGTATTTCTCCCGGAACTGTCGCAGGGTGCCATTGGGTAGTTTTAGTCTCCCGATACTTCCAGCCGGTTTTTAAATCTGTGTTTTGGGCATTTGCCGCCAATGAAAAATTGGCGAGACAAACGCCGACAAACCAATAAAATCTTTTTGTATACTCCATTTTATACCAATTATAATTATATATCTAGTCTTTTTATTTTCTGGTACAATGCCGATATCCTATGAAAAAAGTCCAATTTGTATTAGACTATATTGAATACTGAATCGGTATTAGCTGAACAATAAATTAACGCTTTGGGTGTAATTCATTTTTTTTAATTCGATCGCCGGCAGTTGGAGAAGGATAATTATTTTTTAATTATTTCCTTCTCGCTTAAAGGTTTAATACGGAATAAAAGTAACTAACAAAATACTCTGAAATCATTTCCTTTTTTTACGGCTGCCTAGCTTTAATTCGTTTTAGATTGTTGACTTTAGATCTTCGATTTCTGATTTTCGATTCCTTAAAAGGCGGTCTAATTATAAGTTCTTTGAATGGTTATTCCATCTTTTTCAGCAGAAGCAACTTGTCTTTTGCGAAAAAAAGGGATTTAAACCTGGCGAACTATTTTCGATACCATTCCTCTAATGTAATGAAAATCAAACAGAAAATTAAAAATAAGCCGGGAGGTACAGGTATCCCTACCCGGCTTAACTCAACTAACTCACCACAATTTTTAAACTATTGTTTATCCCACCAGATTCTGGTTGTCATTAAATCTAACCCCTGGCGTGCTATGGCTTCTTTATAATTAGCCGAATTTGTGATCAATTCGGACTGATCGTAGATTAATCTTCTTGGTACAGTTCCTTTTGTTTCTCCTGTTGGATCATTCACAGGAACTAAAACCGGATATCCTGTTCTTCTGTATTCTGAAAATGCTTCAAAACCATTGAAAAGCAATACAATCCATTTTTGAGTGATAATCTGCTCGATTTTCTGAGCTTCGGTTCCTGCCGCTTTAAACGGATTCGCCGCGATATACGTATTGTATTCTGCAGTGGTAACCGCCGGTACTTTGTCTCCAAAAATTACCAGAATTTGCATCGCAGCTTTTACACCGTCTTCATAAAACTTTTGTGCATTTCCTCCAACATTCCAGCCTTTTACAGCAGCTTCTGCCAATATAAATTGTACCTCAGCATAAGACATGATTAAAGTTGGTGCATCTAAACGTAAAACCGTAGAAGTGTTCGGATCTGAAAACAGTTTTTTGTCTCCTCCCGGAAATTCTTTAGCATCGTTTGCAAGACCTTGCTGAACTGCCGGATTGTTGTTTCCTGAAGCTTCCAGTTTAGCGTAGATTCTTAAACGCGGATCGTTACTGTTTTTCAACGCATCGATATAGGTTTTACTGAATTTGATGTTTGCATCTCCTTTGTTCAGATCATTCTGAACCCATGAAGAGGTAATTGGATTGGTTTTAACCCCAGCCGGACCTGAATCGTGTTTTAAAACAAGACTGTCGTCATTAGAAGTAAAAACACCTTTTGATACTGCTTTCTCTACGTATTGTTTTGCTTTGGCAGGATTTACTTTAGACAAACGCATCGCTACTCTCAACATTAAAGAGTTCGCCAGTTTTTTCCATTTGGCAACATTACTTTGGTAGTACAAATCGGCGTTACCAACAAATGGTTTATTAGCATCTAAAGCATCACCTGCTTCGTCTAATTCTTTTAATAGGTCATTGTAGATCGCCTCCTGCGTGTCGTATTTTGGAGCAAAAACGTTTCCATTGTATCCTTTACCTGCATCAAAATAAGGAACTTCACCGTAAGTATCTGTCAATTTTTGAAACATAAACACTTTCATGATTCTACAAGCCTGAATCATGTTTGAGTTTTCCGGTGCATCTTTTGCAACCGACATTAATTGAAAAATCTGATTCAATCCTTTACCGTAAGACTCCCCAAAAAGTGCTGCAGAATATTCCGGAGAATAGGTATATTTTGAACCTGGCCCTC
The DNA here is from genome assembly GCF_048514875.1 of Flavobacterium sp. T12S277. NCBI lineage: Bacteria > Pseudomonadati > Bacteroidota > Flavobacteriia > Flavobacteriales > Flavobacteriaceae > Flavobacterium > Flavobacterium sp. T12S277. The sequence continues at coordinate 64,722 of NZ_JBLYEG010000006.1, read as the reverse complement.
CTAATGAAGAAAATTGCTGAACGATTTGTGCCGCATACAGGTTATTTCCTCTGGTATTTGAAAAATCTTGTCCGTCAACGTAGATCTCAGCAAGTGTAAACATTGATTTTACAGCCGGATCAAGCAAAGCATTTGGATTCCTGTTTAACTCTTCGAATCCTTTATCGCATGAAGCCAATGTCATTGCCCCCACAACTGCGATACAAAATATTTTTATATATTTATTTTTCATCTTTCGGTTTGATTATTAAAATTTCACATTAAGTGTCAATCCATAGTTTCTGGTCAAAGGCATAGAAGCTCTTTCCATCCCTTGGGCATTACTATTAGAATAGTTTGATTCCGGGTCAATGTTTGGAACTTTGTCGTAAATCGTCCATAAATTATGTGCTGAAAACGCTAAGCTGATGGCTTGAAATGGTGTTTTTGACAAATATGTTTTTGGGAAATTATAGCTAAATGAAATGGCTCTTAGTTTCACAAAATCGGCATCGTAAACAAAATTTGAAGTTACATCACTATAGCTTCTCCAGTAATCGTAAGCTGAAACAGTTGTGTTTACCGCATTTCCATTAACATCTTTTCCGGTTACGGCAACTCCGCCTTCACGACCAGAAAGTGTTTGTTCTGTTAATCCGTAACGGGCTCCTAACTGGTTGGTAGCAGAATAAATCTCTCCTCCAAATTTAGCATCTACAAAAACTGAAAGTGTAAAGTTTTTATATTGAAAATCATTTGAAAGTCCCATAGATGTTGGTGCAACACCTTGTCCTGCAATAATCAGGTTCCCTCTCAGGAATTTCCCATTAGTATCCAATACAACGTTTCCGTTAGCATCTCTTAAATAGTCATAGGCTTTGATTACTCCAAAAGGCTGTCCTTTTTCTAACACCACAGAAGCTCTTCCGTCTCTGTTTCCTTCCAATGATTTGGTCGTAATTTTATCTGAAAGGTTAAGAACCTCACTATTGTTATAAGCAAAATTATAGCCTACACTCCAAGAGAAATTTGGTGTTTTAACCGCTTTTACATTAACTGCAAATTCAACCCCTTTGTTCAGGATTTCTCCCACGTTAATTTTAGTTGTTCTGTAACCTGAAGCCTGAGAAATATCAGCATCTGTAATATCATTCGTCGTTTTCTTGCTGTAGAAAGTCAAATCTGTACTTACTCTGTTGTTGAAGAATGTATTTTCGAAACCAAACTCGATTGTAGTTACGTTATAAGGTTTTAAAAATTTGTTAGGAACTGTTTCTCCTTTAACACCCAAAATTGGTTGTCCCAAAGAATCCGTTTGTCCGTCTGGTGAAGTATAATTTAAAGATAAAGCATAAGCTTCCTGCAATCCACCTCCTACGTTACCCCAACCTGCTCTGAATTTTCCGTATGACATCCATTCTGGTAAATCGATTACTTCAGAATAAATAAAACTTGAACTTACAGATGGGTAAAACGTGCTGTTGCTGGATGGATCTAAAGTAGAGAACCAGTCTTCACGACCTGTTAAACTTACATATAAGAAATCTTTGTATCCGATATCAGCCGAATAAAAAAGAGAGTTTACTTCAGTTTCACCAAATAATTTCTCCGTTTGAGCCGGTTGTGTATTTCCATAGAAATATTGGAATGGAACAATGAAGTTATTCCCTTTCATTTTAATTCCGCTAAATCTGTTGTGTTGACGGTTAGCTCCAATGAAAGCATCTAAAGAAAGGTTTTTAACGATATCGCCTTTGTACCCTAAATAGCCCGAAGCATTGTATTCTGAACGGTTTTCTAATCTGTTTTCATAAGATCCGCCCGGAAGGTAGTTGATTCCGGTAGGCTCAATCTCTGTGTACTCATAGTTAATATCATCCACTCCAAGAACTGCTCTTGCGTAGATTTTATCAGTAATGTTGTAATTTACTTTTGCAGAACCGATAAAACGTTTTCTAAGGTCATCGTTTAAAGGTGATTGTGATGCAAAGTAAGGATTTGTGTGGTAGTTGTTTGTTCCAAAATAATCAGCCTCGCCACCATTTTCATCAAAACCATTACTGATCCATCTGATATCAGTACCCGGTGTCAGGAAAGTAGTTGGAAAAGAAGGGTTTCTTGGAGAGTCATTCAAATAAGGTCGATTGCGACTTTTCTCTGTGATGTACTGAGCGTTAGACTCGATGCTTATTTTTTTATTTACTGCTGAATTTAAACTTAAAGCAATGTTATTTCTGCCAAAGTTTGTTCCCGGCATGATCGATTCATCTTTTGTATTTCCGAAAGACAATCTGAAATTTGTAGTTTCGCTTCCACCTGAAATAGCCAACGTGTTACTGAAAGAAAATCCGGTTCTGTAGAAGTTTTCAACGTTATCTTTTCCGTAAGCCTGGTAAGGTTTAGTAGTTCCGTCAATAGCTAAAGAAGGTGTTCCGTCGTATTTATCTCCCCACGCAAAATAATACGCATCTCTAAGTTCCTGTAGGCTTTTAAATCTTGTAGCGACACCATTTACCGGTGCTCCCGCTCCGTATTGATCCTGCCATTTCAATAAACTTGCCGGTGTATTAAAAGTAGAGTTGGTACTAAAATCTACTCCAATTCCGGTTCCTGTTTTTCCTTTTTTAGTCGTAATTAAGATTACACCGTTTGATCCTCTGTATCCGTAAAGAGCAGAAGCGGCACTACCTTTTAATACCGACATAGAAGCGATATCATCAGGGTTGAAAGAAGACATACCGTCTCCTTTATCAGCTCCTCCCCACATTCCTGCGTTTCCTTGCTGGCTGTTATCAATAGGGATACCATCAACAACATATAAAGGCTGGTTCAATCCTGAAGCCGAAGTTGCTCCACGAATTACCACACGGCTGGATCCTGACGGCCCCGTAACCGGCGCAGAAACGTTAACCCCGGCAATTTTCCCCTGAAGGGCATTCCCTAAGTTAATTTCTTTATTTTTTGTCAGGTCATCGCCTTTCAGTTCTCCAACGGCATAACCTAAACTTTTCTTTTGTTTTTTAACTCCAAACGAGGTTACTACAACGTCTTTTAATTCCTGAGTATTTTCTACCAATACCACTGAAATTTTGTTTTGGTTTTGCTGCAATACGATTGATTGCGATGTAAAACCTATAGAGGATACCTTTAAAGTAACCGGTCCTTCGGGAACATTCATTTTAAATCGGCCTTCCGCATCAGTAATTGCACTATACGGTTTTCCCTGAACCTCAATCGATGCAGCAACAATTCCCTTGTTCTCTGCATCAGCCACTATGCCTGTTATCAATCGGTTTTGCGCCACAGCTCCTAAGCTGCTGAACAACACCATTCCTAACACTGCCAATATTCGTTTCATAAGCATTTTTTTTTGGTTATTTGTTTGTTTTGATTTTTGTGATTGTTTTTAATTTGATTGTTTTTAAATAATTAATAAAAATTTTGCACTCGGTTTTAGAATTAAGGTATCTATAAGGCTTTCACCTTATAAATACCTTGGTGTAATAGTCATGTTTATTAGCCTTTCTTTTAAGAAATCGATATCGTAAACCGGTCAAAAAAACAATTGATTCTCCATTTATCCGACCTAAAATTTACTAAAACGATTTAGTAAAAGGAGTAAAAAAAAACAATACGTTCCTTTTTCTCTTTATTTTTTTCTTCCCAAAAAATTAAACCGATTCTCTAACAATCAGTTTTCCTTTTTTAAGACTTTTTTCTATTTCAAATTTCTCCATATCCGTCATCTGACTCATTAACAACTGGATGGATTTTACAGCGATATCTTCTATCGGCTGTGCAATAACAGTTATCGTTGGCGTATGCAATTTAAAACTGTCGTGGTCGTCAAAACTAATCACCGAAATGTCTTCGGGAATCTTAACTCCCATTCTTCTAAAAGCCTGAAGTCCCGCAAGCCCCATATAATTTGCCAAAAACAAAACAGCATCGATCTCCGGATTTTTCTCAAAGAACCCAATTATACCGGCTATTCTTGTTTCTTCATTGGTATGGTAATCCATATGAAGAACAAGCGACGGGTTGTACATTTCTGCTTCTTTCAAAGCATCCCTGTAGCCATCCTCACGCAGTTTCATCTGAATCATTTCGGAGGTATTGTTTACCACCGCTATGTTTTTACGGCCTTTAGCTATCAGATACTTCGCAGCCGAGTTGGAGGCTTCATAATTGTCCATCACCACATGACTCACTCTTTGTCCCGGAAAATACCTGTCGATTAATACGACGGGTTTTTTTAACTTTAAAAGAAGGTCAATACTATTTTCCAAATTCTGCGTTGGTGTCACAATAAAACCGTCTACATTTGCCTGTAATAAACTGTGTATTAATTCTTCAGAACGTCCGTCATCTCCTCCTGTACTGCAATAAAAAACTCTGTAATCAATACTCTTTGCTTCATCTTCGATAACTCTGGCAAGGTCTGCAAAGAACTGATTCGAAATATCTTCGACAATAAGTCCGATAGACCTGGTTTTCCCGGTTCTCAGACTGGTCGCAATCATACTTGGTCTGTAATTCAGCTTTTCAGCCACTTCCTGCACCTTTTTGATTACTGCCGGACTGATGCCCATTTTCTCCCCTTTACCGTTGATGACAAAAGATACAGTAGATATGGATACCTGAGCCTCTGTAGCAATATCCTTAATAGTAATCTTTTTCATCTAATGAGTTAATTTTTTATTAAGCAGTTATTAATTATATCACAAATATATACAAAAACAGTTACTAAAACGATTTTGTAAATCTTTTTTTTATACAAATCATTATTTTAAAGTTAATTAAACATATAATCATCAGTATTTACAGGTATTTTCTCTATTAATCATTTTTTCTGTTCCTGATCATCGCTATTGTTTTTAATATGAATTCTCTTCAATTCTCTATTTTTCAAAGCGATAAACTTTTTACGAACCCTAATTAAAAGCCTGTAATGTGACAAAAATAGGCTCCGTTACCTTCTTTATGAGATGTATACTTCTAAAATGGAAGCGGTCCCTTTTAGGACGTAACTGTGCATCCCGGCCGGAATCAGGACGGTATCGCCTTGTTTGTACTGATAATTTACATTTTCATAGCGAATTTCAAAATGACCTTCGGTACACATATAAACAGTAAAGCTTGTTCCTTTTTTACTGATTTCAACTGTCCCGTCAAGCGGAAGAAAGTTAGTGGTAAAATATGGGCAATCCACCATCACATTCGATTTGTTTGCGGCAGTTTCATATTTTTTTTGTGTATCGACTTTGTTATAATTAATCGCATCCAATGCCAAATCAATATGTAATTCTCTTTTATCCCCCTGAGCATCTGTGCGGTCAAAATCATACAAACGGTACGTTATGTCTGATGTTTGCTGAATTTCTGCCACAACCAGTCCAGCACCTATCGCGTGAACTGTTCCGGTTTCCAGAAAGAACACATCACCCGCTTTGGCTTTTACATCATCCAGAATCGAAACCAGTGTTTTATTGTTAAGATTTTCCAGATATTCTTCTTTGCTGGAATCTTCTTTAAAACCAACAATAATTCTCGCATCGGCATCTGCCTGCATGATATACCACATTTCCGTTTTTCCAAAAGAATTATGACGTTCTTTGGCCAATTGATCATTCGGATGTACTTGTATCGACAAATCTTCTCTTGCGTCCAAATATTTAAACAGTAAAGGAAACTGGTTCCCGAATCGTTCGTAAACTGCAGTTCCTAAAATTTCATTTGGCGACTGATCAATTAAATCGGTCAACGATTGCCCTTTTAACGCTCCGTTGGCAACCATACTCACGTCTCCCTCTATGGTAGACAATTCCCAGCTTTCTCCTGTAATTTTTGAGGTAATAGGTTTATTCAGAATGGTTTTTAGTTTTTCACCTCCCCAGATTCTGTCTTTTAGTATGGGTTCAAATTGTAAAGGATAAATTTTCATGCTCATTTTTTATGTCATTGAGAGGAGCGGGTTGGTCTCGTCCTCTGGTTATTTATTATTTTTTTTTGCCACGAATTGGAAGGTTTTTTAATCCTTTTATAAGCTATGGCTAAATTTTTTCTCTCGCAGATTAGGCAGATAATGCAGATTTTTTTTAGCTGTTTTTTTTTAATCATTCCAATCTATTTAATCTGTGGCTATTTTTTTCTCTCGCAGATTAAGCAGATAATGCAGATTTTTTTTAGCTGTTTTTTTTAATCAGTTTAATCCGCGTTTTCGCTTTAGCGAATCTGTGGAATCCGTGTACCACTTTTCACTTCTTACTTAATAGAAATAGCAACTCCGCCGCTGGAAGCTAATTTTTGCTTTAGTTTCGTTTTACTGTTTACTGTCACTTTGCGAATGTTATACGATTGTGGGTTGGTTTTGTAATCTGCCGTTTTTCCATCTTCGTAGATCGTTGCACTATACGATTTTCCTGCCGGTAAAAAGCTAAAATCAATCAAAGCTGTACGCGGGTTTTCATCTGTGATTCCGCCTACAAACCATTCTTGTTTTCCTTTGGTTTTTCTGGCTATTGTTATATAATCGCCCGGTTCTGCTTCAAGAATGTAACTTTCATCCCAGTCTAATGCAACCTCTTTGATAAACTGAAAAGCATCTTTGAAACGCATATAATTTTCAGGTAAGTCAGCCGCCATCTGCAACGGGCTGTACATGGTCACATAAAGCGCCAGCTGCTTCGCCAGGGTTGTACTCAGTTTGTTTTTCTTAGATCCATATACCGATAAATCTCCCTGGAAAATTCCCGGTGTATAATCCATCGGACCTCCCATAAGACGTGTAAACGGTAAAATTGTAGTGTGATCCGGATGAATTCCTTCCATTGCCTCAAACTCAGTTCCGCGAGCTGATTCCTGCGCAAACCAGTTGGGATAGGTACGGTGTAATCCTGTTGGACGAACCGCTTCGTGAGAATCGACCATAATTTTATGTTTGGCTGCCTCCTTGGCCACATAGGTATAATGATTGACCATTTGCTGCCCGTCATGGTGTTCGCCTCTTGGAATAATTGGCCCCACATAACCTGTCTTTACTGCGTTGTACTGGTTGTCAGTCATAAAATCTAAGGCATCATGTAATTGTCGTTCGTATTCTGCAGTTGAAGAAGTCGTTTCATGATGCATGATGATTTTCACTCCTTTTTGGTTCGCATACGAACTTAGATCTTTCACATCAAAATCGGGATAAGCTTTGGTAAAACTATAAATGCGTTCTTTTTTAAAAGCAGTATTATCCTCCCATCCTTCATTCCATCCTTCTACCAGAACGGCATCAAAACCATTTGCCGCAGCAAAATCTATGTATTCTTTTACGTGTTTGGTATTGGCACCATGCGTTTTATTGGGCTTTAATTTAGAAAAATCGGTAGCACCAATTACCACATCCTGATTGTCCGAATACGCCCAGGTAGATCCTCCCCCGGTAAAATATTCCCACCACACTCCAATATATTTTACTGGTTTTATCCATGAAGTATCTTCAAAAGCACATGGCTCATTCAGGTTTAAGATCATTTTTGAAGCCAGAATAGTTCTGGCATCATCACTCACCACAATAGTACGCCAGGGCGTGAAACTCCCGGTCTGAATGTATCCTTTATTTCCAACAGCATCCGGCACCAGATGTGAACTCAACGAATAGGTTTTATCATCAACGTTCAGGCACATTGCAGGATAATTTTTTAAAGCTGCTTCGTGAATATTGATATAAAGTCCGTCATTCGTCTTCATTATCAAAGGCGTCTGAGTAGCCAGATTTTTAATCGTAGTCTGAGCAGCCAACGAAACGTGAGTAGCATTGTATACCAAAGACTGCATCTCTGATATTTTCGAAGTGGTATAACTATATTCGTTGGTATCATAATCTCCCGGAATCCAAAAAAGCTTATGATCTCCCGTTAAATTAAACTCGGTAGTTTCTTCCTGCACAATAAAATGACGCAAATTATCCTGTACTGGAAATTCATATCGAAAGCCAAGACCATCATTAAACAAACGGAAATAAATAGCAATCTTTCGTTTACTCTTTTGCTGTATCAAATCTGCTTTCAGTTCATTGTACTGGTTTCTAATTTCTTTCTGTTCTCCTAATACCGGTTTCCACAAATTGTCTTCCGACTGTTTTTTTGTATCGACAATCTGAAAGCCTTTATTCATGCTGATATCTGATTTTAAAACAAAACCAAGCCTGCTTTCTTTGATTACCTCTCTTTTCTTATAACTCAGCGAATACACCGGAGTTCCTTCCGTGTTTAAAGTAAAGGTTAGTGTCAAATTCCCATCAGGAGACTGTAGTTCCTGAGCCTTTGTCAAGGTATTCGAAACGATAATAAAAAAGCAGGTTAAAAGAATTTTTTTCATGGCTAAAAGTGTTTCAGATATTGCTAAATCGATTTAGCAAACATAATAAAATTTATGAAACAGAAATGCCCGAAAGAAAAAAATATAGAAACTTTAGTTTAAAAACCGCATTATAAAGCAAAAAAAAGACCGTCTCTAAAGACAGTCTTTGTATTTTTTTACGATAAATAAACCTGGCTTAGGCCATAAACAAAGCATATTTGTTATAGTTGTATAAAACCAGATCATACGGAACTAAAAGCGGTGCTATTTTTTCTGACGAAGGCTGAAAAGTAATACCATTATGTTTTCTGAACAAATAGATCTCTTTTAAACAATTGGACAAGCTCTGGTGAATTCCCGTTGTAAAAGTGGGCAATTGCTTGTCCCCAACCAATAAATCAATCTGGTAATTTGAACTGCTTTTAGACAAATTATTTCCTATGATTCTTATTGTAAATGCTGTCGCTTTTCCGTGTTGCTCTCCCTGATACTGTACTACCATAATTTTATTATTAAAAAGGTTAGATTCTCTTATTGTACTCTCAATTTGTTTCTTCTGCAAATTGAAGAATTAAAGTTATGAAAAAAAAGCAATGGACTAAAAAAAATGTTATTTTTTCTACTTCGAAAAGGTAAATTTCAGGCGTAAAAAAACCGTAACGAATTACGGTTTTTAAACAATTAACTAAATATATTTAATCAACTTTTTAACGAGTGTAAAATTCATTCATAAGCGCGATTAATTTCGGGTAACCATTGTAGTTTCTTTTTCAGCGGCGATTTCTAATAAAAAAGGATTCCCTTCTTCGTCAAACATCGTCATATTTAAAGCGTCCAGCAAAATCAGATTTTTCGAAACGCCACCTTTAAATTTATTATACGAAAGATTCAATTCAGACAAATGATGTAGTTTTTCCAATTCATTTGGAATTTCTCCTTCAAAATTATTATCAAACAAACTCAGGTTTTGCAAAGCACTAAAGTTGGCCACTTCTTTGCTTAAACTACCCGACAGCTGGTTTTGGTTTAAAAGTAAAACTTTCAAAGTTCTGATCGTATAAAGCGAACCCGGTAACTGTCCCTGAATTTCATTATTGAATAGCGCCAGAGTCTCTAATTGGTTTAGTTTTCCAATCTCTAAAGGAAGCTGTCCCTGAATTTTATTATCGTGCAAATCGATGGTGACTAAATTGACCAAAGCAAACAATTCGACAGGCAGATTTCCTTCTAAATTATTATTGGCCAAATGCAGTTCGACAACTTTACCATTCTTAACGATTACCCCGTGCCAGGTGGCTACCGAGAGTGATAAATCCCATTTTACTTTCCAGTCCGAACCCTTTGTCGCATCATACAATTTGATAAGCGCCTCTTTCTCTTTATCTGAAACCGTGTCAGCAAAAATATTCAGAGAAAAAATAAAAGCTAAAAAAAATGTGGTTAAGCTTTTCATCACAAAATTGGGGTTTTATTGATGGCATAAAATTATACATTTCATAGTTATAAAGCACATAATGTCGATAAACTGTTGATAAAAATTAATTTAACCGTAATTTTACTACTTATATAAAATGTATTTTTTGCAACTTTTTTGCTTAAATTTGAACAACTAATCCTAAAAACCTCATATTATGGAATTTAACCCTATTGCCCTATTTTTATCTGCAGTCGTAACACTGGCTGTTGGATTTATCTGGTACAACCCAAAAGTGTTTGGAACTGTCTGGATGAGAGAAAATAATCTCACAGAAGAAGATCTTCGAACAGGAAATATGCTTAAAATATTTGGTTTTACGTACCTTTTTTCCTTAATGATTACCGTAATTCTAATGTCACTGACCATTCATCAAACCGGTGCTTTGGGAATGGTAGGCGGACCTCCTTTGGTTGCTACTGCAAAACCTTCCTATGCTGCTTTTCTGAATGATTACGGACTGGCCTACCGCACGTTTAAACATGGCGCCCTTCACGGATTCATGTCGGCCTTGTTTTTTGCCTTACCGGTGATTGGAATCAATGGTTTATTTGAGAGAAAATCATGGAAATACATCTTTATTCATGCTGGCTTCTGGGCAGTTTCGCTTACACTGATGGGCGGAATCATCTGTGCATTTGCCTAACATACAACCTATAAACCCGTTTGAAATTAAAACTCAGACGGGTTTTCTTAATAATAACTTAAAGCAATTGAGTTCTTATAAATATTATCTAATTTTGAAGAAATTAGCTCACTCTTTTGACTACAACCTATTCTTTCGAAATATACAACAGCGCGTCGCTACTGCCCTCAGAATGGAATTCTCTGGCCGTAGAGAATATTTTTTTAACCAAAGAATATCTTGAAGTACTGGAAAACTCCTGTCCGGTAAATATGATATGTCATTTTATTGGAATTTTCAACGACAACAAACTGACAGGAATCGTTTTAACTCAGTTTCTATTTACCGAAAAATTAGACTCCTTTGGCGAACGCGACCAATGTTTAAAAACCTCTGTGCGTAATTTTGCTTTTAAAAATTTTGCCTCTCATGTGTTATTTGTGGGAAACAATATGCTTACAGGCCAAAATGCATTTGTATTTGCTTCAGACGTAAAGCTCCCCATAGCCTTTAAAACACTGCACAAAGCTATTAATCAGCTTAAAAAAGACCTGAAAGCAAACGGGAAAAAAGTTCATATTACGAGTATAAAAGATTTTACAGCAACTGAAATCATCCCCCTCCAGGCCGAATTTAAAAACAATTATACCTTTTCGACCCAGCCCAATATGATTTTTGAGATCTATAAAGAATGGACTTCTGAACAAAATTATATTGATGCACTGTCAAAAAAATATCGCGATCAATACAAACGGGCCCGAAAAAAAGCAGACGGAATTGAGAAACGAAAAATGTCTTTGGCCGACATTAAGCGATACGAGGATGTTATCTACGATTTGTATTTTCATGTGGCCAGGAATGCCCCTTTTAATACCTTCTTTCTAGCCCGAAATCACTTTAGTTTTTTTAAAGAAATCATGAAAGATAATTTTTTATTTTATGGCTATTTTTTAGAAGAGAAGTTAATAGGATTTAATACACTCATTAAAAATGGAAACGCAATGGACACCTATTTTTTAGGCTATGATGAGACCATCCAACGCGAAAAAATGCTGTATCTGAACATGCTTTATGACATGATTGCCTATTCGATCAATCACGGTTTCAAAACCGTTGTATTTGCCCGAACAGCTCTGGAAATTAAAAGCTCTGTTGGAGCGAAGCCGGTCAAGATGTACGGATTGATTACCCACAGCAACACCTTAATCAATCACAATATAGGCCGATTGTTTAATTATCTCGAACCCAAAACAGACTGGCAGGAACGAAATCCGTTTAAATAAATACTGAATTTATATTGTTCCTAGTTAAGGGATTTTAGATTGAAGATTAACGATTATATAGGTCGTTCCTATGGAACTAATTAAAACACCGTCCCTATTTTCAACGGATTAAAATCCGTTGCTACAACATATACATTCCTACGGAATTTTGATGGCAACTCCGCTAGGAGTAAAATATTTATAGAAATAAATTCAACAACCGTTTTTAGCCCCATCGGGGCGATACATTTCACAATCGGTTTCAAACAGAATATAAATTAGGGAATTGCTATTTTCATTTGTTTGTGCAAAATATGAATTTCCAGCGAGCTTTGCGCCCCACAATATTCTCCATCAATCTGAAAATTTACCGGATAATCTGTTTTTATCGTCGCTTTATCTGTCGAAATAATTACAATATCATCCGAATCAATTGGCATGTTTCCTGTAATAATTTTTCCGATCAGTAATAAATCGAGGCTTTTTAAGATCACCAATTCAAACTTTCCATCATTCATTGCACCGTTTGGATTAATAACAACACCTGTGCCGTATTTCTGAGAATTGGCAATGACAATCATTCGCGCGGTATGCTCGACGGTTTCATGATTAGCCGAGATTGTCGCTACAAAAGGCTCTTCTGATTCTTTTAAAGCCGAATATGCCTGTAAAGCATACCCCCAGAAACCACGTAAATTACTTTCTTCATAGTTCTTTACCAGATTAGCATTTACGCCAATATCACTCAAATGAATGCTTTTTTTGCCATTAATACTAATCATATCCATTTCGATATAATGATGCAAAAAAGCTATTTTCAGGTTCTCCTCGATGGTATCCGGCAGGTTTAAATCGACCGACAATCCGTTGGCTGAACCAGCAGGTAAAATGCCAATAACGACATCAAACTGCTCCACCGCCTCGGCCACCATTTTTATGGTGCCATCTCCCCCGGCCACTACAATACGTTCGGACTGATACTGATTGTAAAGCCCCTGTACTTTTTTCTGATCGTTCTTTCCGGTCGTTTCATAAACTTCCAGATCAAAATCATTTGTAGCCGCGAACTCTTCCACGACAGATATTAAATCTGATTTATCCAGATCTCCCGAAATAGGGTTTACCACAAATAGGATATTCTTTTTCAAAGTTTTGTTTTTAAAATCAATTAAAATAATTAATTTACATCATCCATAAATATACACAATTAATGAAACCAATTTTACAATTATATCGCGGTTACGCCAATGAAGAAGAATTAATTGTAATGGGACATGTTTTCAGAAGAACCTATGAGTATGATTTTCAGAAGAAAAACTTCAAAAATGCCACTTCAATTATCAATCAGTTCAGAATAAAAACTATCAAAAATTTTGATATTTATCTAAAATGCGGCAATCAGGAGATTCACACCAAAACATTGGACGACGGCTATTTTAAGTTTTGTATTCCACTGGAAAAAGAAACTCATTTTGGGTGGATTGAATACGAAGTCAGCATCAAGCATAAAACAGAGACCATAACCGAAAAAGGCAGTTTTATCAGGCCTCACAAAGGCAAACTAGGTATTATCTCCGATATTGACGACACTTTTCTGATTTCGCATACCGGGAATTTCTTTCGCAAAATATATGTTCTTTTGTTTAAAAATGTAAACGACCGTAAAGTTTTTAAAGGTGTCGTTCCGCATTATCAGGCTTTGAGTTCAGCCGGAAGAAACAATAAGGAAGAGGAAAACGCTTTTTTTTATGTATCCAGCAGCGAATGGAATTTATATCGTTTTATTGTCAAATTCACCAAAATACATCATCTGCCGAGAGCCGTAATTCTATTAAAAGACATCAAAAGAGGAATCGCCGATTTCTTCATGAGCGGACGTGGAAATCACGATCATAAATTTGATAAAATAAAACACGTTCTGGAATTCTACCCCAATCTTAAATATGTTTTACTAGGAGATGATTCGCAGCAAGACCCCATTTTGTATGAGCGCATCTGCAAAATATTTCCTGTAACCGTAAAAGCAGTTTATATCAGACAAACAGGGAAACACAAAAAAGAAGCCACCAAAAAAATCCTGAAAAATCTCGAAAATTTAGAAGTTTCCGTTTGTTATTATAAAGACAGCAGTGAAGCTATTATGCATTCTAAGTCTATTGGTCTTATTTTGTGAGATGCGATTGATGAAATGTGAGATGTTTTTTTAGAGGCGATAAACTTTTGCGTAAAAAAAAACTTTGCCAGAGTTTAATCCCTGACAAAGTTATATATTCATTTCAAAACAGAAAACTGACACTGACACCGAAGACTGTGACAGCGACTGAAAACTAATTAAGCATTAAAGTTATCAATCTCTTCCTGAACAATTTCCCAATCCAACAGCAATTGATCTAAGTCTTTTTTCTTTTTGTTGTATGCGGTAAAAAACGAGGCGTCTTCAATGTGTTTGTCGTAATTCGAGGCCAACATTTTATCATCGTGCTGAATGTCTTTTTCTAATTGCTTGATTTGACTCTCTACTTTACTCAATCGGTTTTGAAGTGCTTTTCCTTTTTTCTGATCTTCGTAAGAAGTTTTATTGCTTTCTTTTGGAGCCGCAGCTTTCGCAACATCTTTTTTCTCAACCTCACGCATGTTCTCCAAATTGCGTTGCTCTAAGAAGTAATTAATGTCTCCTAAGTATTCTTTTATCTTTTGATCTTTGAATTCGTAAACGATATTCGACATTCCCTGAAGAAAATCTCTATCGTGAGAAACCAATAACAACGTTCCTCCAAATTTTTGAAGCGCTGCTTTCAGAACGTTCTTCGATTTAATGTCCAGGTGATTCGTAGGCTCATCCATCAGCAAAACATTGATAGGCTGCAACAACAGTTTACAAAGTGCCAAACGGTTACGCTCCCCTCCTGAAAGTACCTTTACTTTTTTCTCAACATCGTCTCCGCGGAATAAAAAAGATCCCAACATATCACGAACTTTCATACGGTTGGTATCAGTTGCGGCATCTTCCATCGTTTGCAGCAATGTAATTTCGCCATCAAGATATTCTGCCTGATTTTGAGCAAAATAACCCAATTGTACGTTATGTCCTAATTTGATGTTACCCTTGTATTCAAATTCGTTTACAATCGCTTTAATAAAAGTCGATTTCCCTTGACCATTTTGTCCCACAAAAGCAATTTTACTTCCGCGTTCAACCAACAAATCAATATCTTTTAAAATAACTTTATCTCCGTAAGCTTTTGTAACATGTTCAGCTTCGATTACTACTTTTCCCGGTTCTTTTGAAACTGGAAACGAAATATTCATTACCGAATTATCATCCTCATCCACTTCGATTCTTTCTACTTTGTCTAACTTTTTAATTAACGATTGTGCCATCGAAGC
Organism: Flavobacterium sp. T12S277; assembly: GCF_048514875.1. Taxonomy (NCBI): domain Bacteria; kingdom Pseudomonadati; phylum Bacteroidota; class Flavobacteriia; order Flavobacteriales; family Flavobacteriaceae; genus Flavobacterium; species Flavobacterium sp. T12S277. Next base: position 49,646 of record NZ_JBLYEG010000006.1, on the reverse strand, counting down.
TTTGGAAGCTTTTGCTCGGAACTTTTCGATTAATTTTTCAGTTTCTTCAATCTTCTTCGCCTGATTCTTTTGAGTTGCCAATTGCTTTTCACGAATTTCATGACGCAATTCTAAATATTGCGAATACGGCTTATTAAAATCATAGGCTTTCCCCAAAGAGATTTCTATCGTACGATTGGTTACATTATCAAGGAACATTTTATCGTGCGATACGATCACCACAACTCCCGGATAGTTACGAAGGAAGCTCTCCAACCAAATGATACTCTCAATATCCAGGTGATTGGTTGGCTCATCCAGAAGCAATACATCATTGGATTGCAGTAGCAGTTTAGCCAACTCAATACGCATTCTCCAACCTCCCGAAAATGTTTCGGTTTGGTTATTAAAAACTTCTCTTTTGAAACCCAATCCTAAAAGAATTTTCTCTGTATCTCCTACATAGTTATAACCTCCAAGAAGGTCAAAACGATGCGTGTAATCAGATAAATCTTCGATGATCTGGCCATATTCTTCACTTTCATAATCGGTTCTGGTAACCAATTGATGATTGATTTCTTCTAGTTTTTTCTCTACAATTTTAATTTCTGTAAAGGCTTCATACGCTTCTTCCAACACTGTTCTACCGCGTTCAAAATCAATATCCTGACGCAAGAACCCCATTCGGATATCTTTTTCCTGGGAAATAACCCCGGAATCAGGAGCAAAATCTCTTGCTAACATTTTAAGCATTGTAGATTTACCCGCTCCGTTTTTACCAACAAGACCTACGCGGTCGCCAGCTCCCAAACGGAAAGTAACTTCTTCAAATAAATATGTTCCTCCAAAAGAAACCGAAAGATTGTGTATATTAAGCATAATGTGTAACTATTGTTGCAAGCAGTAAAGGCTTTAAGTACCTTATTTACTTTACTTTTTGAAAGTGCAAAAGTATGACAATTAATTTAAGTTTCGACTGTCGTTTTAAAAACAAATGGTACAAGGCATTTTCATAAAAAAAACGGATAAAAGTCTGAAAGGCCTTTATCCGTTTAATATATCATTTATTGTATTCCTTATGCCTCTTTTGGCTCTGGTAACATCACCGATGCAATTACCGAAATTGCCAGAATCCCACCAATTACAAGTAATGAATACACCGATTCGATATGATAAAATGGAGAAATAATCATTTTTACTCCAATAAATGAAAGAATAATAGCTAAACCATACTGCAATTTACTGAACAAGTGAATGAAGTTATCCAATAAAAAGAACAAAGCTCTAAGCCCTAAAATAGCAAAAATGTTAGACGTATAAAGAATGAACGGATCATTTGAAATGGCGAAAATTGCCGGTATAGAATCTACTGCAAACAATAAGTCGGTAAATTCAATTACTGCTACTACTACTAAAAGTGGTGTTGCCAGTTTTTTTCCGTTTTCGAATGTAAAGAATTTATCTCCGTCGTATTTATCGCTAACGCTAAAAAACTTTCTGATTAATCTTGCTCCTCTGGTATTGTTATAATCCTCTTCATCGTCATCATCACCGGCAGACCATGATTTGATTCCTGCATAGACCAAAAACAGTCCGAAAGCCGTCATAATTAAATTGATATCGTATTTGAAACCTTCAATTCCAACCAGGCTTAAAAGCTTGTTTAAATAAGTAAGTTCGATTAAAAAAGCGCCCGAAAAGATAAAGATAGCTCTCAAAACCAATGCTCCGATAATACCCCAAAATAAAACTTTGTGTTTGTTTTGGTTGGCTACATCAAAAAACTTGAATACTAATATAAATACAAAAAGGTTGTCTACAGAAAGTGCTTTCTCAATCCAGTAAGCCGACTGAAATTCGTAAAATTTCGCCGGTCCTGCAAAATAATAAACCAAACCACTAAAAATCATCGCTAAACTAATCCATACTAATGACCAGGTTACTGCTTCTTTGTTGCTTACTTCATGGCTTTTTTTACTAAAAATTCCCAAATCCAGTAAAAGCATAATCACTATTGCGATCGCAAAAACGATTATTAATCCCGGGTGTTCTGAAAAAATAAGGTGTTGATTCATTTTGAATATTAATTAGGTTAGTTTAAAATTTATTGATTGGCATTTATAATTCTGATAATTCTTGCTGCTGCTTCTTGTGAAAGATTTTTTGTCATTCAGCTCTATCATTGCTCCAATAGGAATTTCTTTGTCTTTGGTAAAATCTTTTAGTGAAGTTAACTTTCGGCGGGCAATATTACGATTTCCCTGCCATTGAAACAAGTACTGATCGTCATAAACCAAGGATATATAAAATAGGCACCTTAGAGTATTTACATCATCAAAAACATATCATTTTTGATGACATATAGTATTGCTCCACTGCATTACATCTTTTTCGATACAATCTCATACAGCTCCGCAAGCAGTCGTGCAGATTCTTTCAATTTTGACTGTTAAAAAAATTTCCATTACAGATAAGACTGAAGTATTTTTTGAATCGTCTGTCCTAAAAATGTATCAGCTGTTGGATCGCCAATTGCGCTGAATTTCCATTCTCCATTATGTTTGTATAATTTTCCCATAATGATAGAACGCTTGTTTACATATTTTGAATCAGCAGAAACGTTGTAAGAAGCAAATTCTGAAACTACGTTGGTTGGAGTACCTTCGTACATTCTGATTTTCGCGTAAGGAATTTTAGAAAAATCCTCTTTTCCTGCATTATTTAAAAAGAAAAATATCTGATTCACTTTGGCATCAACTTTAGAAAGGTCAACTGTAATAATCTCATTATCTAAACCGTCATCTCCACCTTTGTCACCTGCAAGGTCATCACCGGTGTGCTTTAAAGCTCCATCAGTACTTAACAATTTTCCTTTTGTAAGGCCAAACTGCTGCAAAGCTTCTACTTTGTATAAAGGAGAGTACAAATGATCGCAAAGTTTGTTCTGATCATCAATCAGTACACAACTCAAATCCAAATCAATTTCTACGACGTTTTTTGACAGCCCAAGGAATCCTTTTGTTTCAATTACGCCCCAGTTTACACCAACGCAAAAATTGGTTAATGATTCACCACTTGATTTTATCAAATCAATTTTTTGCCCTTTGATTAAATTAATTGCCATTGTTTTTTATTAATTGTATTTATTCAAATAATCTTGCAAACCGCCTTTCATTCCAATTCCTACAGCTTCAAACTTCCATTCATTGTTTCGTTTGTAAAGTCTTCCAAACTCAACAGCTGTTTCAATAGAAAAGTCTTCATCAAGCTCGTACTTCACTAATTCTGTATTGGTCTGATCAATAATTCTGATAAATGAATTTCTTATCTGACCAAAATTTTGTCTTTTGGTATCCGCATGATGAATGGTTACAACAAAGCAAATTTCATTTACATCCGGTGATACTGTAGACAAATCGATCTGAATTTTTTCATCATCCCCGTCTCCTGCTCCGGTCAAATTATCGCCGGTATGTGTTACAGCACCATCAGGTGATTTCAAATTATTATAATAAACAAAATGGTTGTCATTAGGAATTTTTCCATTAGCACCGACTAAAAAAACAGAAGCATCCAAATCGAAACCTTCTCCTGTACTGCTTGAATTACTATCCCAGCCAAGTCCAACAATAAATTTTGGTGCCTCAATACTCTGTCTTTGACCTTTTTCTAAATTAATTGCCATTTTATTTTTCTTTTATTTAATATTAATATTTAACATTGTTTTTAAAATATTGGTTTGCTCATCTACATTTTGAAGATCTTCAATAAAATCTATAGATGAAATTTTATTCAAATATTCTCCCAATACACCATTCACATTTTCTGGAAATGATGTTTTTATGGTACTCAATTCGACTGTTAATGCTGTATTTTTTTCTTTTAGCTGTGTGATAATCTCCCCTTTTACGGAGTCATTTTTAGCAAGATTAAGCTCTTTTGCCGTTGACTCCTCTAAAAAGTAAAATACTTTTTCATTCACTAAAAAAATAAATCTATCATTAGTGTCTCTAAATTCGAATACCTCAATAACTTCATTATTGCAAACCAGTCCACACAAAAATTTAATTTTAAATTTCAGGATATTCAGTCTTCCTAAAAGTTTCTTTTCAAATTTTACCTGTTTATTTTCATACCACTTCTTATCTAAAGAGGCTATTTTTTCATATTCTTCAACTGTGATCTCCCGATAATATTCTTGTTTGACACGGTCTGAAAAACTTATAATTTCGTTCCAATTAAAAAAATCGGAGCTTTCATTGGCAAACATACCATAGAGTTCTTCAATTTTTCCGGACATATTTTTTGCATGTGCCTTTGCTTTTTCTGCAAATCCGGATTCTCCAATTTCTGATTCTAATTTGATTATCATATCTTCATTGATATAAATCTCATCAGAAATCAAAAGATACTGCTGTTCTTTCGATTTTTTTAATTTCTGAAACAATTCAATAAAACTACTTGTAAACTGTATGTGAAAGAGTTCAAGTTTATTTATGTCTAATGTTTTATTGTTTTCAAAAAGAGCATGAATAATTCTTGTTTTTATTAAAACACCAACAAAATCCTTGTGACTAAAGAAATTGGATAACAATTCTAAAATCACAAGTTTTCTATTACTATCTTTTATTATTTGAACAAACCGTTCCTCTTCCTCTTGCATTTAACTGATTTCTGTTCAATTAACTTATCACACCTTTTTTTAGTTCAACTTCAAGACTTTGTAATCCTGCATCAAGCTGTCTTCTGGTTTCAGTACCTTGCTCATGAATTTGTTTTACTTCTGTCAACGTATCAATCAATGATTTTGTTGTCATTTTTAAAGTCTCAAGAGATACCACTGTATTTTCATTTTCTTTTGCTACTTCAATACTGTTTTGTTTTAGCATTTCAGCATTTTTCTGCAAGATAGTATTTGTTGTTTCAGATACTCTTCGCTGTACTTCAATATTCTGTTTTTGTCTTTGTAAAGCAACCGCAAGCGTTAATTGATTTTTCCAAACCGGCATGGTGGTTGTCAAAATCGACTGTGCTTTTTCGGCAATAGAAGTATTGTTGTTTTGTACCACACGAATCTGCGCCAAAGACTGCAACATAATAAAACGAACAATTTTCATATCGGCCAGACGTTTGTCCAGACGATTGATAAAGTTTCTTTTATCTGAAATTTGATAATCCTGGTATTGCGCCGGATTACCTTCCATTACAGCAAGCTCTTCACCTAATTCTTTAAATCGAATTTGTCCTGCAATAATGTGTTTTTCCATCTCTTTAATAAGATTCACATTTCCGTCAAACATGGTTTGAAGGGCACTGTTATCTTTTACAGAATTGATCATTCCTGCCTTTACTTTATTACTGATTTTATCAATATTTACAGTAATCTTATCGTATTGCTGGAATAATTTTTTTACATCGACTACCAATTTGTTCAGAATCGGAATTTTAGAAAGGAATCGTTTAAACGGTCCCTGATCCAACTGATCAACATCAACATAATTTAACTCGGTAAGCAAGTCATTTATCAACGTACCAACTTCACCTGAGTTATAAGTTCTGACATTGGTTAAAAAAGTATCACTTTGCTTCGCAATCGAATTTTGGATATCAGCTCCATAATTCAAGATTGAATTCGTATCATTTTCATTTAACTGATTTGAGATCGACTTGTAACTATTAACTTCCGTTTCAGAAATTGAAGTTAAGTTTACATTTCCATCCTTATCAATCAATGCAGTATTCTCTTGAGCAACTAATTGATTTTCTGACATAATTTATTTATAGATGGTTTTGTTGAATAGTAACGATAGTCTGCTCCAACTTTTTATCATTAGTTGGTGTTCCAATTGCACTAAATTTCCAATCTCCGTTTCTTTTATAAAAAACACCTAAAACCATAGAAACATTTCCGGCAAAAGAAGCATCATTTGCTACATCGTAACGGGCAAATTCCTGGCTTACTTTTGTTGGTGTTCCTTCATAAATTCTGATAGACGCAAAAGGAATGTCTTTAAAATCCTGTCCTCTGAAACTATTTATAAAAAAGGCAACATGATTGGCAGCCGGTGATAATTGCGAAAAGTCTAAAGTAATTACCTCATTATCCAAACCGTCATCACCATTTAAATCTCCTGTTAAATCGTCACCACTGTGCTTGATCGCACGATCGTTTGATAATAATTTTCTAAAATTTACGGAGTCAATATGATTTTTTTTGTCGTCATAAACTGCACAGCTTGCATCTAAATCTACTGCTTCTTTTTTGGTTCCGAAAAAGCCTTTTTTCTCAATTGCTCCCCAGTTTACACCAACACAAATATTTTGTAATTTTGTACCGTTGCTTTTTTCAAGACTGATACGTTGTCCTTTTTCTAAATTAATTGCCATATCTTTTTAATTGTATTTATTTAAATAATCTTCTAATCCGCCTTTCATTCCAACGCCAATAGCTTCAAATTTCCATTGCCCGTCTTTGTTGTAAATTCTTCCGAATTCTACAGCTGTTTCTATTGAAAAATCTTCTTCTAACTCGTATTTAACCAACTCACTGTTGTTGCTTTCGTCTACAATACGAATGAAAGAGTTTCTAACCTGACCAAAATTTTGTCTTCTGTTTTCAGCATCATGAATGGTTACTACAACACAAATATCTTTTACTGCCGAATTGATTTTAGTCAAATCAATTTTTATCTGCTCGTCATCACCGTCTCCGTCTCCAGTTAAATTATCGCCTGTGTGTATTATCGCATCGTCTGGTGATTTCAGATTGTTATAAAAAACAAAATGTGAATCTGATATTATTTTTTTATTGTCTCCCAAAATAAATACCGACGCATCAAGATCAAAACCCGATCCTGTACTGCTGCTGTTAGTATCCCATCCTAAACCAATGGTAAATTTGGGTGCATTTATGTTTTCACGTTGTCCTTTTTGTAAATTGATAGCCATAGTTTTAATCTATTTTTATTACATTAATGTTTGATTGATACTCTAAAATCTGATGATAATTATTGCTTATTGCCAGATGAAATAAGTCATTCGTTTTTTCGATTGAAATATTTTCTGCCAAATACCTAAACTGCTCTTCATTTAAACTTAAAATAAACTTGACGATTCGGGTATTGTATTGAAAAGAAGGACTGTTTATAATCTCAACAATATCTTCAACATTTTTAACCGCATAGTAGTTGTAGTGGTTTTCAATTTTAGGATGAATGTCTTTATTCACAAGTTCTGCGAAATACACAAAAACAAAATCTCCATTTACATTGTATTGATTTAGAATTTTATTCACAGTATGTTCGTGACTGCCCGTAATTTTAATATCATCAACAAAAATGCAAAGCTTTCCATTTATAAAATTGCGGTCGATATAGTAGGTATCGTTCGAAATTAACTTCACTCTTTCCTCGAAATCTAAATTCCCGTAATCTGTAACATAGGTTTGATTTCTGTAGATTTTTGATTCTATACTGGTCTTTTTACCATTCTTAAAGAGGAAACTATTCAGTTCTTTTTTAAAGTAAGAACATAAAAAATTAGAAGCTGTAGGTATAGACAGGTATGGACTTGGCAGAATAACAATTTCCTGATCTGACGATAACAGCAATTCTCCAAATTGTTTTACAAAACCTTCAAACAAATCTTTTGCAAATTGCTCTGCATATGATTTGTCTCCAAATTTAAATTTACTGTATTCCTGTTCTCTAAACGGACAATTATCGCTGTCAAGAATCTTGTGTAAGCTGTAACTTTTATTCACTTTTATATTTTTAATAGATGCGCATCAAATCCAAAACGAATTGCGCCATTATAATCGGCAACACTATTGTCTCCAACGTGCAATATCTCTTTTTTTTGTGCACTTTTAAAGGTATTAATCTCGTCAAAAACCAATTGAAAAATTTCATTGTTTGGTTTTGAAAATCCAACTTCGTCAGAGTAAATCTGAAACTTAAAATAATCTGTCAATTCATAATGTGCCAATAACTTTCTTAAGGTTCTGCCTTTAATAAAAGCGGTATTACTTAAGATATTAATAGACTTATCTTCATTTGTCATTTCCTGAAATAATTTCTTTGTATCCGGGAAAATCAATTCTGGTTTATACTCCATAAATAAAGCAGCTGTTTCTTCGTAAAACTGACTTAATTTATCGGTATCAAATTTAGCAATATCAACTTGCAGCGCGCTTAAAATTAGATAATAAAGTTCATACGTATCTATATTCAATCCTGTTTTTTCGTTAATATTATTACCCAAAACATCATAGTACCTTACTACCTCGCTTACCTTATTCATCGTACTATCGATTTCAAAGAAATTTTTAAATAATAAATTCCTTTTTTTCTTAAATTCCGGATTGGATTTTATCAATGTCAGCCATAAATCGAAAGAGATATGGGTATATTTTTTATACTCTATTTTCAAATGAATGCTTTTTAAAATGCTTACAGAAATACCTGTTTATTATAATTTATCCCTTAACTTTCTTATTATTGATTGTTATAACCGAAGTCTCCAAATCAAAATCAGACCCTGCCTCCTCATTTAGCCCCAGCCTAACCCAATAATACTCTTTGATAAACCGATGTCTTTTTTTGCCTTTTCTTTAAATTTACTGTCGTTAAGATGCCTTTAAAAAAAAAATAAAACATACAATGATACAAAAAGCAAGCTAAGTAAAAATGTGGGTTTCCGTAAAACCGAAAATATTTATTAACAAATTGAGTTTGGTTGCTCAAAAAAACCGCATCTGGCAGTCATAACAAGTCATAGCTTGCTTTATGCCGAAAAATACAAACTAAAATAGTATCTTTGCTTCACTCTTCTTTGTAAGATAAATTTTGAATATTTTTTCTCAGTGTCAAAAAACTTCACACTAAAAACAGAAAATGATTCGCTATAACTTCAACACCTAATTGAATTGCAACCATGTTAAAAAAAGGATCCAAACTAAACAGTATACTAACAGGAAGCTGCCCGAGATGCCAGAAAGAAAGTATGTATTCAGACCGAAATCCGCTGCATTTGACCAAGGTTCTTAAAATGAACGAAAATTGCAGTCACTGCGGATTAAAGTACCAGATTGAACCGTCGTTTTTTTATGGTGCAATGTATGTGAGTTATGGCTTAAATGTTGCCGTAGGAATTGCAGCTTTTATTGTTTCATTTGTGTTTTTTAAAACTTCAATTGAAGAATCTTTCCTGACCATTGTTATCACTTTAATCCTATTGTTTCCGTTTGTTTTAAGGCTTTCCAGAAACCTGTACATCAACATGTTTGTTTCTTACGATCCCAACGCAGGAAAAGAATAAGACTATTTTCTTTTTTTATAAAAACGATGAATATCAATTGTCGGATCTAAGGCTTGCTGGTTTTCGATATAATCAAACAAATCTTTGGCCATTGCCGGTCCGAGCATAACGCCGCGTGTCCCTAAGCCATTTAAAAGATGCAGGGATTTGTACTGGTGGTGCGTTCCTATCATGGGTCTTCGGTCGCGTACAGTTGGTCTCACTCCGCCAAAATGCGAAACAATTTCAAAGTCACAACTGATAATTTCCTTTATACGATCCATTAGCTCTGTTCTTCCTTCTTCTGTTGGCGCATCGGTCTTGTCTTTCCAATTGTAGGTTGCACCAACTTTAAACAAATCATACCCTAAAGGCAAAATAAAGACGCTGGTATTTACGATCACATCCAAATCAAGATCTGGTGCTTTGATCACAAAAAGCTCTCCTTTAGTCCCGTCTAACGGCAAATCCTGAAAAAATGGATTAGCATGCAAGCCAAAGCCCTCCGCAAAAACAATATGTTTGGCCCGATAATCTTTATACTGAACAAAATCTTCATGAATAATCAGTTGTGCATGCTCAAATGACTCCTGAAGGAATATTTTATTCTGAAGTAAGTATTCGTGGTATTTGTCCAATAAAAGCGCGGTATCCACATAACCGGTATGCAAAACTTCGCCATAATCAAATGGAGATTCAATACCGCTGTATTTTTTAAAGATTAATTTGGTAGAAAGAAATGGCGCTAAAAGTGGTTTATCTGAAGCCGAGAACCAATTATTTTGTTCTTCTATGGAAAAAAATTTTCTTAAAATTGGAAGTTTAAAATTTACCTTGGTTTTCAATTTACCTTCAAGGGTTTCATAAAATTCGTCCATTAAGGACAGCTGCTCCTCCGCTTTCCAAACCTCGCTAAAGCGTTTTAAAATCACCGGATTGTACAAGCCTCCGGCAACTCTTGATGAATTTTGCGATTCGTCACTTATAACGACTATAGACTTATTGTTTTTAAGCGCAATTTCAGCAAATGAAATTCCAGCCAATCCAGATCCGACGATTATATAATCCAACATGTGTAATAGGGTAAAATAAAAAAAACTCTTACCACAAATGTAGTAAGAGTTTTTGGTATAATGTTACGATATCCTTAATAGCTCCACATATCCTGTTCGAAGTCACGAATCTTTTCTTTTACCCGTTCAGATTCTAACAGCTGCTTTTGTGCGTTATCTTTCATGTAGTCTTTAATTTCACGATCTCCATATACATTTTCTTCTTTATAGATAATCGAATTAAAACGTCTCGAATTTAAAATCTGATCAAACGAGATAGGGTGTGCAGAATTACTATCATTAAATGCTTTCGCCTCATTTAACACTTCCCGCGCATTGGGGAAGAAAACCCAAAACAGCTCGATATAATCCTTCTCATCACTATTCATGGTATAAACATCGGGTGTTACCGGACAAATTCCGAGTAAGCGATACTTCAATTCGCTTTGACGTTTGTCAAAATACCAATATCCTTTTAGTTTATACTGCGTTACATCAGCTGCCGTTAAATCCTGTTTCAAAATATACTCTGCCGGCACCGTTCTGGTCGGGCCAACTGTTTCATCAACATAAGTCACTACTTTTTTCTTACCTGTTCCGGTAACTACTTTTTTCTTGACCACACGTGTTTTGTAGTCGTCCGGGTACTGGTTGATTAACTCCCTACCGGCATCCGTAGTGTCGACACGCGATAGTCCGCCCTGAATGTCTTTAAGTGATTTCTTAGTATTAAAGTAACTGTCGGCATACACTTCCGTGATTCTACCCGCTTTTATTCCTCTGGTTAAAACGTCGTAAAGCGAACGTCTGTCCGAACCAATATTGGCTGTATCTACCGGGAAATATAAAGGAAAGTTTATTTTTTCATTTAAATCAATAATCTCCCAGGTCGTTTTTCCCATCAAAACATCCCGATCATCTACATAACCATAGGACAAAGGTTTATCATTGTCTGCAGCAATCTGAGACGCCTTCTTTATCCCAATCTGATCTGCTGTTTTTGCATTCAGTAAATTTGATTGTGCTATAGAACTAAAACTTCCGATAACTCCAACAATAACGATTAAAAACTTTCTTATTTTCATAATGAGACGATTAAAATCTATTGAACGTAAACTTATGCTATTTATTATTCTTTTTCCTACATCTACCAAAAAACCCGATAAGAGCACCATAAAGGCACCCCAAACAACTTATAAAAGAAATTCCAATCCCTCCGGACTGAGTAATTAATTCTTTTATTAATGGACAAAAAAAAACTCTTACTACAAATGTAGTAAGAGTTTTTGATATATTGTTATTCAGATACTTAGTAGTTCCACATATCTTGCTCGAAGTTACGAATCTTCTCTTTTACTCTTTCAGATTCTAACAATTGGTTTTGTGCGTTGTCTTTCATGTAATCTTTGATCTCACGATCTCCGTACAAGTTTTCTTCTTTATAAACAACAGCATTGAAACGTCTTGAATTTAAGATCTGATCGAATGAAATTGGAAGTGCAGAATTACTGTCGTTAAATGCTTTTGCTTCGTGAAGTGCCTCTCTGGCATTAGGGAAGAAAACCCAAAATAACTCGATATAATCCTTTTCGTCACTGTTCATCGTGTAAACATCCGGAGTTACTGGACAAATTCCAAGTAAACGATATTTCAATTCACTCTGACGTTTGTCAAAATACCAGTATCCTTTAATTTTATACTGTGTAACATCTGCAGCAGTTAAGTCTTGTTTCAGGATATATTCCGCTGGTACCGTTCTTGTTGGCCCAACAGTTTCATCCACATACGAAACTACTTTTTTCTTACCTGTACCCGTAACTACTTTTTTCTTCACTACACGTGTTTTATAGTCGTCCGGATATTGGTTGATTAATTCTCTACCTGCATCTGTTGTATCAATACGAGATAATGCACCCTGAATATCTTTCAAAGATTTTTTAGTATTGAAATAACTGTCGCTGTACACTTCAGTTATTTTGCCGTTTTTAACAGCCTTCGTCAAAACGTCATAAAGTGAACGTCTGTCAGAACCAATATTAGCCGTATCAACCGGAAAGTACATCGGAAAGTTGATTTTTTCATTTAAATCAATGATTTCCCAAGTAGTTTTTCCCATTAAGATATCTCTATCATCTACATAACCATAAGCTAAAGGCTTATCGTTATCAGAAATAAGTTGCGCAGGAGTCTTAAGTCCTATCTGATCAGGTGTTTTTGCATTAAGCAAATTCGATTGCGCATAAGAAGAAAAACCTCCAGCGATAGAAACAATAGCTATTAAAAAATTTCTTACTTTCATCATGATATCATTATAAGATATTGAATTGTAGTTTTATCTACTTTATTATTGTATTTCGTAAATTACCGGAGCAGTTCTTGGCAATAAGTAACTACCAGCTCCAACAAGTTTAGTTTTAATTTCAGAAATAGTAACCTGGTCTCCTTTTCCAGCTCTTGCAAGAACTGATTTACATTGTGCATTTAATCTGTTACCGTTAACAACCACTGTAGGCTGTCCTGCGATTTTTAAGTTAAATCCAACAACATCTAAACCAACTTCAAAATCAAAATCAAGTAATTTAGCACCAATAGTAGCAATTTCTAAGTTAGATTTAGGTCCTTTAACAACACCCATTTCCCCTCTAATTGTACCTGTTGGTCCAGGAATACCTTTAATTCTGAATGTTTTCTTATCTGTAACTTTATCTCCGTTTGGTAATGTACCAGTAACAGAAATGGTTGCTTCAGTACCTGAACCTGGGTTCATGTTGTATTTTCCTGGTTTACCCGCTGAAGCTAATCCTGGAGCGCTTGCTACAATTTTGTTAGCATCAACACCAGCAAATGATACAGAGATTGGGTTAACAACTCCTCTATATACTACGTTCATTTTATCAGCAGAGATTGTAGCAGAGTTTGGTCTTGGTACTACAACATATTTTCCAGCAAATTTAAGTGGAATATTTTTACCATCTTCTAAGAAAGTAAATTGTCCGTTAATGTTTTGCTCTCCAACACCTCCGGCAGTTAATGAGATAACCGCCTGTCCGTTAACGATTTGTCCTGGACCTTGGAATGAAGTTGGTTTTGTGTTTTCGTCATAACGTCCTAAAACTACCTTACCAGTAACTTTTTCTCCTTGGAAGTAAGCGTTTTTGTCTAAAACAACAATCGCTTGGTAGTTGCTATAAGAAGCAGCAGCAACAGCCGCTTTTCCTAATGCACTGTTGTAAACATCTGTTTCCACTTTTGTAACGTCATTTTGCCAAGCTGAAAGTTTTGCAGCTGAAGCAATTGCAGGGAAACCTTTAAAATGATAAGCTAAGTATTTTTCTTTTATACCGTCTTTGTTTTTTACATCAGAAACATCAAATTTTTGATTTACTTCCGCAATAATGTTAGCGTATTTTTTATCTGATCCTAAAGTAGCTTTAATATCAGCTTTATATTTCTCGATTCTTGCTATGATCTCTTTACCTTTAGCAGTATATCCGTCTCCTGTAAACCAGTTATCGATATTATCTCCTCTGTCCATAGATTCATAAGGCAACTTACCTGTTTCTTTATCCGCTTCAAATCCTTTAACAGATTGTGCTTTTAAAGTTCCGATATAAGCGTAAAAATCTTTTGAAATTGCTTCAATTTTATGAGCTGTTTCTGCAGCGATAGCAAATTCTCCTTTTGCCTCAGCTGCTTTTTGATCTAAAGCTGTTAATAAAGAGGTATTATTTGTAATTGCTGTTGTATTAGAAGCTTCAAATTTTTCGTTAAATAAACCAAAACCTGAAATTACTTCTTTTGATACGTTCATTGCCAACATTGCGATGAAAACCAGATACATCAGGTTAATCATCTTCTGTCTAGGGGTTAATTTTCCTCCTGCCATTTTTTCTAATTAGTTCTTATTAATAAATTTAATATAATAGTCAAAAACTAATTATCCTTTGTTACTCATTGCAGAAAGCATACCACCGTAAACACTGTTTAATGAAGCAATGTTTGCAGTCATAGATTGCATTTGTTCTTTTAATTTAGAAGCATTTTCAGCAATTTCGCTGTTTGCTTGTGCATTTCTTGAAGCACTTTCTAATTGTACTTTGTATAAGCTGTTTAATGATTCCATTTGTGCAGCAGCCATAGACATTTCTTCAGCATATTTCTTTTGTCCTGCAATAGAATCTACTGTTGGAGAAATTGCTTTTGCAGCTCCTTCGAAGTTTTTGATGCTGTTTCCTAAGCTTGACATTAACTCACCGTCAATTTTAGCTTCTTTCAACATTGCATCTAATTTTTGAGACAACAATCCTTGGGCGTCAGTTGTAGTCTCAACTTTGTCAGCTTTTTTTCTAGCCTGACCGTTTGCTAATTCAGGGTAAACAAGAGTCCAGTCTAATTCGTCTTCAACTGGTTCGAAAGCAGAAAGAGCAAAGATTACCGCCTCAGTTACCAATCCAACTGATAACATCACAGTTCCTGTTAATGGTCCAATTTCAAAGTGAGTAATTTTGAATAAAGCTCCAATAATTACTACTGCCGCTCCCATACCATAAGCGAAATTCATTGCTTTTTTACTTAATAATGCCATAATACTTTTTTTTAGGTTTTAATTTAAAATAGATTTGATTTGGTTATGAATTTGATTTTAATTATTTACTTTCTTTTTTTTCCGCTTCCAGTCGCCTGAGTTCCCATGTAATCTTGTACAGTTCTGAAACCAATATAACTTCTTGCAGAATCAGCATATTCGTGATCACGTGTGCTTACCTGTAGGAAATAAGCAACGTCTTTCCAAGAACCTCCACGAACCACTTTTCTTTGGTTGTTTCCGTCAATTACGTTTGGATTCATTGTAGAAACATATTCGTATGCATTTGGATTGTAAGCTGAATCGGTCCACTCAGAAACGTTTCCTGCCATGTTGTATAAACCATAACCATTCACTTCGTAAGATTTAGCTTCAACGGTGTACAACGCCTCATCAGCAGCATAATCTCCTCTGCTTGGTTTGAAGTTTGCTAAGAAACAACCTCTGTCGCTTTTTGTATAAGGACCTCCCCAAGGGTAAGTAGCTGATTCCAGACCTCCTCTTGCAGCATACTCCCACTCTGCCTCTGTTGGCAATCTGAAAGAGTTTACTAAGTCACGTCCTTTTTTCTTAGATTTAATGTAACTGTTTTTGTTCAAAGTTCTCCATGCGCAGAATGCTTTTGCCTGTTTCCAGGTTACACCCACTACAGGATAATCTCCGTAAGCTTTATGCCAGAAATAATCATTGTGCATTGGCTCATTATAAGAGTAAGCGAAATCTTTAATCCAAACGGTTGTGTCAGGATATACGCTAACTTGCTCTGTTTTAACGAAGTCTTTTCTTTTACCAACTTTAGCTTTCGCTGCAGCCTGAATGTCCATCCATGAATAACGGAATTTCAATTTGTTTACATCAATTGTTCTTAAGCCATTGTATGACTCTTCAATTGGCAAATACATAGAATCCATTACCTCAGTATAGTACTCATCCGGATACGCTTTTGTATCCTTAATTAACTTCACTTTTTTGTTTAATTTTCTACCTGCATACGGATCATCTTTTGTTCCTACGCTGTAGTAGTTATCATACATATATTTATCATATGCCGTCATTTTCTCCGGATCTGAATCATTAAATGCATAATCAGCAATACTGCCGCCTTTTTTACCTTTAGAGTCTCCAGCAGGTTTTTGTCCTGTCATATCGGCCAAAATTGCTAAACGAACTCTCATTGTAGAATCTTTTACCCAGTCTACAAATTGACGGTACTCACTATTGGTGATCTCCGTTTCATCCATATAAAATGCACGAACCGTTACCGTTCTGGTAGGAGCATCCTCCACATTAGCTAAATCAGCATCTGATTTACCCATAATAAAAGATCCACCAGGAACTAATGTCATTCCATAAGGCTTCTCAGGATGCCATTTACCTCCTGTAACACCAACTAACTCACCTTTGTCACCTGACTTACCACAGCCGATTACTAGTGTTAACATTGTTGCAAATGCAATAAACTTCTTCATATAAATTTGGGATTATCTATTCATTATTATAAGTCCGTAAACGTATTTATTATTTATCTAAAAAACAATACTAGTTGCGAAATTTATTTTATTGGTCAAAAATAATGTTAAATAAAATAAAAAAAAAATATTTCATCGATAAACTAGCGCAAAAAATCGACGTAAAACGCAATTTATAAAACTTAATATTTATTTTCCTACTAATACTACTTAACGGTATTTTTAATATGCTAAAAAATTAAGATTTCTGTTGAAATTTCATTTTATAAAGCATTTTTTCGTTGCGCTTTCCACCATCTTTCAGGCAATTCCTGATTACAAGCAGATAAATACTCATCGTATGAACACGGTAATAACGTATTTCGTTTTAATTTATTGTGACCGTTCGATTCGAACGGGATTTCGATCCACCAACGATCGGTCTTATCGCTTTTATAAAAAATCAATTCTTCGTCTTCCAGAGGAACAATATATTTTAAGTACGTTGCTCTACTACCAAATGGATATTCTCTAGAACGATAGTGATATCCTTCGATAAAATACCACACGATTTGTGCAATAATAGCCGCCTCCGGGCTTGTACTATTATGGTTGAAAATTCCGAAACAGGAAACTTTATCACTAATTCCCGCATATCGGGCTAACGAACATATTTCTTTTCCATTGAAACCGTTTGGCTCAAATGAAATCATGTTTCCTGAAGCCGATGATTTTACCGAATTCAAATCAATACTAACTAAATCGGCATCCCTGAAAACAGGCTCCGCTAAAGCAATATTATTTGAAATTTCACCCAAACGATACGCATCAAAGAAGAGCTTTTCGATCAGATCGATTTCTTCCTGTGAATTATAATAAGTTTGATACCCTATATTACAGTAGTTAAAAAGATTATTAGGCTCATCGATAATAATTTGAGTCAAATAAGAATTAGCCGAAACCGTTTCATTCTCTTTACCAAAATCAAACTTATTATCTACCGCAACCATATTTACCATTTGCTCCAAATCGTCATAGGCACGATACAAAGCATAGGTCAAATCCTGTGAACCTCCAATAACTATAGGAATCACTTTATTTTTAATCAAGGCAGAAGTCACCTTCTTTAAAGCAAAATAAGTATCCGTTACAGAATCACCCGCCAAAATATCTCCTAAATCTGCAATCGAAGCATCCCAGTTACCCGGAAACATGCTGTAAAGTCTTTTACGAACCGCATTTAGATTGACCACATTCACAGCATCGTTATTACGACGATCTTCCAGAACTCCAATAACGGCAATGGTTATTTTGCTAATATCCGGAAACTGATCCTGAGTATGTAAAACTATCTTACTACCCAGCTCCTGTGAAGACAACGAATTAATAAATTTTAAAATTCCTTCGTTAACTGGTTCTAGAAAATCAAATTCCATTTTTTATTTCTTTTTTGCAGCTGGTTTTTTAGCCGGAGCTTTCTTTGCGGTTGTTGTTTTCTTTGCAGTTGCGGTTTTCTTAGCCGGAGTCTTTTTAGCCGGTGTTTTTTTGGCAATCATTTCCTGAACTTCAGCTAAGGTTAATTTTGTAGCATCAACATCTTTACTAAGTTCAATCTTGATTTTCCCTTTGGTAATCACAGAGCGACCCCAACGGGCTTTTTCAACCAAAATCCCTTCTTCTTCCCAATTGTGAAGTACTTTATCGATATTCTTTTGCAATTTATCTTCAATCAATTCTTCAACATCTGCCTGAGATAAATTATCAAAATTATATTTCTTGCTCACGTTCACAAAAAGACCGTTCCATTTGATAAACGGACCAAAACGCCCCACTCCTTTTTGAACCGACTCTCCTTTATACACCGCAATTGGTGCATCAGCAAGTGCTTTTTCGTCAATCAGTTCCTGAGCTCTTTCCTTAGAAAGACTTAAAGGATCTTCTCCTCTTGGTAATGAAATAAAAACACTGCCATGACGTACATAAGGACCATAACGACCGTTATTTACTTCAACCTCTTCTCCTTTATATTCTCCTAAACTTTTAGGAAGTAAAAACAAATTCAAAGCATCTTCCAGTGTAATACTTCCAATATTCTGATCTGACATTAAACTGGCAAACTTTTTATCTTCATCATCCGCTTCTCCAATCTGAGCCATTGGTCCAAATTTTCCTAAACGAACCGAAACCTGTCTTCCGTCAGCATCTTTTCCTAAAATTCTCTCCCCGCTTTCACGTTCAGCATTCGCCTCAACTTCTTTTACATTAGGATGGAATTTATTGTAGAATTCCTGCATCATGGTTGCCCAGTCGATATTTCCTTCAGCAATTTCATCAAAATCCTGTTCTACTTTTGCTGTAAAATTGTAATCCAGAATGTTTCCGAAGTTTTTCACCAGGAAATCAGTAACAATGGTTCCGATATCTGTAGGCACTAATTTACCTTTATCTGAACCTGTGTTTTCTTTTAACAGTTTTTCTCCAACTTTACTATTTTGCAATGTCAGCTGAGTATAATTACGCTCCTGTCCTTCCAGAGTTCCTTTTTCAACATAATTTCTGTTGATGATGGTAGAAATCGTTGGTGCATAGGTAGACGGACGTCCAATTCCTAATTCCTCTAATTTTTTTACCAGTGAAGCTTCCGTATAACGTGCCGGAGGCCTTGAATACCTTTCGGTTGCTGTAATATAGTTGTTGGCTAATTTTTCGTTTACTTTTAAGGCTGGCAACATCCCTTCTTGTTCTTCCTCATCATCATCATGTCCTTCCAGATACACTTTTAAGAATCCTTCAAAAAGTAAAACTTCTCCTGAAGCTGTAAAAATCTCATCGTGATTATTCGCTTCGATTTTTACGTTTGTTCTTTCCAATTGTGCATCACTCATTTGTGAAGCCAGGGTTCTTTTCCAGATCAAATCATACAAACGCGCCTGATCACGATCAATGTTCACGGTATGGCGCGACATATCAGTAGGACGAATAGCCTCGTGTGCTTCCTGCGCTCCTTTGTTCTTGTTGGCAAAAGTTCTCGGCTTAGAAAATTCTTTTCCGTATGATTTTATGATTTCAGCCTCAGCCGCACTCATCGCCTCAGCTGAAAGGTTCACACTATCCGTTCTCATATAAGTAATCAATCCGGCCTCGTACAAACGCTGTGCTAACTGCATGGTGATTCCAACTGGCAAATACAATTTTCTTGCTGCTTCCTGTTGAAGCGTTGAAGTTGTAAAAGGCGCTGTTGGTGATTTTTTGGTAGGTTTAGTTTCTAAATCGGCTACCTGATATTGAGATCCGATGTTTTTATTTAAAAAATCTTCGGCTTCTTTTTTAGTATTGAAGTTCTTTGGCAATTTTGCTTTAAAAGCTTTACCTGCCTCGTTTACAAATTCTGCAACGATAGAATAAGTTGCAACTGCATTAAAATTTTGAATTTCACGTTCACGCTCTACAATCAAACGCACAGAAACCGATTGCACACGTCCTGCAGACAAACCTCCTTTAATTTTTCTCCATAATACCGGAGACAATTCGTAACCTACCAAACGATCCAAAACACGACGTGCCTGTTGTGCGTTTACCAGATTGTAATCAATTTCTCTTGGATTGTCGATTGCTTTAAGAATTGCAGTCTTTGTAATTTCGTGAAAAACGATTCTTTTGGTTTTTTTGGTATCCAGTTTCAATTCTTCCGCCAGGTGCCATGAAATAGCCTCCCCCTCGCGGTCCTCATCGCTCGCTAACCAAACCATTTCGGCATTCTTAGATAGTGTTTTCAGCTTACTTACCAGGGCTTTTTTATCCGGAGAAACTTCATATTTAGGCTTAAAACCATTCTCAACATCCACTCCTATTTCCTTTGATGGTAAGTCGGCTATGTGCCCATAACTTGACTCTACCTGAAAATCACTTCCCAAAAATTTCTCTATCGTTTTCGCCTTTGCAGGTGACTCCACTATTACTAAATTCTTTGCCATTGCTCTATTTTTCTGCAACAAAAGTATCTATTTTTTTTAAATATCTACTCCGCGAACTCATTTTTGAGTTATTTTAGTATTATGTTTCCTAAAATTGCAGATTTATCTGTAATCTCACTTTATACATATATAGGTATAACTTTTTGGATTGCAGATGCTGATTGTTGATTGTTGATTGTTAATTGTTAATTGTTGATCACATCTCACAGATCACAGCTCACAGATTACAAAATCATAAATCTAAAATCTTTTCTCTGCCATCTTGTCAGATTCACGGCATTTCCCTTATCTTTGCACTTTGAAATTATACAATGGAAAAGATTATTGAGGAAAGCAAACAAGGTGAAAGCCTCGTTTTGGAAAATAAACCTGAGAATACTAAAAAACTTTTTATTGAAAGTTACGGTTGTGCGATGAATTTTTCGGACAGTGAAATTGTAGCTTCCATTTTATCTGAAAACGGTTTTAATACTACACAAACTCTTGAAGACGCCGATTTAGTTCTGGTAAATACCTGTTCGATTCGGGATAAGGCAGAACAAACTATTCGCAAACGTCTGGAAAAATACAATGCGGTAAAGCGCATCAATCCGAAAATGAAAGTAGGCGTTTTGGGCTGTATGGCCGAACGTTTAAAAAGTCAGTTTTTAGAAGAAGAAAAGATAGTCGATCTTGTTGTTGGACCTGATGCTTACAAGGATCTGCCGAATTTATTAGCAGAAGTTGAAGAAGGACGCGACGCCATCAATGTCATTTTATCAAAAGAAGAAACTTACGGAGACATTTCACCCGTTCGTTTGATGAGTAATGGTATTACTGCTTTGGTTTCGATTACCCGTGGCTGTGATAATATGTGTACGTTTTGCGTTGTGCCTTTTACACGCGGACGTGAGCGCAGCCGTGAACCTCAGAGTATCATGAATGAAATTCAGGATTTATGGGACAAAGGTTTTAAAGAAATTACGCTCTTAGGTCAAAATGTCGACAGTTACCTTTGGTACGGCGGCGGATTAAAGAAGGACTTCGTAAATGCCTCCGAAATGCAAAAAGCAACAGCAGTTGATTTCGATCAGTTACTGGAGATGGTAGCCGTTGGTTTCCCAAAAATGCGTATCCGATTTTCGACCTCTAATCCACAAGACATGCACGAAAGTGTATTGCACGTTATTGCAAAACACCCTAATATCTGCAAACACATTCACTTACCGGTTCAGTCGGGAAGTAACAGAATTTTAAAAGAAATGAATCGTTTGCACACTCGTGAAGAATACATGACTTTGATTGATAAAATCAGAGCTATCATTCCGAACGCATCGATTTCGCAGGATATGATCGCCGGTTTCCCTACAGAAACCGAAGAAGATCACCAGGATACTATGAGTTTAATGGAATATGTGAAGTATAATTTCGGTTATATGTACTCCTACTCTGAGCGTCCGGGAACTTTGGCCGGAAGAAAAATGGAGGATGATGTTGCAGAAGAAACCAAAGCCAGAAGATTACAGGAAATTGTCGATTTACAACAAAAACATGCCTGGTTCCGCAGTGAGGAATTCGTAGGACAAACAGTTGAAGTTTTAGTCGAGAAAGTCTCTAAAAAATCAACTGAAGAATTCTCAGGAAGAAATTCACAAAGTATTACAGTCGTTTTCCCAAAAGAAAATTACAAGATTGGAGACTTTGTAAATGTCAAAATCGAAAGCTGTACATCAGGAACATTAAAAGGAAAAGCTGTTGGATATTCTGAAATGAATTAAAAAAGTTATTTCAGGTTTCAGGTTTCAAGTTTCAGGTTCTTTGCGTAACTTGAAACTTGAAACCTGAAACAAACAAAACTTGAAACAAAAACATACATGGAAACAGTTCAAGCAATAAAACAGCGATTTGAGATTATCGGAAACGATCCTAAACTAAATCGCGCTATTGAAAAAGCCATTCAGGTTGCGCCTACTGATATTTCGGTAATGGTAACCGGGGAAAGTGGTGTAGGTAAAGAAAATATTCCAAGAATCATCCATTCGCTTTCACACCGAAAACATGGAAAATATATTGCTGTAAACTGTGGAGCTATTCCGGAAGGAACTATCGACAGTGAGCTTTTTGGTCACGAAAAAGGAGCTTTTACAGGTGCTACAAGTACGCGTGAAGGTTATTTTGAAGTAGCCGATGGCGGAACGATTTTCCTTGATGAAGTTGGAGAATTACCTCTAACCACTCAGGTTCGTTTGCTTCGTGTGCTTGAAAATGGTGAATTTATCAAAGTAGGTTCTTCGCAGGTTCAGAAAACCAATGTGC
This sequence comes from Flavobacterium sp. T12S277, assembly GCF_048514875.1. NCBI lineage: Bacteria > Pseudomonadati > Bacteroidota > Flavobacteriia > Flavobacteriales > Flavobacteriaceae > Flavobacterium > Flavobacterium sp. T12S277. Next base: position 27,016 of record NZ_JBLYEG010000006.1, on the reverse strand, counting down.
GAATTGTAGCCGCTACAAACGTCAACCTGTTTAATGCAATCGAAAAAGGAAAGTTCCGTGAAGATTTGTATTATCGTTTAACGACTGTCGAAATTACACTACCTCCATTGCGCGAAAGAAACGACGACATCCATTTATTGTTTCGAAAATTTGTTGCCGACTTTGCGCACAAATATAAAATGCCTCCATTAAAATTAGACGATGATGCGGTACAGCTTCTTCAAAAATTCAGATGGAACGGAAACATTCGTCAATTGCGAAACGTGGCCGAACAGATTTCAGTTCTGGAAACCAATCGCGATATTTCATTAGCTACTTTACAGTCGTATTTACCAACCGAAGGGAGCAACTTGCCTTCTGTTATTAACGACAATAAAAAAGAAAGTGATTTCAGTACCGAAAGAGACATCTTGTACAAGGTGCTTTTTGATATGAAAAGCGACCTGAACGATTTGAAGAAACTCACCTTAGAATTAATGAAAAACGGCACAAAAGTGCAGGATATCAATCCGAATTTAATTCAGAAAATATACGGTTCTCAGGAAAACGAAAGCGAAATTGATTTTGAAGAAGAACCAAGAACCGCTGTAATGACGCCTACTGCCCGCGAAGAGAATTATCAGATGCAGGATGACAATTATTTGTTTGCAGAAACCATCGAAGAAGAAGAGGTTTTGCGTTTGGAACAGAAAGAAATCGAAATGATCAAAAAGTCATTAGAAAAAAACAAAGGAAAACGAAAAGCAGCAGCAGATGAACTGGGAATTTCGGAACGAACTTTGTACAGAAAAATTAAACAATTCGATTTATAAAAAAAGAAAGAAATTCCAAATTTTAAATTCCAAATTCCAAGTTTGAACATTAAATCTAAATAAATAAATCCCAAATTGCTCCGCCAGTTCGCTAGCGCCGAATTCAAATTGTTATATTTGAAAAAAAATAGAGCTTCCCAAAAATTGGAATTTGGAATTTGAGATTTGGAATTTAAAACATTGGATTTTACCCTAATTGATATTATGAAAAAAATATATTCTTTACTAGCCTTAATGAGCTTGTTCCTGTTAAGCGGTTGTTCGGTTTACAACTTTACCGGAACAGGAAACATCGATGCCAAAACTTTTCAGGTTAACTTTTTTCAGAATAATGCTGATTTAATTGAACCGGGAATTGACCGAACTTTTACTTTGACGTTACAGGATTTGATTCAAAATCAAACCAATTTAAACTTAGTCAGCAATAGCGGTGATTTAGTTTACGAAGGAGAAATTGTAGATTACAGAACCACTCCAATGACGGCAACTGCCAATCAGGGAGCTTCTCAAAACCGTTTGACTGTTCGTGTAAATGTTAGGTTTACGAACAAAAAGAAAGAAAAAGATGATTTCGAAAAAACATTTGAATTCTACTATGATTTCGAAGGACAGGGACTGCCTACCGGAGCTACTCTGAATACAGCAATTCAGGTTATTTTTGAAAGAATCACACAAGATATTTTCAATGAGTCATTAGCAAAATGGTAGTTTGCTTATTTGTTGAATCGTAAAACGTTTTACCGTTTAATCGATTAAACAGCAAAACCAATAAAACGATTAAACAGTTAACCGATTAAACACAAAGAATAAATGAATGTAACGGATTATACCTACTTAATGAACAAACCTGATACTATTACAGAGAAACAGGCAGAGGCATTAGGAAGTGTTTTGAATGAATTTCCCTATTTTCAAAGTGCAAGGGCATTGCGCTTGAAAGGGCTTTACGATCAAAACAGCTTTAAGTATAATTATGCCCTAAAAGTTACGGCAGCACATACTACGGATCGTACCGTTTTATTTGACTTTATTACTTCTGAAACTTTCACTTCGATTCAGAGCGACTATTACGACCGAAAACTAAGAGATCTACTCGAAATTAAAGTTTTTGACAGTGAAATTGTTTCCTTTGAAGAAGTAAAAAAAGCAACTGAGGTCAGAGTTGATCCAATCGAGCAGTCTATACTGGATTCTATAAAAGAAGCCACAACGGTAACTTTTGAAAAACCTGTAAAAACAGTCGAAGAACCTGTTAAGCCATTTATTGAGCAATCTATTATTGATGCGGTAAAAGAAGTGGCAGCAGTAACTTTTGAAGAACCTGTAAAAATAGCAGAAGAACCTGTTAAACCATTTATTGAGCAATCTATTATTGATACTGTAAAAGAAGTGGCAGCGGTAACTTTTGAAGCCCCTGTAAAAGCAGAAGAAGAACCAGCTGAAGTTGTTATCGAACAAGCTGTTTCTGTCACTCCTCAGGAAACTGCTCCAATAACTGTGGAAGAACCTGCCAAAACGGAGCAGCCAGAAGTAAATTTAGCTCCGGAAGAAGCTGCATTACCTCCGGTTAAAGAACCAACACCAACTTTTTTCGATGAAATAGTAGAGGAAGAGATTGCGGAAGTAACGGAAATAAAAGTGAACCCAATCGAGCAATCGATCTTAAATTCTATAAAAGAAGCAACAACGGTTGTTCCTGAACAGCCTAAAGCAGTTGAAGAACCAAAAGAAATTGAGGTTTCGGAAAGTGTAAAAACGGCGGAAGAAAATCTGGAAATAGGACAGCCCTTAGATTTTTCGGTAAACGAAAAACATTCTTTTCAGGAATGGCTGCAATTGTCCCGAACAGAACCAATTGACAGAACTGAAGAAAATTCAGCCGAAATAAAACAGTCTGAAAAAGCAGCTGAATCTGAAACAATTGATGATGAGAAAAAGAAAAAAGCGGAATTAATCGATAAATTCATCGAAACCAATCCGAAAATCTCTCCAATCAAACAGACTGCAATAACGCAAACAGTAGTATCCGACCCTAATAAAGAGGATAATTCCTACTTAATGACTGAGACTTTAGCCAGAGTATATTTGGAACAAAAAAAATACACCAAAGCAATACAAGCATATGAAATATTAATTTTGAAATATCCAGAAAAAATTAGTTTCTTTGCAGACCGTATTTCGGATATAAAGATTTTACAACAAAATAACAATAATATTTAAACAATGAGCACATTTTCAATTTTTTTAGTTTTAATCACAATAGTTTGCTTTCTATTGATCGTAGTAATCATGGTACAAAACCCTAAAGGAGGCGGATTGTCTTCTACTATCAGCGGAACTCAAATGTTAGGTGGAGTACAAAAAACAACTGACTTTTTAGACAAAAGTACTTGGACATTAGCTACTATTTTGATTGCTTTAATTTTGCTTTCCAGCTTAAGCTTCACAGGATCATTAAGTGACGGTGAGTCTAAAATCATTGAAAAAACTGAGGCGCCTGCTACTACACCAGCTGCTCCGGCTCAACAAACACCTGCTCCGGCAACACCTGCAGCAAAATAATAATTTTCGATATCAATATAAAATGCCAGCCTGTCAAAGCTGGCATTTTTTTTAAGAAATAATGTCAGTTTTAAGAGCATGGCACAGTTTCTGAAAGTTTCTAGAACATTAAAAAACGTATAACCTAATAACATTATAAAATCATGGCTTTAAACATAAAACCGCTTTCAGACCGCGTACTTATTGAGCCTGTTGCAGCTGAAACTAAAACTGCTTCAGGAATCTTTATTCCGGATACTGCCAAAGAGAAACCACAAAAAGGGACTGTAGTTGCAGTAGGAAACGGATCAAAAGATCACACAATGACTGTAAAAGTGGGCGACACTGTTCTTTATGGTAAATATGCAGGAACAGAATTAAAACTGGAAGGAACTGATTATTTGATTATGCGTGAGGATGATATCTTGGCGATAATCTAAAAAAATATTGTCTTAAGTACGAAGTATTAAGAATTAAGAACTTCATTAACTTGAAACAAACCAAACTTTAAACAAAATTAAAAAAATGGCAAAAGATATAAAATTTGATATTGAAGCACGTGACGGATTGAAACGTGGTGTTGATGCATTAGCAAATGCTGTAAAAGTAACTCTTGGACCAAAAGGTCGTAACGTAATTATCGGAAAATCATTTGGTGGACCAACAGTTACTAAAGATGGAGTTTCGGTTGCAAAAGAAATCGAATTAAAAGACCCATTAGAAAACATGGGCGCACAAATGGTGAAAGAAGTAGCTTCTAAAACCAATGATTTAGCGGGTGACGGAACTACAACTGCTACAGTTTTAGCTCAGGCAATCGTAAAAGAAGGTTTAAAAAACGTTGCTGCAGGAGCAAATCCAATGGACTTGAAACGTGGTATCGACAAAGCTGTTGAAGCAATCGTTGCTGATCTTGCAAAACAAGCAAAAGTAGTAGGAAGTGATTCTGATAAAATCAAACAAATTGCTTCTATCTCTGCAAACAATGACGAAGTGATTGGAGAACTAATCGCTACTGCATTTGCAAAAGTAGGTAAAGAAGGTGTTATTACTGTTGAAGAAGCTAAAGGAACAGATACGTTTGTAGATGTTGTTGAAGGTATGCAGTTTGACAGAGGATATCTTTCTCCTTACTTCGTAACAAATCCTGAGAAAATGGAAGTTGAATTAGACGCTCCATACATCTTATTATACGACAAAAAAGTATCTTCTTTAAAAGAATTACTACCTGTTTTAGAGCCAGTTGCTCAATCAGGAAAACCATTATTAATCATTGCTGAAGATGTTGACGGAGAAGCTTTATCAACTCTTGTAGTGAATAAATTACGTGGAGCTTTAAAAATTGCTGCTGTAAAAGCACCTGGTTTTGGTGACAGAAGAAAAGCAATGTTAGAAGACATCGCTATTTTGACTGGTGGAACTGTAATTTCTGAAGAAAGAGGTTATACTCTTGAAAACACTACTATCGAAATGTTAGGAACAGCAAAAAGAGTTTCTATCGATAAAGACAACACTACAATTGTAAGTGGTGCTGGTGAAGCAGATATCATCAAAAACAGAGTGAACCAAATTAAAGGTCAGATGGAAACTACAACTTCTGATTATGATAAAGAAAAATTACAGGAACGTTTGGCTAAATTAGCTGGCGGTGTTGCTGTTCTTTATGTTGGTGCTGCATCTGAAGTTGAAATGAAAGAGAAAAAAGACAGAGTTGATGATGCGTTACACGCAACACGTGCTGCTGTTGAAGAAGGAATTGTTGCCGGTGGTGGTGTTGCTTTGCTAAGAGCGAAAGCTGCTTTGGCTGACCTTAAAGCGGATAACGCTGACGAGGCAACCGGAATTCAAATTGTATCTCGCGCTGTTGAAGCTCCATTAAGAACTATTGTTGAAAATGCAGGTCTTGAAGGTTCTGTAGTTGTAGCAAAAGTAGGTGAAGGTTCAGGTGACTTTGGTTACAATGCAAAAACTGACGAATATGTAGACATGCTTAAAGCTGGTATTATCGATCCTAAAAAAGTAACTCGTGTGGCTCTTGAAAATGCTGCTTCAGTTTCGGGAATGATCTTAACTACTGAGTGTGCATTAATCGATATTAAAGAAGAAAGCGCTGGCGGAATGCCAATGGGTGGCGGTATGCCAGGAATGATGTAATCGTTCTTTTCTTCCAAATTCAAAACGCCAGATTTCTATCTGGCGTTTTTTTTGCCCATTTTTTTTAGCCACAGATTAAAGGATTAAAAAGATTACAATCTGTGAGAATCTTTTTAATCTGTGGCAAACAATTTTTACTTTATGATTGTTTAACATTCTGTTTTTGCGGATGAAAGTGGTTATTGATAACTTTGCAACTCAATAATTACAACAATGAAAAAGCATTTTACCGCTCTCCTATCTGTACTTTTCTTCTCGCTTTCTTTTATTTTAAATGCGCAAACCAATAAAGATACTTATGTAGTTTTAGTTTCTATGGATGGATTTCGTTGGGATTATGCCAGACATTTTAAACTTCAAAATCTTGAAAAGATAGCCAAACAAGGTGTTCACGCCAAATCAATGCGACCTTCTTATCCAAGTAAAACCTTCCCTAATCATTATGCAATAGTGACCGGACTTTATCCTGATCATCACGGAATTATTAACAATGTTTTTTATGATGCAGCGCTAAACGAATCTTTTTCACTATCGACAAATGCCAAAAATGATTCCCGTTTTTATGGTGGAAATCCCATTTGGAATGTTGCCGAACAACAGGGTATAAAGGCAGCTTCTTTTTTCTGGCCGGGTTCAGATACCGATCAGAAAAGACCGGGTATCTATAAAAAGTACGATGACAAAATCCCTTACGAAACCCGAATCGACACTGTACTTCAATGGCTACAGCTTCCGGAAAAAGAACGTCCGCATTTTATCAGCCTTTATTTTGATGAACCTGATCGTTCAGGACATCAATTTGGTCCGCTTTCTCCTGAAAACGAAAAAGCAATCAGAAAGATGGATACTCTTATGGGACTCTTATCTTCTAAACTGGATCAATTGTCTATTGGAAAACAGATCAATTTAATTATCGTCTCAGATCACGGAATGGCCAATATTAGCAACGATAAAAAAGTAGCTGTTCTCGAGTATCTAAAACCCGAATGGCTGGATTACAAAGCCGTAATCAACCCAATTATGAGCCTACAGGCAAAACCGGGCTTTCAGGATTCTATCGCAAAAGCTTTAAAAAAAGTACCTCATATTAAATTCTGGAGATCAAATGAGGTCCCGAAAAGACTGCACTACGGTACTAACCCAAGAGTTCATGATTTTGTAATTGAAGCCAAAAAAGGGTATAGTCTGGTAAAAGAATCCTCTCAGAAGGTAAACGGAGGCACACACGGATATGACAATAAAGAGAAAGACATGCAGGCCATTTTTTACGCAAAAGGCCCCGCCTTTAAAGTAAACAAAACAGTAAGATCCTTCCAGAATGTTTCGGTATATCCTTTAATTGCACACCTACTGGGCTTACAAATCGATGAAGTCGACGGAAAGTTTAGCGAGGTTAGCAATATGCTCAAATAATTCGGGAATGTGTCAATTAGATAATTAGATAATTGCTGTACGTTACGCATAGAATTTTCTAATTATCTAATTGACACATTATCTAATCTAATTAAGAGACTACTTTGTACGTTGGATCTTCAATTACATTTACGGCAATAACAGCTTCAGCATTCTTAAGTAAAACAATACAATCTTCACTTAAATGTTGCAATTCGATCACTTTATTTAACTGACTGTATTTTTTTGTCAAATTATTCAATGCTTCAATAGCGGACATATCTGCAATTCGGCTTTCTTTAAAATCAATGATCACGTGGTCAGGATCATTTACCACATCAAACTTCTCTACAAAAGCAGCAATCGAACCAAAAAATAAGGGTCCGTAAATTTCATAATGTTTTATTCCTGCCTCATCAATATAATGTCTGGCACGAATTCTTTTGGCACTTTCCCAGGCAAAAACAAGGGCTGAAACAATCACTCCAATCAAAACCGCCAAAGCCAGATTGTGCAATAAAATAGTAACTACTGCCACTAAAATCCCAACAAAGATGTCGTGTGCCGGCATTTTATTAATGACTCTGAAACTAGTCCATTCAAAAGTGGTAACTGCCACCATCATCATCACTCCTACTAAAGCTGCCATTGGTAATTTTCCAATGACCGGCGCTCCAAAAAGAATGATTACTAAAATAGTCAACGAAGCGATTATTCCCGAAAGTCGCGCTCTCGAACCGGCAGAAAGATTAACCAGTGTCTGTGCGATCATTGGACAGCCGCCCATCCCAAAAAAGAACCCATTCAATATATTGGAACTTCCCTGAGCAATACACTCCCTGTTACTATTGCCTCTTGTACCTGTTATTTCATCAACGAGGTTCAAAGTCAGCAAACCTTCTGTTAAACCAACAGCGGCAACGATTACCGCGTACGGAAATATGATTTTTAAGGTGTCAAAAGAAATTGGAATATTCGGAATATGAAAAGGTGGAAATCCTCCCTGTACAGAAGCGATATCCTGAACCGTTTTGGTTTCAATATTAAAGATCAGTACGATTGCAAATACGACCATAATTGCGACCAAAGAAGCCGGGACTGTTTTTGTTATCTTTGGAAAAAGCACTACAACTCCAATCGTAAGTACAACTAAACCCAACATAATATACAACGGAGAACCTTGCAGCCATGTTGTCTGGCCATTCACAACGGTTTTAAACTGTTCCAGCTGTGACATAAAGATCACTACTGCAAGCCCGTTTACAAAACCATACATCACTGGCTGTGGTACCAGTCTGATAAATTTTCCTAGTTTAAAAAGTCCAACACAGATCTGAACAATACCCCCAAGTGCGACGGCTGCAAAAACATATTCGATGCCGTGCGATTTCATTAAAGCGATTAAAACAATAACGGTCGCTCCTGCCCCACCCGAAATCATTCCGGGTCTCCCTCCAAAAACCGCGGTAACCAAGCCCGCGATAAAAGCAGCATACAAGCCTGCCAAAGGCGGAAAACCGGCTAGAATTGCAAACGATAATGATTCCGGAATCATGGTCATCGCAACTGTTAATCCCGCTAAAATTTCGTTTTTATAATTGACCTTTTGAGTAAAGTCAAAAAAGGAAGGCTTTTTTTTCATAAGAACACAAATTTAAAAAATAATGCGTACTTACAGGAAAGAAAACTTTCCGATCTCAAAAAAACGGATTCTTAAAACTGTTTCACTAACAGTAAAAAGCAAAAAACAATAAAATTTATCATAGTCTAATTATTCTAATTTTACACAAGTATATCCCAAACAATTTACATAATCGATAATATTGTCGGGCTCCAGATCAATACCTTCTATACGCAATATTTTATCGCAATCTTCTAAATCAAAGTTGATTTTATAATCGGGAAATTGGGTTTGAATAACGGCAATGACATAATCTTTATCTGCCTCTTTTTGCACATTTGTCTTAAAAACTTCAACAACCATATTTTTCTACTTTAATGATACATGAAATAATCAACGAATTACAGGACCACGATGAATTGTAAATCTTACTTAAAATGGATTATGAGAAATTCCGAATCTAAAATAACCCAGAGGCTTGCTAACGATTATGCCCATTACTTAGACGTTCGTTCACAATTTCTGTTACACAAACATTAAAAATAATAGTAATACTGGCTAAAAAATAATTCATTGAGGCACAATGCTCTTCCCGGTTGTTATTCCGGTTACTTTAACGTGTAGATTCTCTTTAAATTTGAGGTGCATAAATTTAAGCAAAAACTTTTTGAATTTGATTCTGCTCCTGATAAAAAACATTCTATTTTCTCACATTTTCCTGAATTCTGAATAGCTATACATCGATCTGATTGCACAATTCACCATTTCAATTTCTGTACTCCAAAAACAGTTCAAATTGCAAGGCAAAAATCTGCTGCTTTTTCTACTTCTAAAATGTTTAAAATCTCAAAAAACAATCTGCTTTAAAAATATTTTTCTTACATAAATAATTTATCTTCGCGAGGCTATAAAACTTTAACCAAATTTTTAGAAAAATGACTCTTTTTAATTTTCTGTTTAAAAAATCAAATTCAGGATGCCCCAGATGTCTCGGAAAAGGTTTTGTAGACTGGGAAGACATAAAACGTTTAAACAAACAATTAAAATGGGCGCCAGGCCCCTGTGCGTATTGCACTGCTACAGGGAAAGCGAGCGAAGAAATGCTCACTAATGTGGCTGTAGATACTACTTACCTCACTATTGATTTACCGGAATCGGAAATAGAAAAAATAAAAAACAAGGACGAAGAAACGATAGAAAAAGGCAGACTGCAGGAACTTTTTGTAGAAAGCATTATAAAATATATTGAGTATCATTATGTGCAGGAAAATATGGACGCCGAAAGCATTGCGCACTTATACCTGAGCACCGAAGATGAAAAAGCTCCCTTTTCGGTAGAGAAAGAAAATCTCATCCAATACATCAATAAAATAATAGAATTGAAAAAATCGGAGGGGAATTAATACCCTAAAAAAGCCTTCTTCAACTGCACTGCAAAGACAGAAAGCTTTGAAAAAAGACTTAAAACACTTAGCATCAAAGCAAAAGACTGTCCTTTTTGTACTTGTGCTGCTGACGTAAAAAAACTCAAAAACAGGTATAAATACGGGTTGCCGGAACTTTATTAAGTGGTAAAATTGCCGTGGATAATTTTTATTTAAACCTGTAGTTTTCCCAAAGGAAAATTATGAAATGATGTCATTTTTTTTGGAACAATTAAGTGGGATTTCTAATCGATGCCAACGATTAAAAATCTCACTTTTTTAATTGTATTTTATTGCGAAAAGTTTCATTTGATTGGGTAGCAGCAAAAACTTCTTCCCTGATGAATCTAAAACGAAAACAAACTTCAAAAACTCTATTGTGATCAAAACAAAATCACTTTGAACCTTTGTATCTTTACCCCTTTAAAAAAACAAAGCCCTTTAAATCTCCATGACACGAGAACATTATATTCCTTTCAACAAAGAATTCCTACTCGAACAACAGCTCAGTGCCTTTGCTGACGATTCGAAAAAAGTGGAGGATTTCAAAAAACTGTTTGATATTATCGAGCATTATTTTCATTACGAAGCTTTTAATCTTAACCGGAATCTTAAACAAAACTATGCTTTGTTCGACCCGGATTTAAGCCCGAAAGAGCGTAAAAGTTTTGAAGGCAAAAGCGATTTCAGTATTTTCAAAGAAACCTTGCTTACGGTTTTAGAACAGGGAAATTATCGTCGGATAGATCAGGAAACACTGGACGAAGCTTTTGAAGATTCAGACTTAATCGGCTTAAAACTCTCTATTGATTTTAATGCCTTTAAGGATTATGAATTATACGTTCGGGGGCATCATAAAGCAAAAGAAAAGATTAAAAAATATTTTTTCTGGAAGAAAGAAATTGAAATCGAATATTACGATCGTGTTTTAATTTATCTGCATTACAGCGAAGAGGATTATATTAAGGAAAAAAAAGTGAAGTTGGGGAAAATGCCCATTGAACCCGGATCGGTTGCTTTAAAAATCTTTAAACGCGTTCCTAAAAACGATCTCGAAACCATATTCCCAAATGCCATTCCGAGAATGTCTACCACGGATAAATTGTTTTTTTGGGTTCCCGGAATCGGAGGTGGAATTTCTCTTTTAAGTACGACTGTAATCCCGGCTTTGATTGGCATGTATGGCGCATATCAATCGGGCGAGACGATCGATTTATTAAACAGCAAAGCTTCTTTGAACCAGGGTTTAATTGCACTGGGGATTCTATCGCTTTACCTGTTTCGTCAGTACAGCAACTTTGTCAATAAGAAGATTAAATATTCCAAAATACTTTCGGATAGTCTGTACTTTAAGAATCTTGGAAACAACAGCGGTGCTTTTTATTCACTGTTAAATTCCTCTGAAGAAGAGGTATTGAAGGAAACGATTCTGGCGTATACTTTTTTATACAAAAATGAATCTCCTATTACAGCCGACGAACTTGATAGTCAAATTGAATCGTGGTTTGCAACAAAACTACATACAGACCTTGATTTTGATGTACAGGATGCTTTGTTGAAATTAAAAAAGATGGGACTTGGTATTGAATTTAATGGCAAATGGAGCGTAATCCCTTTAAACCAGGCGCTTATTACGATCGACGCCTTATGGGACAATGTTTTTGATTATCATCAGAAAGAAACTTCTCTGTGTCATTAATTGATAAATCTCATGATGAGTAATGCAATAAAGGAAAATAAAAAAGCAAGAAGAACAAGTATCCCAAAAGTTATTTTTGCTTTTATAAATCTGTCTCGTGAAACATCATTTTCGTCTTAGGGATATATAGAAAGATCAAACTCGTTTAGTGTATTCTCTATTTGATCTTCTCTATGATGTAGAGCAATAGATGTTCTTACAACCTTCTTTTTTTTATTTTTACTATCGTACATACCTTAAATAATTTAACAAGATTTGTTTTAAAATTACACAAATTTAACAAGTAAAAAAACAACGGTATACTCCATAAGGCCATAAAACTATTACAATAAGACAAATACGCTATTTTTTGAGTGTTTACTCTAAAATTTGAGCGTATTCATTTCCGGGAAAGTTCAAAATTGATAAAACTAAAAGAAATTTTAGTAGATTTACGATCCTAAACCAAAAACAATGAGAACATTAGAACAATGGTTTGATGAGTACGCAGTAAGTCATCAGAACCCCAAAAACAAGGCGATTCATTATGTTTGTGTACCTGCTATTTACTTTTCGATCGTAGGTTTGTTAATGAGTATCCCAAGCAATGTCATTTCCTATACTTTGAAACTAAATGCTCCTGTTATCGAAAACTGGGCTGCTGTTGTTTTAGTTTTTGTACTCCTTTTTTACATCCGTTTATCGGTAGCCATGGCCTTAAAAATTGCTGTTTTTTCGGCGATTTGCCTGGTTGTAAATTTTTATATCGGACAGGTTTTTCCTTTATGGATATTTTCCATCGGTGTATTTGCGATTGCCTGGATCGGACAGTTCTACGGACATAATATCGAAGGAAAAAAACCTTCTTTTCTGAAAGATCTTCAGTTTTTAATGATTGGCCCTGCCTGGGTGGTAGAGAATTTATTTTCCAGAAAGTAATTTTCTGCCGGATTAAAAGGAAAAATCAACAAAAAACCTGCTATGATTTAAAAGCAGCTACATCCTATTCTGTTGGGAAGGATACCCGCAGGAAGCGTTGTCGTTATTCTAAGAATACCAATTAACATACCTATAAAACCTTAAAAAATGGAAAAAAAAAGATCAATATCGTTTACTTTTTTGATTGTCGCAATCATTTTAGGAGTAACGATTTATAAACAATTCGACTTTGAAAAGCTAAAATTCGAGAAACCCGCATTAGCAATCGTTTACATCATTGTTTTTTTAGTCTCAATTTACATTCTGGTAAGAAAACCAAAAGCGGGATCTGAAAAATAATCTCCTTTAATAAATCAAAAAAATTAAAAAACCTGTTTCCAAACGAAACAGGTTTTTGTTTTAAGAGCCAACCCTCATCCGCTATTATTTTTCCCCTTTCTTTGCTTTCTCCTTTTATATCTCCTTCAAAATCAGGTATAAACACTCGTTGTAAAGCGTTCTACAATTGATTAATTTTGTATAAAACACTACACTTCAATCCTTTACAAGTAATATCACCCTCCTTATAAAAGAATATCCCCACGTCAGCTACTTATCTACAATTCTTTTCAACCTAACTACTAAATTCAAACCATATGGCTTTTAGAGAAAAACTTATCAGTATTGCAAAAGAAGAATGGGAATTTTTCGGGATGCAGGAAATTCTCCGATACGAGAAAGACAAACACGGTAAATCAAAACCTGTTTTTGAAAAGATCGGACATCGGGAAACCGAAGACAATTATTACCAAAGAGTTGGAACCTATTGGAAAACGGGTGTAAATACAAATCTTGACGGCAAGGATGTTGACCAGCCATGGTCGGCCGCCTTTATTTCGTACATCATGAAAACAGCCGGAGCCGAAAGCCGTTTTCTTTATAATGCACAACATTCCGCTTACATCCGAAAAGCCATAATCGCCAAACAAAAAGAGGATACCGCTTATGGTTTTTGGGGGTATAGACTTTCTGACTATGTCCCAGAGATTGGAGATTTGATATGTTACCTCAGAGAAGACTCTGTCGGAACTATTAATTACGACAGTACGACGAACAGTTACCCCTCTCATTCTGACCTTGTCGTAGATAAAAAAGGAAATACCTTAAAAGTGATTGGCGGTAATGTAGAGAATTCTGTAAGCTTAAAAAACGTTAAAATAGACGATAATGGCTTTTTAACAGACACTTCTAAAGCTTGGTTTGTTATTTTAAAAAACAGAATTGCTACTCCCAATACGCCAGCTGTCACTCCGATTACTACTACAACCGCAAAGACTTATTTAGTTACAGGCGATGGGGTACGAATACGAAAAAGTCCGGAAAAAACAACTGACAATAAAATAGGAGACTTGTTTAAAGGAGATGTTGTAAGTTATATTGAAACTTCCGGAGATAAGGAATGGGCAAAAGTAAAACACGGTGAAACAACTGGCTGGGTATCGCTCCAGTATTTGGCTCCTGTTGATGCCCCACAAAGTAATTCGGTTTATGACGACATTGCCAATATAGTTAAAGGTCTGGACGTTGTACGTTATTATTGGAAAGAGGGTCAGGGAATCGCTCCAATTGGTTACTATCAAGGTATGGCTTTAACGTACGGAAGAGTGTATTGCAAACTGAAAAAAGGAGATCCTATCGTAAAAGAAATGGCCAAAAAACCAGGCACAGACCCCAAAAAAGATTCTTTAACTCTTTACAATTCCATTTTTAAAGACAATGGCATGGATAATGACCAAAATGAAGCAGATACCCTTCGCCATGTCTTTGTGTTAATGATGGGCATGGGAATGCTAGAAAGTTCAGGAAGACATTGTGTTGGAGCAGAAAGAAACAAAAAAGGAGACATCATTAATCCTAAAGCAGAAGAAGCCGAAGCAGGATTGTTTCAAACCAGCTACAATGCGATCAGCAGTATTGGAGACCCGATGCTCAAAACGATTTATCAAAGCTATAAAGCCAATCCGGAAAATGGTTTTTTAACGTATTTTTCAAAGGGAGCTAACTGCAAAGCTCAGGAAGGCTACAATTCGGGAACTGGCGAAGGTGTCGTTTTTCAGGAACTCTCCAAAAAATGCCCTGCCTTTTCGGTCGAATTTACGGCTTTGTCCCTCAGAAAAACAAGCAGACACTGGAGCACTGTAAGAGATCAACGTGCCGAGATTATAAAGGGCTGCGATGATATGTTTTTAAAAGTGCAGCAGTACATTGACACCAATAACATAGAAACCCTATAAGCAACCGTACAACCAACAAAAAGACGCTCCCGAGGAAAAATAACTTCATGGAGAAAAAGCATAAAAAAACGCCTTATTTAAAGGCGTTTTGTTTTATATAAATTTTAAATATGCTCCTGACGGTATAGAATACGATTAGAAATACTTTATTCTAAAATTAAACTGCAAACCATTACCCGTCAAAGAAAAGGAGATCCTAAATGACAATTTCATTCCATTTGATTTAAATTAATTTTCATTTCTACCGCTATCACAGTAATTTTATGGGGATGTAAATGTCAATAATATGAAGATTCTCAGGATGCAGTTTCGGATCGTTTAAATGACTTAAAAAAAAGTTCCTGTTATCCGGCTGATAGCCATTTTCTTCAAACCATACTTCGTAAATGTAATTCCAGGTTTTAAAGCATTCCGACATTGGCGCTTCTTTATGGAAAACAGCATATAAGCCCCCGCTTATTACCGTACTGCCAATTACTCCCTCGCCCACTATTTTTTCGGGAACAGACAAACAAACATCAGCTTGAAGCTTTCCTTCTAAATTAGCATTGCTTCTGTAAACAGTCAGCGCTTTGGTTTCAGGAAAGTTTACTAAATTTCGGGGAGAAGCCCAGCTAAAAAGCTGTTTAAACATCTCTTCAAATGTTTCGCTATCATGCTTGTGGATATTGAGGTTTCGGATGTAAATAACATTAAATGCCTCCAGTTTTTTAATCTCAAAATCAAGTTTCATTGTTTCACTCATTTCAATATTTTTTAAGTTATTTAATTTGAGTGCAAGGTAGTTTTCGATTTCGGACTGCATTTTTCCAATATTGCTATCTGTTATACCAATATTGCTATTTTGATGTCGTTTTCGCCATTCCGTTGGCGTCATCTGTCTCACTTCGCGGAAACTTCTTGAAAAAGACGAAATGCTTAAAAAACCACAGTCATTGGCTATTTCGCTAATCGTTTTTGAAGGATTGTTCATTAAGAAAAATAACGCTCTTTCTATCTTTGCGTTTTTAATAAACTCATTGATCGTCGTTCCTGTTACTGACTTGAAGATTCGATGAAAATGAAATTTTGAGAAATTAGAAAGATCAGCCAATTTCTCTAAAGAAAGTTCCTCCTGAAGGTTTTCTTTAATATAATCGATGCTTTTATTGATTCTAAAATAGTACTCTTTAACAGACTCTTCCTTTGTCATTCGTTTTGATCTATAGTGGCTTCTTAACTAATAGTATTGGGATGTGTACTGCAAATTCCGGTGATATTGACCACCTGATTCCAATTTAAAGTGAGCACCTTATTCCAATTCAAAATGACCACCTAATTCCGGAGCAAATTGACCACCTGTATTTTGATTAAAAACTATTTTTTTTCAGGTGTTAATTAGTATTCAAATTTACTTAAAATATTAGCCTTTGTTTAGTCCCTTTTTCTTTCTCATAGATTCTCCATGTAATTCGAGTCGGTGAGACTGGTGTATGAGTCTGTCTAAAATTGCATCTGCTATGGTTTTCTCTCCAATTATATCATACCAGCCCTGTACTGGTATTTGTGATGTTACGATTATAGAACCATTATTATGTCTGTCTTCAATGATTTCTAAGAGGGTAATTCGGTTATGACTGTCTAGTGCCTGTAGTCCAAAATCATCAAGTATAATAACATCCTGCCTTTCTATTTTGGCAAGTTCCCTCAGGTAAGAACCATCTGCTTTGGCCATTTTTAATTTAGCGAACAACTTTGAGGTATTAAAATAACTTACCTTAAAACCTTGTATACAGGCTTGATAACCTAATGCAGTACCTAAATAACTTTTGCCTACACCGGTGCTTCCAGTGATTAAGATGTTTTCGTTTTTTTCTACAAATTCGCATTCTGCCAGGCGCAGTACCATGTTTCGATCAAGATTACGCGATACATCAAAATTGATACTTTCGATATTTGATTTGTAATGGAAGCGGGCATTGGTGATACTGCGCTCAATACGGCGATTGTGCCTTTCGTCCCATTCTGCATCAATAATCATTGATACAAACTGATCGAGTGTATAATGGTCTGTTTTTCCGCTTTCGATGGCTGTTTTAAAAGCATTAAACATGCCGTATAGCTTCATCTGTTTCATTTTTGTTACTGTTGATTCATTCATGTTTTAAAGATTTAATTTAGTTATAATAATGTTTTCCTCTTATGTTACCGTGACTGGGGAGTTCCTGCTCAGGCTCTTTCTCCAGATCAATATGATCTAAGTTGTTTTCCAATATATTTTGTATAGTCTTAAAATTGTAAATTTTAAAATCAAGTGCCCTTTTGCAGGCATTTATTAATCGATCTTTGCCTACCTTTTTTTCGAAGCCAAGTATTCCTAAACAGCTTTTATAAGCCTGTTCGGGATGGCTTCTGCTGTGTATTATCTGTAAAATATATTCTCCTACTGATTCATCAATACTACTTGCCCAATCAATGAAGCGAGCGGCACTCCACTCAGCTACAAATTGATGAGTACTGGCTAGATGTTCCGGAGTTGTGTTATAGATATATGGTTTGTAATTTCGTTTATGAACCGCTATACGATTGTATTTATAATAGATCTCTACGGTTGATTTGGTATACAAGAGTTTAGCTTTTTTCTTTATATACTGATATGGAACGCTGTAATAATTTTTGTCCTGGCTTAATTGAACATGACCGTTTTGCATTACTGTGGCGAAGGATTGGTATTTAATTTCAAAACGATCTTGTGGGAGTGGACGTAGTTTTTCTTTTTCGTCTTCTAAAAACAATTCTAGACGAGAGTAAGGACGTGCTGTGAGTTTGCGACTATTATGAGAATCTAATAAATCTAGTATTTGATGGTTTAATGCTTCTAGGGAAAAGAATTTAGTTTCTCTTAGAGTCACATAAATTCTTCTGTATAATATCTTAACAGCTCCTTCAACTAAGGACTTGTCTCTAGGTTTATAAGCCCTGGCAGGCAAGATTGTCGTTTGGTAATGTTCTGCTAAATCAGCTAGGGTTTCATTGATTGTCGGTTCAAAACGACTGCTTTTTATTACTGCAGATTTTAAATTATCTGGCACAATTGCAGCAGGAGTACCTTCAAAAAAGCGCATGGCATTCTCTACCGAGGCAACAAAATCTTCCTTTTTCTGGCTCACAGAAGCTTCGGCATACGTATACTGACTGGCTCCTAATATGGCTACAAAAAACTGGACCTCTTGGATTTCTCCAGTATCTTTATCAATAATAGAGAGTGTTTTTCCGGCATAATCTACATACATTTTATCTCCGGCTTTGTGATTCATGTGCATCACCGGATTGACCCTCTTACCCCATATTTTGTAATGATAATGAAATTGTGAACTTCTATACCCATCAGGATTTACAGCAATATATTGTTCCCACATATGCTGTATGGTCACGCCTACTTTTTTTAGTTCACGTTCCATCTTAGGAAAAAAATCATAAAGTGTCTGTAATCTCGCACTAATGGCTTCTACGGTAGTCTGGGAGAATAAAAGTTCCAGCTCTGTATCGGTTTTTTGGTCGATTAATTCAAAGCTTAATCCAAGAACTTCAAATAAAGAAATATATTTCTTTACCGTATTTCTTGAAAGGGATAAGTAGCTGCTTATAAATAAATTACTCTTTCCATTACAATGAAATTTAATTACTTTTCTAATTTTACTCATGTCTGTTATTTTGTTTGCCATAATCCGTATCTTTTTAACGAATGTATGGTGCTAACAACATGAAAAAATAATAGTTTTTAATCTTTGACTTAGCTTTAAATCAGGTGGTCAATTTGCTCCGGAATGGGGTGGTCAGTTTACTCCGGAACTGCTGGTCAATTTACACTGGAATGGGGTGGTCAATTTGACCGGTTTTTCCAGTGTAGTACTCTCCTTTTATTTTATTGCTAGAACATTTAAATCTAGTCTTCCCAGAAGAAGTAAAACCATGTTAAATGAGTTTTCCTCCACATAAATCACATACCTTTCTACCAAACCACACTTTTGATACACTAACTTTCATTTTATTCATTTTTAAATGCTTTAAACCTTAAAAATAAAAGGGATGAGCACAATACTCCTCCCTTTAAAGTGAAATTTATTTAATAAACACTGATTATCAATCTCATCTAGTTTCGAAAAACAAAAAATACACTATTGATACATTACCTAATTCTTTTTTCAAATTTTTAAGTCGATCATTATTATATTGTTTAGAAAATAAAATCTGAAATTTCATATTAGAAGTGGTATTTCGCTGCCACAGATATATTTCTACCTGACGCATTGATACCTGACGAAAAAACGCGGTACTGTAAGTCTAAAATATTTTCAATTCCGGCATAAACCGACAGATTCTTATTGACAATAAAGCATGTTTTGAAATTGATGGTTTGCCATGATGGCATACCTCCTTGAGGGGCATATTGTTCGTTGTCTTCACCATTCATAGAATAATCACTAATATCTTTCTTGCCATTAAACAACATATAGAAATCCAGAAGCATCCATTTGTTTTCATATTTTAGACCTGCTTTTCCATACATGGGAGGGATATGATCCAACGGAGTATTTCCCGTGTGGTTTAGTATTTCCCCTTTGGTAAAATTTACCATACCATAAATCATCAGTGGCTTTGTAATAACCATTTTCAGGGTAGAAGATAGACCACCTATATAAGCATTTCCTTTATTTTGCATGGCAAAAACATCGCTTTCCACTCCTTCATAAATCACAGAACTCTAGCCATTATACAAAAAATGATCGGTAACAATGGCATCAAAAAGACGAGTATAATAAAACGTATTGTCAAACTGAATTCTCTTTCCCTGCCCAAATATCACAGTCAAATCGGCCGTTACGGACTTCTCAGGAGCAATATCCGGATTAGGGACAATCAAGGTTCCGGGCACCGATTCGAAAAGCTTTCCTAAATCATCCACGTTTGGGACTCTGTAACCCGAAGCCAAATTGAAAGCCAATTTAGTACTCTTAATATTCTTCGTAATTCCGGCACTACCGCTATAAGTGAAGTTATCCTGCTCGATGACGTCATATGGAAGTTGGAAAAAAGAATTATTGGCAATAGTGCTTTTTAAGGAAGAATAACCGATACGCATACCCAAATTATAGTAAGTGGTTTCGTTTATTCTTTCATTATAAGTTGCGAAAATATCCGCCCTTAAAGTGTGATTTATACCGTTTGGGTAACGGGTATCTGTGGGAGTCGCAATGCCAGTAATGCGGTTTGTACTAGTCGCGGTCGAATTCAAATCATCATAAAAGAATTCGGCTCCGTAAAGAAAATTACCCTTGCCTAGTTTCCTTCTGAAATCTGTATTAAAAGCAAATACATTTACTTTTTCTACCTGACTTTTAATTTTGTTATCGTTAAATTTTCTTGAGATTCTACTTTCTTCAATATTTTGGTAGCTCACTCCAAGATTCATGTCACTGTTGAACAAGACCTTTTTTTTCGAAAATTTATAAGCCGAAAGAAATCTTTTTTGCGGACCATAATTCCAAACAGCATATTTCAGCCCCGAACCCTGTGGATCAGTAAGGCGATCATATCTTGGTACAGCTGAAGAAGTTGAATACTGTAGGTTCAAGCTGTGCTGCGTATATTCATCCTGTTGAAAAATTATCTTTTGCATTGCATTATATTGCTTATATCCCGAAAACTTTTGAATAAGTGGCTTATCATTCTGCACCAAATAATCTACATTATTTAAAGTTTCAACATATTGAGGGCGCTCTCCAAAAGATCCATTTTTTCCATTGGGATTGCCTCCCATTCTCAAATCTCCGTAACTATTATAGGAGAAAGACGATAGAGAACTCCATCGTTTACCTGCAAAATTAATATCAAAATACTGTGTTAATCCCTTATTAGCACTGTTGTATCTTGACATTGAATTTCCTGAAAACATTTTGTTATTAGTTTGGGGCAGAAACATGGGATTTTTCGTTCTCATATTAATGACACCACCCAACGCATCACTCCCAAAAACCGTAGATGCAGGTCCAAAAAGAACATCAATCTGTTCCAACGAGTTTTCATCAACAGTAATTATATTCTGTAAATGTCCTGCTCTGTAAATAAGATTGTTCATTCTGATTCCATCCACCAGAAGCAGAATCTTATTGGCTTCAAAACCTCTTAACACCGGACTTCCTCCACCCTGTTGTGATTTCTGAACAGATATTGTACCTGTGTTGGCTAGTAAATCAGCAGTATTTTGGCTTTTTTGAAATTCTATTTCCTTTTGGGAAATAGGTTTAATCTCTTGAGTGGACTTGGAGTAACGTTCACTAATTATATGTATTTCTTTTAATTTTTTTTGCTCTATAGTGTCGGCAATTTGTTGCGAATATGTTGTAATACCAACTAACAACACTACAAAAAAGTGTAATTTTTTCATTTAATAATTATTAATAAATTGATTTAAAATTTTCTTTTAAAAAAAGGTTGTGGATATGGTATTAAAAAAAATATAATCACACAACCCTAAAAACAGCAATAAGGGTTGATTATTCTTCAGCTCCCTAACATGAAAGAATAATAAAAACATTACCTTTTTTTCTTATAGATAGAAGGTTTTTCTACGACAATTATTTTTTCACTAAAGACCTTCTCATTTAAATGAATATTTACAAGATAAGTCGCTGAAGACAATCCTTGAACGTTTACCTCTTTCTCAAATATTGCATCCTTGATACTCTCACTGTTGGTCTCTCTAATAAGCCTACCGTTCATATCTATTATGCGACAATAAAAACTCTTTCCGACACAATTAATAAATTTGATATTGAAATGTGTTGTGCATGGATTTGGATATAAGATGTATTTTTTAGGTGTCGGAGTATCTTCAACTGCCAGATTTTCACAAGTCCCTACCTTTAACCAAGTGGATCTATCTTGATTTGGTTGGTTGTTTTTGCTAATTACCAAAGCTCTGTAAATAATCCCCTGATAGACTACCTGATCTCCAATTAAATAATCAGTTGAAGTATTCCATACTGCACTTTTGCAATTCTCACTCAATATATTCAAACGTGCAAATATATATTCGGCACCATTTTCAAGAACAATCGTTGCTGTGAAATAATGATCTCCCAAACTTATATTAGCAAGAACAAATGAATAAGGAGACTTATTTATTGTAGAAATTATCTCCCCGTTGTCTTTAATGATAATAGATGAGACTACAGCATCAGGATCTATAACATTGAAATTGAATAAAATATCACTTCCATTAGCTACCACCTGATCATTTTCAGAAGGAGAAATCATACTGACAATTGGGGCAATTTTAATAACAATAATTACAGGAGTCGAGCTGACCACGTTTCCAGTATTGTCTGTCGCTTTTGCTACTATCTCATAAGTTCCTGTCTTTAAATTTTTCCAAGTGAATGTATAGGGACTGGTTGTTGAAGTCGATAATAAAGTTGCTCCGTTATAGAATTCTACCTTAGAAATTGTTCCATCAGAATCGGCTGCTACAGCATTGATTTTAACACTTGCAGGAGCAATAAATGTAGCATTATTAGCAGGAGAAATAATCCGTACCGTCGGAGCTTGATTATTATTAACCATTATGTTTACCACTGATGATGTTGCTGTTGCATTTGCGTTATCATAGGATTTTACCGTTATGGCATATGCTCCTGCAGTCACATTTTCCCAAGTGTATGTATAGGGACTGGTTGTTGAAGTCGATAATAAAGTTGCTCCGTTATAGAATTCTACCTTAGAAATTGTTCCGTCAGAATCGGCTGCTACAGCATTGATTGTAACACTTGCAGGAGCAATAAATGTAGTATTATTAGCAGGAGAAGTAACCATTACCGTCGGAGCTTGATTATTATTAACCACTACGTTTACCACTGATGATGTTGCTGTTGCATTTGCGTTATCATAGGTTTTTACCGTTATGGCATATGCTCCTGCAGTCACATTTTCCCAAGTGTATGTATAGGGACTAGTTGTTGAAGTCGATAATAAAGTTGCTCCGTTATAGAATTCTACCTTAGAAATTGTTCCGTCAGAATCGGCTGCTACAGCATTGATTGTAACACTTGCTGGAGCGATAAATACAGTATTATTAGCAGGAGAAATAATGTCAGCCGAAGGAGCTTGATTATTATTAACCACTACGTTTACCACTGATGATGTTGCTGTTGCATTTGCGTTATCATAGGATTTTACCGTTATGGCATAAGTTCCCGCAGTGACATTTTTCCAAGTATATGTATATGGGCTGGTTGTTGAAGTCGATAATAAAGTTGCTCCGTTATAGAATTCTACCTTAGAAATTGTTCCGTCAGAATCGGCTGCTAGAGCATTGATTGTAACACTTGCTGGAGCGATAAATACAGTATTATTAGCAGGAGAAGTAATGTCAGCCGAAGGAGATTGATTCCCTGGTGTATTTACCGTAATTGCAATGGCAGAAGAAGTAGTAAATGTACCTCTGTCATCATAGGCTTTGGCAGTCAATGAGTAAGCACCTGCAGGAACACTTGTTAAATTATAAGTGTAAGGAGTGGTGGTTGAAGTAGCTATTAAATTAATTCCATTATAGAACTCTACTCTGCTCACACTTCCATCTGCATCCGCTGCCGAAGCATTAATGGTAACAAAAGCAGGTGCTATATAGTTACTATTATTCGTTGGAGCAGTAATATTTACCACAGGTGCATCATTTGCAATTACCGTAATCGAAGATGAAGTAGAGATTCCATTATCATTATCATAGGCCTTAGCTGTTAGTACATAAGTACCCGAAGTTACATTCGTCCATGTATAAGTGTACGGACTTGCATTAACTGTTCCCAATAGTGTAGCACCATTATAGAATTCTACTTTGCTTATGTTTCCGTCGGTATCGTTAGCTGTAGCTGATAGAGCCAAAGTGGCCGGAGCAACATAAATTGCATTGTCGGCTGGGGTAGTAATGCTTACTGTAGGTGGTTGGTTCACTTTGACTACAACTGCCGAAGAAGTGGTAACAACCCCATTATTATCGTAAGCTTTAGCAGTTAATGTGTACGTTCCGGCAGCTACACTACTCCAATTATAACTGTATGGGCTGGTCGTTGAAGTACCTAATAGTGTAGCACCATTATAAAACTCCACTTTACTGATGGTACCATCAGTATCGTTAGCTGTAGCTGATAGAGCCAAAGTGGCTGGAGCAACATAAATTGCATTGTCGGCCGGGGTGGTAATGCTTACTGTTGGAGCAATATTATTGCTAACAGTAAAGTTCACCGGAGCTGAAGAAATAACCGCTCCGGTATAGTCATAAGCCTTTGCTATTAGATTGTAAGTTCCGCTACCGATTCCTGTCCATTTATAATTGTATGGACTCTCAGTGGATGTGCCAATTAAAGAAGCCCCTATATAGAATTCCACTTTGCTTACAGAACCATCTACATCGGCAGCAATATCAATCGTTGCCGGAGCACTATAAGTAGCAGCATTAGTCGGAGCAGTAATGCTTACCTTTGGGACATTGTCTAAACCGCAAAATTCAATTTCCGCTACATTACAATGTCCACCCGCTGGAGATAAATATCTCACATATCTAAAAGCAGTACCATTGGAAACAGTTACCTCATTCCATTCCTTACTTGGATTGGAAGGAATGGTATATAAATCTACTACTCCACTACTAAAATCAACAACATTGCTTCCTTGGAATTTCCCTCCGTTCATTCTATATTCCTTAGATATCCTTGGATAGAAACGTATTGCTTTAACAACTTTTGCTGTTCCAAGATCTAATCCGATATAACCTGTATCAGATGCACTGGCATCAAAAGCGGTATTTATATTTCCGTCAAAAACTTTATCATATTCAGAACCTGCCGCATAAGGAGCAGTACCAAAAGGGGGGCCTGAAAGCGCAGAACAAACAAAAATAACATTAACCGTTATAGGAGAAGAGCTAGTAACCCCATTGCTATTATCATACGCCTTAGCTGTGAGCGTGTAAGTCCCTATAGGCACGCTTGTCCAATTATAACTGTATGGGCTGGTGGTTGAAGTTCCTAACAAAGTGGTACCATTATAAAACTCCACTTTACTGATGGTACCATCAGCGTCAGAGGCTGTTGCATAAATAGTAATATTTGCAGGATTGGTATAAACCGCATAATCGTCAGGTGAAATAATTGAAACTGTTGGGTTTTGGTTTCCTACTATGACGCTAGTAATAGAGGAAACAGCTACAACATTCAGGTTATCATAAGCCTTTGCCGTAAGTTGATAAGTACCAGCAGGAACTCCCGTCCAGTTAAACGAATAAGGACTTGACGTATCAGTGCCAAGCAAAGTCGCACCCTGATAAAATTCGACTTTACTTATCGATCCATCCGCATCAGAAGCAGTTGCTGCAATATTTATGTTGGCAGGAACAGTAGTATAAAGTTCATTATTGAGTGGTGCTGTAATGTTTACGGTCGGAGATTCATTGGAAGCACAGAACTCGATCTCAGCCACATTACTATGGCCGCCGACTGGAGATAAATACCTGTAATATCTATAGGCAGTATTGTTAGGTATACTAACGTCTTGCCAAGCATCATTTGGCTGGGTTTGGATAGTGTATAGATCCACAAAGTCAGCGGAAGCAGACGTATTGGAACCCTGAAACTTCCCACCTATCATCCTTCTTGCTTGTGATTTTCTTGGATAATATCTGATATTGGTAACAACTTTTGCAGTTCCAAGATCTAATCCAGTATAACCTGTACTAGCTGCACTGGCATCAAAAGCTGTATTTATATCTCCATCAAATGCTTTGTCATATTCAGAACCTGCTCCATAAGGAGCAGTACCAAAAGTAGTACCCGTGATTTTATTACAAACAAAAGTAACCGTAAAAGTTACTAAGTCGGAACTTTTCTTATTTCCCAGATTATCATAAGCCACAGCGGTTATCTCATAGGTTCCGGACAATACTCCATTCCAGGAATAAATATATGGAGAAGACACGCTTGTACCTAGCAATGTAGTTCCATTATAGAATTCTACTTTACTAATATTTCCTGAAGTTACCGAAACTGTTGCATTGAGATTGATAGTAGCAGGACCACTAACAGTAAATGTCGTATTGTTGACAGGAGAAGTCAGGGCTACCGTAATGTTACTCGGAGCAGGAACCAAATCACTCTGCCATACTCCTCTTCCATAATAATAAACATTCAATATACCTTTAGAAATACCATCATTATAAATGTCTATATCTTTCATGTTGCAAATTATAGGTAGCCCCAAAGAGTAATTTATCCAGGAGGGTTTAGTGTTGTCTTTATAATAAACGCCCAAGGCATAAGAAGCATAGATTGCCTCATTCGTACTTTTATCATCAGCTACCACCTTTAACACTTTTGCTGCAGGAAATCCTTTTGTAGCGGTCCATGTTGCCCCTTTATCTGCAGAGCGATAAATAGTATTTCCAAGTCCTAAATATACAACATCTGAATTTGCTATAGGTGCTACAGAACCATTAGCTGATGTAGCGGGAAGTGTGGTCTGAACAAAAGAAGCATCAGTTGTTGCATTGTCTGATCTGTATAATTCAGGTAAATCTGTAAAAACATATAAACGATCTGCATTGCCAGAATCGACCTGAAGATCTTTTATAGTACCAGAGGGCACGGTATAAATAAGTGTCCAGGAAGGAGAAGCTGAAGTTAGATTAGTGCAACGATAGATTTTTCCGGCATTCGCGTGGTAAGCAATATCAGTATTTGCCGGAGTGAAAGCAAATTTTCCGCCCGCTGGTTTTTCTGGCAAATTCAAACTTACTATAGAACCCGAAGGCGTAGGAAGAGGACGTCTCCTTTCATCTGATGCAGAGTAAAAATAATTACTTGAATAATCAAACCACATAAATGATCCGAAGTCACCTCCCCTGTCATTATAAAAGGTACCGTTATTGTAATAAAATCCGCCATTATCCTGTGTTCCTATATATAGTAGATTTCTAGTTGTTTTGGAAATGGATCCATGATAAATTTCAGTGGCTGCTATCCCGTCAGACTTTGGAGTCCAAGGCCCTGTTCCATTAGCTGTATTGCTCCAAACTCCACCATCGTTGGCATTCCAAAGCTGACCGCTAACATAAGGATCAAATAAAATATGATGTTGGTCGGTATGAATGT
>NZ_JBLYEG010000059.1:0-1699 GCF_048514875.1 Flavobacterium sp. T12S277 | reverse complement strand
CAAATAAGTGAGCCCTTTAGTTTTGTGATATAATATTTCCATAGTATTTATTTTAATTGTTTTCATGGTATTTAATTTAAATTATTTCCCAAATATACAAAATTTTATTAAAAAGACACTAATAAGATACATCTTTTTAGTGGTAACTAAAGTGATGGCTATTTATGAGATTTGTAAGTACATTTGCAATACTTATAAAAAATGAAGACAGAATTTTCTAAAGATAGCGTACTAAAAAATTTAGGTAAAAGAATAAAAGAAATCAGAATAAGCAAAGGATACACTAGTTATGAATATTTTGCTTATGAGCATAATATATCTCGTGCTCAATTTGGGAGATATGAAAGGGGTGAAGATTTAAGATTCAGTACTCTAGCAAAAATAGTTTCAGCTTTTGATATGACCTTTGAAGAATTTTTTTCAGAAGGTTTTGAGGAATAGATTAGTGATTTCTCCTGATAACTTGCAAGAAGAATCTGGTATAGTAATTTATTGTCTAATTAATGTTAACAGACCAGTTTAGGCGCATTACAAGTGAGCATAAATTAAAGATTTAAGCGTGGGTTTAATCCTTTACTGGTTCTTTGAACAAGTTTCAGATAGAAAATTAGGTATAGACCTATTATAAGGGCATGAGTATGTTCAAAGATTGTTAACCATAAATTTTAATAGTATGGAAATCAATCATTTTATTGGAGTAGATGTATCAAAAGATACATTAGATCTTTCTTTAGTAGATCAAGGAACTGTTGTTTATCATCTAAGAGTATTCAATACTAATCAGGGAATTAAATCCTTTATTCAGGAAGTTAAAAAAAAATTTGATGTTGATCTTTCTTATACAATATTTTGTATGGAGCATAATGGTATTTATAATAATATACTATTATCATTTCTAGAAAAATTAAATACAAATGTATGGGTAGAATCAGCTTTACAAATTAAACAGTCCCAGGGAATGTTGAGAGGAAAGAATGATAAGGTAGATTCTGGTAGGATTGCAATGTATGCCTATAGACATCATGAAAATTTCAATCCATGGAATCCTCCCAGAGAAATTATTTTACAAATAAAACAGTTATTAGTAATTCGTAGCAGAATAATAGAAGCTATTAAACAGCTTAACACTCCTATCGGTAAAGATGCAGAACTATTTTTCTCTAAAACGCATTTAAAATTATCCAGAAAATGTTGTGAAGCTTCTATAAGAACAATGAAGAAAGAAGCTAAAGCTATTGAAAAACAGATAAAAGACTTAATACAGAGTGACGAATCTATTTATCATCTTTTTAAAATAATTGTATCAATAGATGGCATCGGTTTACTTGTTGCTGCAACATTATTAGTAGCTACAAACGAATTTAAAAACTTTTCATGTGCGAAGAAGTTCGCTTGTTATGCAGGGGTTGTTCCCTTTGAACATAGTTCAGGAACCTCCATTAAAAGACGTCCTAAGGTTTCGCATTTAGCTAATAAAACAGTGAAGAAAATGATTCACCTTGCTGTTCTTTCCGGAATTCGAGAAAATGGAGAATTCAGAGACTATTATGTAAGAAAAAAAGCTGAAGGGAAACATGTGATGTCGATTATCAATGCTATTAGGAATAAATTGATCTTAAGAATATTTGCTTGTGTAAGAGATGATAGATTTTATGAAAAAAAACATCAATATTTATTTGGATAAAACATAGAAACCCAC
>NZ_JBLYEG010000058.1:0-1750 GCF_048514875.1 Flavobacterium sp. T12S277 | reverse complement strand
ATCAGGATCAGGCAAAGAACGTTTGTCCAGCTTGCCATTAATAGTCAATGGAAAAGAATCCATAACAACCAAAGCACCGGGAACCATATAATCAGGCAACAACCTGGATAACTCATCCAAAATCATACCCTGGTCCAAAACATCTTCTCCATGGTCCAAAACATAATAACCAACCAAAGATTTTACAACACCTCCAGCAGTATCTCTCTCCTTTACCAAAACACACGACTGGACAATACCCGGAATTCCCGACAACGCATACTCGATCTCTCCAAGCTCTATCCTGTAACCACGGATCTTGACCTGGTCATCATTACGGCCAAGATATTCCAAATTACCATCAACAAGCCAGCGTACCAGATCACCGGTCTTATACAATCTGTTATAACCCTTTAATAAATCTGTCTGCGTGGCAAAAGGATTATCTATAAATCGCTCATGGGTTAAATCCAAACGGTTCAAATACCCCCTGGCCAAACCAGCACCTCCTATATGAAGCTCACCGATAACACCTATCGGAACAGGAAAATTATTAGCGTCAAGCACATAGGCTTTCGTGTTAAAATATATTTTACCTATCCCGTTATTGTCAAATAAATTGTTTTTTATAGCATATGAAATTCCAACAGTTGTTTCTGTTGGTCCATATTCATCAATAGGTATGTTAATATATTTTAATAGTTGAACTAATTGAAAATGTTCTAATTTTTCTCCACCAATAAATGCTTTTTTAATTTTGTAATCAAAAAAATATTTCTCTGGTAAGTTGATCAATAATGAAGGTGTATTTTTAATAAAATCAATTTCATTATCTATTAAATGTTGAGTATAGTTATATATATCATTTAATCTTCCTGAATAAATAAATATTTTTTTTCCTAATAAAATAGGGCACAATGTTGTAGTGATGGACAGATCAAAAGCTAGATTGGTAGAAAAATCAAAATTAACTATATCATTGGAAAAAAAATTATTTATATTATTAATATAATTAACAACCCCGGCATGCTCGATCATCACCCCTTTAGGCCTGCCTGTCGTTCCGGAGGTGTAAATAACATAAGCCAGATTCTTTGCTAAACTATGTTGTGGAAGATTAGAACTCGCTTCTACCTGATAAAAATCCGAAACAAGATCAATGGCAACAACCTTATCCTCCGGAAGCTGCAATCCTTCTCTCATCATCAAATGAGTCTGGCTTAATACCAACACCGAGCCTGTATCTTCCAGAATATAATCAATCCTCTCCTGTGGGTAATCAGCATCAATAGGAACATAAGCTCCCCCTGCCTTAAGTACCCCTAGTATTCCAATAATCATCTCAAGGCTTCTCTCCAGACATAACGCGATAAGGCTATCTCCTGTGAGCTCCCTTTGGGTCCTTTTTTGATATTCAGAGCGGATATAACGAGCCAGCTGGTTACTCCTATCATTAAGATCCCTGTAACTCAGCTCCTCTCCATCATAAACCAAAGCAATGTTATCAGGGGTTCTCTCTGCCTGTTCCTGGAATAACTCATAAATAGTCTTATCTCCAGGGTAATCCTTATCAGTAGCATTCCAATTGTAAACAATTTCTTTATACTCATCAGCAAGCAATAAACCAATATTATCATAAGAATTATCAGGAGCTGAAATTAACTCAGCAAGCAAATGCTTATAATGTCCAACAAAACGATCTATAGTAACTTTATCAAATAAGCTAACAGCATAACTTACAGAACCCATAAGCTCCTCATGGCTGTCATCA
>NZ_JBLYEG010000057.1:0-2178 GCF_048514875.1 Flavobacterium sp. T12S277 | reverse complement strand
CAAACACACCGGGAGGAACGTATACGATAGACTATAAGGTATGCCAAGTGAGCAACCCTGCCAATTGTGTTACAGGTTCGGTTAAAGTAACCGTGGATGCACCAAAAATAGAAACCCCGGTTACAACGCCAACAGTTGTGGTGGATCCAAAAACGGGTACCACCCCTCCGATAACCTCCGATATTAAAATAAACGATCAGCCCGTAACCATCGGAACAAAACCGGGTGATGTAACCGTTACCATTATAAAAGCGCCTCCAGGATTTATTCTGAACCCTGATGGTACAGTTACGGTTCCGCCAAACACACCGGGAGGAACGTATACGATAGACTATAAGGTATGCCAAGTGAGTAACCCTGCCAATTGTGTTACAGGTTCGGTTAAAGTAACCGTGGATGCACCAAAAATAGAAACCCCGGTTACAACGCCAACAGTGGTTGTGGATCCTAAAACGGGTATCACTCCTCCGATAACATCCGATATTAAAATAAACGATCAGCCCGTAACCATCGGAACAAAACCGGGTGATGTAACCGTTACCATTATAAAAGCGCCTCCAGGATTTATTCTGAACCCGGACGGTACGGTTACCGTTCCGCCAAACACACCGGGAGGAACGTATACGATAGACTATAAGGTATGCCAAGTGAGCAACCCTGCCAATTGTGTTACAGGTTCGGTTAAAGTAACCGTGGATGCACCAAAAATAGAAACCCCGGTTACAACACCAACAGTGGTGGTGGATCCTAAAACGGGTACCACTCCTTCACTAGTAACCGATGTTAAAATAAACAATCAGCCTGTAGTGATCGGAACAAATCCGGGCGACGTAACGATTATCATTACAAAGGCGCCTCCAGGATTTATCCTGAACCCTGATGGTACAGTTACCGTTCCGCCAAATACACCGGGAGGAACGTATATGATAGACTATAAGGTATGTCAAGTGAGTAACCCTGCCAATTGTACTCCAGGTTCGGTTAAAGTAGAGGTGGTAGGGCCAAAAGTAGAAATTCCAACCCAAACGCCAACAGTTGTGGTGGATCCTAAAACCGGTACCACTCCTTCACTAGTAACCGATGTTAAAATAAACAATCTGCCCGTAACCATCGGAACAAATCCGGGCGATGTAACCGTTACCATTATAAAAGCGCCTCCAGGATTTATTTTGAACCCTGATGGTACGGTAACCGTTCCGCCAAACACACCGGGAGGAACGTATACGATAGATTATAAGGTATGCCAAGTGAGCAACCCTGCCAATTGTGTTACAGGTTCGGTTAAAGTAGAGGTGGTAGGACCAAAAGTAGAAATTCCAACCCAAACGCCAACAGTTGTGGTGGATCCTAAAACGGGTACCACTCCTTCACTAGTAACCGATGTTAAAATAAACAATCAGCCCGTAACCATCGGAACAAATCCGGGCGATGTAACCGTTACCATTATAAAAGCGCCTCCAGGATTTATCCTGAACCCTGATGGTACGGTTACCGTTCCGCCAAACACACCGGGAGGAACGTATACGATAGACTATAAGGTATGTCAAGTGAGTAACCCTGCCAATTGTACTCCAGGTTCGGTTAAAGTAGAGGTGGTAGGACCAAAAGTAGAAATTCCAACCCAAACGCCAACAGTTGTGGTGGATCCAAAAACGGGTACCACTCCTTCACTAGTAACCGATGTTAAAATAAACAATCAGCCCGTAACCATCGGAACAAATCCGGGCGATGTAACCGTTACCATTATAAAAGCGCCTCCAGGATTTATTTTGAACCCTGATGGTACGGTAACCGTTCCGCCAAACACACCGGGAGGAACGTATACGGTAGACTATCAGATCTGTCAGGTGAGCAATCCAAAAAATTGTGTTACAGGTTCGGTTAAAGTAGAGGTTGTAGGGCCAAAAGTAGAAATTCCAACCCAAACGCCAATAGTGGTGGTGGATCCAAAAACGGGTACCACTCCTTCACTAGTAACCGATGTTAAAATAAACAATCAGCCAGTAGTGATCGGAACAAATCCGGGCGACGTAACGATTATCATTACAAAGGCGCCTCCAGGATTTATCCTGAACCCTGATGGTACGGTTACCGTTCCGCCAAACACACCGGGAGGAATTTATACGGTAGACTATCAGATCTGTCAGGTGGGCAATCCTAAAAATTGTACTACCGGAT
>NZ_JBLYEG010000056.1:0-2626 GCF_048514875.1 Flavobacterium sp. T12S277 | reverse complement strand
TCCCGCAGTCACATTTTCCCAGGTGTATGTGTAGGGACTACTTGTTGAAGTCGATAATAAAGTGGCACCGTTATAGAATTCTACCTTAGAAATCGTTCCGTCAGGATCGGTTGCTACAGCATTGATTCTAATACTTGCTGGGGCAATAAATGTAGCATTATTGGCAGGAGAAGTAACCGTTACCGTCGGAGCTTGATTATTATTAACCACTATGTTTACCACAGATGATGTTGCTGTTGCATTTGCGTTATCATATGATTTTACCCTTAGGGCATAACTTCCCGCAGTCACATTTTCCCAAGTGTAGGTATAGGGACTCGTTATTGAAGTCGATAATAAAGTTGCTCCACTATAGAATTCTACCTTAGAAATGGTTCCGTCAGGATCGGTTGCTACAGCATCGATTCTAATACTTGCCGGAGCAATAAATACAGTATTATTAACAAGAGAAGTAATCAATGCCATCGGAGCTTTATTATTATTAACCACTATGTTTACCACAGATGATGTTGCTGTTGCATTTGCGTTATCATATGATTTTACCGTTAGGACATAACTTCCCGCAGTCACATTTTCCCAAGTGTAGGTATAGGGACTACTTGTTGAAGTCGATAATAAAGTGGCTCCGTTATAGAATTCTACCTTAGAAATCGTTCCGTCAGAATCGGCTGCTACAGCATTAATTGTAACACTTGCAGGAGCCATAAATGCAGTATTATTAGCAGGAGAAATAATGCCGGCCGAAGGAGATTGATTCCCTGGTGTATTTACCGTAATTGCAATTGCAGAAGAAGTAGTAAATGTACCTCTGTCATCGTAGGCTTTGGCTGTCAATGAGTAAGCACCTGCAGGAAGACTTGTTAAGTTACAAGTGTAAGGAGTCGTGGTTGAAGTAGCTATTAAATTAATTCCATTATAGAACTCTACTCTGCTTACACTTCCATCTGCATCCGTAGCCGAAGCATTAATGGTAACAAAAGCAGGTGCCATATAGTTACTATTATTCGTTGGAGCTGTAATACTTACCCTAGGGGCATCATTTACAATTACCGTAATGGAAGATGAAGTTGAGATTCCATTATCATTATCATAGGCCTTAGCGGTTAGTATATACGTGCCTGCAGTTACATTCCCCCAGGCATAAG
Organism: Flavobacterium sp. T12S277; assembly: GCF_048514875.1. Classification (NCBI taxonomy): domain Bacteria; kingdom Pseudomonadati; phylum Bacteroidota; class Flavobacteriia; order Flavobacteriales; family Flavobacteriaceae; genus Flavobacterium; species Flavobacterium sp. T12S277. The sequence goes on along the minus strand of NZ_JBLYEG010000056.1, from coordinate 1,481 downwards.
TATACGGACTTGCAGTAACTGTTCCCAATAGTGTAGTACCATTATAGAATTCTACCTTGCTTATGTTTCCGTCGGTATCGTTAGCTGTAGCTGATATAGCCAAAGTGGCTGGAGCAACATAAATTGCATTATCGGCCGGAGTGGTAATACTTACTGTAGGGGATTGGTTCACTTCGACCAAAACTGCCGAAGAAGTAGTGACACCCCCATTATTATCGTAAGCTTTTGCGGTCAACGTGTACGTTCCTATAGGTACGCTGGTCCAATTATAACTGTATGGGCTACTCGTTGAAGTCCCTAACAAACTGCTACCATTATAAAACTCCACTTTACTGATCGTACCATCTGTATCGTTAGCTGTAGCTGATATAGCGAAAGTGGCTGGAGCAAGATAAATTGCATTGTCCCCAGGAGTGGTAATACTTACTGTTGGGGATTGATTCACTCTGACCGTAAAGTTCACGGGAGCTGAAGAAATAATCGCCCCGTTATCGTCATAAGCCTTTGCTATTAGGTTGTAAGTTCCGTTACCTATTCCTGTCCATTTATAATTGTATGGACTCTGAGTGGATGTGCCAATTAAAGAAGCCCCTATATAGTATTCTATTTTGCTTATGGAACCCTCTACATCGACAGCAATATCAATCGTTGCGGGAGCACTATAAGTAGCAGCATTCGTCGGAGCAGTAATGCTTAACTTTGGTACATTGTCTAAACCGCAAAATTCAATTTCCGCTACATTACAATGTCCCCCCGCTGGAGATAAATATCTCACATATCTGAAAGCAGTACTATTGGAAACATTTACTTCAGTCCACTCCCGACTTGGATTGGAAGTAATGGTATATAAATCGACTACCTCGCTGCTAAAATCAGCAACATTGCTTCCCTGGAATTTCCCTCCGTTCATTCTATATTCCTTAGATATCCTTGGATAGAAGCGTATTGCTTTAACAACTTTTGCCGTTCCAAGATCTAATCCGGTATAACCTGTATTAGATGCACTGGCATCAAAAGCTGTATTTATATTTCCGTCAAATGCTTTATCATATTCAGAATCTGCTGCATAAGGAGCTGTACCAAAAGGGGGGCCTGATAACGAGGAGCAAGCGAAAATAACATTAACCGTTATAGGTGAAGAGCTGGTAATTCCATTGCTATTATCGTAAGCTTTCGCAGTTAATGTGTACGTTCCTATAGGTGCGCCTGTCCAGTTGTAACTGTATGGGCTGGTGGTTGAAGTCCCTAACAAAGTGGTACCATTATAAAACTCCACTTTAGTGATGGTACCGTCAGAGTCAGAGGCTGTTGCATAAATGTTAATATTTCCAGGATTGGTATAGACCTCATAATTGTCAGGTGAAATAATTGAAACTATTGGGCTTTTGTTTCCTACTATGACGCTAATAATAGAGGATACCATTTCAGCATTCAGGTTATCATAAGCCTTTGCAATAAGCTCATAAGTGCCGGCAGGAACT
>NZ_JBLYEG010000055.1:0-2642 GCF_048514875.1 Flavobacterium sp. T12S277 | reverse complement strand
TGGAAAAACCGGTCAATTTGACCACCTAATTCCGGAGTAAATTGACCACCCGTTCCGGAGCAAACTGACCACCTGATTCCGGAGCAAATTGACCACCAGGTTTTGTGGTTAATTAACGATTAAAAACTATTGATTTTTTCATGTTGTTAGAACCATACATTCGTTAAAAATATACGGATTATGGCAAACAAAATAACAGACATGAGTAAAATTAGAAAAGTAATTAAATTCTATTGTAATGGAAAGAGTAAGTTATTTATAAGTAGCTACTTATCCCTTTCAAGAAATACGGTAAAGAAATATATTTCTTTATTTGAAGTTCTTGGATTAAGCTTTGAATCAATCGACCAAAAAACCGATGCAGAGCTGGAACTTTTATTCTCCCAGACTAGTGTAGAGGCCATTAGCCCGAGATTACAGACACTTTATGATTTTTTCCCTAAAATGGAACGTGAACTAAAAAAAGTTGGCGTTACCGTACAGCATATGTGGGAACAATATATTGCTGTAAATCCTGATGGTTATCGAACTTCACAATTTCATTATCATTACAATATATGGGGCAAGCGAGTCAATCCGGTCATGCATATGAACCATAAGGCTGGTGATAAAATGTATGTTGATTATGCCGGAAAGACACTCTCAATTATTGATATAGATACCGGAGAAGTCAAAGAAGTACAATTTTTTGTAGCAATATTAGGCGCTAGCCAATACACGTATGCTGAAGCTTCCATGAGCCAGCAAAAGGAAAACTTTGTTGACTCAGTAGAGAATGCCATGCGCTTTTTTGAAGGTACTCCTGCTGCCATTGTTCCGGATAATTTAAAATCTGCAGTAATAAAAAGCAGTCGTTTTGAACCGACAATCAATGAAACCCTGGCTGATTTAGCAGAACACTACGAAACTACAATTTTACCTGCCAGAGCTTACAGACCCAGAGACAAATCATTAGTTGAAGGAGCTGTTAAGATATTATATCGAAGGATTTATGTAACCATAAAAGAAACCAAGTTCTTTTCTTTGGAAGAATTAAACCAGCAGATCTGGGATTTACTTGACTCTCATAATAACAGAAAACTAACAGGACGCCCTTATTCCCGCTTTGAATTATTTTTAGAAGACGAGAAAGAAAAACTGCGTCCACTGCCACAAGATCGTTTTGAAATTAAATACCAATCTTTTGCAACAGTAATGCAAAACGGTCATGTTCAATTAAGCCAGGACAAAAACTATTACAGCGTTCCGTATCAATATGTAAAAAAGAAAGCAAAGCTGTTATATACCAAATCAACGGTAGAGATTTATTATAAATACAATCGAATAGCTGTACATCCAAGAAACTACAAACCTTATGTCTATACAACAACCCCTGAGCATTTAGCCAGTACACATCAATTTGTAGCCCAATGGAGTGCTGCCCGCTTCATTGAATGGGCTAATAATATTGATGAGTCAGTAGGAGAATATATAATGCAGATAATCGAAAGCAGAAATCATCCGGAACAGGCTTATAAAAGTTGTTTAGGAATACTGAATTTTGAAAAGAAGGTAGGCAGACAGCGATTAATAAATGCCTGCAGGCGGGCACTTGATTTTAAAATTTACAATTTTAAGACCATACAAAATATTTTAGAAAACAACTTGGATCATATTGATTTTGATCAAGAACCTGAGCAGGAACTTCCTGATCACAGTAACATAAGAGGAAAACACTATTATAACTAAATTAAATCTTGAAAAAATGAATGAATCCACAGTAACCAAAATGAAACAAATGAAGCTTTATGGCATGTTTAATGCCTTTAAAACAGCCATTGAAAGCGGAAAAACAGATCATTATACCCTTGACCAGTTTGTATCGATGATTATTGATGCAGAATGGGATGAAAGGTACAATCGTCGTATTGAACGAAGTATCACTAATGCCAAATTCCATTACAAATCAAATATTGAAAGTATCAATTTTGATGTATCACGTAACCTGGACCGAAACATGGTACTGCGTCTGGCAGAATGCGAATTTATAGAGAAAAACGAAAACATTTTAATCACTGGAAGCACCGGTGTCGGTAAGAGTTATTTAGGTACTGCATTAGGTTATCAAGCCTGTATACAGGGTTTTAAGGTCAGTTATTTTAATACCTCAAAATTGTTCGCTAGACTAAAAATGGCTAAAGCAGATGGTACTTATCTGCGGGAACTTACCAAAATACAAAGACAGGATGTTATAATACTTGATGATTTTGGACTCCAGGCACTTGACAGCCATAATCGAATTACTCTTTTAGAGATCATAGAGGACAGGCATAATAACGGCTCTATAATCGTGACATCACAAATCCCAGTTCAGGGCTGGTATGATATAATTGGAGAAAAAACGATAGCCGATGCAATATTAGACAGACTTATACACCAATCTCATAGGCTTGAATTACATGGGGAATCGATGAGAAAGAAAAGAGGAATAAACAAAGAGTGATATTTTATTATATTTGAATACTAATTAACAGATGAAAAAATATAGTTTTTAATCAAAACGGAGGTGGTCATTTTGCTCCGGAATTAGGTGGTCATTTTGAACTGGAATCAGGTGCTCACTTTAAAACGGAATGGGGTGATCAATATAACCGGAATTTGCA
>NZ_JBLYEG010000054.1:0-2759 GCF_048514875.1 Flavobacterium sp. T12S277 | reverse complement strand
ACCTATGACGGTTTAGGAAGACTCAAATTTGTCAAAGACAAAAATGATAAGGTCCTTTCTGAAAACCAATACAATTACAAACAATAAACCAGAAGCATCATGAAAAAAGCAATTAAACTCCTTTTGGTTTTGTTTCCTGTTATGGCCATTGCACAGACCACAACCCAGAATTATATCAAGACCACGACATATAAACAAGGATTTACAGAAACTACAATACCTCTAAACCCAACACCGGCACAAGCAGCTCAAAATACTACTTATTTTGACGGACTTGGAAGACCAATCCAGCAAGTTGCCGGACAACAGTCCAATAGCGGTAAGGACATCATTACCCATATTAAATATGACAGTTTTGGAAGACAGACAGAAGAATACCTGCCTTTTAAATCGGTCAATACAAACATGGCTTTTGATCCCTTAGCAGGGACCAATGTATCGTCCTATTACGCAACCCCTGATCCAACACTTACTGGAAACCCTGCTATGGAGGCCACTACCAATCCTTATAGCAAAAAAGAGCTCGAAGCCTCTCCGCTGAATCGTGTTTTCAGACAAGCTGCTCCCGGAAACGACTGGAGCTTAGGGTTCGGACATGAAATCAAAATGGACTACCAAACCAACGGGGCTGAAGAAGTAAAACTCTTCATCGCCAATACGTCCTGGGATGCAGGATCAGGGTTGTATGCCATTTCGTTTTTAAACAACAACACCCATTATGCTCTCAATCAATTGTATAAAACCGTTACTTATGATGAAAATACTGCCGCTGTACCCACCGAAGCAAACGGGTCAACTGTAGAGTTTAAAAACAAAGAGGGTCAGGTTGTCCTTAAAAGAACCTATGGTACTGTAGGAGCCGGAACTACTAACGAAAAACATGATACTTATTATGTTTATGATATTTACGGGAATCTTACTTATGTGATCCCTCCAAAAGCAGTAGATCTTATTGGTGCCTCCACAGGAATACAAGCAGATGTTACTTCTTCGGCAGTCGTAACTTCAGGAAATTCTTTGTCTCTAACAGCAACCAACTCGATTCGATTGTTACCGGGATTTCATGCTCAGACAGGAAGTACTTTTAGTGCTGTTATTGATACCGGAACTCAGGGGATCTTAGATAATCTGTGTTACCAATACAAATACGATTACCGCAACAGACTGGTGGAGAAAAAACTGCCAGGTAAACAATGGGAGTTCATCGTATACGACAAACTCGACAGAGTGGTCGCCACAGGACCCGTGAATTCTCCATTCTCAGATATCACTTCCTCAGGATGGATTATCACCAAATACGACGCTTTCAGCAGACCAATATATACCGGATGGATGAATGCTACTGCTGCAACTGCTGCCGGAAGAACAAGCCTGCAAGCTGCTCAGAATAATTCTGCTCTTACCACTATTAACGAAAGCAAACAAAGCAGTGGAACTCTGGATGGTATTGCGGCTTATTACACCAATGTAGTAGCACCAGTTTCCTTCAAACTTCTTACTGTTAATTATTATGACAACTATACTTTCCCAACTTGGGGTATTGCAATACCAACAACTGTAGAGGGGCAGACTACTTTAACTACAAACGAGGTAAAGGGACTTACAACGGCTTCCTGGACAAGAGTTCTTACTACAAGTACCAGTACAGCAGGAGAAACCACGGCTACTTTTTATGAGCCAAAAGCAAGACCCGTTAGAACCTATACACAAAATTACTTAGGAGGTTATACGTATACTGACAGCAATCTGGATCCTTTTTCAGGACAATTGAAGTATAGCATTACCCGACACAAAAGAACAGCCGCTGATACGGAACTGATGACAAAAGAGGTTTTTACCTATTCGCCTCAGGATCGATTGCTGACACAGACCCACCAAATAAACAACGGTGCTATTGAAGTCTTAGCGGATAACAGTTATGACGAATTAGGGCAATTGATTACTAAAAAAGTAGGTGGTAATACTCAAAAAATAGATTATGCCTACAACATTCGCGGATGGCTTAAAGAGATCAATAAAGTAGATGCTTTAACTCAGGGAGCTGATCCAAAAGATTTATTTGCTTTCCAGATCAATTACAACAATCCTACTGCGGGAGGAGTTGCACTGTACAATGGAAACATCAGTCAAACCCACTGGAAAACGGTCAATTCAGAATCCGTTCTCCGAAATTACAATTACAGCTATGACAAACTTAACAGACTAACAGCTGCCGATTTTAGGAATAATACAAATGCTGCTCAAAATTCAAGTTATTTTGAAAAACTGCAATACGACAAAAACGGAAATATTGCTTTCCTGCACCGCTCAGGAGATGTAGTTACTCAGGCAAATTTAGAGTGGATGGATTATATGATTTATTCGTATCAAGGTAACCAATTAACAAGAGTAAAAGAAGAAGGAAACAATCATTTTGGCTTTACTACTCCAATTGCCCAAACCAATACCGCAAACCAGTACAGCTATGACCTTAATGGTAATATGACTGCTGACACCAATAAAAACATCACGGCTATTACTTACAACCACTTGAACTTACCTACACAAATAACCTTTGCAACCACCGGGAATATTGTGTATATTTACAATGCTGCTGGACAAAAAGTACAGAAAATTGTCAACGAAACGGGTAGAACTGCCATAAAAACAGATTATCTGGGAGGCTACCAGTATGACAGCAGTATTTTGAAGTTTTTCCCAACAGCCGAAGGTTATGTAGAGCCTTCTGGAAGTTCTTATAAATATATCTATCAGTACAA
>NZ_JBLYEG010000053.1:0-2892 GCF_048514875.1 Flavobacterium sp. T12S277 | reverse complement strand
TAGGCTTTGGCTGTCAATGAGTAAGCACCTGCAGGAAGACTTGTTAAGTTACAAGTGTAAGGAGTCGTGGTTGAAGTAGCTATTAAATTAATTCCATTATAGAACTCTACTCTGCTTACACTTCCATTTGCATCTGTAGCCGAAGCATTAATGGTAACAAAAGCAGGTGCCATATAGTTACTATTATTCGTTGGAGCAGTAATACTTACCCTAGGGGCATCATTTACAATTACCGCAATGGAAGATGAAGTTGAGATTCCATTATCATTATCATAGGCCTTAGCTGTTAGTACATAAGTACCCGCAGCAACGTTTGTCCAAGTATAAGTGTACGGACTTGTATTAACTGTTCCCAATAGTGTAGCACCATTATAGAATTCTACCTTGCTTATGTTTCCATCAGTATCGTTAGCTCTAGCTGATATAGCCAAAGTGGCTGGAGCAAGATAAATTGCATTGTCCCCAGGAGTGGTAATACTTACTGTTGGGGATTGATTCACTCTGACCAAAACTGCCGAAGAAGTAGTGACACCCCCATTATTATCGTAAGCTTTCGCGGTCAACGTGTACCTTCCTATAGGCACGCTAGTCCAATTATAACTGTATGGGCTACTCGTTGAAGTCCCTAACAAACTGCTACCATTATAAAACTCCACTTTACTGATCGTACCATCTGTATCGTTAGCTGCAGCTGATATAGCGAAAGTGGCTGGAGCAAGATAAATTGTATTGTCCCCAGGAGTGGTAATACTTACTGTTGGGGATTGATTCACTCTGACCAAAACTTCCGAAGAAGTGGTAACAACCCCATTATTATCGTAAGCTTTGGCGGTCAGCCTGTAAGTTCCTATAGGTACGCTGGTCCAATTATAACTGTATGGGCTGGTGGTTGAAGTTCCTAACAAAGTGGTACCATTATAAAACTCCACTTTACTGATAGTACCATCAGAGTCAGAGGCTGTTGCATAAATGTTAATATTTCCAGGATCGGTATAGACCGCATAGTCGTCAGGTGAAATAATTGAAACTATTGGGCTTTTGTTTCCTACTATGACGCTAATAATAGAGGATACCATTTCAGCATTCAGGTTATCATAAGCCTTTGCAATAAGCTCATAAGTGCCGGCAGGAACTCCTGTCCAGTTAAACGAATAAGGACTTGATGTATCAGTGCCAAGTAAAGTTGCACCCTGATAAAATTCAACTCTGCTGATCGATCCATCCGCATCAGAAGCAGTTGCCGTAATATTTATGTTCGCAGGAACAGTAGTATAAAGTTTATTATTGATTGGTGCTGTAATATTTACGGTCGGAGACTCATTAAAAGCACAGAACTCAATCTCTGCTACATTACAATAACCGTCGACTGGAGATAAATATCTGTAATATCTGTAGGTTTTACTATTAGGTATACTAACGTCCTGCCATCCATAATTTGGCTGGGTTTGGATAGTGTATAGATCCACAAAGTCAGCAGAATTAGACGTATTGGAACCCTGAAATTTTCCACCTAGCATTCTTCCTGCGTTTGATTTTATTGGATAATATCTGATATTGGTAACAACTTTTGCAGTTCCAAGATCTAATCCAGTATAAGCTGTACTAGCTGCACTGGCATCAAATGCTGTATTTATATCTCCATCAAATGCTTTGTCATATTCAGAACCAGCTGCATAAGGAGAAGTACCAAAAGTAGTACCCGTAATTTTATTACAAACAAAAGTAACCGTAAGAGTTACTAAATCGGAGCTTTTCTTATTTCCCAGATTATCATAAGCGACAGCAGTGAGATCATATTTCCCAGGCAATACGTCATTCCAGGAATAAATATAGGGAGAGGACGCGCCTGTACCCAGTAATGTAGTTCCATTATAGAATTCTACTTTACTAATATTCCCTGAACTTACAACAGCTGTTGCATTGAGATTGATAGTAGCAGAACCACTAACACTAAATGTCGTATTGTTGACAGGTGAAGTCAGAGCTACCGTAATGTTACTCGGAGGAGGAACCAAATCACTCTGCCATACTCCTCTTCCATAATAATAAACATTCAATACACCTTTAGAAATGCCATCATTATAAATATCCATATCTTTCATTTCGCAAATTATAGGTAGACCCGAAGAGTAATTTATCCAAGAGGATTTAGTATTGTCTTTATAATAAGCACCTAAGGCATAACAAGCATAGATTGCCTCATTCGTACTTTTATGATCAGCTACCACCTTTATTACTGTTGCTTCAGGAAACCCTTTTGTAGCTGTCCATGTTTCCCCTTTATCGGCGGAGCGATAAATAGTATTTCCAAGTCCTAAGTATACAACATCCGAATTAGGTATAGGAGCTACAGAACCTGTAGTTGCAGTAGTAGGGAGCGTTTTCTCAACAAAAGAAGCGTCAGTCGTTGCATTGTCTGATCTGTATAATGCAGGTAAATCTGTAAAAACATATAAACGATCTGCATTGCTAGGATCTATCTGAAGGTCATTTATAGTACCAGACGGTACGGTGTAAATAAGTGTCCAGGAAGGAGAAGCTGAAGTTAGATTACTGCAACGATAAACTTTTCCGGCATTAGCGTGGTAAGCAATATTGATATTTGCCGGAGTGAAAGCAAATTTTCCGCCAGAGGGCGTTTCTGGTAGATTCAAAGATGTAACAGAGCCCGAAGGATAAGGACGTCTTTCTTCGCGTGATTCCTCGTAGTAATAATTACTTGAATAATCAAACCACATAGATGGTCCATAGTCACCTGCTCTGTCATTATAAAAGGTGCCGTTATTGTAATAAAATCCGCCATTATCCTGTGCTCCTATATATAGTAGATTCCTGTTCGTTTTACAGATGGCACCATGATAAATTTCAGTAGCTGCGATACCATCAGACTTT
>NZ_JBLYEG010000052.1:0-2961 GCF_048514875.1 Flavobacterium sp. T12S277 | reverse complement strand
GTTTTTAATCGTTAATTAACCACAAAACCTGGTGGTCAATTTGCTCCGGAATCAGGTGGTCAGTTTGCTCCGGAACGGGTGGTCAATTTACTCCGGAATTAGGTGGTCAAATTGACCGGTTTTTCCATATAGAGTCCATCGACGAGAAGTTTCAGCTTTAGGATCGATATTTAACCAACGTCCAAGTGCGGGGTCATAATTTCTTGCTCCAAAATCATACAAATTCAATGCGAACATACCAACATTATCATCTTGGAGTTCTTTACCATTATATTTGTACTTATTCGTATTTGGCGCATAATCATTATACCCCTTGTGTTTTAATCCAAAAGGATAATAATTGTTTTCTTCAATAATTTCAAGAACCTGTGTGGTTGGGTTTTTAGCATAACTTACACGTACGTTTCCTAAATGATCTTTATACTGGAACACATACGAAAGAACATTGGCTGTATTTTTAACATAGCCTTCTGCAGTTGGAAAAAACTCCAGATTAGTGTCTTTGTACTGAAAACCTCCTAAATAATCTGTAATTACTGTAGGTTTACCTGTTTCAATTACAGTTTTCTGTATTTTCTGTCCTGCTGCATCGTAAAAATACTCAATATTACCTGTTGTGCCAAATGTAATTTTCTTGGGTAAATTCAGTTGGTTATACTTGATATCTGTAATGTTTTTGTTTTTGTCGGTGATCATATTACCATTACCATCGTAGGTATAATCATCGCCTGTTTTATTCAAATCATTAAATCCGCTGGTATTATTAGAACTGTCATCTACTTTGGCCAATTGGTTTGAATTTGCCACTGGACCATAAACTAAATTATCGATTATTATAGCACCTGTTTGAGGGTCTAAATCTCCTTTTCTGAGTAAAGACACGATATTACCATTTTTATCATAAGTCAGATTTTCATCATAGGCATTGGTGGTTAATCCGCTTTTTTCATAAATAGAGGTTTTTAATCGGTTTAGTTTATCATAGGTATAACCATACCCTCTTTCTATATTATCAGAGCTTGTTTTCCATAGCGTCTCGGATATGTTCCCGTTATAAAGTGCGTTAACACCTATAATTGCTGCCTGAGGCGCATTATAACTTACTTTGAAAGCAAACAAATCTTTGGCATCTGTGCCTTGTTGCAAATTGGCTGTTTTATTAATCTCTGTGAGCCAGCCTCTAATATTGTAATTAAAATCAACTTTCTGGAGTGGGCTTGCCGTAGTATTCCCTACATTTTTACTGGTCAATTGTCCCAAATTATCATAGGTATTGGCTGCCATAAGCTGTATGGCTCCTCCATTGATTTGATGGGGAAAATTTTTGTTTTTAATTCAACTTTGTGGGTGGCATTTATGCAGAAAAAAAATACCTATAATTCTAAAACCACAAACCTCGCCGATTGGCGAGGTTTATTGGTTCTATTCTTTGTCGATTATCGTTGTGGGTGCAAAGTCAGAGACGTTTGCACAGCAACCACACTTTGCGCAGCTGGGGTTGGGGAACTCTTCGGAGAGCTGGAATAATTAACCACCAACACATCTGATACATTATCCTATCTCTCCGAGCCATCGTAATCATAATCATCTAAGTTCCATTCAATCATTACTTCTTCTACCCATTCAATAAAATTACTATTCGAAATTTCAACATCATCATAACTTTCATAAACAAAATCCCATTGCCAAAATACTACTGGCGTAATTCCATCTATATTTTTTGATAAATCTAAGCAATAATGATTACCTCTTCCATCTGGTGAAAATGGCAAAAAATGGGAAGGCATTTTATTAGAAACTTCAAAGTGTTCAAATTGGTATACTTTTTCTAATGATGAATTTTCAAATTCAATATCAAAACCTAATACTTCTGTTCCAAAAAGAGATATTTTATTATGTTTTTTCAAAATATATTTAAAATCATGAGATAAAAAATAACCAATACTTTCCTCAAATATCTCTAATCTATCATCTTCTATTGCGCTTCCAAAAAAGATAACATCACTCGAAAATTTATATAATTCCTCTAATAGCTTTTCGCATTTCTTTTTTACATCCATCTTTATTTTACTTTTGGGCTTTAGGATATTCTTGTTTCCAATACTCCCTTCTAGCTTGATTAAATTCTTTTCTTTCTGTTTTTGTTAATGGTTTCTGACCTGAAGGGTGATTCTTTCCATAATTCTCTCCAACTCGATGGTCATTTTTATGCATTTCTTGAAATGGCCCTTTAGCATTTTGTCCTTCATGATGAATCTCAACAGATGTACCATCTTTTTTAAATGTTGGCGCACTTCCAGGCTTTTTAGGTTCATTTAATAAAGCTCTATCTACTTTTTTAGCATCGTCAATTACTATTTTTTCACTAGCTTTAACTAAACCTTTTTCCGTGGCTACTATTCCAGCTTTAGCTTCAGCTTTTACTTCTGGAAAAAGTGTTAATGCAATCATTGCAGTTGCCTGACCTCTATCATAATTATTGCCATCAAAATCTTTACCCGTTATAACGCCATAAATATCTTCAACTGGGGTAACAAGTCTTACTGCCGCCATAAAAGCTCCAGAATTGGCTTTTTCAGCATCAATTTCTGCTCGAGCTTGAATACCTCCATTTGCTTTCATTTGTTCCCTAAACCTGAAATCTTCACCTTCTAAACCTTCCAATTCAAAATGGTCAATAACTCTATTACTTGAAAAACTATAGGGTGATTGAAAATTGTAATCTTCTGCCAATGGGTCGATACACATAAAACGACCAATAGCATAATCATAGTTTCTATACTTGAAGCTATCCCAGTTCAGTCCCAGCTCATCTTGGCGCTCCTGACCTTGGAACTTATACTTATAAGGGTTTGCAAAATTTCCTTAATCGTAATTAGTGGGTTTTGCTCATCATGGTAAAATTCAAAGAACTTACTTTTGGTGACGAAAATAGAAGTAATCTTACGAAAATCCTAACTA
>NZ_JBLYEG010000051.1:0-3030 GCF_048514875.1 Flavobacterium sp. T12S277 | reverse complement strand
ATTGTTGTTCTTTTTGCAATTGTCGATTGCGCAATCTCAGATTGGAAAGCAAAAATTGAAAGAGTTTCGTGAAAATCCGAAATGGAAAGAAATGATGACTGATCCTAATGCTAATTTCTATGAAACAAATGTTGCTTTTGAGGAATTTTGGAAAGGAAAACCCAATCCATTAGAATTGATGGAGGGAGAAAAAGAAGTGTTGGAAGAATTGAAAGAAAGATCGTTTTTTTCCAGACTCTTTAAAAGCAATAGAAAACTAAAAAAGGAATCGCTTGAGTACGCCGTAGATTTTAAGAAATTCAAATTTTGGAAAATCAAAAACGAAGGTTTTGTAAAATCTGACGGAAGAGTAATGACTCAGGATCAAATTCAGGAGATGGTTCAGCAAGAACTACAAAGCAGGCAAATAAAGAAAAACTAATTACCTCCAATTTTAAAAATAATCTATGCAAACAAATCTACGTATTACGGTGTTGCTTGTGTTTTCTTTTTTCTTTAACCTTACAAGTGCCCAAAGTCCTAATTGGAAAAATATTGGACCTATACCTTTTCCGGAGAAAACCATCGGTCAGGTACACGGTATTGGACGTTGTTGTCAGATTAAATTTCACGCGACAGATCCTAACAAAATGTATGTTGCCAGTGCTTCTGGAGGGTTATACCAGAGTAATGATAAAGGCCTTAATTGGAATGTTTTAGGAACTGATCAGGTTATTAATACAGGGTCTGCGTCCATAGCGGTAGATCCTACCAACGATCAGGTGATTTATTGGGGAACAGGTGAGGCAAATTATTATGGAGCTGGTATGGGTGTTTATAAAACGACCAACGGAGGAGCCACTTGGACAGTATCTAATTCCGGAATGGGGAATCGATTGGTTATAGACATGCTTTTTCTTCCTACGGATAACAATACTATCATTGCAGCTACAGATAACGGTATCTATAAATCGACAGACGGGGGGGCTAATTGGAGTTTGAAATCTGCACTGATATTAATTTTCAGGATATCTGTTACAAGCCAGGCACAAATGGTCGGATAGTGTATGCAGCGGCTTCTCAAAGTTTTTACCGTTCTCTTGATGCCGGTAACAGCTGGGCTGAAATCACTTCTGATGCCTTTGTATTTGGAGCTAACGGAACAAGAGTATCCGTTTGTGAAGCCGATCCCAATGTTGTTTATGTTGCTAATGTTGGTGCTAAAACTATAGGAGAAATTTATAAATCAACAGATGGAGGAAGCACCTTTACGAGTATGCGTTCGACTGCAGAATGGATTGCTGGATATGCGACATCGGGAGATAATGAGCAGGGTCAGGGAAATTATAATTTTGATTTAGAGGTTAATCCTGCTAATCCAGATGAGCTTTATGTATGTGCTCATCTGATATGGCGTTCTACAGATTCAGGTGCTACCTGGGTAAAGCAACAATCCCATTGGACAAGGGACATTCATACCGACCAACATCATATTTTATTTGATCCTTATGTTAGCGGTCAGCTTTGGAATGCCAACGATGGTGGAGTTTGGAGCAATACAGCTAATGGAACAGGGCCTTGGACTCCAAAGTCTGATGGTATCGCAGCTACTGAAATTTATCATGGTGCCATCTGTAAAACGAACAGGAATCTACTATATATAGGAGCACAGGATAATGGCGGATTTTATTACAATAACGGCACCTTTTATAATAACATAGGAGGTGACTATGGACCATCTATGTGGTTTGATTATTCAAGTAATTATTACTACGAGGAATCAGACGGAGAAAGACGTCCTTATCCTTCGGGCTCTGGTACATCTTTGAATCTACCAGAAACGCCCTCTCGCGGAAAATTTGCTTTCACTCCGGCAAATATCAATATTGCTTACCACGCTAATGCCGGAAAAGTTTATCGTTGCACGAATCTAACTTCAGCTTCTCCTTCCTGGACACTTATTTACACCGTACCGTCTGGTACAATAAAAGACCTTCAGACAGATCCTGGCAATTCAGATCGTTTATATGTTTTTACAGATTTACCTGCATTATACAGATCGGACAATGCAATGACTGATGCTTCTTTTGTTGAGAAAACGCTCCCTACTACTGCAACTACAGGTTCTGTAGCTCCTATACCTAATTCGGATGTTGTATACTTAGGACTTGGAAATACTATTTATCGCTCTGCCGATAAAGGGGAAACATGGACAGCTACAAAAGGGTTTCCTGAAGCAACAGAAATAAAGGTGGTAGCTGATCATAAAAGTACGAATGAGGCAATCTATGCTTCTTATGCCCTGGGTGTTTATTACAAAGACAATACTAAACCATCCTGGATAAATTACTCTTCGGGTCTACCTATAATTTGCAACATGAAAGATATGGATATTTATAATGATGGCATTTCTAAAGGTGTATTGAATGTTTATTATTATGGAAGAGGCGTATGGCAGAGTGATTTGGTTCCTCCGCCAAGTAACATTACGGTAGCTCTGACTTCACCTGTCAACAATACGACATTTAGTGACCGAGCTACTATCAATCTCAATGCAACAGCTACCGTAAGTTCAGGAAATATTAGTAAAGTAGAATTCTATAATGGAACTACCTTACTGGGTACAAGCGTATCCTCTCCATATTTTTATTCGTGGAATGACGTATTGTCCGGAAATTATGAGCTGACTGCTGTGGCTTATGACAATCTGGGAAATAAGAAAAGCTCCGACTTAGTAACTGTTAGGGTTACTTTTGTTTGTAATAAAATCACGGGTACTGCTTTTGGTACTGCTTCTTATGCAGCTGGTTCTGAATATGATAAAGCATTTGACGGAAACATAAATACAGGTTTTGATGCCAGTGAATCTGATACAGGTTATACTGGATTAGATCTTGGAACGGCAAAGGTTGTTACCAATATTAGGTATTACCCAAAAGAATCACAAGAAAAAAGAATGACAGGTGGGAAATTTCAGGGTTCCAATACGTCTGCTTCCGCTGGTTTTGTAGATCTATATTCCATCCCAACCGAGCCAAATTATGCATGGCA
>NZ_JBLYEG010000050.1:0-3276 GCF_048514875.1 Flavobacterium sp. T12S277 | reverse complement strand
AAAAAATATAGTTTTTAATCAAAACGGAGGTGGTCATTTTGCTCCGGAATTAGGTGGTCATTTTGAACTGGAATCAGGTGCTCACTTTAAAACGGAATGGGGTGATCAATATAACCGGAATTTGCAATCAATAACATAAATAATGAATTACAAATAGTATATTTTCAATTTATAATTGTATTTTCGCTACTTTTTTGCAGAATTACGACGCTTAAAAATTAAAAATCATATTGTCTCTAAATTGAGCAATATTGTTAAAAGAAAAAAAATTATCATGGAAGAAAAAAAATTTGATCTTAATTCAATCATTGGTTTTGTATTGATATTTGGAATTTTGATTTGGATTATGTACCAAAACCAGCCTTCTGATAAAGAGATCGCTGCTGAAAAAGCCAAGAAAGAATTAGTCGCTAAACAAGAAGCACAAGCAAAAGCTGATGAAACTAAAACAACTGCTTTACCAGTTGCTGCTGCAACTCCCGGAGATACGGTTCAATTGGCACAATTGCAAAAAACATTAGGTAGTTTTGCTTATTCTGCTACACTTCCTTCTGCAAAAGAAGCTTTTACAACTATAGAAAACGAAAAGATTAAGCTTAAAATCGCTAACAAAGGTGGTTATATAGTTGAAGCTACATTGAAAGAATTTAAAAGATTAGAAAAACATTCGGGGCAATTAGTACAACTAATCAAAGACAATAATGCGAATCTAAATATTCAGTTGCAAACAACAGATAACAGAACTTTGAACTCTAAAGATTTGTTTTTTGAGCCAAACCTGACTAAAAACGGTGCAGATCAAATCCTGACTATGCGTTTGAAAGCTGGAGCTAACGAATTTTTAGAATACAAATATATATTAAAACCAAACGATTATTTAATCGGCTTTGATATTCGTTCTCAAGGATTGAATAAAGTTTTAAATTCAGCTAAATCATTAGATTTAGTTTGGGATTTAAAAACAAACAGAAATGAAAAAAGTGTATCTATCGAAAAACGTTTTGCTCAAATCGAATATCAGTATGGTGATGAGAAATACAGTTCAGTAAGTCCTAATGGTGTAGGAAAAGAAGAAACTCCTGTAAAAGTGAGTTATATCGCATTCAAGCAACACTTTTTTACTACAATTTTATCTACTGATAAGCCATTCGAAAAATCGAAACTGCAATCGGATGATTTAGTTAAAGATGATAAAATCGATACGGCTTACATTAAACAATTTAAAGCAACCGTTCCTTTAGCTTTCTCTAACGGAGAGCTGGATTATAAAATGAGCTGGTATTTTGGCCCATCTGATTATAAAGTATTAAAATCATACGATAAAAACTTTGAAAAAATTATTCCATTAGGTTGGGGAATCTTCGGATGGATAAATAAATGGGTCTTTATCCCGTTATTCGGATTTTTAAGTTCAACAATTGGATTATCATTAGGAATTGCGATTATCATCTTTACCATTATCATTAAATTGGCCATGTCGCCAATTACCTATAAGTCATTCTTGTCTCAGGCTAAAATGAAAGTTTTACGTCCGGAAATTACAGAGTTGGGAGAAAAATTTAAAAAAGACCCAATGAAGAAACAACAGGAAACAATGAAGTTGTACAACAAAGCAGGAGTAAACCCAATGGCAGGATGTATTCCTGCATTGATTCAGCTTCCATTTATGTATGCATCATTCCAGTTCTTCCCTTCAGCTTTTGAGTTAAGACAGAAAAGTTTCCTTTGGGCTGACGACTTATCTTCTTTTGATTCAGTTGTGAAATTACCATTCAATATTCCAATTTATGGAGATCACATTAGTTTATTCCCTATTTTGGCAGCAGTTGCTATTTTCTTTTATATGAAAATGACTTCTGGAGATCAGCAAATGGCAGCGCCTCAACAAGAAGGTATGCCAGATATGGCAAAAATGATGAAAATTATGATTTATGTTTCGCCATTAATGATGCTAGTTTTCTTCAATACTTACGGTGCTGGTTTGAGTTTGTATAACTTTATATCAAACTTAATTACTATCGGAATCATGTTTGTTATCAAGAATTACATTGTTGACAGTGATAGAATTCATGCTCAGATTCAGGAGAATAAATTAAAGGAGCCTAAAAAACAAAGTAAGTTTCAACAACGTCTTCAAGAAGTAATGGAACAGCAAGAAGCTGCTAAAAAAGTTAAAAAATAATTTTTTATTTAAAGTGGTAGATTTGAAATTATCTACCACTTTTTTTAATTAGTATAGATTTTTATTTGTAGTAAAATGTTATTTTTCAATATTTTTTATTTAACCTTTTATTCCTTAGCTATTTATCATTAGCTATTTCAATAGATAATGATAAAGAATATTCATTCATCCACAAACCTAATTCTTTATATTCAAATTGGGTATTTTTAAATTTATAAATTCTTTTATCTAATGTATTTATTTTTTTGACATTATAAAAAAGACCTATACCAAATGCTTTTATAATTGATTCTTTAGCTGAAAATAATTGAAAAAAGTAAATTCGCTTTAGAGAAGTGTCTTTAAAGTAATTAAACCAATCTAACTCAGATTTACACATAATTTCTTGCGCTATTTCATTAATATTAAATTTTGGATTAATATATTCAATATCAACTCCTATTTTTTTTTCTTTAGATATCCCTATTAACATATAGTTTTTTGAATACGAAAAACTAAAGTTTATTGATGGGGCTACTTTTAAGAAAGGTTTATTATATTCATTAATATCTAATTCAAAATTTTTTATATTATACTTAATTTTTAGATATTCAAATAGAAATACGCGCGCTAATAATCTTTTATCTGAGTCAATTTTAAATTTATACTCACTTATTTCTTCAATTTGACTTGCAGGAATAATTGATTTATCAATATAACCAACATTGTTATCTTTTATATTTATTAAATATATTTCGGTATTACTATCTATAATTATATGTTTTGCTATAATAAAGTTGTGCATGCTAGTTTTCAATAGTGATTATCTTTTTCTTTTTATCTAAATCTACAAACGAAGTAATTTATATTTTGTATTAATCTTATAATTGAAAGAGCAATATACCATTTATAAATAATATTGCTCTTTCATATTTATATCTCACACCTTTTTTAAAGTAAAAAATTATTTTACTTTAAATTGTAGACGATCCAGTAAAGACTGGCTTATGCGTACTGAAGTAAAATCACTCGGGGTGTAACTACTCTCCGAGCGAGACACTTTTTCACTACAGTGCTCTATCACTTTTATTAAATGATTCTTAAAACTAGCTGTC
>NZ_JBLYEG010000005.1:0-324045 GCF_048514875.1 Flavobacterium sp. T12S277 | reverse complement strand
GTTTTTAATCGTTAATTAACCACAAAACCTGGTGGTCAATTTGCTCCGGAATCAGGTGGTCAGTTTGCTCCGGAACGGGTGGTCAATTTACTCCGGAATTAGGTGGTCAAATTGACCGGTTTTTCCAGCTGGGTCTAGTATTTGTACTTTGTGTACTTCAACTTCAGTTTCAACTTCTTTTATTTTGGCGTCCTTTGCTTTGGTTTGGGTTACTGCTTTTTTCTTGATTTTGATTTTGCTTGTATCAGCTAGACCTTGCGGTAAATCAAATTCAGTCTTTAAAATATCATCAACGGCACGAACAATAAAATTTACTACAGGTTGAGGCGTGTACCAAACTCCACGAGCTTTTCTTAATGCGGGATTGTATTCTCCTAAGAAAGTTTCGTAAAAGTGAACTACTGGGTCTTCCTGTTTGGTACTTCTACCAAAATTTTTCATGATTTTTGCTACATCCGAAGCAAGGAAAATGCTCACCAATTCATCGACTATCCATGTTAAACGGATATCTAGGTCAAAACCTGCAATGTCTTGAAATAATTTTCTAAGAAACGGATTTGATTTTGGGATAAGCTCAGCCGCTTCAATTCTTGAGAACGTTGGCAAAGTTGGGTCATGGTATCGAGCCGCAAACATTCCGTAAGCGATAGTTTGCGAATAGATATCGGCAAACGCTTTGTTGTCTATGTCGTGAATCAGCATTTGTTGAAACGAAAGCATCCGTGATTTTAACTGTGAGCGGTGTTCTTGTTCGTCATCATGATTTAGAGACTTCTCGATAACGTTAGCCATCAGTTTTGCTTTTCCCGCCATCATCTGAGCCAGTTTGGTTGGCGATTTGATGCTCTGAGTAACAGTTAATGCAAAGTTTTTAATAAGCTCTATAAACTGTTCGAAATTTTCGGTTAATGGTAAGAGAGCACCATCTTCAATTTTAGCAATAGCAATTTTGGTAGTTAGCTCACCATCTTTGTAAAAATGAAAATCCATGTAATCAGTAAAAATCAAATTTGACAACCCTGATTTATAGCGTTCAAATTGCTCTTTTAATGTTTTGCTACCCAAGTCAACTCCAATATCTTTTGCTTCAATATAACCCACGGGAATGTCCTTACGGGTCAAAACATAGTCGGGTGCTCCACATGCGACTCTAGCAGGTTCATTTGTTACCAGAACATCTGGCAAAATTGCCATGATAAGGTTTTGCAAATCGCCACGATAAGAATGTTCTCTTGCGTTTCCTGTTTTATAGAGCGTTTCGATTTTAGTCAGATATTGTTGGATGGTCATGGTAAAAATTTTGTTTGGCTAATATAGCTTTTTCCTTAATATTTTGAATATAGAAGAGCCTCAAACGTAACTTTTTTTGATTGGGTACTTGACACTATCAACTTAAATTCGTATCTTCGTAAGGATAGCACTCTCAATGCTATTTCTAGTCAAATTGGGTTGATTCTTTATTTTGGCTACTAGTGAGAAGGTAATCTTCTCAAAACCTCTAATCGAGGAAAAATAACTCTCGCTACCTTTATAAAAAACTGAGATGTGGTAGCTGTGTTTACATGTTCACTAGTAGTATTATTAACCAAGATGCGCTACAAGCGCAAATCAACAATGAAGTCGAAAGACTTACAGCAATAAGATTCGAAGAATTTAAAAATAACTTATTGCAAGAATTATCCAAAAATTATTATTTTGTTGATAATTTGTTCAACAAGAAAAAAGTAGCGGAAATATTAGACATATCCGTTAGACAAGTTGAAAATCTAGTAGATAGTGGCAAATTGAAAAAATGCGGGCTAGGTAGAAGTGTTAAGTTTAGAAACACCGATGTTAATGAATTTATAAAGTCATTAAACTAGACTTTTCATTATAGTATTTTGCCCAATGCTCCCCTAATCTTTGAGCGTGTTGTTTTGCGGTTGTTTTAATATAAGACAAAAACTGTTTCTCTGTTTGATGTCCAGTGATTTTCATTATGGTCAGAGTATCTATTTCACCGTACAAATTGGTAGCAAACGACCTTCTGCAAATGTGGGTCGTGACCAATTCGTATTTATGATAAGACCCGCTTATTTTACGATGGATTTTTTTACCATGTATATCTAGTCTTGACTTTCCGTGTTCATCTTTGATTTCCATCATTTTAGAACCGATTACTTTTTCATTAAAGCCAACTTCTCTAGCAACATCTTTTATATAGTTGTTGAGATTTTGCTCACTAATGTGTCTAGGCAAATCTCCTTTTCTCTTTTCTAAAATTAACTTAACATAAGGGTGTATAGCTATCGTTACTGGAATATTAGTCTTAAAATTTCGGTTATCTATAAAGCCATTTTTGAAATCCTTTTTAGTTAAACTTAAAAGGTCAGAAACTCTTAGACCTGTCCATACACCTATAATAAGCCAATCTCTAGCATTATCTAAGTAACTATCAAGTTCAAAACGATGTTTCATTATTTTTAAAATCTCCTCTTCATCAAAATAGATATCTTGGGTCTTTAAAGATGGTGAATAAAATTTTTTGTCTTTATAAATCGGATTTACTTTGAGACCTGAAAGTTCAACATCTCGAAGAAATGCTTTAAGATTATCAATAATGCCTCCTATAGTATTCTCTCCTAAAAACTCCACTGAACGAAGGTAATTAATCAGCTCTTTGTGAAATATCAAGTCAATTGAATCAATTTTTGCTTTTTTATTATTGTATGCTTCAAAGGATTTTAATTTGTTGGATGAATTTTGATAGTCTTGAGCAGTTCTTTTCTTCAACACCTTACCCGTACTTATGTTTGTTTTGTTTTCCGCTTCTTTTGAAAACTTATCAGAGAAGGCGGTTAAAAATATTTTTGCGTCACCATCATTTGAACTAGGTTTATTATGAAAAACATTTATAAGCTCCTTCAGCCATTTCGTAGAAATTTTAATACCTTCATGATTATCATGATTGTATTGGTCAATTATTTCAGCTTTAAGCTCAATTAATTGAGTGTTAATCTTATTTCTAAAACCATCAGAATCAAAAGTTGTTTTAATTTTTTGTTTCGGTTGACTCCATTCCTTTTTCGAAACTAAAATCCCAATTGGAGTTTGACAATCAAAACCTTTACCTTTAAACCTAACATAAATCTGAGTAGGGTCTGCCATAGAGTCTTTCTCTATCTTAAAATTAACTGTAGCCATAATTCAAAGATAAAATATTTCCCCCGTATTTCCCCCCTAATTTATGTATAAATGTGCAAGTCAGTGCGAGAATAAAAATTAAAAACGCTGTTAGATACTGATAAATAAGGGTTATTTAATAACTACATTCGAATGAATTTGCATAGAAATACATGCTTGTGCTCCTATTATCCGCACCGAAAAAAAGCTTCTGAGAAATCAGAAGCTTTTTTGTTTTCCATTAAACCCGACAGGTTTTAAAAACCTGTCGGGTTTAAAATACAAACTGTTGTCGAATTTCTTGTGTGATTTCTCCTTACGTCGAAATGACAAACTAGGCGTAAAAATCCTCCTTCACTTCACATCCAAATAAGGATCTAAAACTTCTGCCAATTTGCTCAGCCAATAAAAATGATCATCGATGCGGTTTAATTCAGACTGTATTGTTTCGCATTCCCTCATTGCACATAAGGAAAGAACATGATTTATTTGACGAATACTTTTTGCCATATCTCTAGGATCAATCGCATTATTAAAAAATTCTATTAATCTGGTTTCGGTTTCTTTTGAGAAGTTTTCTGTCGTCATGATTTCTAAATTTTAAGAACACCACAAAAATCTGCAGATTTTATTTTCATTTAGACGCATATTTGAGTCCATCTCTATTTTATTTTTTCGTATAGAAAAAGCCCGTGTAATCAGCACGGGCTTTCATCATCATCAATCGAAAAAAAAAGTCAGGATCATCACTCCCTGACTATGGGGTTATTTTAAAGACATTATCAACCAATCCAAACCTCATTTTTACACACTCGCAATTCGACAAAGATTGGCGACATTTGGAACGGAGTTTCTTGTGTGATTTGCTTCGCCTGTTCGCTATCACTCGAGTCTCATTCTTCGGAATGACAAGATGGCGCAGAAACTTTGTGCAAAAAACTCACAACTCATAACTCATAACTCAAAACTCTAGCTAATCCAAATTTTCTTTTTAAACAGGTTTGCTGTGTGTCGTAAATGCTGGTTCAAGCCAATCAAGACCACCAAAATCACTAAACTATACCCCACAACGGTATAAATTTCCATATCCGATAATAAGGTAGCCTGTTTAGCAACGGTCGTAAAAACCTTTTTCAAGGCCAATGTATTGGCATTATCGGCCGAATATCCTTTTGCTATAAAACTCTGTGTTGTTGCAGCAATGGTTTGCTGTGCTTCGGGATTTTCGCCTGTTACAAATTGGCTTAATTTCAGGAAGTGTTTTTTATTCAGGAACACCTGAGCATTCTGCATGATACAAAATCCGATAGTACTTCCCCAAAAACGTCCTGAGACTCCGATAATTCCGGAGGATGTCATCAATTTTCCCGGAACAGCCGTAACCGTAAACAAAACCAAAGGCACGAATAAAACTCCAACCGCAATCCCCTGCAAAACGTACGGAATCAAGATATCCGACAACGAAACATCAGGCACGAACAAAAACGTAAACCAAAAATGATATACCGCCAAAAGCGCAAAACCTATCATAAAAATGTATTTGGTCGCCATAGATCGCATCAGAAAAATAGCCGCTAAAACCAACCCAATTACATTCCCTAATCCGTTTATATATTGCACTCCGGCAACGCGCGACGGGTCCCAATTCCAAATCGTAAACATTACACTATGACACAAACTCAAAGTCGCTCTGGCAATATAGAACAGAAAAAACAACAGAAACCCAATTCTCAGATTCGCATATTTAAAAACTTCAAAATTAAAACTTGGTCGTTTTACCAGTAATTGCCTGAAAATAAACAACCCTCCTGTAATCAAACATATTATTAAAGAAAGAATCAATTGAGACGATTCGAACCAATACTTTCGTTCAGCATACACAAAAAAATAAGCCCCAGTTATTATCGATGTTAATACCAAAACAAAACTCAGAAAGTCAATTTGATACAACGGGATTTTTTTAGTGATTCGGTGGCTATTAAAGGTCACCAGAATCAAAAAGACGTTAATAATTTGAAGCATTCCCGAAACATAGAGCATGTATTTCCAATCGTAATGATCAAGGAACCAAACCGCGATATTCATAATAAAGGGCGTCGCCAATAAAAGCGATCCGTAATAAAACGAAAAACCAACAATAATGGCATTTTTAGAATTAAAACGTTCTACCAGCAACTGCCTCAAAATCATTACCGGCAAAGCCATTAAGATTCCTTCGAGGATTCTTAACATGATAAAAACCGCAAAATTGGTTACATATCCTGATGCAATTATCGTTACGGCAATCAAAACATACAACATCATTAAGTAGGTTTTTGCCGGAAAATAATTCGAAAACCTACTCTCGATAAGGATCGTCGCCAATAAAGTTCCGTAGGTCACACACATCGCAAACTGCAAATCCTCGGCTTCAATATCCAGAAAACTCGCAGCATAAGTCACGTTTGAACTATATACCCCCAATAAAATCATGGAATGCAGCAAGCAGACAAACAAGATAATAATGATCGCCCAATTAGGAACCCAGGACTTAAAAATACTTTTATCTTCCATTTTATTGGTGTTCGGCAATAACCGTAATATTCATTCCGGCTCTTAAAAAATCGGCTTGTTTGTCGGTTTCTTTTAATTGAATTCGAACCGGAATCCTCTGTTCTATTTTCACAAAGTTCCCTGTCGCATTATCAGGAGGCAATAACGAAAATCGAGCACCACTGGCAGGTGACAATGACTTAACAATTCCTGTAAATTCTTTGTCCTTTAAAGCATCAGCCTTAATTTGAACCTCCTGACCTACGGTTAAATACTGCAATTGCGTTTCTTTAAAATTTGCGGTAATCCATTTTTCTTTACTCACAATCGAAAGCAATGATTGCCCTTCTTTAACCATTTGTCCCGGCTGCAAAATTCTTTTTCCAACCCAGCCATCATAAGGCGCCGTGATTATGGTGTACGAAAGAAACAATGCCGCATTATCAGCAACAGCTTGCTTAGACTCAACAACCGTTTGCATGGTAGGAACATTTGCCTGCGCCTGAGAAGTACTTAAATTGGCAGACTGAATCCTCTCTCTCATTTCCTGAAAATGTGCCTGCGCCGACTCATAATCGGCTTTTACTTTTTCTAATTGCTGAGAAGTCGCTGCCTCCTCCTTCACAAGAGCTTTGTATCGGTCGTACTCTAATTTGGTTTTCCAAAGATTGGTTTTCGCTACCGCCAATTGTGATTCTCCAATTGCAGTTGAACTTGCTGTTGTCGCCACATTTTTCTGGGCTACCACACTGCTTTGTTTCGCACTTTGAACATCAGCCAAAGCCACATTCAGTTTTGATTTGTACTCTCTGTTATCAATCACCACCAAAGTATCTCCCTTGTGTACAAACTGATTTTCCTCAAAACGAACTTCCTGAACATAACCTGTAATTCTGGACATAATTGGTGTAACGTATTGCTCCACCTGAGCATCATTGGTTTCTTCATGATTTTGACTGAACACATAAAACCAAATTCCTAAAATGACTCCGCTTACCACCAACAGGCAGGCAATTATTGTTATAATAATATGAAACGACTTGTTTGCTCTGGTTTCATTTTTAATCTTTACCATAAATTCTATATCTTTTTCTATTCTCTACTCTCTTGCTTCTATTCTCTTTCTTCTATCTTCTTGCCTCTATCCTCTCCTCGATCTTAAATCTCTCCCGGCAACATCCCGGCGGTACGCAGCAGTTCGTAATGTTTCATCACAGCGTCAATTCGGGTTGAAATTTTGTTGTATTTTGCCTGTAACAGCGCATTGTCTGCATCCACCATTTCGGTAATCAAAACCAGTTGATTCAGGTATTTTAGTTTTACGATTCGGTAATTTTCATTGGCCAATTCTTCGGCTTTATCGACAACTTTAAACTTCTCAACGATTTCCTGATATTGCGTATGATTCCTGAACAACTCGTCCTGAATTTTATCTTTCACAATCTCTGACTGCATTTCCTGCCATTGAATTCTGGTCGTCGCCATCTGAACCTTAGTTTTGTTTTTATACAAACCCGAAATATCAAAACTGGCTTCAATTCCCACTTGTCCTAAGGTGTACAAATACGGATTTGGAGGAAAAAATTTGTAGTTGGGATAATTGAAACTATAGTTCCCAAAGAAATTAATACTCGGATAATAATTTCCTTTTGCCAATTTCAACTCCGTTTTTTTGATCGCTATTTCCTGACTTGAGATTCGCATTTCTTCGTTCTGCAAAGCATGATTCATATATACTTCATAAGGATCAAGGCCTTGCATTTCATCAATATTTGCCGTTGTGTCGATTGTTATTTCCTCTTGTTCCGGCAACTGAAGCAATGTTTTTAAATCATGCAGTGCAATTTTGATGTTTTTAGAATTGGTCAACGCATTCAATTCACGATCCGAAAGCTGCAATTCTGCGCGTAATACCTCATTTTTGGTTACCGTTCCGTGTTTTTTCAGGGACTGAACTTCTCTTAACCGATTTTGCTCTTCTTTGATATTCTCGGCAATGATTTGCTGAAGTTCCATCATTTTATAAATCCCCAAATAGGTCCCAATCACTTCTAACTCGATATCATTTTCGGTCTTCTCCTTTTTGATTTGAGCGATTTGATTTTCCTGATTGGCAATTTTAATCGCATTGTTGATTTTATTCCCAACATACAATGGCATTTTAAATGTTGTTCCAACCTCGTAAATCTCAGGGA
Source organism: Flavobacterium sp. T12S277 (assembly GCF_048514875.1). Taxonomy (NCBI): domain Bacteria; kingdom Pseudomonadati; phylum Bacteroidota; class Flavobacteriia; order Flavobacteriales; family Flavobacteriaceae; genus Flavobacterium; species Flavobacterium sp. T12S277. The sequence continues at coordinate 316,156 of NZ_JBLYEG010000005.1, read as the reverse complement.
TGGTCCTGGTAACTTCTTTACCTTTTAAAAAACCGCCTTTAAATTCGGTAATATTGGTTATTCTCGAATAAGCGCCGTTCATCTCAATTTCCGGCAGTCGTAACTCTTTATTTTCTTTGATGTTTTCTTCAGAAAGTGTTACTTCGAGTTTAGATTTGAGAATGTTTCGGTTATTCTCTTTCGCAATTTTAATCGCCTCATTTAATGAAATCGATTTTACTTCTTGCGCATGTAGCGTGGTGAATCCGAGCATAAATAAGACATAAGCTCTATTTTTCAGGAAACACTGTAGTGCGGAAATCTGTTTTTTAAGGAACATGAATACATAAATAATTTATGATGCAAAGTTCCAGCATTTTTTTGGTGACTGATAATTCTAAAAAGTCAATAACATATTCATTTCAGACAAATGTTAAAATATTATTTCCTAACAAAATTTCACTAAAACAATAACAAACAGACTGTTATAAATAAAATTTACTTTTTGATTATTTTAAAAAACTCCGGCAGATTGAGCAGATTAAGTAGATTTATCCCTCTATATCCATGATCTACAATAGAAAATAATCTATCTGCTTTTTAAAATATCCTCTCCGTTTAAGTAATCGGAAGGACGTTGTCCGAGGATTTTAAAGAATGTATTACTAAATGTCGGCACACTACTATATCCTACTTCCTGAGCGACTTCTTTAACTGAAAGTTTTCGATCCAACAGAAGCTCTATGGCTTTTAGAATTCTTCGAATCGTATAATATTGAATAAAGGACATGTTGAGATCTTTTTGAAACAAGCGATACAAAGAGCGCTCACTGTACCCAAACTCATGCGCAACAGCTGCAAATAGGATAGTCTCCCCAAGATTATTCTCGATATAACGCAGAATTTTTCCCAAACGCGGATCTTTTGGCTGCGGTAATTCTAAAGGTAAGTTGGTCAGACAAATTTGTGGTAATATTGCTTTAATCGCTTTGGCAATGGCAAAATTCGGACTTCCTTTCTTGAGATCCCCATTCCATCGATTGGTAAAAAGCATCATTTGCAACAATAAATTATTGACCGGATAAATCCCTTCACTCTTATAAAAAACATCTTCGTCTTTTTCGACAGGAAAATACAGATTACGCATGGTAACACTTTCCGACTTTGGCTCAATACTGTGCTCCACCCCACTCGGAATCCAAATAAAATGTCTTGCCGGTAAAAAATAGGTTTTGGTTTCGGTCGTTACAAAAACGACATCACCTTCAGCATACAACAACTGTGCTTTATCGTGTTTATGTGTAGGCACAAACAATTCGCCCATCAAATCGTGGTGGCAGTAAATGCTCTTTTTATCGGCATCTACTTTTTTGATGTAATATTTATCTAATTTCTGACCGGAATATTCCATTGAAGTTTGATACGATGTCTCTTGCGATATTAAAGATAAGAAGAAATAGAATTTAAATTCCAAATAAAAAATTCCAAACTCCAACACGACTATATGTTTTATTAGAATTTGGAACTTTGAAGTTTGCAATTTATTTTAGAAAGTTTTCTAAAACAAAAAAGCCTTTCCGTTAAGAAAGGCTTCTCCCAATATTGCGGTCTGGACGGGACTCGAACCCGCGACCCCATGCGTGACAGGCATGTATTCTAACCAACTGAACTACCAAACCAACTGCGTTATTGCGAGTGCAAAAATACAACAGATCTTTGATTCTACAAGCTTTTTTTGCGAATAAATTTTAAGAAATTTTTAATTGATTAGATTCCAATATTTTAAAATTCGCCTGTCAAATCAAAAAAGAAGAACTTTCTTTCTTTTTGACTTCAAAGAACCCAAAACGGAAAGCGCCAACTCCGCAAAACTTAAAAAACTTCGCGTAAACCTTAGCGCACTTTACGGCTAAACCAAACAAGCAAAACCAAAAAATCCGCAAAGCCCATAAAAAACCTTGCGAACTTCGCGCAAACCTTAGCACCCCTTGCGGCTAAACCAAAAACCAAAAAATCCGCAAAGCTTATAAAAAACTTTGCGGACTTTACTTAAATCTTGGCGCTCTTTGCATTTAAAAACAAAAACCAAAAGTGTCCTAAATCAAAAAAGCCATCCACAAAAGTGGAAAGCTTTTCATTGGTCTAACTACTAAACCAGCTACGAGTTACAAAGTCGTAGCAAAACAACACAACTAATCTTAGATACCGTATTTGGGCAAAAAAGCCTTTCCGTTAAGAAAGGCTTTTCCCAATATTGCGGTCTGGACGGGACTCGAACCCGCGACCCCATGCGTGACAGGCATGTATTCTAACCAACTGAACTACCAAACCTCTGCGTTATTGCGGTTGCAAAGATAGTACAGAATTTCGTTTCTGCAAGTGTTTTTCGAAAAAAAATTAAATATTTTTTCAAACTTTTAGCCAAAGTTTTGTTTTTCAACCAAATATGTCGTCAATATTTTTTCAAAATCATCCCCCACATTCACCGAAACATACTTAATTTGATTCTTAGCACAGGTTAAAGACAGTTTCTTGAAATACTCCTCTGCCCTTTTTTCGTATTCTGCTTTTACATTATCCGCAAAAAGCGATACCTCTTCGCCTGATTCTAAGTCGATAAACTTGCGTGGCGTGTTATCAAAGTCAAATTTAAGCTCTGTTTTATCATCGACCACATGAAACAAAACAACTTTGTGTTTGTTGTGTTTTAAATGCTGTAAAGCGTTAAAAAGCTTCTCGTCGTCTTCTGACTGAAACATATCCGTAAATAAAATAATCATCGAGCGACGGTGAATCTTCTCAGCGATTTGATGCAGATAGGTAATCGTATCGGTGCTTTTTTTGACTTTTGGCTGCTGCAGCAATTCTTCCAGTTTATTGAGCAACATTCGATGGTGACGATCACTTCCTTTTTCGGGAGCATAATATTCGTAGCTGTCGGAGAAAACACTCAACCCTACAGCATCACGCTGCTTCTTAAGGATATTCATTAAAACAGCCGACGCCAAAACAGCAAAACCAATCTTCTTCTCATAAAAAGGCTGATTTGGTCTGAGCTCCGGATAATGCATCGACGATGAGTTATCTACAATTAAATGACATCGCAAATTGGTTTCTTCCTCAAAACGTTTCGTGTACAAACGATCTGTTTTAGCAAATAATTTCCAATCGATGTGTTTGGTGCTTTCTCCGGCATTATAGACTTTATGCTCGGCAAATTCAGCCGAAAACCCATGAAACGGACTCTTGTGCATTCCCGAGATAAACCCTTCTACCACCTGATTCGCCAACATTTCGAGATGCTGGAAACTGGAGACTTTCTCTATTTCCGATTCAATTTTCATTCGGTTTCTTTTTTAATATTTTGCGCACGATACAAACCATCGGTTGCCTGCAATAATTTTCTTTTCAAAATAGGACTAAACTCCGGATTCTCTTTCAGGAATCGCTGCACTTCATCAAAAGCATATTTCGACGAATATTTCCCAACGGTGTTATTCAGCCAGTCTTTAGGAAAAAAGATATCTCCGGTACGCTGAATTTCTTCCACCAAATCTAACGAAAATCTAATGTACTTTTGAGCACTTTCCTGACGCAACGGATGATTGATATTCGCTAAACCTACAGCAACCCAGGATTCTTTTTCTCTGTTCGCATCATCTTTTAAAGATTTCACAAAAGCATCACGAACCGATTCGTCTTTCGATAAAGACGGAAGCAGGAATTCAAATCGCTTTTGCTTGTCGGGATTTGCAATCGTAATTCTGGTTTTGTTTAAAATTTCATCTGCTTTTTCATGTTTAAATATAGCCAAATTCATAGCCATATTGGTATAATCGTCTTCATTTAGTTTTAAGCCCGGAATCACGGTTTCTTTACTCCAGATTTTATACAATTGCTCCTTATCAGTAGCCGAATAAGCAACTGAACTAAACAAATTAAACAAAGTCTTCTTGATATTACTTGGCAAACTGGCCTGCAAACGCCCATATACAATAGCTGAAAGTTCTTTTTGTCCTATACTTTGCTGTTTTTCCGTCAGGAACTTCCAGAAAACAGCACTAGTTTGATTGGTGATAATTTTCAAAACCAATTCGTTTTGTTCCTGCTGAATTCCTTTTAAAAAACAAGCAAAAGCTTTTGCAGGAGCAATATTCCCCGTTAACGTATTTTCGTAAATATTAATATAAGTCGAAGCCCTTGCCACCTCATCTTTCAATGTTAAAACAGACTCTAAATTATTCCCGTCAAGTGGAAAAACACCGTATCCAAAACCATTATAATTGTAAATAACAGCCAATGGTTTCTCAAGTCCAACGGCTTCTTTCAGCAACAGACTTTTATCTTTTATAGTAACATTGATCACTTTTACACTATTAGGATAAACCAGACCAATGTCAAAAATCTGAGGCCATACATTTGCAGATTGATCCTCTGCCTGTTGTGTAATTTCAAAAGTTAAAATTCGGTTTTGAGCATCGTATTTAATTTGATCTTTAAAAATTGCCCTTCCCGATTTATTCACCCAAACCGCGCTCCATTTTTGCATATCGAGTGGTGTTTCGGCGTCGAGAATTTCGACCAGATTGTTCCAGTCGGCATTGTCGTTGGCGTATTTTTTAATGTATTTTTCGATTCCTTTCTGAAAGGCTTCTTTCCCCATCGAAGCTTCTAACTGCCGCATCATTATGGGTGCTTTGTTGTAAATGATCGCTCCGTATAACGAACCCGCATTTTTTAGATTGGCTAAATTTTGCTTGATCGGATGTGTCCCCAGCGAACGGTCTTCACCATAAGCACTTGGATAATGAGCTGTTAAAAATTGTAGATTATGATTTACTTTCGGGAAAATCGGATTCATAATTTTGTCTGCCATAAAATTAGCAAACACTTCCTTCATCCAGACATCATCAAACCATTTCATCGTCACCAAATCACCAAACCACATGTGTGAGGTTTCGTGCGCAATCAATTTGGCACGGTCCAATTTCTCACTGTCTGTAGCGCTATTATCCAAAAACAAAGTAGATTCTTTGTACTGAATAGCTCCTACATGCTCCATTCCGCCATACTGAAAAACCGGAATTGAAGCAAAATCCAACTTCTGAAACGGAAATTTATAACGGGTATATTTTTCCAGAAAATCTAACGATTGCTGGTGCAAATTAAAGATGGTGTCAGTGCTGCTTCTTAATTTTTCTGCGTTGTTTTCGCGATACAGCATCGTCATTTCCCGATTACCGGGTTTCTTCGTCACACTTTTGAACTTTCCGGCTACAAAAGAAAACAAATAGGTACTCATTTTATCCGATTCTCCAAAAGTATAAGCGGTAAACTCTCCTTTCTCCGTTTTCTCTTTCACATCGGCTCCTGCCAAAACCGACCAGTCTTTAGGAACGGTCAAACTCAACTTATAAGTTGCTTTGATATCCGGTTGATCAAAACACGGAAATAAGGTACTTGCCCGATCCGGAACCAGTAAGGTATACAAGAAATCATCATTACGATTTAAAGATAGATTTCCTGCTATAAAAGAAATACCAATTGTATTTTTTCCTGAGTTTAAAGCTTCGGTAGGAATAACAATATGCCCATTTTCATGAACAATTGAAACCGGTTTACCATTAACCTCAATTGCTTTTATATTTTCTGATTTCTCTTTAAAATCCAAATACACACTTCGATAAGGATGATCTAATAAAGCCAATTCTAAAACAAGATTGGATTTAATTTCCTTTTCTCTCTGTCCTGGAATTTCAAATGAGAGCGTATATTTTACATTGGAAATTTCTTGTTTTCGGTAAGTCGCTAACTCCTTCGAAACGCCTTTATCTAAAAGATAAATTTCCTTTTGTTTCGATTGAGAAAAACCAATTGTAGTACATGCAAGAATACAAAGAGAGCTATAGAGAATTTTCATTTTTAAAGAAATATAAGATTCGTTAAAAATAAAAAAAGTTTGCCAGCAATTTTACGAATTGGCACGAATTAAAATTCTTTTTGCCACAGATTACACAGTAAGAATGATTTTTTTAATCTGTGGCAAAAACCTTTAAACATAAAAAAGGTCCGACTTTCGTCGAACCTTTTTTATATAAATCATAATCTTTACGATTACAACAAAGCGTCTAAACTATCTGCGTAGGTTTGTTTTGGAGCTACTCCAACTTGTTTTCCTACTACTTCACCGTTATGAAAAACCAAAACGGTAGGTATGTTACGCACACCATATTTTGCAGCAAATTCCTGGTTAGCATCTACATCTACTTTACCAACAACTACTTTACCTGCGTATTCATCGCTTAATTGGTCAATGATTGGACCAACCATTCTACAAGGACCACACCATGCTGCCCAAAAATCTACCATTACTGGTTTGTCTGATTTCAAAACTACTTCATCAAAAGTAGCATCTGTTATTGCTAATGCCATAATTTCTTATCTTTTAAAATTATCGTCTGAATTGTTTCGTTTCAAACTAGACCACAAATTTAAAAATTAAATGCAAATGAAACACCATAACCAAATTAGTTTTCATTATAAATGTATTGTCATTAATTATATTAATCCGAAAACGCAAAATCATAAGTTTTAACCTACGCAGCTGTGGATTTTATCTTTTTAGAGAAACGTCAGTTTTTTACGTTATCTTTAAAGTTCTTGAAAATTCTTCCAGATGAAAGCTACTTTACTCTACATAAAAAACTTTTTTCAATCGATTCATTTTAAAAAATATGCCAGGCGTTTTTGCTTTTTCGTTCTGGGACTTATTGCTTTACTGCTTATCACTTGTGGTGGATTGTCTGTTTATTTTAATCGGAATAAAACCGAAATTATCGCTAAGATCAACACCAAAATCAATGAAAACATCAACGGAAAATTCCATATTGGCGATTTTCATTATAAATTTCTAACTGGTTTTCCCAATTTTACTTTGGCCTTAAAGGAGGTTGAAGTCAAAGACAATCAGTGGGCCACACACCAGCATACTTTATTAAAGGCTAAAGAAATTGAGGTGCGCCTGAACATTTGGAGTTTGGTACATGACGAAATCAACATTCATAAAATCCTGATCAACGACGCAGCGATTTACGTGTATAAAGCACAAAATGGCTATTCGAATGCCGATATTTTTAAGCCGAAAAAGAAAAAAACACCGGAAAACAAATCGGATACCGAGACTACAATCGACCAGATCGAACTAAACGGAGTCCACTTTACGTTAAACAATCTGCTGGGGCATAAACTGTTTGATTTTGATCTCGAGCGCTTACAGTCAAAAGTAAATTTTGATGGGGACAACTGGCAAACCGATGTTTTTTTAAACACCCAAATTAAAAGCCTTGCCTTTAATACCGTACACGGAAGTTTTGCAAAACAAAAAGAACTCAAAGGTACTTTTTCCGTTTCCTACTCCGCTGCAAATGAAAAAATTGACGTTGTTACCAAAGGCCTGAAAATTGGATCAGATGCTTTTGACATTACCGCTTTTTTTAATCTTGCCAAAGGAAATGCACTTTTCGGAATCAATATTGGGACTACTATTTTATGGCAAAATGCATCCAATTTATTATCGGCAAACATCAGTTCTAAGCTTAACCGATTTAATTTACAAAAACCAATCGATGTTAATTGTGACATCAAGGGCGATTTTAATGCCGAAGGGGACCCCAGAATTGTTGTTCAGGCCATTATCAAAAACAACGAACTGAGCATTCCGGACGGATTGATTAAAAACTGCCACTTCAAAGGGATTTTCACCAATAATTTCAAACCTACAGCCGGTTATAACGATGCTAATTCGGCTATTATTTTAACGAATTTTGCGGGCGAATACGAAAATATTCCGCTCACGATTCCGCAATTGTCCATCAATAATCTCGAAAAACCACTGGCTACCGGAAACGTAAGTTCTGATTTTGATATCGAAAGGCTCAACGAAATAAGCAACGACAAATGGATTCAGTTTACGGCAGGTCACGCCAAAGCCAACTTAAAATTTCAGTTTGATATTGTCGATTTGTACATTACGAAACCTCGTTTTATTGGTAAAATAGATGTCGATGACGCTTCTTTTCATTATATTCCAAAAAATGTTCATGCCGTTAAAACTAATATTCACCTTGACTTTACCGAGAAAGCTTTACTGATCAAGCAAATTGCCTACAAACACAATAAGAATACGATTTTCGTAGAAGGAAAAATTGACAATTTCCTCAACCTCTATTATGATGCTCCCGAAAAAATGGTCGTAAACTGGAAGATCTATTGCCCAAATATTGATTTGAAACAATTTCTGGGCGTTTTAGCGACTTCTCAAAAAGTAAAAGCCACAGCCAAAACCACCAAAAAACCAACTATTTCAAATCATCTACGAACGGTAATCGACAGATGTGTGGTGGTCATCGACATCAAAGCCGATAAAATCAATTACAACAAATTAACCGCAACCAATACTACGGCTACGGTACAAATGATCGATTCGAGACTGGTCATTAAAAACGGTTCTCTGCAAACTTCGGGCGGAAGCATCACCTTTAACAGTGAAGTAAAACCAAGCGGAAAAAACTTCGCTTTTAGCTCAAACGCCAACGTAAATCGGGTTGATATTGCGAGTTTTTTAAAGTCGTTCAACAACTTCGGAATTCAGTCTTTTAGTCCCGGTAATATCAAAGGAAAGCTAAGCAGTCAGGCCAATGTAACCGGATTCATTAACGGCAATGGCGAATTGATCACCAATTCGATGCACGGCAATCTGACTTTCAACGTCAATCAGGGCGCTTTGTTAAACTTTGAACCTATTGTGAAAATTGGCAAGTTTGCTTTTCCATTCCGCGATGTCAAGAATATTACGTTTAGTGATTTATCCGGCACACTAAAATTGCGCGGAGAGCAGGTCGATGTAAATAATTTCACCATTAGTTCGAGTGTTTTAAACCTTGATGCCGAAGGTGTTTACTCTTTTGGGCGAGGCACCAACCTTGCTCTCACCATCCCCCTCCGAAACTCCAAAAACGACATCAAAATCGCCACCAAAGCCGAACGCGATGCCGTCCGCGAACGCGGAATCGTCTTACATCTAATGGCACTCGACGACGAAGGAAAAATGAAAATTAAATGGGGGAAGAGGGATAATTAGTTTTTTATCACATTCTTTCAACGCAATCTTGTCATTTCGATCGAAGAGAGGCCCGAGCGATAGCGAATTGACGTAGCAAATCATACAAGTAACTCGACAAAGATTTGCCACTCTGAGCGAAATCGAACAGTCATTTGCAACTTGAAATTTGTGATTTAAAATATTGTAATTTGAATATCCAGGAGCTATTTACTTCGTCAGTTCGCTTTGGCTCGTGTCCTGGTGTCCACTATATCTTTTGCGGTGAACCCCACCGCAAAAGGATACCGTTCCAATCAGGGCTAGGGGTTTTGGCTTTCATGAGAAGTTTAGAAATATTAAATAACTCGGGGCAGAAATGATTGGCGTTTTTTTATCGATTTTTTGAAAGAAAAACGCATCAATATTCCAATATGGAATACCCAGATTAAAATAAGAATATTGCTATATGGAATATTGAAAAAAAATCCTGATGAATGAAAAAAAAATCAATCAATTTATTTCGCACCAATTAGTAAAAGCACGAGAAGAAATGGGCTACACACAAATGCAGGTGCAACAAGATAAGATTATTAATCAAAGTAATTTGTCTAAAATTGAAAATGGTGCAAAAAGAATTAGTGCCGCTAAACTTTTTGTTCTAGCAAATTATTATAAAAAACCAATTACTTTTTTCTACATAAATGAAATCTAAAAAAAAACTTTTTGCAATTGATATCTTTAGCGGAGCTGGTGGAATGAGCATTGGAGCATCTATGACTGGAATCGAAGTTGCTGTTGCTGTAGAATATGATACACATGCTGCTGCAACTTTTAAGGCAAATCATCCAAACTCTGAAATAATTACGAAAGACATAAGAGAAGTTACATTTGACAAAAAATATAAAAATCCTTTTTTACTTTTTGGAGGACCACCGTGTCAAGGTTTTTCAACTTCAAATACTAAAACACGTAATTCAGAAAACACAAATAATTCATTATTTCATGAATATATTAGACAAGTTAAGGAGTTAACTCCGGAATGGTTTGTTTTTGAAAATGTTGAAGGAATCAAATCATTTGAAAAAGGAACTGTCATTACTAAACTAGAAGAAGAATTTGAAAAATTAGGTTATAAAACTAAATGGAATGTGTTAACAGCTTCTGATTACGGTGTTCCACAAAATAGAAATAGATTTTTCATGATTGGAAATAGATTGGACGTTGATTTTATATTTCCTGAAAAACATGAAAAAACCGTCACCGTAAATGAAGCTATTGAAGATTTACCTAAATTAAAAAATGGTGATTTTCATGATATTTTAGATTACAAAAAAATTGAGCCCAATTCATATGCAAAACTTATGAGAGGTGCTTCTGAGAAAGTATCACAAAACTATGTTTCAAAAAATAAAGAATATGTTTTAGAGAGATATAAACATATTAAACCAGGTCAAAATTGGCAAGCAATTCCTGAAGAGTTGATGAAAAATTATAAAAATACAAAAAATTGCCATAGTGGTATTTATAAAAGACTAGATCCAAATATTCCTTCCGTTGTTATAGCTAATTATAGAAAAAACATGTTAATTCATCCTTTTGAAAATAGAGGTCTATCAGTCAGAGAAGCCGCCAGAATTCAAAGCTTTCCAGATAATTTCGAATTTAAAGGGAATATTTCATTTCAACAACAACAAATAGGAAATGCAGTTCCTCCATTATTAGCCAAAGCTATTTTTGAACAAATTATTAAATTAACACCTAATGGCAAAAACAAAAAATGAAGATAAATTCTTAAAGTTTAACTTCGATGTAAGTGCATTTAGACTTTTAGGAAGAGAATTAATAACAGATAGAATAACTGCACTATTTGAATTAGTTAAAAATTCTTATGATTCAAACGCAAATACTGCCACAATAGAATTTATAAACATTAATCCTCTAAGCAAAGAATCGAAAATTATAATCCGTGATGATGGATTTGGCATGGATTATAGTGACATAAAAAATAGATGGATGGTAATTGGAACGAGTAGCAAACGAAGAGAAAGAACAACTCCTGAACCATACAATAGAATAGTTTCAGGAAAAAAAGGTATCGGCCGATTCGCAGTTGATAAACTTGGCGCAAAATTAATTTTAAAAACAAAGAAAAAAGGCACTAATAAATTATTTTGTTTAGAAACTGATTGGGTTAATTATTCAAAAATTGAAAATAGCCAGATGTCTTTAAATTTTGAAGATTCAAAAGATTTTTTTACAGATATTAAAAATAGATATTGGTTAGAAGATGGAGAAATTGATTCACAAGGAACTAGTCTTGAAATATCCGGAATAGAAGAAGAATGGTCAGAAAAAGATATAGATAGAGCTTATAAAGAATTATCAAAGCTCATATCTCCAAACAATGATAGTAAGTTATATCCATTTCACATAAATATAAAATCAGAATATGAAAAGTATAAAAATGTTTTTATTAAACCTCAAATAATTGATTTTGCAAGTTTAAAATTTGAACTATCTTTTAATTTAGAAAATAATACTCAAGAAATATTACAATTTAAAAATAATCAATTAAATATAATTAATGTTCCCATAAGAGATTGTGGTCCTTTAAAAACCACAATATATTATTTTGACAGATTAGCAAAAGATAAATATAAAAAGCATTTCAATGTTGAAATCGACGGTATTAAGATATATCGAGATGGATTAATAACAACTCCATTTGCAGAATATGTAGATACTCAAAACGAACAGAAAGACATATTAGGTCTTGATAAGAGAAGATGGTCAGGTTTTTTTGATAGACTTGGAACAAGAGATTTACTAGGTTATATAGAAATAACAGATAAATCAAACCCCTTTATTGTTGAATCTACTAATAGGCAAGGATTTGTAGACAACAAACAGTTCTATCAACTTAAGAAATTCGTCATTGAGCAGATTCAACAAATTGAAAATTTTTTAAAGAATCAAAGAAACTCTTCAAGAGAAACTACTAAATCTGGATTAAGTGGAGCAAGTGACAATATAAAAGATTTAAAAAGTGATATTTCTAAAATTAAAAATTCTTCAAGCCCTGAAGTAAAAGAAGTTTTAACTAACATTGAAAAAAACCTTACAAAATTACAAGGAACGGTTAATAAGAGTATTAATGATTTTAACAAATCAGAAGAAGAGAAAAAACAAATTGAAAATCTTTTATTTAGTTTAGTTTCTTTACAAACTTTTGCCGCAATGTTTTCTCATATGGCAAAGCATACTATTGGTCATATTATTACAAGTGCTGAATATTTCAATAACAATTTTCCAAATCCAAAATTAGAAGATAGATTTTTAAAAATTTCTAAAAAAATCTATTCTGAAATGATGAAATTAAGAACTGGAGTCGACTTTATGCTTAAATATGCTAAATCAGATAGCGATTTTGAGGAAATAAGTATTAAAGAATTAATTGAAAATCTTTTTAATAATATTTATGAAGATATTTTATCAAAAGAAAAAATACAAACAGAAATAATCTTAGATAAAGATTTAATTTTAAATTACAATAGAAAGGCAATTGAAGATATATTAGATAATTTAATTTCAAATTCTATAAAAGCACTGAAACATCAGACTAATAAAAAAATAAAATGTATTGGAATTGTAAATAAGAATGATTTTACTTTAATTTTTTCTGATAATGGATCGGGGATTGAAGAGCAAGATAAATATAGAATATTTGACATATTTTTTACAACAACAGCTGAAGAAGGCGGGGCAGGAATGGGACTTTATATGACTAAAACTCGAATTGAAGCAATGGGTGGAGAAATTGAAGTTATAGAAAATGAATTTAAACCTACAGGCGCTTCTTTTAAAATCATATTACCTTTTAAAAAATAACAATTATGGAAGTAACATTTGTAGTTATTGATGATACAATTTCAATTAAAGAACATCCTTTACTCTATACTTTAGAAGATAGGGGTTTTAATATTTTGTTTTTTTTGAAGCCGGAAGAAGGTTTACATTTCATTATGAATCATTTGGAACTAAATATGATTGTTCTTTTAGATATTCAATTTTCTGCAACAGATCTTGAAAATGGTCATTCAATTTTGAAAAAAATAAATGAAAAGTCAGAATTAATTCCTGTAATCCTTTGGAGCGGTATAAATGAAACAGAGGAATCATTCAGTGATTTTATTAATAATAATGCGTCAGGTTTTATTAGGAAAGACTCAACAATTCAAGAGTCATTAATCGTAATTGAAAAAGCATTAAATTTTCTAAAAACAAGTCTAGATAACATAATTGAAGATTGGATAATTCAAAAACCTGAAGATAAGGATATTCCAGTTTTTTTTACTGCTAATGGATTATCCTTATCGCTAAATCAAATTTTGTATGAAATAAGGAACCAAACTGATTTAGGAAAATCTTTTTCCAAAAAACTAAATCAGCTAACAATACATTTATTACTTCGTAAACTAGAAAAATTAAATGATTGATATTCTTTTAGCTTTTGACAACGACGACATTACTGCTGGAACATTTTTAACAGAATGTCGTGATGATATATTGAATTTTTTTAATGGTAAATTTTTTCCTTTATCTGTTATTAATAGTAACGAACTAAATGAAAAGTACATTAACATAAGTACTATTGATTTAAAGTCATTCATTTTTGTAACGTATTGTCATGGTAATGAAACTTGCTTGGCAGAAGGAGGAGCTAATATTTTTCTTTCAGAAACAATCAATATCACGAATTTTTCTAATACTTTTTTTTATACTGTTTCATGTAGTAGTGGACATACACTTGGACATGAGTTGGTGAAAAATGGTTGTCAAAGTTTTTTTGGATATAAGAATCAATTTAATTTTTACTCAGGTTTTTCCTGTTTTCAGGAATGTGCGAATTATGGTTTATTTCTTTTTATTAACGGTATGCCTACTGACGATGTTTATTCACAAATGCTCCAGCATTATGATGACCAGATCAAAAAGGTTTATAAAACAAATTCATTTATAGCTTCATTATTGTTGGATAATAGGGACGCACTTGTTAAAATTGGAAACAATATAACCATAAATGATTTAATAATTTGAACAAGCAGAAAAACCTCTGGACTAGTGAAGATTTAATACTTGCTTTTAACTTGTATCTCAAATTGCCTTTTGGGAAAATGAATAAAAGTACACCTGCGATAATTCAACTTGCAAACTTAATTGAGAGAACACCAAGTTAGATAAGCATGAGATTAGGAAATTTTGCAAGTGTTGATCCTTATCATCAAGAGAGAGGAGTTGGAGGTTTAAAAAACGGAATGAACCAAGTTCAACCAATTTGGGATGAATTTTACAATAATCAGGAAGATTTAATCTTCTTAAGTGAAGACATACTTGCTAAAGAAGAGAATACATCAATTGAAAAGAAGTTTGAAGATATCCTTTTCGACATAAAAGATCTAAAAGGACAAGACATTATTAGAGCTGTAAGAACTAGAGTGAACCAATCTGTTTTTAGGCAAATGGTTTTGTCCAATTATGATAATAAATGTTCAATCACAGGAATTGACATTCCTGAATTATTATTCGCCAGCCATATAATCCCTTGGTCTAAGAATGAAGAACATCGTCTAAATCCTGAAAACGGGATTTGTTTTTCAGTGCTTTATGATAAAGCATTTGACAAAGGTTTGATTGGGATAAATACGAACCATGAAATAATCTTTTCTGATTCAATTAAAAAGAAAAAAGAAACTGAGTTCTTCAACAGATATTTTGCTTCAATTGAGAATCAAAAAATTAATGTCGCTCAAAAGTATTCTCCGAGAAAGGAATTTCTTGAATATCATTTAGACACAATTTTCAACAAACAAACGATCTCGTAAAAAAAGCCACTTCACAGTTACATTTCTATTAGGATTCTTCAATTTTAGGAAGGACAAACTTTGCGGAATCTCTGGTGTGATTCCTCGTTCCTCGGAATGGCAAACCGAGCGCAAAAAAAGCACAATTAATTTCTTAATGTTTTATTAACCTACTTGTGTTTTTACTTAAAAAAAGATAGCTTTGAGAAACAATCATTAAATATAAACCCATATGAAAATTCAGATCAATACCGACAAGAACATCGAAGGACACGAAAGATTAGAAGCTTATTTCTCTGGCGAATTAGAAAAAGGTTTAGCGCGTTTTGAGGAAAAAATAACCCGCGTCGAAGTACATTTTGGCGATGAAAACGGAGAGAAATTTAGCTTAAACGATAAAAAATGTGTGATTGAAGTTCGTACTGCAAAATTACAACCAGTAACTGTTACAGAACATGCCGATACACTCGAAAGAGCTTTTAGTGGTGCATTGGCGAAGGCAAAAAAATCTCTTACTACTACTTTCGAAAAAATGAAAGCGTATTAATTTATATCCCATCCATAAAAAAGGCCTTATCTCTAATCCGGATAGGGCCATTTTTTATTTTAGCAAAGCCGTCATTTCTGCCCAATGCAATATTTTTACTTTCTGATCTAATTGCGCTGCACTTTTTACCATTGCTTTGGCGATATCTTCGGCCTCTATTCCTTTGTATTTGCTTAGCCCTCCTACAAACAACGGGTTGATCAATTTGAATATTCCAATGAATAGTTTTTCCATCGGTCGGCTTTCTTTTCGGTCTCCTAAAATCATCGACGGACGAAAAATATAAGTATGTTCTAAATTCAGGCTGATGATCCCCTGTTCGGTTTCCCCTTTTAATTTGGTATAAAATATAGATGATTTTGCATTTGCACCAAGTGCCGAAACCAGAAAAACAGCTTTTGCTCCGTTTTCTTTCGCCAGTTTTGCTGCCAAAATCGGGTAGTCGTGATCTATTTGATAGTATAACTTTCTATCGGGCGTTTTCTTTTGCGTGGTACCGAGAGCGATAAAAACTTCATCGGCCTGAATGTCTTTCACCACTTTGGATAAGGAATTAAAATCAGCTATAAGCGTTTTTAGCTTTGGATGCTGGATGTTTAAATCTTTCCTTACTACAATTATTACTTGCTCATAGTTGTCATTGTTCAACAAATTTTCGAGAATATAAGAGCCAACTAGCCCGCTTGCTCCATACAGAATTGCTTTTTTCATAAGTAAGGCGATTTGTTTGCTCGAAGTTAATTTTTTTTGCCACAGATTTCACAGATTAGAATGATTACTTTTTTTTTCTCGCAGATTGAGCAGATTTTTTTAATCTTTTAAACTAAAACTCCAGCGGAGTGTTATATCTATAGCTAATTTTAGTATGCGCTATTATAATCCAGCTCCGGCGGAGCGACATATAATTTTTAGTACGATTCCATATGTCACCCCGATGGGGTTCTGTTGATGTGTATTTTTTAATTTCCTATAAATTTATCGCCCCGCTGGAGCTCTAAATATATAGTTTCGATTTTTTTTATAAATATATTCGTCAGGATGGGATTTAAAATAAATTATACCCAAAAATCTTAATTAAGATAATAATAACGCTTTTTGATATTGTAAGAAGTAATTTTGCAATCCCAAAAGAGGAACTTGGTTTTTGAAATAGAACAAGTTTCTTAATTGAGATTATCCATTACAAATTATTAAAAATTACCCTCATGAAAAAGCAATTACTCGTATTATTAATCGCAGTATTTATAGGCTTTGGCGTAAATGCGCAAGTAAAATCATCTGAAACAAATGTGCTGGTTTTGATTTATTCTCAAAATGGCGGAACTTATAAAATGGGCAAGTCTATTGCCGAAGGAGTTCAGGAGTATCCAAATACAAAAGCAATTTTAAAACGTATTCCTTCTATCAATCCGAAAGAAAAATTGAATGCTGATGTAGAGAAATTACCAATTGCAACTATCGAAGAGCTTGCAAATTATGACGGAATCGCTTTTGGAAGCCCTGTTCATTTTGCTAATATCAGTGCCGATATGAATCACTTCTTCGGTCAGAGTATTCCGCTTTGGACTTCAAGGTCTTTAGAAGGAAAACCAGCCACTGTGTTTATGTCGGCAGGATCGGGAGCAGGAAAAGAAGCTGCGATTTTATCGTTTTGGAATATTCTTGCGTCTCACGGAATGGTGATCGTGCCTACCGGGATTATGGGAACAGCTACGTTAGACAAAATGGTTCCGCAAGGAAATACCCCGTTTGGCGCTACTTCATTGGCAGGATCTGTTGGAACACGTCCGTCACAAAGCGAATTGAATTTGGCTAAAGAACAAGGGAAAGCGTTGGCCAGAGTAGCTTCGGGATTGAGAAATACAGAAAGTGGTAAAGTGGTAAAAACAACTACCGTTGACGTTAAAAACGATATCAACAAAACATTAAAAGACAATAATATTGTACTTCCTGAAGCTCCTAAACCTGTTGGAAATTATGTTCCGTTTACGATTTCAGATCATAAAGTATACGTTAATCAGGTGGCTTTAAAGGACGGTAAGATTTTGAATCCGGGTAAAGTTGGCGCAACGGTTACTGATGATCAGGCAAAAGAAGCTACCTACCAAACGATGCTAAATGTAATTGCAGTTTTAAAAGAGGCTTGCGGTGGCGATTTGAACAAAGTAAAACAATGTGTACAGTTGACCGGATATTTTAATACCACTCCAGAATATACACAACATGCAGCCCTTATGAATTCGGCTTCAAACCTGACGGCTTTGGTTTTTGGAGAAAAAGGAAAACACGCCAGAGCAACCATTGGAGCGGCTTCGTTACCGATAAATTCGGCTGTTGAAATTCAGGCGATTTTTGAAATTGAGTAAAAGAATCTTTATAGATTGTTATCCTTCGACTACACTCAGGAGGACAAAATTAGAGTGAAAACTGAGACTGAAAACTGTTTTTCGCGTGAGGGATAGAGCTAAGCTACCGAAGTAGCAGCGAAAGCCCGACAGCAATATAAAAAGGGGCGACTAAGCGATTGCAATAGTCAGCCCCTTTTTATATTGGTGGCACGCCCAGATTATGATTTACACTATCCCGGCTTTCTTATGATTTTGGTAACGGTGCCCCTACTGCAATATCGCAGCGGTGTCCCGGTTTTCCGTGTGCCGGATTCTTTCCATCTGCCACAGCGGTTTGTTCTGTACTCAACAAAGCCGGAACAGCATTATCTGTTGCAGGCGGTGTTACGGTAAAGGTTTGCGAAGTAGTTCCACTTTGAGCTGTATTGGCAGCTGCCGGTTGCTTAGCCGCAGGAGAGTTTAAAGGTGCTCCAACCGGAATATCACAGCGGTGTCCGGGTTGTCCGTGTGCCGGATTCATTCCTTTGGCCACTTTTGCCGGTGTAGTAGTGGTTGTAGTTACTATATTCTGCTGACCCGGTTTTACCTGAACCGTTTGTGCTGGCTGCACAGTTGTTGTTTGTCCTTGTGTCGGAGCCGAGTTTAATGGCGCACCAACCGCAATGTCACAGCGATGTCCGGGTTGCCCGTGTGCCGGATTCATTCCGCCATTGGCACTCAAAACCGTATTTGGATTTGCAGCTGCAGCTGCAGGAGCCTGCGCAACTGAATTTACTTTTGTCGTGTCTTTTGCCAATCCCAGTTTTACCAATTCAGAATTTGGGGTATTTTCCTGAGGCTCTAATTCCTTTTTACAGGAGGTTAAAAAAATTGAGGAGAGGACCAATGAGGTGATGAGTATTTTTGGATTCATGATGTATCGATTTTAAAGCTATCAAATATACTAAATCATCTTATACCATATAAGTGATGTACGATAATTTACGTTTTGCTTGGTGATTTGGGCTCGCAAAGACGCGAATACGCAAAGTTAATGTTTCGTGCAGGTTTTAAAATAAAAACGTTGCGGAATTACTTGCGAAGATTTGCTTCGCCTGTTCGCTATCGCTCGGGTCTCCTTCGTCGAAATGACAAACGGTGCGTTTAATCCTTTTTAAGTTTTCTCTTTAAATAAAAAACTTTGCACCTCTGCATCTTTGTACCTTTGTCCCTCTGTCCCTCTGTCCCTCTGTCCCTCTGCACCTTTCAAAGAATATTTGTTATCTTTAAATCCAAAACAAACCTCTTATGAAAAAATCAATCTTACTATTATTATTTGTTACTGTTTTTGCAAACGCGCAAACTTCCGAAAAAGACAAAGTCAACCAAACTATCGATGCCTGGCACAAAGCAGCTGGTGAGGTAAAATTTGACGCCTATTTTAATTTAATGGCTGATGATGCGATTTTCATTGGCACTGATGCTACAGAAAACTGGAACAAAAAAGATTTTAAAGTTTGGGCGAAACCTTATTTTGACAAAGGAACTGCCTGGAATTTTACGGCTTTAGAGCGTCATATCTTTTTTGACAAAACCGGAAAAATTGCCTGGTTTGACGAGTTGCTTAACACTCAAATGAAAATTTGCCGCGGATCGGGAGTTTTGGTTAAAGTAGGGAAAGACTGGAAAATACAACATTATGTTTTATCGATGACGGTTCCTAATGAAGAAGTGAATGCTGCGATCAAAATTAAGGCTCCACTTGAAGACGTTTTGATTGCAAAGCTTCAAAAAAAATAAACATTTTTGGGTTTTCTTTTTATAATTCTAACTTTTCTAGCGCTTTAGAGAATGTAGTGGTGATTTCATTATAATGCAATTGGCAATTTTACCCATTTTTGAGAAGGGCAAAATAAGATACTCTCAAAAAAACGGGTCAGACTTTGCAGAATTGACTAAAATAAAAACTATACCCTTATTTTTAAAGCCTTAAAAAGAAGAATATTCATTTTTTCATAACTTTGACCCTATAAAAAATAGGGTTAAATAAAGTATTTGAAAAATGAAAATAGAAAAACGCTGGATCATTTCCTTTATTATTATAAGTATTGTATGTATTACAGGGGCCTTTTGGCCAACTGTAACCGAAAATAGTTATGTATTAGCTGAATTTGGCACAACCGATCATATCGTTCCTGCCGATGTTGCCTGGATGTTAACCTCCTGCTGTCTGGTTTTGATCATGACTCCGGGATTATCCTTTTTTTACGGCGGAATGGTGGGCAAGAAAAATGTGATTTCGACCATGCTGCAGAGTTTTATCTGCTTAGGGGTTGTAACGCTTTTGTGGGTTGTGGTTGCCTTTAGTCTGGCTTTTGGCGATCCCGTAGGTCTTAACCTCGGAGGTCATTTTTATAGTTTTTTTGGAAACCCAACTACTTTTGCTTTTATGGATTATGTGGGGGTTTTGCCTCATAAACAATTGGCCAGCACAATTCCGTTTATGCTTTTTGCCTTGTTTCAAATGAAGTTTGCGATTATCGCTCCGGCAATTATTACCGGATCCTTTGCCGAGCGCGTTCGTTTTATATCGTATTTACTTTTTATCAGTTTGTTTACCATTTTTATTTATGCACCATTGTGCCATTCCGTTTGGTATCCAACAGGTATTTTAGGAAGTTATTTTGGCGTAAAAGATTTCGCCGGAGGAACAGTGGTACACATGAGTTCCGGATTTGCCGCTTTGGCTGGTGTTCTGGTTCTGGGTAAAAGAAAAAACAAACAGCATATTCCCACCAACATTCCCTTTGTATTATTAGGAACCGGAATGTTATGGTTTGGGTGGTTCGGATTCAACGCCGGCTCGGCTCTTGCGGCCAACGGAACGGCCGCTATGGCTTTTGCAACCACTACAACCTCATCGGCAGCAGCCATGCTGACCTGGGTTTTCTTTGATAGAATGAACGGCAGAAAAGTGTCGGCTCTTGGCGCCTGTATTGGAGCTGTTGTAGGTTTGGTGGCCATAACACCGGCTGCGGGATTTGTATCGGTTCCTGAAAGTATGTTTTTTGGATTTGTAACAGCCTTGGTTTCTAATTCGGTTGTAAATTGTCGTTTCTCGAAAAAATTTGATGATACACTTGACGTTTTTGCTTGTCATGGTGTAGGGGGAATTATGGGAATGATTTTGACCGCCGTTTTTGCTCATGGCGAGGACGCAAGTTTACTGCATGGCGGCTGGAATGTATTTGCACACCATATGATGGCATTGGTTTTGGTTTCAATTTTTACTTTTTTCGGAGCGTATTTTCTCTTCAAAGTGACCAATTTTATTATTCCGCTGCGTGTTTCCGAAGAAAACGAACATATTGGACTGGATTTATCCCAACACGATGAAACGCTTGACCCTAAATTAAAAGCTATTACTGAAGTCCATTACGGTTAATTCTTTTACCACAGATAAATGGATTAAAAAGATTTTTTATGTTTTAAAACTTAAAAAAGCCTTGCTCAATCTGTGTCTTCGCGATAGCGAATCGGTTTGATCCGTGTACAAAGGTCACGCAAAATCAGACGCTGATTATACGGGTTTGCTATCGCAAAAACGCTGATAAAAACGGATTCTTTCTAAAAATTTAAAACTTGAAGAATTCTCAAAATTTGCAACAAAAAATTTAAAAACATACGACCTGTATTCAATTCGTTTATATTCCTTAATTTTGCTGAAAATTTTTGTAAAAGTGGGAAGTAAAAATAAACTAAAAAGATTCAGAGAAAACGAAACATTTCAAAACGTTTTTCAACCAACCAGAGAAGAAGTTGTAGGTGATTTAATGCCTTTGAAAGGAAAATGGAATTCTGATTTCTTTAAAAATGACAATCCATTAGTTTTAGAATTAGGATGTGGAAAAGGAGAATATTCTGTTGGATTAGCAGAAAGATATCCAAACAAAAATTTTATTGGAATTGATATTAAAGGAGCCCGTTTCTGGAGAGGTGCTAAGACCGCTGTAGAAAACGGATTACACAATGTTGCATTTGTTCGAACTCAAATCGAATTGATCAATCATATTTTTGCAGACCATGAGGTAGACGAAATCTGGATTACTTTTCCGGATCCGCAAATCAAATACAAAAGAACAAAACACCGTATGACCAATTCGGAGTTTTTGAAGTTGTATAAAAAAATCCTCAAAAAAGACGGAGTCGTAAACTTAAAAACCGACAGTGAATTTATGCACGGTTACACACTGGGATTACTTCACGGCGAAGGTCACGAGGTTTTATATGCCAACCACAATGTCTATAAAAACGAAGGAAGCCCGGAAGAGGTTACTGCATTCCAGACTTTTTATGAGAAACAATATTTAGAAATTAACAAGGCAATTACGTATATTCGTTTCAAAATTAAAGACTAATTTAATTTAAAAACGTTTTTCAAACCCATTAAACAACTGAATGGCATTACTTACCCCATTACTTTCAGGTTTTCTTGCCGCTTTCATTGGGATTATTCCTCCAGGTCTGATCAACATGACTGCAGCCAAAGTAAATTTGAAAGAGGGTAAAAAGAATGCCTTATGGTTTGTTGCCGGGGCTGTACTGGTGATCTTTTTTCAGGTTTCTATAGCCGTTTTATTTGCGCAGGTGATCGACAATCGACCGGATGTGGTGACCTTGTTGCGTGAAGTAGGATTTGCTATTTTCTCGGTTTTGACGATTTACTTTTTGTTTATCGCGAAAGAACCCAAAGCCAAAAAATCAAAGATTAAAAAGAGCAGTAAAAAAAGCCGTTTCTTTTTGGGAATGCTGCTTTCCGGACTGAACTTTTTTCCAATTCCGTATTATGTGGTAGTGAGTATTACACTCGCTTCTTACCACCTTTTTGTATTCGAAAACAACATTATTTTTACCTTTGTATTCGGATCTGTTTTAGGCTCATTTGCTGCTTTGTACAGCTACATCGGTTTCTTTGGAAGAATCGAAAAGAAAACAGATTATCTGATGCGAAACATGAATACGATTATTGGAAGCATCACAGGATTAATAGCGCTACTAACGCTTTTTAATATTTTGAATTATTATTTTAGTTAGAAAAATTATAGAGCACTAATCAAAAAGATTTCTTTTTATTACGCTTATAAAATTTCAAAATGATTAATTTTATCATGATGAAAATACTATAATTTTCATGCCGATGCACTAATAAAGCGGACAAAAAAATCCCTTTAATCCTTTTAATCTGTGGCAAAAACCAATCTATGGCTGAAGATAATTTTTTTGAAAGAGTTTATGAGATTGCCAGGCAAATTCCGCACGGAAAAGTAACTTCATATGGTGCAATTGCCAAAGCTTTAGGCACCGCCCGCTCTGCCCGAATGGTAGGCTGGGCAATGAACGCCTGTCATAACAGAGATGATGTTCCGGCACATCGTGTGGTTAACCGAAAAGGTCTTCTGACCGGTAAACATCATTTTGATGGAACCAATCTAATGCAGCAGCTACTCGAAAACGAGGGCATCGAAGTGATAGACAATCAGATTATAGATTTTGAAAAACACTTCTGGCAACCCAAAATCGAACTTTAAAGTTTTTTAACCGCAAGGAACGCAAAGAAAGCGCAAGGGACGCAAAATTTAGTCCCAAACGGCTCTGCACCCGTCTTCCTTCTGCATCTTAAAGCCCAAAGAGGACAATCATAATTTGATTGTGTGAACCGTATATTTCTTATTATTTACTCTTTGATCTTAACTAAATCAGACAAATCACAAAGCTGGTTCGGTCTTCATCGGTTTGATAACTCAGATAGCCTCCATGCGCTTCGATGATATTTTTGGAAAGCGTTAGTCCAATTCCGGCACCATCTTTTCTGGTGGTAAAAAACGGCAGAAAAACTTTATCCCTGATCGCTGTATCAATTCCTTTTCCGTTATCCGAAATGGTAATAAAAAAACGATTGTTTTCGGTATGGGCCGACAAAAACATTTTCTTCTCCTTCTTTTCTTTCAGGGCATAAATACTATTTGTGATTAAATTGATAATCACCTGTTCCATCTGACTTTTGTCAATTAAAATCGATCTGGGGCTATTGATATCGTTTATCAGTTCGACATTTTCCGCTTTTAAAATAGGACTCATCACCCGAAGACAATCTTCAAAAAGAGCATTTATAGGTGTCATTTTTTTGGTCGGAGTTGGCAGCATCGCCAGTTTTCGGTAGTTTTCGACAAAAGCCTGCAAGTGATCGCTCCGATTGATAATGGTCGAAATACTGCTTTTGATGTCCTCAAAATCATCCTCTTCCAGTGCTTCCTGATCTACGATTTGGAGTAAATTCTGCGAAAGCGCACGAATTGGTGTTAAGGAGTTCATTAACTCGTGCGAAATAATTTTCATCAGATTAATCCAGGCTTCTTTCTCCTTTTTCTCAATGACCCGCTGAATACTGTCCAGCAAAATAATGAAATACTCTTTGTCGTACGTTTTTGTATGCGAGGTTTGAAGCATAAAAGTCTGCAAATCCTGATCTTCAATTTTGATCGAAATAGCCGATTTCAATTCGGTAAAGCCCATTTTTTCAATTTCCTCACAAAGAGATGGCAGGTAATTTTTAAGGTATTTCCAATGGCTTACTTTTGGCACCTTAAATAAGTTGGAAAAGCAATCGTTCATTAAAAAAAGATTCCAATCCTCCCCTTCTTTCTCGAGAATTAAAGTAGCGGTATCAATGTTGTTTAAAATAGACTGATAGATGCGTTCTTTTGAAGTCTGTTCCTGTCGCTGAAACCTTAGCTTATCATACAACAAAAACAAATTCCTGAAATTGTCTGTTTTGTGTTCTTCGGGGAAATTACTCGAAAAATCATTCTGTAAGATCGAAAGAAGCATTTTATCGTAAAACAAAGACTGATTTTTAACAAAAAAGTACATTTCGGCCAATAATAGTAAAACCACAAAACCAACCAGAAGCGCATTGTAATAAAACATTTTGTAAATGAGAAAGACACAAAAGAAAAAGGGGATCATGACGAGCAGCACCCTTGCAAACAAAGCGTTATAAAATTTCCAGTTCTTCATTATTTTATTTTTTAGTACCGCAGCTTAAAATACATTCCTTAAAGTCTGCCTCAAATCACTTTTGAGTTTAGGTGTTTTTTAGGTCGTATTTCTCAATTCTTCGGTACAAAGCTGCTCTTGACAACCCAAGTTCTTCGGCTGTTTTACTGATGTTTCCGTTGTTTTTAAACAATGTTTTTTCGATAGCGGTTCTTTCCATTTCAGACAATGGGTTTTCATCATTTTCATGAATTTCCTCGAAATCCAAAATGTCCAGATTGGTCACCGAAATGGTATGATTATCGGCTAAAATTAAAGCACGTTCAATTTTATTCTCGAGCTCTCTAATGTTTCCTTTCCAAGGATATTTTTCTAAATATGGGCCCACATTATCCTCAAAACGCCAATTCTCCTGATTGTATTTTTCGGCAATCTTATCCAAAATAAAATTAGCCATCGGAACGATATCGTCTTTTCGTTCTCGTAAAGAAGGCAAATAAATCTCCATCGTGTTGATGCGATACAGCAAATCTTCTCTAAAAGTTTTATTTTTCACCTCTGCTTTTATGTCGGCATTTGTAGCCGCAATAATCCTTACATTTAGTGGTCTTGCTTTGCTTTCTCCCAGACGGGTTACGGTTTTAGTCTGTAAAACGTGCAGCAATTTAGATTGCAGATGCAACGGAATATTCCCTATTTCATCGAGAAAAATGGTCCCTCCTGAAGCCGTTTCAAATCTTCCGGCCGTATCGGTTTTTGCATCTGTAAAAGCACCTTTAGCATAACCAAAAAGTTCGCTTTCGAACAAATTATCACTTAGCGACCCCAGATCGACATGTACAAAAGGCTGTTCTTTGCGTTCTGAATTCAGATGGATATATTCTGCAAAAACATATTTTCCGGTTCCGTTTTCACCCAATATCAAGACGTTGGCATCCGTTTTAGCCACTCTTTCGGCAATCGAATAGGCTTGTTTAATTTTTAAAGAAGTTCCTGTAAAATAACTTTTACTCGTTTTTTCTACGATTTCTTTTTTGCTGTTTTTTCGGCTCTCCGTTACCGCCTTATCAATGATCTCAAGTAATTTTTCATTGTTCCAGGGTTTCAAAACATAATCGAAAGCCCCAATTTTGATCCCTTCAACTGCGGTATCAATTTTACCAAAAGCAGTCATTAAGATTACAATCGTCTGCGGCGAAAGTGTTTTTATTTCCTTCAGCCAATGAATCCCTTCACGTCCGTCTTCAAAACCAATCCGGTAATTCATGTCTAACAAAACCACATTTATTTCATTTTCGCTTAAAATCGAAATGATTTTTTTGGGACTGTTTGTCGTAAAAATGGTTTCAAAATGTTTTTTGAGGATCATTTTTGCCGAAAAAAGAATTTCTTCCTGATCGTCAACGATTAATATTTGGGCTTGTTTTTTTCGCATGCTGTCTTTTTTTGTCCGATTCTGAACGGTCAACTGTTCATTTTCGAACACTTCTTTTTTGGATGGTTTTTAAAGCTTCTTTAAAATCAATACTTTACAGATAATAATTTTTATGGCACAGTATTTACCTATTGGTAATCAGTAAATTATTTAAAGAAAATGGACAAGTTAATTCCTCGTAAAAATAGAAAATTTAGATATCTCACAATAGCAATTGGAGTTTTTTTAGTTTTGGCAACAATCGTATTTTTCTCGTTTAATACCAAAAGAAGTCTGAATGTAAAAGCAGATGAGCTGAGCATTCAGAAAGTCGAAAAAGCCTTCTTTGAAGATTTCGTTGTTTTTCAGGCTAAAGTAGTACCTCTTAATGTAATGCTTGTGAATGTTACCGAGGGCGGATCTGTAAAAGAAATTTTTGTCGAAAATGGCGCTATGGTAACCAAAGGCCAGTCGTTAGCCCGTTTGTTCAATCCAAACACCGAATTGAACTACCTGACTCAGGAAACGGCAATTATCGAGCAAATCAACAATCTAAATACAGGGAAACTAAACATTAGAAATCAGGAGCTAAACCTAAACAAAGACCTGGTTTTAATCGAACACGATTATAATGATGCCAAAAGGCTGTACGATATGAATGCGAAGTTGTTTGAAAAGGATGTGATTTCAAGAAATGACTGGAATAACTTTAAAGAAAGCTTACGTTTTCAAGACGAACGCAAGAGAACCATTCAACAAAGTATTCAAAAAGAAAAACAAACCAATCAGGTTCAGATTTCTCAAATCAACCGTTCGATTCAGACCATGGAGAAGAGTCTGGACATTTTAAGAAACAATAAAAAGAACTTTTTAATCACAGCACCTGAAACGGGCAGGCTGACTTCTTTTCAACCTGTTTTGGGAAAAACTTTTCAGGCGGGCGAAAGTATCGGAAGAATCGATTCTAAGCAGGGGTATAAATTAACCGCCGATGTAGATGAATTCTATCTCGAAAAAGTACGCGAAGGCTTAAAAGGTCAGGTCGAGTTTCAAGGAAAAAATCTGGAAGTTTTGGTTACAAAAGTGATTCCGGAAGTAAAAAGCGGGCATTTTACCGTTGAGCTGGCTTTTGTCTCCAAAGAAAACATCACTTTGCAGGACGGACTTAGTTTTGGTGTGAAACTAATTCTGTCCGGAAAAAACAAAACACTTGTTGTTCCAAAAGGAAGTTTCAATCAGGAAACAGCTGGAAAATGGATCTTTGTCGTAAAAGGAAACAAAGCCGAAAGAAGAAACATAAAAATAGGCCGTGAAAACCCATCGTACTATGAAGTGCTGGAAGGTTTAAAAGAAGGAGAATCGGTCATTACATCATCTTATACCGATTATAAAGATATTGAAGAATTGTCGATTAATCGCGCTCAGTAGGAGTTTTTAGTCGCAGTTTTCAGTCGCAGTCGCAGTTTACAGTTCACAATTAACATTTTACATTTTACAATACATAAAGTTTCAATCATCAATCAAAAAATAGAATTAACAACAACTAAATTTTTAAAACTTATGATAACCATACAAAACCTAACCAAAGTTTTTAGAACAGAAGAAGTAGAAACAGCAGCTTTAAGCGGCATTTCTTTAGAGATAAAAAAAGGAGATTTTTTAACCATAATGGGACCTTCGGGTTGTGGAAAATCGACTTTACTGAATATCATTGGGCTTTTGGACAGTGCATCAGGCGGGAGCTACAAATTATTAGATCAGGAAATGATTGGTTTAAAAGAGAAAGGAAGAGCAAATGTCCGCAAAGAAAACATTGGTTTTATTTTCCAGAATTTCAACCTGATCGATGAGCTTTCGGTTTATGACAATATCGAATTGCCTTTGATTTACAACAATGTAAAAGCTTCAGAGCGAAAACAAAAGATTGAAGCTATTGCCGAGAAACTAAATATCTCACACCGTCTTAAACATTTCCCGCAACAACTTTCGGGAGGACAACAACAAAGGGTTGCCGTTGCAAGAGCGCTGGTAAACGATCCTAAGATTATCCTGGCCGATGAGCCAACCGGAAACTTAGATAGTAAAAATGGTAATGAGGTGATGGAACTTTTAACCGATTTACATGCTAAAGGAGCTACCATTTTAATGGTTACCCACTCTGATTATGATGCTTCATTTTCGCAAAAAACGATTCATATGAAAGACGGTGTAATATTTTCTGAAAAATTCAATCAGCGTAATGTTGATGTTTTTATGGACGCTAAATAAAAATAAAATGATCAAATTTATTGTAACCGCAATCATAATCCTGATGGGATTTGTTTGCAAAATACTATCAACTCTATAAAGCCTGACCAATAGCAAAACCTGTAAGACTATTTTAAGAGCTACCATAACAACTATAAAAAATACAATATGATTTTTAACTGGTTTAAAATATTTATATATCATTTGAAGCAAAACAAATTGTTTTCGTTTTTAAATGTCCTGGGATTAAGCATTGGAATCTCGGGAGTAATTTTCGCCATTTTATACTGGAATAACGAAAATGCCTATGATCAATGGAATCCTGAAAAAGATAACGTCTATCAGGTTTTGAATAAAATTGGAGCAACAGGAGATACCTGGGCTTCCAGCAGTATTCCTTTCGGAAGAACCTGTAAAGCAACAATTCCCGAAATAGAATCGATCTGTTTTTTTAATTCCTGGTACAACAACGATATGATTAAATATCAGGGGCAAAAATTCTTTCACAAAAAAATTGCTGTTTCCGACAATGGCTTTTTTGATATGTTTCCGCTACCTATCGTAAAAGGAGCCAAAACCAATATCCTGAAAGAGAAAAACAGTGTGGCATTATCAGAAGAAACCGCAAAATTACTTTTTAAGAACGAAGACCCAATTGGCAAATCAATTACCTATAATTACAAAGATTACACGGTAAAATCGGTTTATAAAATCATAGCGCCTTCAGCTTTTGAACCCAATTACGTTTTTAGCGGAGTTGCCCGTGATGGCGACGAGCAAAGTTGGGGTAACTTTAATTATGGCTTAATGATTAAAGTTAAAAAAGGAACTGATATTGCAACTGTTTTAAAGAAAATACAAAATGTAGATTACGTTAACCGAACTTTGAAAGATGCAAAAGCCAACGGACAGACTCCAGAGCAATATGTAAAAGAAAATGGGCAGACAACTGTAATATTAGATAAATTAAGCGATACGCGTTTGCACGGTACAAAATCGTCACAGGGAGCAAATCTTCCGGAAGGAAAAGGAAATCTGCAATTGCTTTATATCATGGTCGGTCTCTCTATTTTGATTCTGGCGCTTTCTTTGGTGAACTATATCAATTTAGCGACAGCTTCAGCAATAAAACGCGCTAAGGAAGTGGGTGTTCGTAAGATTGTGGGAGCCACTAAAAAGCAGATCGTCCTTCAGTTTATTTTCGAAACCGCGATCATAGTAGTTTTAGCCATTATTTTTGCTCTGGCAATTGTAGAGCTTTCTCTGCCGCACTACAATACTTTTTTGAAAAAATCCCTGACTATGAATGGCAGTGAATTTTACCTACAACTTCTTTTTATATTTGGATTAGTAATCGTTCTTGCAGGTGTTTTTCCTGCCGTTTACATCTCAAATTTCGAAACGCTTAAGGTTTTAAAAGGAAACTTCTCCAGAAGTAAAAGCGGTATCTGGATTCGAAATTCGATGCTTATTTTCCAGTTTGGTATTGCAGCTTTTTTTATTATTGGTGCCTTAATCGTGAATTCACAGGTAAGTTATATGATGAACAAAGATCTTGGTTTTAGTGGAGATCAGGTCATCAAAATTCCTTTTAATTATCAGGAATACGACAAGAAATTCCTTAAATATCAAACCACCAAACAAGAACTTTTAAAAATGCCGGGGGTTACCGATGTATCCACCTTTGCCGGTTCTTTTGGAAATAGCACCAACTCCAGTTCAGGATTTACACACAATAGTATTTTTGTACAATCCCGAAATGTCGAAATGGATTTTGGTTTTCTGGATATGATGAAAATCAAAATCGTTCAGGGACGTGATTTGTCTCCAAAATTTGCTTCGGATACCATTGATAACTGGCTGGTCAACGAAACTCTTGTTAAAACATTAGGAATTAAAAATCCTATTAATACAGTTATAACATCGGGTTGGGGAAATGAAAAAGGAAACCTGAAATTTAAAATTGTTGGGGTTGTAAAGGATTTTCACATCACAGGATTACAGGATAAGGTTCCTCCAATGGTTTTCATCAATCTTAAAACTTTAAAGTGGAATAATTATGATAATATTTATGTAAAAGTTTCTCCTAATAATTTAGATCAAACCCTATCAAAACTAGACAAATTCTGGGCGAAAAACATCAATCAGGATTATCCTTTTGAATATGAATTTGTCAATAAAGGCTTTGCCCGAACCTATCAGGAACAGGTGAAACAGAAAAACCTCTTTTTCATTTTAAATCTTGTGGTCATCATCATCGCCATTTTCGGATTGTTTGCTTTGGCTTCTTTCTCGATGGAACGAAGATTGAAAGAAATCGCCATTCGAAAAACATTAGGAGCAGAAACAGATGCTTTACTAAAAGAACTATCCAGACAATATGTTGGCTTTTGTTTACTGGGATTTGTAATTGGCATCATTCCGGCATATATTTTGCTACAGAAATGGCTGGAAAACTTTGCTTTCCGAATTGGAGTGTCAGTAATTCCATTTAGTATCGCTTTGGCCTCTCTGCTGGCTTTAACACTTATGATTGTGTTAGCCAAAGCCTATCAGGTAACCAAGATCGATATCTTAAAATATTTAAAATACGAATAAACTTGTAGACCATTTTTTTAAGAAACCCGCCCAATCATCACGATCGGGCGGGTTTCTTTTTTATTTTGAAACAACAGAATCTGAATACAGTAACTTATCTAATTGTTTATCCCTGTCGTAAACATCCGGATAAAAACCAATTTCTCCGTCATCAGTTACCCAGGCTGTAAAATACCCAATGTAAATTGGGATTTTGGTTTTCAGCATACAGGTGGTTTCTTTTTCACCGCTCATGGCCTTATCTATTTTATCGACAGGCCAGTCCGGATTATCCTTTAAAATAGCGAGCGCCAGATTTTTTGCTTCTTTAACATTGATGCAGCCATGACTGAAAATACGTTTTTCAAAATCAAATAAGCTTTTTGCCGGAGTATCATGCAGGTAAATGTCATTTGGATTTGGAAACATGAATTTAACCAGTCCGAGTGAGTTTTTAGGACCCGGTTTTTGTCTTACGTTCCCTCCGTTCCATTCCATATTATGATCTGCCAGATAATTTTTATCTTCCGCCATTTTTAATTTCAGCTCATTTTTAATGATACTCTGCGGCACATACCAGTACGGACTAAATACAATTCGATCCATATTACCACTAAAGATCACCGTTTCGGTCATTCGGGTTCCCACAAAAACATCTGAAACGAGTTCGTATTTACCATTTTTCACATAAATCAGCCTAAAAGACGGGATGTTAACCATTACATACTCATTAGCCTTTGCTAATGCGGTTGGAATCCATCGGCAGCGCTCCATATTTAACATGATGGTTTTAATACGATTCCCAATTGGTTCATTCATTTGGTTAATGTGATCGCGGGTGATCGCATAATTCAATTTAAGCCCGTATCTTTTTTTATACTTTAAAACTCCGGCCATCATCTCTTCATCATATACCGCTCTTTTAGAATCTTGTGCCAAATCGCCCACCACAAACAAACGCTGTCTGATTTGTTTGACCGCAACACCACTATCAAAAGGCTTTAGGTCTTTATAATTTATGCTGTCGATATCAATTTTTGTCCATTGATTGTTTTTTTCAATGTTTCGGTATCTTTTCAACACGGCTCTAAGTTTGTAGTATTGCCCAAATAAAAGAGTCTCGTCTTTGTTTAAACGGTCGGGATCTACCATAAGCGAGTCTAGTATTTTAGAATACGAAATGCTTTTGGCCGGAAGGAACCATCCTATTTTTTTTAGTGTCGCGGGATCAACTCCTGAATAAACATTGCTTGCATAAAACACATACATATTAGACAGCAAAAGCTCGGTGTCGATTTGAGGAAGATCATTCGTTACGTTCTCGTTAAAAACATCATCTACCAAATTCATATAAGGCATCGTAGCCTTAATTCCCTGCTCGTTGAGCAATCGCACCTTATGATACAGCAGCGCACCAAACTCGCTCACACTCTTGTCATCGTACCAGATCGTCTTAAATTCCTTTTTCTTATACAGATCCAAAACGTCATTCTGGTATTTTTTCAGGTTGGGATATTTTTTATAAAACTGGCCGATTGCTTCTGCATCAACAATAGCTTTAAAGAAATACCTGTTGGATGCAAAAACATTCTCAAGCTCCCTGACTTTATGCTTTACATGGCTTTCTTTAGCAGAAGGTTCAAAAGAAAACAGCAAAAAACTAACGGTAATGATTACAGATAAAGAAGTAAAATTTCGCATATTTTTCAGATTTAAATTTTAGAAAATAAACTTTATTCAAAAAATACCGAAAACCTATAATTTACCCAAAGGCAAGTTTTCAGATACTTTTTAGAATATTTAAAAATCGCAAATTTAGGGCACTCAAATATAGCTAAGATTATTGACATTTTAACGATCTTATTCTTAATTTTTCATCTGTTTGCAGGTACTGTTTTTTGCTTTTTTTTGCCTGTAAATACAATATGACTCGTCCTTTTTTTCGTTCCGAAATCAAAAACAGTTCCCAAGAATCATTTTGAGCAATCTCAATATCAATAAATACAATTTAAAAAGGGTTTGAATCCGAACATAATCTGTTATCTTTGCAGTCTGAAATCAGTTTAAATAAATACAATACTTTAAATCGGTTTCAATCAATCGAAAATAGTCCATTAAAATGAAATTAGACAGAAAAGAAATTCTTAAAGCTCTAGAAACAATTACTATAGCGGGAGAAGGAAAAAATATGGTTGAAAGCGGCGCTGTTGCCAACGTCATTACTTTTGGTGATGAAGTTGTTGTTGATTTGGTGTTGCATACACCGGCAATGCATATCAAAAAAAGAGCCGAAGATGATATCAAAAAAACAATTCATGAATTGGTATCTCCTGAAGCAAAAATCAAAGTAAATATCAAAGTAGAAACTCCGGAGAAAAACGAAATTAAAGGTCGTGCTATCCCTGGAATCAAAAATATTATTGCGGTTGCTTCCGGTAAGGGAGGAGTTGGGAAATCAACTGTTACTGCAAATCTTGCTGTAACACTTGCCAAAATGGGCTTTTCGGTTGGGGTTCTTGATGCAGATATCTACGGACCATCAATGCCAATCATGTTTGATGTTGAAAACGAAAAACCGGTTTCGATTACTGTTGACGGAAAATCAAAAATGAAGCCTATTGAGAGTTATGAAATCAAAATACTTTCTATTGGTTTCTTTACAGCTCCAAGTCAGGCTGTGATCTGGAGAGGTCCGATGGCTGCAAAAGCGTTGAACCAAATGATTTTTGATGCCGATTGGGGAGAATTAGATTTTATGCTAATCGATTTGCCTCCGGGAACCGGAGACATCCACCTTTCGATCATGCAATCGTTACCAATTACAGGAGCTGTGGTAGTAAGTACGCCTCAGGCAGTGGCTTTGGCTGATGCTAAAAAAGGAGTGGCAATGTTCATGCAGGACAACATTAATGTACCTGTTTTGGGAATCATCGAGAACATGGCTTATTTTACACCGGCAGAATTACCTGACAATAAATATTATATCTTTGGACAAGAAGGAGCAAAAAATCTTGCCGAAGACTTAAATGTTCCTTTTTTAGGAGAAGTTCCAATTGTACAATCTATTCGTGAAGCTGGTGACTATGGTCGTCCGGCTGCTTTGCAAACTGCTTCGGCAATCGAAACTGTTTTTGAAGAAATCACCCGAAATGTTGTACAGGAAACTGTAAACAGAAACGATAGCTTACCTGCAACTGAAGCCATAAAAATTACAACTATGGCAGGCTGTTCAGCAGTAAAAAAGAATTAATATAATGAGATAATGAGAAAATTAGATAATTAGATAATTGTTTACACTATCTAATTATCTAATTGACAAATTTTCTAATTGATAAAATTATGACAACAGAAGAATTAACAAGCAACGTATTATTGGCTCTTGACGAGATCAGACCTTTTTTAAATTCTGACGGAGGAGACATTACGCTTATTTCGATAGACGATGACAAACATGTTAAAGTTCGTCTTGAAGGAGCATGTATTAGCTGCAGTGTAAATCAGATGACCCTAAAAGCGGGAGTTGAGACAACTATAAAAAAATATGCACCGCAAATAGAAACTGTGGTGAATATAATGTAATAAAAACGCGATTTTTCTCAGCAGATCGATTTTACCGATTTAACAAGAATAATAGCGCTTTGCATGGTTTGATTTGCAATTTCACAAAAAAACAGCATTATTTAAACGAGTTATTACATAATTAGCAAAAAATAATACAAATATTTAAGAGTTTTAGTTAAGGTATTGTGACATATTTATTTAAATTTGTCACATAACCCTTAAATCTTAAATTTTATGAAGAAGTATTACGCTCTTTTTTTATTATTATTTTGTGTTTCTGTAAACTATGCGCAACAAACCACTCAGACGCTAGTTGTTGATAAAGCCTGGCTAAATGAATCTGAAGAATGGTCGGATTTTAAATACGCCGGTCAGATCGTATTTTCGACTAACGCGAATGATGAAGAAGGAAGTCTTAGAATAGGAAACTATGATTTTCTGTTCGACATTTGTGGCGGAAAAGCAAAATTCTCCAACAAAGCGACTTATAGTGTTGCACAATTCTCACACCCGAGAAAAATATCTGTTACAACAGACAAACAAGGCGTGATGAATTCAACCTACGAAGGTACTTTAGTTTTTCAATCTGATAAAGACTACTATTCCGTAATTGCTATAGTTACCATACTGGAGAAAAACGGAAATACACTTGGTGTAAAAATGCACCTTAAAGAAGGCAGCAAAAAAGAATACGCATTTAGTATCAAAAACAGTTAATATAATTAAGGATTTTTTCACGTTATAAAATCCGAATCAGTAAAATTCCACTAATTAAAATGGATGTATTAATAAAGATTAAAGATCGAGAAGGAGTTATACACGAGTTACAAGCTCCAACTGATATGGCAATGAACATAATGGAGTTGTGCAAAGCATATGAGCTTCCTGTTGAAGGAACCTGTGGCGGAATGGCCATGTGTGCTTCCTGCCAATGTTATGTTTTAAATGATGTTGCGTTACCAGAAATGGGGGATGAAGAAGAAGCCATGCTGTCGGAAGCATTTTATGTTAAATCAAATAGCCGCTTAGGTTGTCAGATTCCAATTACTACTGAATTAGAAGGTCTGGAATTAGAACTAGCCCCGGAATATTAAAGCACAAAAAAAGCGAGAACTAAAATTCTCGCTTTTTTTATGGCTGTTGCGTTAATAAACCCGACAGGTTTAGAAAATCAGGTTTACTTTTTATTCTTTGATACTATTCGGATTAAAAGGCTCAAATTCTCTTTCAGAAAATGCTTCTGTAAGGATTCCTGACGAACACAGCCAGGTTATGGTCTCTTCAAGCGTATTCCCTGCTTTATAGATCATTTCGCTATGCCTTGGCAGAATAAAGTATTCGCTTTTTAAAAGAATAATCTCGTCACCATCGTAGGTATCTCCAATTCTAACAGAACCCAGCACTTCCTCTTTAGTAAGCACCTCTTTTCCTTCGTCCCAGAACCAATACTCAGTGATGCGGCTTTTCCATCCTTCCAACGTTAGTACAATCGTTTCAGGAAGATAAATCCTTACGTAAGTTCCACCAAGTATTCCACTCCCAAATTCTGAAACGTATGCTTTGTAATCTTCATCGAAAGTAATATTTAAGGTTTTCTCACAAGCCAGAATCTCTTCTTCATCGGCCACGAACAAATCGGTTTTATTGGTCTTGTAATTGGGTATGATTTTATAATTATCGAAGTTCATATCATTGCTATTTATAGTAGCTAATTTATGGTTTTTAATTGAAATTTAAGCATCAAAAAAACCGCAACTGCACTGCTGCAATTACGGTTTTCTCTTTATAACAATTTTATTTAATCTCTGTTTATACCAAACCGGCTGCAATTAAATACTCAGCGATTTGAATGGTGTTGGTTGCAGCTCCTTTTCTCAGGTTATCGGCAACAATCCATAGGTTCAATGTATTTGGCTGGCTTTCGTCACGACGAATTCTACCCACAAAGACATCATTTTTACCCTCTGCATATAATGGCATTGGATAAGTAAAAGTATCTAAATTATCCTGTACCACTACTCCATCAGTATTGTGCAGAATTTCACGAACTTCGTTTACATCGAAGTCATTCGTAAACTCAACATTTACTGCCTCGCTATGTCCGCCAACAACTGGTACACGAACTGCAGTAGCCGTTACTCTGATGGTGTTGTCTCCAAGAATCTTTTGAGTCTCACGAACCAATTTCATCTCTTCTTTAGTGTATCCGTTTTCTTCAAAACTGTCGCAATGTGGAATAGCATTTCTGTGAATTGGATATTTGTAAGCCAACTCTCCCTGAACTCCTGCGTACTCATTTTCCAACTGTCTTACTGCTTTTACTCCAGTTCCGGTGATCGACTGATAAGTAGAAACGATAATTCTTTTAATATTGTATTTTCTGTGCAAAGGAGCCAATGTCAACACCATTTGAATGGTTGAACAGTTTGGGTTTGCAATAATTTTATCTTCTTTGGTTAAAGTCGAAGCATTGATTTCCGGAACTACTAATTTCTTAGTCGGGTCCATTCTCCAAGCCGATGAATTATCAATAACAGTTGTTCCGGCTGCAGCAAATTTTGGTGCCCATTCCAGTGAAGTCTCTCCTCCGGCTGAAAAAACCGCAATATCAGCTTTCATATCAACTGCTGTTTGCAATCCTACCACTTTATATTTTGTTCCTTTGTATTCGATTTCTTTTCCTACTGATTTCTCAGAAGCTACAGGAATTAACTCGGTAACAGGAAAATTTCTTTCTGCTAAAACTCTAAGCATTACTTCGCCAACCATACCAGTGGCACCTACAACGGCTATTCTCATTTTTATATTTTTAGTATGAATTAATCTATTTCGTTATGCAAAAGTATACATAATAAAAGTCAAAACAACGCTCTTCACAAAAAATAACAAAATGTTACAAAACAAACAAAAACAAAAAAACCGCCCCAATTAAGGAACGGTTAAGTTAGACTTAGTGTAGCGGAATTATTTTTTAAGCAAATCTCTAATTTGCGTAAGTAGCTCTTCTTGAGTTGGTCCGGCAGGTGCCGCAACCACAGGTTCTTTTTTCTTCGCTTTTTCAGCAGCTCTCAGTACAACAAATACGAAAAACGATATAATTACAAAATTAATTATCGCCTGAACTAAATTTCCATACGTAATTACTGCAGCTCCGGCGGCTTTAGCAGCTGCCAAATTTGGATACGCATTGCCATCCAGTGTAACAAATTTTTGAGTAAAATCAATTCCTCCTGTAAGTAAACCAACAACTGGCATAATAATATCGTCTACAGCAGAACCCACTATTTTTCCAAATGCACCACCAATAACGACAGCCGTCGCTAAACTAAGCACATCACCTTTTAGCAAAGAAGCTTTAAAATCTGCAAAAAATCCCATAATCGATTATTTTAGTTTATACTTAATTGATCTCGAAAATACACAATTTTCCTGACAATTTGTTAAGATTATCTAAAAAACACTCTTTTTACCCGTTGCGAGATGCTGGTCATGATTTCGTAGGGTATTGTTTTTAAGGCTGTTGCCATTTCGACAACCGTCGGATTTTCTCCAAAAATGATTACTGAATCTCCTTCTTTACAATCAATCTCGCTTACATCTACCATGAGCATGTCCATACAAACGCTTCCTAAAATGAATGCTTTTTGATTCTTAATCACCACATAACCTACCTGATTGCCCCATAAACGCGAAATTCCGTCTGCATAACCAATAGGAATTGTAGCGACTCTGGTTTCTTTCTGTGCCATAAAACGGCGTCCGTAACCCACGCTGTCTCCCGACGGAATTGTTCGCACCTGAGAAATAATCGATTTTAAAGTTCCCACATTTTCGAGGTACTTCTGCTCGGCCGGATCGTTGGATACACCATACAAACCAATTCCCAAACGCACCATATTGTATTGCGCATCCGGAAAGTTACTTATTCCGGAAGTGTTCAGAATATGGCGAATAGGGTTAATATTTAAGGCTGTAATTAATTTTACGGACAAAGTCTCAAACAAACGAATCTGAGATCTCACAAAATCAAAATGTTTTTCCTCATCACTGGTTGCCAAATGCGACAGTACACTTTTTACTTTTACGGTCGAATTTCCTCTCAGAGTTTCAATTAATTCACCTAAAGTGTCTTCTTCAAAACCCAGACGGTGCATTCCGGTATCCAGTTTGATGTGAATCGGAAAGTCTTTTAAATTCTTTTCTCTGGCAATTTTCAAAAAGGCTTTTAGTCCCTTAACACTATAAATTTCGGGCTCTAAATGGTATTGTATGATTGAAGGAAAGCTGGTCGATTCCGGATTCAGAACCATGATTGGCAACTTTATCCCGCCGTTTTTAAGTGAAATCCCTTCATCGGCAAATGCCACTCCCAAATAATCTACCTTGTGATGTTCGAGCAATTTGCCAATTTCCAATCCTCCATTTCCGTAACCAAAGGCCTTAACCATGACCATCAGCTTCACACCGGAAGCTAGTTTTGATTTATAATAATTGAGGTTATGACTAATCGAATTCAGGTTAATCTCTAGTATCGTTTCATGGGTTTTCTCTTCCAGCAAGGACACAATTTCTTCAAACTGAAATGATCTCGCTCCTTTGATTAAAATGGTTTCATTTTCAAAGTTCAGACTTTCAATTTGCGTAATAAATTCGACTGTATTCTGAAAAGTGGTACAATTCGAAAATTTAGAGGCAAAGGAAGAAATGGTTGCTCCGATGGCTATAACGCGGTTTATTTTATTGTCTGCAATTAACTGTGCTACTTTTGTGTACAGCTCTTCATTAGAAAATCCACTTTGAAAAATATCCGACAGTATAACCGTTTTTGAAGCGTTTTTTTTCTGCTGGCTTTCTAAAAAGTCCAATGCAATTTTTAGCGACTGAAAGTCTGAACTGTAACTGTCATCGATAATACTGCAATTGTTGATTCCGTTTTTAACCTCAAGACGCATTTGTACCGGATACAAATTTTGAAATCGATTTTGAATGGTTTCCGCATCGTACTTCAGATAAAGCATGACCAACAAACAGGAGATCGCATTTTCGATGGAGGCCGAATCACTGAATGGGATTTCGAAATCGAAAATTTCATTCCCATAACGGGCCTGAATACTCGTTGTTTCGTCTTCATTCACCCGCTTCACCACAAAAACATCTGCCGATTCCTCAGTAAAACTCCATGAAAAAAGGACTCTTTCGGGTAAAACATATTCCTGCTCTAGTTTCGCCAGACAGGTATCTACAAGTTTATTATTCTGATAGATAATAACGGCCGAATTCTTAAACAGCAGTAATTTTTGATCGATTTTTTCTTCCAGATTTTTAAAACCCTCATCATGTGCCGAACCAATGCTCGTTAAAACTCCAATATTGGGTTTAATGATTCTTTCGAGCTTCTCCATTTCATTGACCGTCGATATTCCGGCTTCGAAAATACCCAGGTTATGTTTTTCATTAATCGCAATTACAGACAATGGAACACCTACCTGAGAGTTGTAACTTTTAGGGCTTCGGATAATATTATAGTCGGGACTCAACAGAAAATTCAGCCATTCCTTTACGATCGTTTTACCGTTGCTTCCGGTCAATCCGATGATAGGAAATGTAAACAGCTTGCGATAATAACCCGCAAATTCCTGTAAAGCCTGCAACGTATTTTTGACCACTAAAAAACTAGCTTTCCCCTTTACATTCTCCGGGATATACTGTACCACAAAATTCTGAACTCCTTTGTCTATAAGTTCTTCTATATACAAATGAGCATCATTATTAACCCCTGACAAGGCAATAAACAAAGTTTTAGAACCGTTTTGTAGAGAACGGCTGTCGATCGAAATGTGATCAACGAAAACATCAGAATCTGGACCCATCCATTCGGCTTCGAGAACCGGAATCAGGCTTTTTATATTTATGCTCATTAAGATTTTCTTTTTGTCAAATTTAAAAAAAGGTTTGCCAGCAAAATCACAAATTTTCACTAATTATTTGTGGTGATTTTTGCCACAGCTTGCTAAAAAAAGTTTGCCGCGAATGGCACGAGTTGGTACTAATTCTTTGTGTGTTTTTGCCACGAATTACATGACTTTTCGCTAGTTCTTTGCGGTTACTTTG
The DNA here is from genome assembly GCF_048514875.1 of Flavobacterium sp. T12S277. Classification (NCBI taxonomy): domain Bacteria; kingdom Pseudomonadati; phylum Bacteroidota; class Flavobacteriia; order Flavobacteriales; family Flavobacteriaceae; genus Flavobacterium; species Flavobacterium sp. T12S277. The sequence goes on along the minus strand of NZ_JBLYEG010000005.1, from coordinate 275,376 downwards.
GCCACAGATTAAAAAAGATTTTCGCAGATTTTTTCTTATTCAACAGATCGATCTGCCTGAAACAAATGTCCGTCGCATTAAAAAAATAGGGCGCAAGTTAAAATTTGTGCTAATTTGTGCAATTCGTAACAAAAAAACATTATTTGTTTATATTTGCTTAACACCACTAAATACAACGTTTTGAAAAGAATTCTGCCTACATTTTCCTATATCTTACATCCTATTTTTATATCGATGTATGCTACCCTGTTTTATCTTTTTTGCAAGCAGGATCTCTTTAGTACTCAGGAAAAATATTATGTGTTGTTTCAGATTCTGATCATCACTATTCTGGTGCCCATACTGTTCTATCTTTTGCTTCGTTCGACAGGACATGTAAATTCGGTTATGGTTCACGAGACCTCACAACGCAAAATCCCTTTAATTTTACAGTGTTTTTTATATATTTTACTGGTCAAAAGAAGCATTATCATTACCCGATATCCTGAATTGCACTTCTTCTTTCTCGGTGCTTTGTTTAGTACTATTTTGGCTTTGATTTGCTCGTTGTTTAAAATAAAAGCAAGTTTGCACATGATGGCCATCAGCGGATTCACCATTTTTGTGATTGGGCTAAACATACATCTTCAGATGCAAAACCCTTATTGGAGTGCTTTCCTGATTTTAATGACGGGAATCGTTGCTTCTTCACGCTTAGAAATGGAAGCCCACTCGCCTAACGAACTGGTAATAGGAACTTTTATTGGAATTTTACCGCAGCTCTTGTTTTTGTATTTGTGGTTATAAAATGTAGAATATCAATCCGGCATTAAGCGTTCTTACGTTAATATTTTGTCCGGAAACCGTTGTTACGTCTTTAAACAAAGGACTTAATCCATAATTGAGATAAAGGTTCCAGGTGTTATACCCTACAGCCAGATATACGCTGTATTGCAATTTGTTGATATCCGGATTGTTCGAAATTTTAAACGTTTCTTCCCCCGTATCTAAAATGGATTTGTTAGAGAATACATAGCTTACTTTAAATCCGCTATAGATTCTCCAGAATTTAGTACTTTCATAAGTCGAATTTCTCCAGCGAAATTCTATTGGCAAATCAACCGAATATTGTTTGTATCTGTTGGACGAAATATCATTATAATCGGTTACTTCATAGGTCAAAGCTCCATCTGCCCCTTTGGCGATGGTTAAATTTTGATTATAATTCTGATAACTCAAACCTAAACCAGTAGCAATGGCAACGGTTCTGCTTTTATTGACTGGCATGTCACGCAGGAAACCGGCAGAAAGTCCGGCAGAAAATTTATTTTGTTTAAGCCCCTGCGGAATCTTTGTCAGAAGATTATAGGTAACCGAAAAATAAAACTGATCTTCCCGATACAAAGAATCGATTTTAACCACAGGCTTCACTTCTGGCTTTACCTCCGGTTTAACTTCCTGGGCAAAAGAATTAAAAAACGATACTAAAAACAAACAACTAAAAAGTAATCGCATATCGTATTTTGGTTTTAAAGAGTTTTTCAAGTAAACGTTTTTTAGGAGAGTTTTATTTCAATTACAAATATAATATAATGCTAGTTCAGGATACAATTTGAATGTCATTATTCGCTTTTCGATTCCGAAAAAATGCTTTTTCTAAACTTTTTTCAATGAATCGTTAACAGAATCTAAAAAATAAATCTATTTTTCTCCTTTCTTTTATACCTTTGCCCTTGATGAAAAGAAAACAACTCATACTAAGTGTTTCTTTGGCCCTGATGGTATTGTTCTCAATATTCTTTCAGTCCATACACAGTTATGAGCATATTGTAAAGCAGCTTTCAGAAAAACAATGCCACCACGATTACAATGATCCAAGTGGTGAAATAACACATCAGCACCATAATTATGACTTATGTTATGTTTGTCATTTTGCTTTTGGCAGTTATGTTGTTCCCGAAGAAATGGCGCTTCAGTTTCACCATTTCGATAACGAAATTCCCTATTTCTTTACGCTTTCCGAACGAATCTTTTCATTTTCAGAAAGTGCCTATTTATTGCGCGGACCTCCGCAAGCTATAGTTTCCTAAATTTCGAAATACACGAAATCAATTCTAAATCTTTTTATCTAATTCTAAAAAATTAGTGAATTTCCCCATCCTGAAACTTTCAGGATCGGCAAGTTTTACTATTCATTTTAGTTTCTGATGAAGAGGCAAATTCAATTAACTATAGCATCATTTTCAAATGAAAAAACTAATATTAGCCCTTATTTTAGGGTTTACGGGCATCCTTTCTGCCCAAAATTCGGTATCGGGAACTGTAATCGATCTTCAAAACAAACCCTTAGCCGGCGTATCTGTTTATGCAGCTGAACTACACAAAGGAACTACAACAGATGAAAACGGAAAATATGAATTTAAGAATCTCCCAAACGGCAGTTTCCGACTTTCTTTTACCATAATAGGTTATACAACACAAAGCAAAACAATTGCTAAATTACTAAAGGAAAACACCTTAGACATTACCCTTACTGAATCTGTTTTTGAAATGGATGAAGTGGTGGTGTCAACACCTTTCAACAAACTGCAATCGCAGAACGTAATGAAAGTGGAACACGAAAGCATTAAAACATTACAACAAAAAGGAACTTCCACTTTAATTGAAGGTTTGGCGACTATTCCCGGAGTTTCTCAAATTTCTACCGGAACTTCGATTGGAAAACCGGTGATTAGAGGTTTAAGCGGAAATCGCGTTTTGGTGTATTCTCAGGGAGTTCGTATCGAAAATCAACAATTTGGTGACGAACACGGACTGGGTCTTAATGATGCCGGAATAGAAAGTGTTGAAGTCATCAAAGGGCCTGCCTCTTTATTGTATGGCTCTGATGCCTTAGGTGGTGTCTTATATTTTAATCCGGAGAAATTTGCCGATGCCAATACGTTTAAAGCTAATTTCAGTCAAAAATATTTTACCAATACACAAGGAAGCAATTCTTCTATCGGACTAAAAACCTCAACGGACAACTGGAAGTTTTTAGCCAGAGGAAGTTTCAACACGCACTCTGATTACAAAATTGCCGATGGCGACCGCGTAACCAATTCCCGCTATAACGAAACCGATTTTAAAACCGGAGTTGGATACAGCAATTCCCGTTTTTCAAGTGTTTTACGATACAATTACAACAAATTAGACATTGGAATTCCGGAAGAAGGAATCGCAGAACAATCGTCAAGCAAAAATACAATGTTCCCAAGACAAGGCATCTTCAATCATTTATTAAGTTTGAACAATGTGATTTTCTTTGAAAACTCAAAACTGGATGTTGATTTAGGTTATATCGCTAATGACAGAAGCGAATTTGAAGACAGCAACAACGCTTCTCTTCACATGAAACTGAATACTCTTAATTACAATGTCAAATATCATTTCCCAAAATTCGGTAAAATCGAAACTATTGTGGGCGTTCAGGGAATGCACCAGACCAATAAAAATTCAGGAGAAGAATATTTAATTCCGGATGCAACTACCAATGATTTTGGTGCTTTTGGAACTGCAAATTACGAATGGAACAATAACGTTTTACAAGCCGGACTGCGTTTCGACAACCGAAAAGTAACTTCTGAAGCACACGGAACTGAAGGTGAAGAAGGTTATTTTCAGCCTTTAGACCGATCATTTGACAGCTTTAATGCTTCTTTAGGATATAAAACAAAGCTTGCCGAGCCACTAACACTTCGATTGAATGTGGCTACAGGTTTCAGAGCTCCAAATTTAGCCGAGCTAACATCAAACGGAGTTCATGAAGGAACAAACCGCTACGAAATTGGAAACGGCAATTTGAAAACCGAACAAAACGTTCAGACAGATTTAAATCTGGAATACAAAAATACTCATTTTGAATTTTTCATCAACGGATTTTACAATCACGTAAACAACTATATCTACACTTCTCCAACTGGTGAGGTACGCGATGAGAATGATGTTTTTGCTTATGTTCAGAACAATGCCAAATTGTACGGAGGAGAAGCAGGATTGCACTTTCACCCGCACCCACTAGATTGGTTGCATTTTGAAACCAGTTTTGAAACCGTTACCGGTAAAAAACAAAACAATGATTACCTGCCTTTAATTCCTGCCAACAACTGGAACAATACTTTAAGAACAGAGTTCAAAATTAAAGACTGGTTTGAAGAAGGATATGCTTCTTTAAACGTTTCTTCGACTTTTAGTCAGGATAAAGTAAGTGGTTTTGAGACTGCTTCAAAAGGGTACACTTTGGTGAATTTAGGTTTTGGAGGAACAGTAAAATTAGGCAAACATGCTTTTGATGTTAACCTGAACGGAAACAATTTATTTGATAAAAAATACATTGCGCACCTATCCAGACTAAAAACGGACGGTATTCCGAATATCGGACGAAATATTGTACTTGGAGTTAACTTCAATCTGTAACATTTTTAGACCCTATGCGACCTATAGCTTAAATCAGTTAAATCCTGACTAAGCAAGCTTATATGTCGTATAGGGTTTAACTTTTTATCCTTATTATTTCACAACAAAAAGGCTATTTTTGCTATAACTGTTAAACACAAATTATGAAAAAAACATTTCTTCTAATGGCAATCACAACTGCAGGGATTTCATTCGGGCAAAACAAAATCCAATATCCCGAAACTAAAAAAGGCGAAACTGTTGATGTGTATTTTGACACTAAAGTAAGCGATCCGTATCGTTGGCTTGAAGATGACAAATCAGCTGAAACAGGAGCCTGGGTAAAGGCTCAAAACGAGGTAACTTACGGTTATTTAGATAAAATTCCATTCCGAGATGAACTTAAGAAACGCATGGAAAAATTATGGAACTACGAGAAAATCAGTGCTCCATTTTTAGAAGGAAAATTTACGTATTATTCTAAAAACAACGGACTTCAGAATCAATCTGTAGTATATAGAAAAGGGAAAGACGGTAAAGAAGAGGTTTTCTTAGATCCGAATACTTTTTCTAAAGACGGAACAACTTCTCTTGGTGGATTAAATTTCTCTAAAGACGGCTCAAAAGCTGCATATGCTATTTCTGAAGGAGGAAGCGACTGGAGAAAAGTAATCATCATCGATGCGATCTCTAAAAAAGTTTTAGAAGATACTTTGGTGGATGTAAAATTTAGCGGCGTTTCATGGCATGGCAACAGTGGGTTTTACTACTCTAGTTACGACAAACCAAAAGGAAGCGAATTATCTGCAAAAACTGATCAGCACAAATTGTATTTCCACAAACTGGGAACTTCTCAAAAAGAAGACAAAGTGATTTACGGAGCCGATCAAAAACGTAGATATATAGGTGGTTACGTTACTGAAGATGATAAATATCTGGTAATTTCTGCGGCCAATTCTACTTACGGAAACGAGTTATTCATTAAAGACTTAACGAAAGCGAATAGTCCGATTGTAACGATTGTTGACAATTTTAACAGCAGCAATCAGATTATCGAGAATGAAGGAACTAAATTGTTTATCGAAACGGACTTAAACGCACCAAACACGCGTGTGGTTACCGTTGATGTAAGCAATCCGAAACCTGAAAACTGGAAAGATTTTATTAAAGAAACGAAAGACATCCTGTCTCCTTCAACAGGTGGAGGATTCTTCTTTGCCAATTATACCAAAGATGCCGTTTCGTTTGTTCAACAATACGATTACAGCGGAAAACTAATCCGTGAAATCAAACTTCCGGCAGTAGGAACCGCAGGAGGATTTGGAGGAAAAAAAGAAGAGAAAACGTTATACTACAGCTTTACAAACTATACAACTCCGGGAACAATTTATTCTTTCGAACCAAAATCAGGTAAGTCAGAAGTATATCAAAAACCAAAAGTTGATTTCAAAAGCGAGGATTACGAATCAAAACAAGTATTCTATACGTCAAAAGACGGAACAAAAATCCCGATGATTATTACGTATAAAAAAGGACTAAAATTAGACGGTAAAAACCCAACCATCCTTTATGGATATGGTGGATTCAACGTTAGTTTAACGCCAAGTTTCAGTATTGCAAATGCCGTTTGGTTAGAAAATGGAGGTGTTTATGCGGTTGCCAATTTAAGAGGTGGTGGTGAATATGGTAAAAAATGGCACGATGCAGGAACTAAATTGCAAAAGCAAAATGTGTTTGACGACTTTATTGCTGCAGGTGAGTATTTGATTGCACAAAAATACACTTCTTCTGACTTCCTTGCTATTCGCGGAGGTTCTAACGGAGGTTTGTTAGTTGGAGCAACTATGACACAACGTCCTGATTTAATGAAAGTAGCCTTACCGGCTGTTGGTGTAATGGATATGTTACGTTACCATACTTTTACTGCTGGTGCAGGTTGGGCTTACGATTACGGAACTTCACAGGATAACAAAGAAATGTTTGAATACCTTAAAGGATACTCTCCGGTACAAAACGTAAAAAAAGGCGTTCAGTACCCTGCAACTATGGTAACAACCGGTGATCACGATGACCGTGTAGTTCCTGCACACAGTTTTAAATTTGCTTCTGAATTGCAAGAGAAACAAACAGGAAACAATCCGGTTTTAATTCGTATTGACGTAAAAGCGGGTCACGGAGCAGGAAAATCTGTTGCTGCAACAATTCAGGAAAGCGTAGACATCCAAGCGTTTACACTTTACAATATGGGCTTTAAAGCTTTACCTAAAAAGTAATACTTTAAGCTAAGTTTTTTTAGCCGCGAATTCACGAATTAATTTTGTGAGTTCGTGGCTTTATTTTTTTAGCTACAGATTAAAAGGATTATGGTGATTTTTATAAGCTGTGTGTCTATTAATCTGAATAAAAAATAATTCGTGAATTCATGGCTGTTTTTTTTTTGCCACAGATTAAACGGATGATTATGATTTTTAATCTGTGAAAATCATTTTAATCCGCGGCTAACCTTTATAAATCTGCTGAAAAAAAATCGTGTAATTCATGGCAAACTTTTTAAATTTGAAAGAACTAAAAAACTAGAAAAATGAAAATTGTAAAATGGGGAATTATAGGCTGTGGTAATGTAACTGAAGTTAAAAGCGGTCCTGCTTTTCAAAAAGCTTCCAATTCGGCTTTAGTTGCTGTTATGCGCAGGGATGCAGCTCTGGCTGAAGATTACGCCAAACGCCATAATGTCCCTAAATGGTATTCCAACGCCATCGATTTAATTAACGATCCTGAAGTTGATGCCGTTTATATTGCGACACCTCCATCATCTCATAAAGAATATACCATTTTATGCGCCAAAGCCGGAAAACCTGTTTACGTGGAAAAACCAATGGCTTTGAATTTTGAAGAATGCAATGAAATGATCCGTGTTTGTAAAGAACACAATGTACCACTATTTGTTGCCTATTACAGAAGACGTCTTCCAAGATTCCTAAAAATAAAAGAACTAATCGACCAAAACAAAATTGGAACTGTCAGACATGTCAATTGCGTTTTATACCATTCGTTTGAAAAGCGTTATGACGATGAAATCAATTTGCCCTGGACGGTTTTACCGCACATTTCCGGTGGTGGAATATTTGTTGATTTGGCTTGCCACACTTTAGATTTTCTTGACTTCGTGTTTGGACCTATAAAATCAGTTCGCGGACATGCCAGCTCACAACTCAAAGCCTATCCGGCAGAAGATTCGGTTTCTATGTCTTTTTTATTCGAGAACGGAATTCACGGAACCGGTTTGTGGAATTTTGCCAGTTTTGAACGTTATGACAATACGGATATTGTAGGCGACAAAGGAAAGATTTCGTTCTCTACTTTCGGGAATGATCCCATTCATATTCAATATACAAATGGTGAAAAAGAAAGTATCACGATCGAAAATCCGCTTCACATTCAATTGCCACTTGTTGAAACTGTGGTTGCTGAAATTTTAGGCAAAGAGGATTTTTCTCCATCAAAAGGAACAACAGCCGCAAGAACCACCTGGGTAATCGATGAAGTTTTAAAGGAATTCAGGAACTCAAAATAAAGGGACTGGCAGCTTTGCTTAACGCAGATTTTTTCCTGTTATCATTAGCCTTAACCACAACCTTGTCATTTCGACGTAAGGAGAAATCCCACTAGCAGCTCACCAAAGATTGGCAAATTTCTATGCGGAGTTTCTTGTGTCATTCCGAAGAATGAGGAATCCACTAGCAGCTCGCCAAAGATTGGCGATTTTCTATGAGGAGTTTCTTGTGTGATTTCTCCTTTTAGTCGAAATGACAAGAAACAAGAGAAATGACAAAAAGCAAAAGAAATAACAAAAAACAAAAAAGAGGATATTCGTTACGAATATCCTCTTTTTTAAAAAACTAAAAAACTTTTATAAAATTATAGGCTGTATTTAAGACCTAAAGTCAATCCTAAACCTGAAATTCCAACGTAAGAACTTAATTCGTTCATTGGTTTAGTAGAATCGTATCCTGCTGCATTATATTCTTTATTGTTAGAGCTTCCGTCTAAATGATCTACATATTTAGTATGAATTGCAGAATATGAAGCCGTTCTGAAAGCAGTAGTTTCATTTAATTTATCTACACCATTTTCAGTATATATTGTAGTTTCTTTCGTTTTTCCGTGTACAGTAAAGTTACGGTATTCTAATTCAGCGAAAGCAGAAATGTGTTTTCCTAATTTATAAGAAGTTCCTAAAGACGCCATAAATCCAAGTGTTGGATTTGGTTTAACTACATCTTTTGAGAAAGCATTTGTTGAAGCAACTTGATTAGCTCCTACAAAAGTAGAATATTGTCTGTCTGTTTTAATATCTAATGTACCATGAACCGGAACAATAACTCCAACTTTAGTATACGGTTCAAAACCATGAGATTCTCCTAAAAACATTACAATTGCCGGTGCTAAATCAAATGCTTTAATTTCACCATTTGCTGTAAAACTTACATAAGTAGCTGCCGGGCTAACAGCTGGATTATATGAAATAAGTCTGTTTGTTGTTTGAGACATTGTTTTTTCATTACTAACATAGTAGTTTGCTGACATCTCAACTCCTAAACGTGCTGAAAATCTATAACCAGCAGTAACTCCACTTCTGAAACCTTGTCCAAAAGATCCTGTAACACTTTCTCTTGATGCTAATTTATTATTTGCTAAAGTACCTGCATAAACATCTCTGTTTGGCAATTGACCTCCAACAACAGGAAATTCTGTCGAAGCAGTTTGATTAAAATAAGATCCTCCTAATTTAAAATACCAGCTTTCTGGTTTATCCGCTTTTTCTGTTTGCGCCATTGTGGCCATAGAGCAAACTAATAATCCTAATAAAAATAGGTTCTTTTTCATAATTTTGATTAAATTAATTTTTACAAACATAGATTATTTTAACATAATCCTGCCGTTTGCAATGTTAGACTTGGAACGAAATCGTTGTAATTTTGAGCAATATTACTAAAAAACTATTATGCATGCATAATTTTAACTTAAAAAAAATGCATTCTTTTAAATTTTAACTGTTAAAATTTAATTTAGCTTAAAATTGATCTGCATTTTTTCCAATTCCATCAATAACTCAGTTGAGATTTTAACTTTTAACCTGCGGCTTGGCATTGTTAATTTGGTCACGACCTTTATTTCTTCGACTTCGTTTACTTCCTGAATTTTTGTTTCTTCAATACCATCTTCCCGATCATTTTCTTCTACAAAAACAGCATCTTCCGTTTCTTCAAAATCTGTTGGCGTTTCTACCTCAACCAGTCGCTTTACTTTTTCTAATTCCATGATCTCAAAAGTCACTGAATTATCGCCTTTGTTTTCACTAAACAAATGACTTAATCTATGAATAAATTCGGCGCCCAGATCTTTTATGTTCAATAACAAAATCAACTTTTTAGCAAAAGCCTCCAGAATATCCTGCAATTGCCTTATTTCAACAAACTGCATTCTTGGATCCGATTTTTTACCGGTGTCATGATTGACCCAGCCGTCTTTTATTAATATTTTGATGAAAGCAAAGTTGTTCTGAATCAGGAAATGGCGGAATTTTAAATATTCTTCACCAAAAATCTTAAACTCATAACTTTCGTCATAACCTTCTAAGTTAAATACCGCCCAGCCCTTTCCATTTTTGGCCACACGATGCTGAACATTGTTTATGATTCCGGCAAAATTTAGATTTTTACCCACAAATTCGTTCATGCTTTTCAGAGATTCTAAGCGGTTATTGCAGAAATACTTCATCTCGAATCTAAAATCGTCCAGCGGATGTCCTGAAATATAAATTCCGACTACTTCTTTTTCCTTTGCCAGTTTCTCCATGGTACTCCAGTCTTCACACGGTGGTACAACAGGCTCAGCAATCTGCACTTCACTGGCTTCTCCAAATAAACTTACCTGTGACGAGTTTTCGTTTTCCTGAAATTTCGATCCGTAACGCATCGCTTTTTCATAAAACGTTATTCCGTCGCCATCATCATGAAAATACTGCGCTCTTGTTGTTCCTTCAAATGAATCGAAACCTCCTGCCAGCGCCAGGTTCTCAATTGCTTTTTTATTGGCAGCACGCAAATCAATACGCTTAGCCAAATCAAAAATCGATTTGTATCTTCCGTCTTTTCTGTTTTCTACAATAGTTGCAACGGCTCCGGAACCAACTCCTTTAATAGCTCCCATTCCAAAACGAACCGCATATTCGTCATTTACGGTAAATTTATAGTAAGATTCGTTTACGTCCGGTCCTAAAACCTGCAAGCCCATTCGTTTACATTCTTCCATAAAAAACGACACTTGTTTGATATCGTTCATGTTATTCGAAAGAACCGCCGCCATATATTCTGCCGGATAATGCGCTTTTAAGTAAGCGGTCTGATAAGCAATCCAGGCATAACAAGTCGAGTGCGATTTGTTGAAGGCGTAACTCGCAAAGGCCTCCCAGTCTTTCCAGATTTTCTCCAGAACTTTGGCATCATGACCTTTTTTTGCGGCCTGCTCCACAAATTTAGGCTTCATCTTGTCCAGTACGTCCTTTTGTTTCTTACCCATCGCCTTACGCAAAACGTCGGCCTCACCTTTTGTAAAGTCAGCCAGCGATTGCGACAAAAGCATTACCTGCTCCTGATACACCGTAATTCCGTAGGTTTCTCCTAAATATTCTTCACAGGCATCTAAATCGTATTTGATTTCCTCTTCTCCATTTTTTCTTCGAACGAAAGATGGAATATACTCCAAAGGTCCCGGACGATATAGGGCATTCATTGCAATTAAATCTCCAAAAACCGTAGGCTTCAGATCCTTCATGTACTTCTGCATTCCGGGCGACTCGTACTGGAAGATTCCAACCGTTTCTCCTCTTTGGAACAGTGCATACGTCTCCACATCATCAATTGGAAATGTATCGGGATCCAGATCAATTCCGTTTCTATATTTTACCAGTTTAACGGTGTCTTTTATCAGGGTAAGGGTCTTCAGACCCAGGAAGTCCATCTTCAGCAATCCTGCACTTTCTGCTACCGAGTTATCAAACTGGGTCACATACAAATCAGAATCTTTTGCTGTGGTAACGGGAACGAAATTCGTAATATCCGATGGCGTAATGATTACACCACAAGCGTGAATTCCGGTATTTCGCATCGATCCTTCAAGAATTTTTGCCTGTTGAATGGTTTCTCCCGCCAAATCATCTTCATTGGCAATGGCGATTAATTCTTTTACATTGTCGTATTCATCAGAACGAAGTGCTTTTTTAACTTCATCCTCGCTTTCTGAAATAAAACGCGCTAAATTCCATTTGGAAGGCATCATTGCCGGAATCAGTTTTGCAATTCTATCGGCTTCAAACAATGGTAAATCCAGTACACGAGCCGTATCACGAATCGCAGATTTGGTTGCCATTTTACCATAGGTAATAATTTGCGCTACCTGATTTTGACCGTATTTATTAATTACGTAGTCCATAACACGACCACGACCCTCGTCATCAAAATCGATATCAATATCGGGCATCGATACACGATCCGGATTTAAGAAACGCTCAAAAAGCAAATCGTACTTAATCGGGTCAATATTGGTAATTCCTAAACAATACGCTACCGCAGAACCGGCAGCAGATCCACGACCGGGACCCACCGAAACGTCCATATTTCTGGCTTCGGCGATGAAATCCTGAACGATCAAAAAGTAACCCGGATATCCGGAGTTCGAAATGGTCAGGAGCTCAAAATCCAAACGTTCCTGGATAGACTCTGTAATTTCTCCGTATCGTTTTTTTGCGCCCACCATAGTAAGATGGCGCAAATATTTGTTCTCTCCCCTAACACCTCCATCAGCTTCATCTTCGGCAACCACAAACTCTTCCGGAATATCAAATTTAGGAAGCAATACATCGCGATAAAGTGAGTATCCTTCCACTTTGTCTATGATTTCCTGAATGTTAATGATCGCATCCGGCAAATCGGTAAAGAGCTTTTTCATCTCTTCTCCCGACTTGTAGTAGTACTCCTGATTCGGTAATCCGTAACGATATCCACGGCCACGGCCAATTGGTGTCGCTTGTTTTTCACCATCTTTTACACACAGCAAAATGTCGTGGGCGTTGGCGTCTTCCTTATTTAAATAGTAAGTATTATTGGTGGCAATTAATTTGACATCGTGTTTTTTCGAAAATTCAATCAGTGTTTTGTTTACACGGTTTTCATCTTCCTGATTGTGACGCATCACTTCCAGATAAAAATCATCTCCAAATTGTTCTTTCCACCAAATCAAAGCTTCTTCGGCCTGGTTTTCACCAATATTCAGAATTTTACTCGGAATCTCTCCGTATAAATTCCCCGACAACACCATGATGTCTTCTTTGTATTTTTCAATAATGGTACGGTCAATCCTCGGAACATAATAAAATCCGTTGGTAAAGGCAATCGACGACATTTTGGCCAGATTGTGATAACCGTTTTTGTTTTTGGCTAATAATACAACCTGATTACCATTGTCTTTTTTACTTTTATCCAGGTGGTTCTCACAAACATTAAATTCGCAGCCCACAATCGGTTTTATCTCTGTTTCCGTAGGCTCTTCACCTGCTTCTACCAAAGCTTTGTTTTTTGCTGATGCCCCTTTATTGTGATTCATAACGGCGCTCACAAAGTGAAAAGCTCCCATCATGTTTCCGGTATCGGTCATGGCAACAGCCGGCATTCCATTCTTGGCAGTAGCCGCAACGATATTTCCAATTCCTATCGTTGATTGCAATACCGAAAACTGCGTATGATTGTGCAAATGCGCATATTTTGCTGCTTTAAAATCTTCTCTGTCAGAATGCGAAACGGCAGGTTCTTTTCCAACAGATTCTAAAGCCTTTAACTGCTCTCTAATTTTATCCGAAGCAGCCTTTAAATTGATATGTTTTAATCCGATTAACGGAAATTCCTGTGGATTTCTGTTTTGAAATTCCTTAAAATAATCTTTAGGAACATCCAGCTCTTCTTTGGTAAAAACTTCTCTTCTGATTAACTCCAGGAAACAACGCGTAGTTGCCTCAACGTCGGCAGTTGCGTTGTGCGCTTCCGCGAAAGGTTTATTGAAAAGAAAGCTGTGTAACTCGGTTAAGGTTGGTAATTTAAACTTACCTCCACGACCTCCCGGAAGCTGCAATAACGAAGCCGTAACCTCGGTACAGGTATCCAGAACCGGCATCGAACTCATAGGAGAATCCACGCCCATTCTGTGGAATTCGGCCCCCATAATATTAACGTCAAAACCTAAATTCTGACCAACAATAAACTTGGTTTTACTTAAAGCAATATTGAATTTCTCCAAAACCTCGGCCAGGGTGATTCCGTCCGCATCAGCCAATTCTGTCGAAATTCCATGAATACGTTCTGCATCGTACGGAATATTAAATCCGTCAGGCTTCACCAGATAATCCTGATGTTCTATCAGCTGCCCCATTTCGTCATGAAGCTGCCATGCGATCTGAATACAGCGAGGCCAGTTATCAGAATCGGTTATTGGAGCGTCCCAACGTTTTGGTAATCCAGTAGTTTCGGTATCGAATATTAAGTACATAGGTATAAAAAGACAAATTTAAAATTCCAAATTCTAAGTTTCGCATCTCCTAAATCACTGATTATATGAGTTATAAAAAAAGTTGAGATACAAAATTGAGGAAGTTCAAATTTAGTCTTTTTTTAGAGAAAGAATGTAGGTTTTTATCAATACCGCTCAATATTTTTTATTCTTTGCCTTTTACAAAAACCAGCAGCGAAATTGCCAGATACGGAATGTCTTTTAAAATAAAAAAATCGGTTACAGGAAACCCTTCAACCATTTTAAAAACACCCGGAGTGGTTACTAAAAAACTCAGTGTCGTTACAAATATAATCACTGACGCAAAACCGGCATAAAAACCAATTCTTCTTAAAAATAAAGAAGCCAACAGACCAATCCCGGTCAGTACTTCAAAAATTCCGATAAGATTTGAAACCTGCTGCACCGACATTACTTTGTACATCCAGCCCATGGCAAAATGATTTTCAACCAGTTCTTTTATCGCTCCGGCTTCGACCGCCGTAAACTTAAAAAGCCCAACCCAGACTAAAATAATCACAGTTCCCACAACTCCCAGTTTGTACGCAAATTCATTTAAATTCATGATATTATTTTTAAAAATTAGAATAGTCAAAATTAACCCTTGCTTTTAGAAGCAAATGTCAGATAGCCGTCATTAGCGGTCAATTTGTTTCCAAACAATCCTGCTTCTTTTCATTTATTTTCATTCTAAAAAACAAAAAAATACAGTTCTTGGATGTCGTATTATTTCCATTAAAATTTTACAGCCAATCAAACCCGTCAAACGCATTGAAACCGCTTTAAAAAGTGTTCGTATTTGACCTTTCACAAACTCAAAAAAGAATTAAAAATTAACAATTATTGTCGTTTTTATTGATTTTGTTACATTTTTAAAACCAAAAAACCATATTTCATAGTGATTTATAGGGGATTCCGCCGACTATCAAAAACAAAAGCCGTTCGTTAAAAATTAATCCGAAAAAGAAAAATAAAACCCATTTGGTATTCCTTTTACGGTCCAAAATTGATCGTACGAAAGCCAATCGCAATTTGTATTTTCAGTTTGGGTATCGTATATAATGGAATATTGAAATTGACCACTTTGCAGCTTTTTCTAATTTTGCTTTCCTATTATATAAGCAGGAAGTTGCTGTGATTATAGAAATTACAATTAAAAAAATAAAAAATGAGTAAGACATTATTTGACAAAGTATGGGATTCACATGTAGTGCGTAAAATTGAAGATGGACCAGATGTGTTTTTTATTGACCGCCATTTCATTCACGAAGTTACAAGTCCTGTTGCTTTTTTAGGATTGAAAGCCAGAGGCGTTACTGTTTTATACCCGGAACGTACTTTTGCAACTGCAGACCACAATACACCAACGATTAACCAACATTTACCAGTTCAGGATCCGTTATCAGCCAATCAGCTTCAGGCTCTTGAAGACAATGCCAATGAATATGGGATTTCACACTGGGGATTGGGACATATTAAAAATGGAATTGTGCACGTAGTAGGTCCTGAAAACGGAATTACTTTGCCAGGTGCTACTATTGTTTGCGGAGATTCACACACCTCTACTCATGGTGCTTTTGGAGCTATTGCTTTTGGTATCGGAACCTCTGAAGTTGAAATGGTACTTTCTACTCAATGTATCATGCAGCCAAAACCAAAGAAAATGCGTATTAACGTAAACGGTCAATTAAGCAAAGGCGTTGGCCCAAAAGACGTTGCTCTATATATTATTGCTCAGTTAACCACTTCTGGCGGAACGGGTTATTTTGTTGAATATGCCGGAGATGTTTTCGAAAATATGACGATGGAAGGCCGTATGACGGTTTGTAACCTTAGTATTGAAATGGGTGCGAGAGGCGGAATGATCGCTCCTGATCAGACTACTTTCGATTTCCTTGAAGGAAAATTATATGCTCCAAAAGGAGAAGCCTGGACTAAAGCTGTTGCCTACTGGAAAACATTAAAAACGGATCCGGACGCTATTTTTGACGCCGAATTGAACATCAATGCTGCAGATATTGAACCAATGATTACTTATGGTACTAACCCAGGAATGGGAATTGGTATCTCCAAACATATTCCGAATGCCAACCAGGTTGAAGGCGGTGCCGAAACTTACAAAAAATCTTTGGCTTACATGGGATTCAGTGAAGACGATGTGATGATTGGAAAACCAATTGATTATGTTTTCTTAGGAAGCTGTACCAACGGACGTATTGAAGATTTCAGGGCTTTCGCCGAAATTGTAAAAGGAAGAAAAAAAGCAGATAACGTTACAGCCTGGTTAGTTCCCGGTTCTCATGTTGTGGAAGCTCAAATTAAAGAAGAAGGTATTTTAGACATTCTTACGGATGCCGGTTTTGTATTACGTCAGCCGGGTTGTTCTGCCTGTTTAGCGATGAACGACGATAAGGTTCCTGCCGGAAAATATGCAGTAAGTACCTCTAACCGAAATTTTGAAGGCCGTCAGGGTCCCGGTTCAAGAACCTTATTAGCAAGTCCGATTATGGCTGCCGCTGCCGCTGTTACCGGAAAACTAACAGACCCGAGAGAGCTCTTTTAATTCCTGCTATAAGCTTTAAGCAATAGGCTTTAAGCTTATAACAGATTTTCAAAAAAAAGGCTCACAGCTTATAGCTCACTACCTAAAGCAAACAAAATAATACACTGTAGGAAAAGCCTAAAGCTTATAGCCTACAGCCTAAAGCAAACAAAAATGGCATACGATAAATTTAATATACTTACCAGCAGCGCGGTGCCGCTGCCAATTGAAAACGTAGATACCGATCAAATCATTCCGGCTCGTTTTCTAAAAGCAACTAAACGTGAAGGCTTTGGAGACAACCTGTTTAGAGACTGGAGATACAACGGAGACGATACTCCAAAAGCTGATTTCGTTTTAAACGATTCAACTTATAGCGGAAAAATTCTTGTTGGAGGAAAAAACTTCGGTTCAGGATCTTCAAGAGAACACGCTGCCTGGGCAGTTTACGATTACGGATTTAGAGCTGTAGTTTCAAGTTTCTTTGCCGATATCTTCAAAGGAAACTGTTTGAATATTGGAGTTTTACCGGTTCAGGTGAGTCCTGAATTTGCAGATACCATTTTCAAAGCAATCGAAGCTGATCCTAAAACTGAATTAGAAATCAACTTACCGAATCAAACGATTACTTTGTTGACGACAGGCCAACGGGAATCATTTGCAATTAACGGTTACAAAAAGAACAACATGATCAATGGTTTTGACGACATTGATTATTTACAAAATATTAAAGAAGAAATTGTGGCTTTTGCCGATAAACTTCCTTATTAAAAAATCAAGTCCAGTCCCTTGAGGCCCGGTAGGTTTTTTTTTAAATCTGTCGGGTCTTTATCACTTAAACCAAACAACACAACAACAATTTACCTGTAGAAAGGAATTTCGAAAATCAATATGGAAAAGAGAAAAATTGAAATAATGGATACAACACTCCGCGACGGCGAACAAACCTCGGGAGTATCATTTTCTGCTGCAGAAAAACTGACCATTGCACAATTACTATTGGATGAATTAAATATTGACCGAATCGAAATAGCCTCTGCACGTGTAAGCGAAGGAGAATTTCAGGCCGTAAAAGGCATTACCACCTGGGCAGCCGAAAAAGGATACATCGATCGCATCGAAGTTTTATCGTTTGTAGATGGCGGCGTTTCAATAGAGTGGATGAAAAAAGCAGGTGCAAGAGTCCAGAATTTATTGACTAAAGGTTCATTGAATCACCTCACCCATCAATTAAAAAAAACACCCGAACAACATTTTGCTGAAATTGCACACATCGTTACTTTAGCAAAAGAAAACAATATCGATACCAATGTGTATTTAGAAGACTGGAGCAACGGAATGCGAAATTCTCCTGACTATGTTTTTCAATTTCTGGATTTCCTGGCAACTCAACCTATTAAACGAATTTTACTTCCGGATACGCTGGGGGTATTAATTCCGTCTTTGACTTTCGAGTTCCTTTCAAAAATCAGAGCCCGATACCCTAAAATCCATTTTGATTTCCATGCCCATAACGACTACGACTTAAGCGTTGCCAATGTTATGGAGGCCATAAAAGCCGGTATCAACGGACTTCATGTGACCGTAAACGGAATGGGCGAACGTGCCGGAAATGCACCGCTCGAAAGCACAGTAGCCGTAATAAACGACTATCTGCCAGAGGTAAGCATCAACATCAAAGAGACCTCTTTATACAGCGTAAGCAAACTGGTAGAAACTTTTACAGGTTACAGAATCCCTGCCAACAAACCAATTGTTGGAGACAATGTCTTTACCCAAACTGCCGGAATTCATGCAGACGGAGACAATAAAAACAATTTATACTTTAATGATTTACTTCCGGAGCGCTTTGGAAGAAAACGAAAATATGCTTTAGGAAAAACTTCCGGAAAAGCCAATATCGAAAAAAACCTTCAGGAATTAGGTTTAAAACTGAATCAGGAAGATTTGAAGCTGGTTACCCAAAGAATTATCGAACTGGGCGACAAAAAAGAGACCGTAACAAAGGAAGACCTTCCCTACATTATTTCTGATGTTCTGGACAGTCATACCTATGAAGAAAGAATAAAAATCGAGTCCTATATATTAGTGCACTCCAAAGGAATGCGTCCGTCAACGACTTTATGCCTGAAATTCGGAGATGAAATCATCGAAGAGAATGCTCAGGGCGACGGTCAGTTTGACGCTTTTATGAATGCCTTATCCAAGATCTATAAAAGCAAAAAACTAACGCTTCCTAAGTTAATTGACTATGCGGTAAGAATCCCCCCGGGAAGCAGCTCTGATGCTTTGTGCGAAACTATTATCACCTGGGTAAACAACGAAAAAGAATTTAAAACAAGAGGTCTCGATTCGGATCAAACAGTCGCAGCCATCATTGCTACTCAAAAAATGTTGAATATAGTTACCTAAAAAAGCTACTAAGTTGCTAAGAATCTAAGGCACTAAGACTTAAAAAACAGTCGTTCAGAAGTAAAAAAACTTAAAACCTTAGCAACTCAGAACCTTAGAACCTTAATAAAAACGAAATACAAAAAAATAATGAAATTTAATATAGCCCTTTTAGCAGGAGACGGAATTGGTCCTGAGGTCATAAATGAAGCCGTAAAAGTATCTGATGCTATTGCAAAAAAATTCAATCACGAAATAACATGGACACCAGCCTTAACAGGAGCATGCGCAATCGATGCGGTTGGAATTCCTTATCCTGACGAGACTCACGAAATATGCATGAAAGCCGATGCGGTTTTATTTGGTGCAATAGGGCACCCAAAATACGATAACGATCCAAGCGCACCTGTTCGACCGGAGCAAGGTTTGTTACTGATGCGTAAAAAATTAGGATTGTTTGCCAATGTACGTCCAACCTTTACTTTCCCTTCTTTAATTGACAATTCTCCTTTAAAAAGAGAAAGAATCGAGGGAACTGATCTGGTTTTCTTAAGAGAGTTAACAGGAGGAATTTACTTTGGAGAAAAAGGAAGAAGAGACAACGGAGATACTGCCTTTGACAACTGCATTTATACGAGAGCCGAGGTGCAGCGCTTAGCAAAAAAAGGTTTTGAACTGGCGATGACCCGCAGCAAAAAATTGTGCTGTGTTGACAAAGCAAACGTTCTGGAAACTTCCCGTTTATGGAGAGAAACGGTTCAGGCAATGGAAAAAGACTATCCGGAAGTTACTGTATCTTACGAATTTGTAGACGCTGTTGCCATGCGTTTGGTACAATGGCCAAATTCATACGATGTCTTGATTACAGAGAATCTATTTGGTGACATTTTAACCGATGAAGCTTCTGTAATTTCAGGCTCTATGGGATTAATGCCTTCTGCCTCTGTTGGAGAACACACTTCTTTATACGAACCAATTCACGGATCTTATCCACAAGCTACAGGATTGAATATTGCAAATCCACTGGCTACTATTTTATCCGCTGCCATGATGTTTGAAGATGCCTTTGGATTAAAAGACGAAGCTGAGGCGATTAGAGCCGTTGTCAACAAATCTCTTGAAGAAGGAATTGTGACAGAAGATTTAGCTCCAAAAGGCAGTAAAGCATACAAAACCAGCGAAGTTGGAGATTGGCTTGTTGCTAACTTATAATTGATTATTTTGTTTCAGGTTTCACGTTTCAAGTTGCCGGAACTTTGAAACGTGAAACCTGAAACTTGAAACAAAAAAAAGGGATCAACGCAAGTTGATCCCTTTTATATATTTAGAAAAAAATATTAATATCCTCCTCTGTTACCACCACGGTCATTTCCACCACGGTTGTTTCCGTAACCTCCGCGAGAATCACCTCCACGGTTGTTATTGAAGCTTCTTCTCTCACCTTCAGGTTTCGGCTCAGATTTATTAACTACAATTGCACGACCTTGAACAGTAGCTCCGTTCAATTCATCAATTGCTTTTTGAGCTTCAGCATCGTTTGGCATCTCAACAAAACCAAAACCTTTGCTTCTTCCTGTAAATTTATCAGTAATGATTTTAACTGAATCTACTGCTCCGTAAGCCTCGAAAGACTCTCTTAAATCTGCTTCCTCAATACTGAATGGAAGGCTTCCAACAAAAATGTTCATATGTACTTATTTATAATAATGTAGCAAATGTAGTCTTATTTTTCTGTAATCTACTATATATTAGTTTATTTATGTTTTTATTTTGATTTAAAAAAACAGAAATCAACAAAACCAAACCGTCGCAAATTAAAACGCTAATTTTCAAATGTTGTCGAAATTGGAATTTTGTAAAAAACACCTTCTGTAAAACTAACTTTTGATTTTTCGGTATTCTTTTCATCCTCATTCAAGGCCGTAAATTTAAACGTTCCTGAGATCGTTTTGTTCTCGGCATTATACTCGGTAATCACAATTTGCCCATCTCCTTTATTCATACCTGTAGAAAACCGGGATGGTGTCGATGATTGTGTATTTAAGTAAGTTGCGATCGTTATATTGTCACGCCCCAGTATGTAGGTTTGTGCTGTTGGCTCCGGAACTTTTAAAATTACTTTTTCAAATCCGAGATCACCCTCGATAATAAAACCGCCGTTCGCAGTACTGGAAGCATTATAATTCGCAGCACGCCAAAACACATTCTCCTTTAAACTTTGGAAGGCAGGATTATTAAATTTTACATCTTCAGAACAAGAGGAAACGATAAAAAGCAGTAATACCAAAGAAATTATTTTTTTCATATCACGGTGAATTTGAGGCAAAAATACCTCATTTAAGAATAATTAATTAAAAATTGAAGTTAAAAAGGACAAAAAGCCATAGAAATACAGCTGAAATGCATTTAATATGATTTCGAACGTATAATTCATAAAAAAATTATATCTTTGCGCCCTTAATTAACAGGGGTCGAGTACCTCAAAATTTAATCATACGATTATGTCAGTAAAAATTAGATTACAAAGACACGGTAAAAAAGGAAAACCTTTTTACTGGGTTGTAGCTGCAGATGCACGCTCAAAAAGAGATGGTAAATACTTAGAGAAAATCGGTACTTACAATCCAAACACAAACCCGGCAACTATCGACTTAAACCTTGATAGCGCAGTTAAATGGTTACACAATGGTGCACAACCAACTGATACTGCTAGAGCAATTCTTTCTTACAAAGGTGCTTTATTGAAACACCACCTTGATGGAGGT
The DNA here is from genome assembly GCF_048514875.1 of Flavobacterium sp. T12S277. Classification (NCBI taxonomy): domain Bacteria; kingdom Pseudomonadati; phylum Bacteroidota; class Flavobacteriia; order Flavobacteriales; family Flavobacteriaceae; genus Flavobacterium; species Flavobacterium sp. T12S277. Next base: position 253,644 of record NZ_JBLYEG010000005.1, on the reverse strand, counting down.
ATCCGTAAAGGAGCTTTAACTCAAGAGCAAGCTGACGCTAAATTAGCTGCTTGGTTAGAGGCTAAAGCTGGAAAAGTTGATGCTAAAAAAGACGGTTTAACAAAAGCACAAGCTGATGTTAAAGCTAAAGCTTTAAAAGCAGAACAAGAAGTTAACGCTAAACGTTTAGCTGCTGCAGCTCAGGCTGAAGCTGACGCTATCGCTGCTGCAACTCCTGCAGCTGAAGAAGTTACTGAAGTTGAAGCTGATGCTACTGCTGAAGAAGCTCCTGCTGCTGAAGAGAATAACGAAACAACTGAAGCATAATTTTAGCCAGCGAGAATGCGTAAAGAAGAATGTTTTTATTTAGGTAAAATCGCTAAAAAATTTAGTTTCAAAGGTGAAGTTCTGGCTTATTTAGACACGGACGAACCTGAGTTATACGAAAATCTGGAATCAGTGTTTGTTGAATGCAACAAACACTTGGTTCCTTTTTTTATTGAAACAAGTTCTTTACACAAAAACGATTTCTTAAGAATCCGTTTTGAAGATGTAAACACAGAAGAAGATGCAGACGCCCTGCTTGGTAATGCGATCTATCTTCCTTTAAGCATGTTGCCAAAACTTTCCGGCAACAAGTTTTATTTCCATGAAGTAATCGGTTTTGAAATCGAAGACCAGCGTTTAGGCGTTTTTGGAAAAATCGCTGCTGTAAATGATACGACAGCACAACCTCTTTTTGAAGTTTTGAATGGCGAAGTCGAAATGTTAATTCCGATGATCGATCAATTCCTGGTAAAAATAGACCGTGAAAACAAAAAGGTCATCATGAATTTGCCTGAAGGATTGGTAGAGATGTATCTTTGAGTCTAGAAACTCCAATCTTTTTTAAATTCCAAAGCTCAAATTCCAAATTCCAAGCCTAAAAAGAAATTCCAAATTCCAAAGGGATACAAACTTATTCATTAATATGTTTTTGAAAGAAAAAACTTATATTGATTGTTTTTTTGCTACCTTTAAATCTTGACAACTAAGGTTTTAAATTAAAAAAAATGGAGTTTATACGATGAGCAAACCGTACGATTTAGAAGAGAGAACTTTTTTGTTTGCAAAAGAATGCAGAAACTACATCAGAAGTCTATCAAAAACAATATCAAATATTGAAGATGGCAAACAATTCATAAGATCATCTGGTTCTGTTGGCGCTAATTATATTGAAGCAAACGAAAAGCTTGGAGATAAAGATTTAATATTCAGGCTTAAAATTTCCCGAAAAGGGGCCAAAGAATCTAAGTATTGGCTGAGATTATTACACGAATTAAATCCTGATCAGAGAATCGCTTCAGACTCTTTATTATTCGAAATAGAAGAATTGCGAAAAATTCTATCGGCAATAATCACTAAAACATCAAAATAATTAATTAGAATTTTAGTCTTATTTTTGCATCTTAAAATAAGCCTCCCACACACAACTTAAATCGGAACTTAGATCTTCTTCTTTGGAATTTCCTCCTGTTTGGTTGGAATTTGGAATTTAAAAAAATTGGAATTTCTCTATATGTTTACATTCAAACAATTTTCAGTTCAACAAGACAAAACCGCTATGAAAGTGGGTACAGATGGTGTTTTACTGGGCTCCTGGGCACCCATAAGTCATAATCCATTTAGCGTTTTAGACATTGGAGCCGGAACCGGAATTATTGCTTTGATGCTGGCGCAACGCACTCCTGCGGAGCAGATTGACGCACTTGAAATTGATGAAGATGCTTACGAACAGGCTGTTGATAATTTTGAAAACTCTCCGTGGGGAGACCGCTTATTTTGTTTCCATGCCGGATTAGATGAATTTATCGAAGAACCGGAAGACGAATACGATTTGATTGTTTCAAATCCTCCTTTTTACTCTGAGAATTACAAAACCGAAAACGAACAGCGCGATCTGGCACGTTTTCAGGACGCAATGCCTTTTGAAGAATTAATCGAAGCGGCTGATTTATTGCTTTCAGAAAACGGAATTTTCGCCGTAATTCTTCCCTATAAAGAAGAAGAAAAATTTGTTGCCCTGGCCAAAGAATCAGAATTATACCCGATCAAAATTACACGCGTAAAAGGTACTCCAACTTCAGAGATTAAAAGAAGTTTGATTGCTTTTAGCCGAAATGAAGTCCCGGAAACAGAGACAGATGAATTAACGATCGAAATCGAAAGACATGTCTATACTCCGGAATACATTGAACTCACTAAAGATTTTTACCTGAAATTTTAAACCTGCTCAAACATACTTTTAAACTGATACAGAATCCTCTCGATTAGGCGTAAATCTTCGGTTACAATTTCGGCGCTTCCTTTCATTTCCTGCTGAAAAACAATTTGTTTTTTATACGACGTTTCCAGTCCGTTTGGAAGTGCTACGTCCAATAATAAATTTCCATCTTTATCAGGAACCAGAGAGATGTTTCGGATTTTTCCTTTTAGCACTCCAAATTCCCTGTCGCGAAAATTCGCCAATCTAATGTTGACCATCTGACCTACTTTTATTTTCCCCGAATTTAATGCCGGTGCCTTTACCTTACCTACAAAACCATTTTTAGTATCCGGAATAATCGAAAAAACATTATCGCCAACACTAATGGTTTGATTCTCTGTCCAAACCTGCAGAAAAGTAACAACTCCGCTTACAGATGATTTTAAAGCATAGGCCAGCTCCCAGTCTTTTATAACTTTTTTAAGCTGATAAAAAGACTGCGCCATATTTCTTCCCAAAGTAACTTCTTCCTTAGTACCACTGATTTGCGAGTTCTGACTCAATTTGGAATTGGTAATTAAAGCCGACTTTAACTGAGAAATAGAAGACAAAAGGCCTCTGTAATTCTTTTGCGCCTGAAGATACCCCAGTTTTTTAGCTTCCATCTCCTGCGCAGAGATGATTCCTTTATTGAATAAGGTTTCGAATCTTGCAATTTCATTTTTCTGAAGCTGTAATTCGCTTTCGTTAATTACTTTTTGCTGCTGCAAAATTTCCAATCTGTCTTTGATCTGAACTTTCTCCGAAATCTGCGCCCGATTTTCGACTTCAAAGGGCTGTAAATTTTTATTTAATTGTTCGGCCTGATAGTCTTTCTGAAAAACAGCAAAAGCGCTTTCAATCTCGCCCAATTGGGTGTTTTTCAACAATTCAAAAGGAAAAGCTTTTTTCGGATCGTTAATATTGTATTCTGCAATAATTTTCTCCAACAAAAAAACATCTTTATAATTGGCCGTGTTTTCAATGATGGCAAGTGTACTGTTTTTGGAAACAATCGATTTGTCTTTGACCAGAATTGCTTCAATACGGCCCGAAGATTTGGAAACTATTTTCTCTGGAGGAATATTGGTTGTAATGACGATCTGAGTCGTAACAACATCCGGATATTTGATAAACCAGGACACGAAAAAAAGCATAGAAATGATCACAAATATCAGTACGGTACCCCAACGAATCATCCAATGCGGTACTTTGGTGAGAATGTCCTGAACTTCTTCACTTCTTAGTTCAAATGTAGTATCTTTTGTCATGATTTAATTTCCTAATTGCAATTGATTCTTAACCAGTTCGAAATAATTTCCTTTTTGCTGTACCAAAACAGTATGGCTGCCAATTTCAATGATTTTTCCTTTGTCTAAAACCACAATTTGGTCGGCATTCATAACTGTGCTTAAGCGATGCGCAATAACCACAACAGTTTTGTCCTTAAAGAAAACATCGAGTTTTTGCATTATTTCTTTTTCATTGTTCGCATCCAATGCCGATGTGGCTTCGTCAAAAAACAATATTTCGGGATTTTTATAAACTGCTCTGGCAATTAACAAACGTTGTTTCTGCCCTGTACTCATTCCCAACCCTTCAGAACCTATTTTGGTATTGTATCCCAATGGTAAACCTGTAATATATTCTTTTATGTTGGCTACATCAGCCGCATAAACCAAGCGCTCTTTATCTACTTTATCAACGCCAATTGCGATGTTATTTGCGATGGTGTCACTAAAAATAAAGCCTTCCTGCATCACAGCACCAATATTGGATCGCCAGGCTTTTTGCGAGATATTTTTTAATTGTGCATTTCCAATGTTGATCTCGCCTTTTTCTGGTTCATAGAATTTCAACAGCAGTTTCATCAAAGTTGTTTTTCCGCTTCCACTGACTCCTACTATTGCCGTTACTTTGTTGGCGGGGATTTTCAGCGTTAAATCCTCCAAAACAGAAATGTCCGAACCTAAATACCGATAAGAAAGGTTATTGATATCGATATCCGAATCAAAAGGAACATCATTGGTTTGAAAAACTTCCTGTTGTGTTTCGTCTTCTTTTTCATGGATTTCCGACAATCTGGCCAACGATATTTTGGCATCTTGCAGCTCTCTGACAAATTCGATTAGCTGAGTGATAGGACCGTTTAAACTTCCCACGATCGAACTGATAGCCAACATCATCCCCAGTGTGATGGAACCATCTATTACCAGTTTTGCCGAAAGAAATATAATAAAAATGTTTTTTAACTCGTTGATTACAGAAGAACCAATCGTTTGTGTCTGCTCTAAAACTAAGCCTTTTATTGAAACTCTAAAAAGTCTTGCCTGTATGTACTCCCAACCCCAGCGTTTTTGTTTTTCGGCATTGTGAAGCTTTATTTCCTGCATTCCATTGATCAGCTCCATTACTTTGCTTTGCTCGCTGGAAACTTCAGCAAAACGCTTGTAATCCAGTACTTCTCTCCTTTTTAAGAATAAGGTAATCCATCCAAAATAAAGCAGGCTGCCCGCAAAAAACACCAAAAAGATCTTGAGATTAAAGTAAGCCAGAACGCCTCCCATAACAACCATATTGATGGTTGAGAACAAGACATTTAATGAGGAAGTGGTTAGAATTTTTTCGATTCTGTGGTGATCGTTAATTCGCTGCATGATATCGCCTGTCATTCGCACATCGAAAAACGAAATGGGCAGATTCATCAGTTTAATAAAGAAATCTGAGATTAGTGAAATATTGATTCGGGTAGAAAGATGTAACAGAATCCAGCTTCTGATCAACTCCAAACCAGTTCTTCCCGCAAAAAGGAACAATTGAGCAAAAAGTATCAGATAGATAAAATGAATGTTCTGATTCTGAATCCCAACATCAACAATACTTTGGGTTAAAAACGGAAAGACCAGCTGTAATAAAGTACTTGCCAGCAGCCCTATACTTAGCTGTATTAAAAAGGACTTGTACCGAAGCACATATTGCGACAACAATCCAAAACCAAGTCCGCGATTGTCCTCTTTATCAAAATCAGACTGGAAAAATTTAGGCGTAGCTTCAATCAACAATGCTATTCCTTCCTGGGTAGATTCATCGGCATTGTTTCCAATCCAAAATTTAATAAAATCTTCTTTATTGTATTCAATCAGGCCAAAAGCCGGATCGGAAATATAGTACCTATTTTTTTTAATTTTGTAGAGTACTACATAATGATTTTTGTTCCAATGCAGAATACAAGGCAATGGCGCCTCTTCTAATCTTTCCAGATTTAATTTTACGCCTAAAGTTCTAAAACCAATTTTCTCAGCTGCATCACTCAAAAAAAGCAGATTACTTCCTTCACGAGTTGTTTCGCTGAAATCTCTCAACTCCTGTATATTGATTGTTTTACCGTAATGCTTTGCTATTATTTTTAAACATGTTGGCCCGCAATCTTTATAATCGACCTGCCTATAATTGGTGAATTTTTTCAATTTAATTTAGAGTTAATCATTTATATGCAAATATCCCTGCCATTCTTTCTCTTACAAAAATATAATATTTACCCGCCAAAAATTCGTAATTAATTGTTTTTCCTTTTGATTTATAGTTAAAAAAACTTCAATCCACTTTGAAAACTAAAATTATTAAAATTATCAACCTCTGATCTAAAATACGAGCTCCAATTTACCTGCTCCATTTGTTCCTGCTGAAAAGCGATAGCACCACCCTATCACAATATTAAACCAATTAAATCATTTAGAGCCTTTATTCCCGTTTTTTTATCCTCTGCTACTAAAACTACCACTTATACATTTCAGCTAATCAAACCTCTGTCTCTGAATCTCTCCGTTGACTTTACGAGTACATTTAAGATACAGAAATCAAAAATGAACTAAACACCTAAAAATAAATTCAAAAAAAAACAGAGAAGAAATTAATCTTCTCTGTTTAGAGTATTTAAAAACATATTTATTAGAAATATAATTTCTTTAGGACATGGCACTGGTTAACCCTAACCAATTAAAATCAACACAGTGACCAATTTCCTAAGAATCCCTACACCAATCATCAATGTCGGGAAATTTGCTCAATGTTCCACGATCGAGCGCCTACAAATTAAAAAAAACATGACTAAATTCTAAAAAAGGCTATTTCATACTTCTATTAAAACGCTAAAAATTAATATCAAAAACAACTTGCGTCATTTCTTATCCTTTTAGGACTATAAGCAATCCGGAAGCACTGCCGGTATTGTACCATTCGAACAAATCGAATCACAGGCTACCAGAGTAGACGAACCTTTACCCGGGCAAACACAACATTTTTTCGGTGGATTTATCGGCTGTCCTCCAACGATACCTTTTTGCTCGTATGCACTTAGCCTTTGAGCACCTTCTAAGTTTAAAATGATTTTTAACATAACTAAAGGTTTTTGTTTTTTGAATTCGCACCTCAGTCATTTTAAGACAGCTGAAGTTTCTGTCTGTTGTCACTATTTCTTAAATACTACGCTGTTTTTTCCAAAACCATCGTTTCTTTCGTTTCTTTCTCTTCAATATAATCGTTCAGAAAATATTTTAGTTCACCCAGTTCATACTCTGCCGGAAAAACTTTATCGTTTACAATTTTAATAGGTGTATAATTAAAATCATTCTTAGCACACCATTCGTATTGTTTGTTTATCTCCTGACTGATCATCATGCTTACTGAATCAACATGCCATTTTTTCAACCATTTTTTAAGGCTCATATTTTTAATGTGCCAATCTGAAATCGCTTCCACTGTTTTACCCGGTGTAGCTCTGTTTATGGTTAAAAGCCTCTCAACAACTACTTTATACGGGTTATCGATATTTTCAGGATTCACGTTAAACAATACATTCAGGTTTATCTTATCCGGAAATCTCAAGACTAAATCAAATGCCTCCTGAAATGTTTTATGGCAATGTGCACAACTAGGGCTAATGATTACCGATAGTTTAACAGCAGCATTTCTATTTCCAAAATTCAAGCCTCTTAAATCCTCAAGTCCATTTGCATGCGGCACTTTTTTAGATAAGAAGTTCAATAAAGAATAGTTTCTTTTAAACTTTTTCATCTCCTTAAGCGAATTTTCAGTTCCCAAAATGCTGGTTATGATTGTTTTCAAAACTGCCCAGATCGGAACTAAGAGTACCAAAGAGAACAAGAATGGAAAGATTTCGGCAAAACTAAAACTCAACGTAAACAGATCTGACGCAAACCATATCACACTTTGTACAAAAATCAAAGCAGACACCATTAAACACATTACGCACCATCTTTGAATCTCAAATTTTTGAATCCAAATCGAAGACACTATAACCGGTATGGCCAATAAGCTTAAAAAACCAACAAAAATTGACGATTCTAATGGTTTAACCAAAATTGCAATCAAACTGGCTCCAAAGAACATTAATGGCAGGTCTGGAAAACTAATCCATTTACTTTCATTTCCTTCTTTATTATTGATAACAGAACTGCAAGACGAGTTTGAACTCAAATTGCAAAGTTTTGAAACAATAGTATTCTTAAACCCTAATTTTTCCTGAACAATAAAAACGCTTACAATAAACCCTAAAATAGAGGTCGCTAAAAAAACGAGACTGAATGAACTGTAAGTATTATAAAAAAATGACAATCCAACTAATAACAAAAGCGGTAAACCATATTTCAACCAGCTGAACTCCATTTTTAAATTATCTCTCGCAACAACATTGTTTGGTTCAATTGCAACTATAACTCCATTCCAGTCTAATAAGAACTTTTCATACGCCATTTTATGACTTCCTTTTTTCACTGTATTGATTCGAACAAAATTTTTTGCCTTTTCAACCAATATTAACTCTTCTTTGAAATAAGCCAAAAAATTTGAAGGCAAATCTACTATTTGCTCCTTCGGAACTCTTATCGCAGCATTCTCTACAGACAGTAAATCCAGAGAATCTGTTATCGCAAATAAACTAGGATAATTTGGATGAGAAAGAAACAAATCTTTAAACTCATTTTTGATCTCCGAGTACTTGTTTATTTGTAGAAATTTTTGGACAAGTTTTAACATCTTTTCGAGTCTTTAAAATCATAATTACACTGCAAATATTGTTGTTTTTATTGAGAAAAAAGCGCTAGTAGTACACATTTTATTAATTATACTACATACAATTTATAAATTATATCAGTCTGAATGAAACAATTAAATAATTGATTATCAATTAATTAACTGAAAAATATTTTGTTAAAAAGCCCAAAAAGCCTATTCTCGATTAAGCGTTTTCCTTTTTATATAGTTTTGGTATATCAATAATCCTAATACTAACAAACATGATAAATCAAGCGCAAAAATTTGAAGATTTTCAATTAGAAAAACTATCTAAAAAAGAGCAAAAAACGGTTCGCGGAGGAGATGATTCTAATGTTCCTGGAGACACAATTAGAGGCAACGGAAAAGGGTCTAACTAATCATTAAAAATCAAAAAAAGATGGAAAATAAAAAATTAAACATCGAAGATTTCTCCCTTAGTACACTTTCAAAAAAAGAACAAAAAACGGTTAGAGGTGGAGGAGAAGAAGAACAATCTTGTATTCCTGGTGACACTATCAGAGGAAATGGAAAAGGGTCTACCTAACAACTAAAATTCTAATAAAATGGAAAATAAAAAATTAAACATCAAAGATTTCACCCATCATACGCTTTCAAAAAAAGAACAAAAAACGGTTAAAGGTGGTGGAGAAGAAGAATCTTGCATTCCTGGTGACACCATCAGAGGAAACGGAAAAGGATCTACCTAACAATTAAAATTCTAATAAAAATGGAAAATAAAAAATTGAACATCGAAGATTTCACCCACAATATACTTTCAAAAAAAGAACAAAAAACGGTTAAAGGAGGAGGAGAAGAAGAATCTGGTATTCCTGGTGATACCATCAGAGGAAATGGAAAAGGATCTACCTAACAACTAAAATTCTAACAAAATGGAAAATAAAAAACTAAATTTCGAAGCTTTTACAAGCAATACACTTTCAAAAAAAGAACAAAAAGCGGTTCGAGGAGGTGATAATGATACTAACAGAGGTAATGGAAAAGGGTCTACACAACCAGTAAATATTTAAAAAATGAAAACGAAAAAAATAGAATTCAAAAATTTTGAAAACGAAAAATTATCAAGAAGAGAACAACAAACAATTGGGGGCGGTGACGATCCTGGTGATACTATCAGAGGGAACGGAAAAGGAAGTACCGATGTTGAAGGGCATCCTTGATTCAAACAAATTGTTTTAGATATTGTTCGCAAATTGAGCTGGGGACACTCCAGTTCTTTTGCGAAATGATTTAGCAAAAGAAACCGCATTTTTAAAACCAACACTTTCTGCAATGGCCTGAGTTGAATATTTACGATACATATGATTTGTAATCATTTCATTAATCACATAGTTAATTTTCAGCTCATTTGAATATTCCCCAAAAGATTTACCAAATCGTTTGTTTACGACATAAGACAAATAGGTGGTGTTGGTTTTTATTTTTTTAGCCACGTATGGCAGCGTAAAATCGGCATGTAAATATTCCTGTTTACTCTCTAAAGCCAACAGTTTTTCTACAATTTTATTCTCTTTTGCCTCATCAATACTTAAATTGACATTCTCTTTCTTAGACTGTATTTCTTCAGATTCAAGAATGGTCTCTCGTTCCGGTTCGGGCTCGTTTTTCTTTTCTAAATTAGCTTTGAACTCTTCAATTAAAGCATTCATCTTTTTATGCGCCTTATTTTTATCGCGTATGTTTTTGATCAGCAGAAAGACAATTCCTATAAATAAAACGACATAAAATACTTTTAGTGCTTTGTTCAGAAAAACGTCGTATTTGTATTTCTCCTGAATGGTAACCATCTCATTAGTCAAATCGCCAACGCCAAGTTTGTAATTTACTTCTAAAACCTCATCATTTAATTTTGATTCCGATTTTTCGTAATTATCCAGGTAAATTTTTGAGTGTTTATAAGCCAGTTCAGGCTCTTTAAGGATGTTGTAAATTTTTGCCTGATAGTAATTGGACTTCAGATGATCAACCTGATTCGTTTTAGTAATGTTCCCTATTGAGTCTGATTTTTTAAAGAACACCAATGCTTTATCATACTTTTTGATATTAAAATATAAGTCACCCAAATTATAATGAGTTGTACATAAAATATCCAGCATACTGTTTTGATTGGCCAAAAAGATGATGTCATAGTAGGTCTTTTCAGCATTTTTGTACTCTTTCAGTTCGCTGTAAATATTACCTAAACTAAGTTTTGCCACAATCTTATTGTCGGGAAAATTTTGAGAGTAACTAATGGTTTTTTGATAGAAATACTCGGCAGAGTCCAGTAAAATCTTCTTTTTAGGATCTTTCATATAAAAACTCTCATATGATCCTGCTAAACTTAGATTGATATTACTCTTATTATTGAGGTATTGCTGTTTGGTATAAACGCTTTCGTTTTTATCAACAAATTCGCTGAGACTCCGTAAGTCCTTAATGGCAAGCCGGTAATTACCTACAGCAACATTTATAGCCGCAATGTTACTCTTAAATTTTACAATTTGAATAATATCGTCGATCTGTATCGAAAGCTTTATGCCCTGCTGATAATTTTCGATGGCGTCGCTATAGTTCTCTCTTTTCCATTCGGATAATCCGGCATAATTGTACAAGTAGGACCTAAGTTGTGTTTTTTCCTGCCCATCGGGCATTTTTTCTAAGGATTTTAAGGCTAACTGGTATTTTTCTTTAGATTTTGCTGTATTTCCTTTTAACTGAATCAAATAAGACAATGCTGCATTAGCAAAAGCCAAATGTTTATTACTATTGGATTTCGCCAACTGACTAGCATATACAATCGAACTGTCAACATTGGCATTTGCCGTTAGTCGAATTTTGTCTTGCAATATTAAGTACTCCTGTTCCGTAAAAACCTTTTTCTCTTGAGAAAAGGTATTATTCAGAACAAAAAAGAGTATAAAAGAGATGATCAGCCTCATTCATTTTGTTTTTGAATCTCAAAAATAGCTTATAAATTCGCAATAAACTAAAATTAATTTGTGTTTATACTATTTTTCTTCTCCAGTATTTATAAAAATATAACAATTTAACTGTATTTTGTTATATTTATATTACGTAGATTTGTATAATAAAACTAACAAAAATGAAACCAGACCTATTTCAAGCACCGGATTATTACAACCTAGATGACTTATTGACAGACGAACACAAATTAGTTCGCGAATCAGCACGTGCCTGGGTCAAGAGAGAAGTTTCTCCTATTATAGAAGAATATGCCCAAAAAGCAGAATTTCCAACACAAATTATAAAAGGACTTGGAGAAATTGGCGGTTTCGGACCTTATATTCCGGTAGAGTACGGAGGTGCAGGTCTGGATCAAATTTCTTATGGTTTAATCATGCAGGAAATAGAACGTGGAGATTCAGGTGTTCGATCGACTTCTTCAGTTCAGTCTTCCTTAGTAATGTATCCTATTTGGAAGTATGGAAATGAAGAGCAACGAATGAAATACTTACCCAAACTGGCTACCGGAGAATTTATGGGATGCTTTGGTTTGACAGAACCGGATCATGGTTCTGACCCGGGAAGTATGATTACTAATTTCAAAGATATGGGAGATCATTATCTTTTAAATGGTGCCAAAATGTGGATCTCAAATGCTCCTTTCGCAGATATTGCGATCGTTTGGGCAAAAGATGAAGAAGGAAGAATTCACGGTTTAATCGTTGAACGCGGCATGGAAGGTTTTACAACTCCTGAGACACATAATAAATGGTCGCTTAGAGCTTCTTCGACCGGAGAATTAATTTTTGACAATGTAAAAGTTCCTAAAGAAAATCTATTACCAAATAAATCGGGACTTGGCGCACCTCTTGGATGCTTAGATTCCGCACGATACGGAATTGCCTGGGGAGCCATCGGAGCTGCTATGGATTGTTACGATACTGCTTTACGTTATGCTAAAGAAAGAATTCAATTTGGTAAACCAATTGGAGGAACGCAGTTGCAACAGAAAAAATTAGCCGAAATGATTACCGAAATCACAAAAGCACAATTATTAACCTGGCGTTTAGGTGTTTTACGTAACGAGGGAAAAGCTACTACTGCACAAATCTCGATGGCCAAACGTAATAATGTGGATATGGCCATACACATTGCACGAGAAGCAAGACAAATGTTGGGCGGAATGGGTATTACAGGCGAATACTCAATCATGCGCCATATGATGAATCTTGAAAGTGTGATTACTTATGAAGGAACTCATGACATTCATCTCTTGATAACCGGTATGGATGTAACTGGAATTCCAGCATTTAAATCATAAACATCTATTAAAATATATACAAAACCAATACAAAAAGCTTCTTCTTAACGGGAAGCTTTTTATATTTGCACAAAAAAAATACGCAAATGAATATTGAAACTATAAACAATAGCATTCAACCTCAAAAAGATCAACTTTTACAACATTCATTATACAATAAAATCCAAAGCATTGATGACTTACATCGTTTTTTAGAAACTCATGTTTTTGCTGTTTGGGATTTCATGTCATTATTAAAAGCATTACAATCTAAGCTTACCTGTACTTCTACGCCTTGGTTTGCTACAAAAAATCCGGAAACAAGATACTTAATCAACGAAATTGTTTTGGCAGAAGAAACGGATTTAAGTATTGATGGAAAAAGACAAAGTCATTATGAAATGTATCTTGAAGCCATGGAAGATTGTGGTGCCGATACAAGCGGAATCAATACCTTTTTGGCTGAAGTAAATTCGTTGCACAATATTTTTGTTGCTATAAAACAAAGTTCCTTACATCCTGATACAAAAGCTTTCTTAGATTTTACTTTTAGAGTAATTGAAGAAGGAAAACCGCATCAAATTGCTGCGGCATTTACTTTTGGAAGAGAAGATTTGATTCCGAGTATGTTCACGGCAATCCTGAAAAATTTCCAGAAAAACCTTCCTGAAACCGATTTAAGCAAACTTTTGTACTATTTTGAAAGACATATCGAATTGGATGCCGACGAACACGGACCAATGGCCATGCAGATGATTTCTGATTTATGTGAAGATGATGCCCAAAAATGGAAAGAAGTAGAAGAAATTTCGATTCTGGCATTAGAAAAACGAATCGGACTCTGGAACGCCATCGAAGAAGAAATTCTGATGAAAACGGAGATGGTCTAAAAACCAAATCAAGCTATTTAACGTAACTATTTGTTTAAAATGGGCCGAAATTTAATTTATCTAAATTATGAAACTGCATTTCAAACAAATAGTTATTGTTACCCTTTCTATATTCCTCTTGAGTTGTAGTGCTGACGAAACGACTTCAGAAACTCCTGTCGCTCCAGTTACCCCACTTACCGGTTCTATAAAATATTTGGCTCTTGGAGACAGCTACACCGTTGGACAAAGTGTTTGCGAAACCTGTGGATTTCCTGAACAGTTAAAATCAAGTTTAACGGCAATTTATCCGCAAGCCAGCTTCTCGTTAAAAGTTATTGCAACCACCGGATGGACCACTACTAATTTAATTTCGGCAATAAATACCCAAAATCCCGATCCTGTTTACGATATCGTTACCCTTCTTATTGGAGTGAACAATCAATATCAGGGGAAAAGTTTTTCGATCTATGAAAAAGAATTTCCAGAACTCGTAAATAAAGCAATTGTTCTGGCAAAAGGAGATAAAAAAAAGGTAATTGTTATCTCAATACCTGATTATGCCTATACTCGTTTTGGAGAAGTACAGATGGGTGGACAAGGTGAGCGAATTTCAAGCGAAATCGATCAATACAATAGCTTTGCCGAAAACTACTGCAAACTCAATGCTGTTGTTTTTGTTTCGATAACTGATATTTCGCGTAAAGGTCTGACAAATCCTGAACTCGTAGCCGGAGATGGCTTACATCCTTCAGCCAAAGCTTATACTTTATATGCAGATCGTATTTTGCCCAAGATAAGAGTCGCTTTACAGAATTGATATTTTGAGCTATTCCACAGATAAAATAGTATTATAAAAAGGAGTTCCAACAAGAAAACCAAAAAACCATAATTGAAAAAATATCCTTAATTTTATCAAAAGTTATTTCGTCATCCATCAAAAATGATCTTCTAAAATTGACCGTAACAGATTGCGTTCCATCAATTCTTTAAACCATGCAGATTTCACCATCAGAAGAATTATCGCCTTACATTAAACATTATCTTTTTTTAGATCATAATGAAATGGCTGTGCAAAAACTTCGTCTGTTTTCTGATGGCAATACGGGCATTGTATTTTCCTTAAAAGGCAAACTCAGTTCTGATTTTAATGATTGCGGAGTACACAACCACTTACCTGATTCTTTTTTATACGGACAGCTTACCGGATTTAAAGACATTTATTCAAACAGTGAAATCAATTTAGTCATTGTTGTTTTTCAGCCAAACGGGATTCACCAATTGCTGGGAATTCCGGCTTATGAATTTCTGGATGCGATAATTTCTATTGACGACATTTTTGACCAGAACGGTTTGATTCTTCAGGAAAAACTGTCCGGACACTATACGATTCCAAAGAAAGTTGCGCTACTAAATCATTTTTTCGGCACCTATATTTCGAACAAAAAGGGTTCTCACCAATTAATCGTAGAAAGTTCGATTCGTTTCATTACTGCCCACAAAGGAAGTTTTAATGTAAAACAACTGGCTAAACATACCGGTTATACCGAAAGGCATCTGGAAAGGAAGTTCCAGGAATCTATCGGATTAAATCCGAAGAAGTTTGGAAACATTATAAAACTGCATTATTTTTTAAAATTACTAAAAGACAAAGCTGCCGATACCAATCTCACGAGTCTTTGTTACAATGCCGGATTTTCGGATCAGTCACATCTGATCAAAGAATTCAGGAAACATACCGGAATAACTCCAAAAGAATACCTGAACAATACCGGAAAATTAACCAATAATCTCCTCAAAACCGCTCCACCTATTGTTTTCTAAAATGTCGGTTTTGTACAATTTCTAAAATAGGACTAGTGCTACTTTTGTCTCAAATCAATAGTATGCATTATGAAAAATCTAAAAATAGCCACCGCTCAGTTCGAGAATAAAAGTGGTGACAAAACGTATAATTTAGCTGTAATTGAAAAACTTTCGCAACAGGCAGCGAGCCAGGGTTGTGATGTTATTTCGTTTCACGAATGCTCGGTAACCGGTTATACTTTTGCACGACATTTATCAAAAGAACAAATGTTAGACCTCGCAGAATTAATTCCGGATGGAGAAAGCATCGTGAAATTGACTGAAATTGCCCGAAACAATAACATCGTGATTCTGGCGGGTCTTTTTGAAAAAGATGAGTATGATCATTTATTCAAAGCTTATGTGTGTGTCGACCAAAACGGTTTAGTTGCCAAATACCGAAAACTGCATCCGTTTATAAACCCACATCTCACTCCGGGCGATCGTTATTGTATTTTTGAAATTAAAGGCTGGAAATGCGGAATTTTAATTTGTTACGACAACAACATTATCGAAAATGTTCGTGCTACCACTCTTTTAGGCGCAAAGATCATTTTCATGCCGCATGTTACCATGTGTACGCCCTCTACCCGACCAGGTGCTGGTTTTGTTGCTCCGCAACTGTGGGAAAACCGCGAAACCGATCCTACTTCTCTCCGACTGGAATTTGACGGAATGAAAGGCAGAGACTGGCTAATGAAATGGCTGCCCGCGAGAGCCTATGACAATGCTATTTACGCTGTATTCTCCAACCCAATCGGTATGGACGACGATCAGCTGAAAAATGGTTGTTCGATGATTATTGATCCTTTTGGAGATGTTTTGGCCGAATGCCGCTCTTTTGACGACTCTTTTACGACTGCAATACTAACTCCTGAAAAATGTACTCAGGCTGGTGGCAATCGTTACATAAAAGCAAGAAGGCCAGAATTGTATCGCGATATTATTGGTCAGGAGCATGAATCTGAACAAAATGTGGTATGGCTCGATGTTCCTAAAAAAAGTTAAAACTGATGTTTCGTGGGACTTTACGCTGCTTAAAGATTTACCTTTGAAGGATTCATTAATCTACAGCATATCCCTCAATCATGGAATTTTTTAAAACTACAAATGAAGATATCGATGCCGTTTTTGCTCTTTACAATGCGGCTACATCCTATCAAAAAACGGTCAACAACAAAAGCTGGAGAGGTTTTGAAAGGGCTCTTATAGAAAAAGAAATTGCCGAGAATCGTCATTTCATCATCAAAGAAGGAGAGGAAGTAGCCTGTACATTTGTTCTTACTTTTAATGATCTCATTATCTGGAAAGAAGCCAGTGCCGATCCTGCCGTTTATCTACATCGTATTGCTACGAATCCAAAATTCAGAGGGCAATCGTATGTCAAAAAAATTATTGATTGGGCAAAAGAATACGCCAAAGAAAACAACAAAAAGTACATTCGTCTTGACACCCACAGCGGAAACGAAAGAATAAACAAGTATTACACCAGCTGTGGTTTTGAATACAAAGGTATCAGCACCATTGAATGGACAAGTGAATTACCGGAACATTATAAAGAGGGTTCTTTTAGTTTGTTCGAGATTAAGCTTTAGTTTTTAGATTTCCAGATAAAGCCATCTAAAATATAGTGTGTAAATTGAGGTACACTCAGAAGCGGCACTAATAGAAATTGCCATCCTGAAAAATCGAAATTACTTACCGTGATATTTTCATTCCAAACGAAAAACTCCCAGAGAAACTCTTCTGAAAAAGCAATTAACACTAATATACCTATGTAAATTAAAATGCCATTGTATCTCTTTAAATAAGCCAAAGCTCCTATTTCTTTGCTGCTCTTCCCGTCAATTTCTTTGAAGTACACTAAAGCCATATAAGGAATTCCGTGTGAAACCACATTTAGCAGAGTAAAAATAAGGTCGTCGTTGAAGTAAACAATTCCAAAATACCACGAAAGTACAGTTCCCAAAATAATGCTATTTTTAGGGATATTAAAGAATTTAGTTTTAACGGAAACGATTGTGGTGCGAATAACGTAAAGAGATAGAATGGCAATATAAGCCCAAAACAAAATTTCTAAGATTGCTTGATTTTCAAAACGAAAGAATTCATTTTCAACAAACCAGTTGAATTTTCTTTTAGAAGAAAAAAACCAAAACAACATTGGGTAAACTGTAGCCGCATAAATCGTCAGGTTATCCATCCAGGCAGAGACTCTGGTTTTCTCTTCCTTGCGTGCATACAATCGCATGAAGCCATATTGCTGCCGAATAAAATGGAAAACAGCCACATACGCCAGAAAAGACCAGAAAACTAAGCTTCCGAAAGAGAATAAAACTAAGCCGGTAAGAAAACAAATAACAGGCAAAAGAATCAATCTTTTCCTGTCTTTCTGAAATTCACTTTTTACAAAATAGGTTTTAAATAAAGTAGCATAAACGTGTGCGACGTCAATAAAAACAATTAGAAAAAGCCAGGTATAAAACGAGTAATTATTTCCGATCGAAGTGATATAGTTCTGAAAAACAAAAATAATTGCCAGCACAAAAAATGACGGACCAATGATAAACAATGAGTCTGTTTTTGCTTTATGAATCCAGGGTTGTTCCATCTAATATTTTATTTACTGCATTAATTCCCTGGTGAAAAGCTTCCTCAAAGATTGAAATTCCCGATAAATCAGAGTGAGCAAAATAGATTCGGTTTTCAATATTCTGTGAAGCCTTCTTTTTTGCATCTCCGAAAATAAAATCAGGTACCGCAGAGATCATACCGTGTCCTAATAAAAAAACTTCCATTTCTTCGGTATCATTTTCAATATCCGGATGGGCAATTTTCAAATCATTAAAAACAACCTGTTTCCAATATTCTTTGTCTTTTTTATAAATTTCTTTACGCATTTTCTTCAAATCCCCGGACGAAAAACTATAGTAATAGGTAATCACTTTTTTATCCTGAATCTGATTTAATGTCTGATGTTGCGCGTAAACATAACCTAAGCCTTTTGCTTCATAAATCACATTATCCCAGGAAAGCGGAAAACTTAAATTATCGGTCAGATTATTTACAACTAAAGTCGCCAAAAGCCAGGGGGTATAGTGAAACTGTTTTGTAAATTGTTTTCGGTCTTTGATGAGATATTGGTTTACAAACTGAGGTGTTGCCATAATAACTTTATCTGCTATTATCTCAATAGAAGTCTTTTTGACATCATCAAATGCTTTAACAACAACTTTATTTTTCTCGATTTTCACCTCGTAAACCAAATGATTTTTCAGTGTTTTTTGTGACGTGTATTTCTTAAGATGCTGTGCCAATCTCGCATTTCCTTCCGGCCATGTCAAAACACTATCGCTTTTTTCTGCGGCTGCATCTTGTTTTCTTCCGGCAAAATAATGAATCCCTGCCCAGGCTGAAACAAAGGCAATTCCTAATCCAAAATCGTCCTTACAGCAATAATCAATATAATTAAACAATGGCTCTGATTTGAAATTATGCTCTTCAAACCATTGCTGCATAGTAATTTTATCCAATGCTCTTGTTTTTTCATTTTTAGAAGAAAGGGAAACTGGTATATCGAATAAGTACTTCTGATCTTCTCCTTTTGCAATTCGAAAGGCATCCATTTCTTTAAAGAAACGCTGAAATTCTTTATGTTCTTCCGGAGAGTTTCCATCCTTTGGAACAACGCCTTCCTGCCAATTATTTTTATAAAACAACCGTTCATCCGGTGCAAAAGTCAATTGCAATTCATCAAAAACAGGAAGTCCGTTTTTATCGTAATCCAGAATAATTTTCTCTTCTTCAAGAAAACCCAGAAGTTCTTTGTCCTCGAAATTTGGAAGCGGTAAATAATGTGCACCCAAAGGGTATTTTGAATATTTATTCTCCCCATTAGAAGAGTTCCCTCCCAAATGATTCGCCATTTCAATTAATAAAAAATCGGAGATTCCTTTTTTATGAAACTGACGTGCGGCGCTCAAACCTGAGATTCCACCACCTATAATTAAGTAAGGGATTTTTATTTGTTGTTGTGGCTTCGGAAAGTCTTTTATCCACAAACGGTGTCCTAAAAGATGATTTGTTCCTGATAACCGAATCATCAGAACCGCTATTTTATCGGAGCAAAATTGTAAAAAAGGAATTAAAAGCAAAGATGCCGCAATTCCCTTTACGAAATTTCGTCTTCCTCTATTGCAATTTTCCCCATTCTTCATCAAAATAGCGTACTAAAATCTGGTTATCCAAACGATTGATTTCTATTTGATTCGAAATCATATCGTTGGTAAAATAATTGAATCTGTCAAATTGATAATTGTAAAATTTCAATCCCGGGCTTTTTCGTTTCACATCATTAAAAGTGGTTCCAAAACCATTGATTGCAATGGTATATCCCCATTCTCCAAACGAAGGAACATAAGCGTGATAAGCATCAACCTGTGGAAAAACCTGCATCACTGTTTTATTGATACACCAAAATGATTTTGGAGCAAAATAAGGCGAAGTGGTTTGAATGACAACTGCCGCATCGGGTTTTAAGATGCTTTTTATAGTTTGATAAAAATTCAGAGAATATAACTTTCCCAGACTATAATTCGACGGATCTGGAAAATCTATAATGGCAACGTCAAACTTCTCGATACAGCTTTTTGCCCAGATATAAGCATCGGTATTTACAACTGTAACTTTCGGATTGTTTAATGAATTTTGATTGAATTTCGTCAGGACCGTGTTAGTTTTAAAAAGTCTGGTCATCCCTTCATCCAGATCGACTAAGGTTACTTTTTGGACTTCTTTGTATTTCAGGATTTCCCTAACCGCCAATCCGTCACCTCCTCCTAAAACCAAAACGTTTTTTACCTCTTTAGCCATTGACATTGCCGGATGAACTAAGGCTTCGTGGTACCGGTATTCATCTGCTGAACTAAACTGGAGATTGTTGTTTAAATACAACCTGTAATCGCTTTTGTTGTGTGTTAAAACAATTCGCTGATAAGGTGTGGAGTTGGTATAAATTATATTTTCTCCATATAATTTTCCTTCTGAATAAGATAAAATTACATCTGAAAAAATAAAAACTGTAAGCAGAACTAAAAAGGAAAGAATAGCTTTTACTTTTAAGAAGTAAGGCTTTTTTAATTCTTTGGTAAGCAAAAAACACAACACAATGGCTATGCTGACATTGATCATTCCAAAGAAAAGAGAGGTTCCCATTATTCCTAATTTGGGAACTAAAACCAAAGGGAATAGTATTGAAGCCAGCAAAGCTCCAATATAATCGAAGGTAAAGACATTAGAAACCAAATCTTTGAATTCGACTTTGTCTTTTAAAATATTCATCAAAAGCGGTATCTCTAATCCGACCAAAAAACCTGTTACAAAAACAAACAGGTACAATATGAATTGAAAGGATTCGACACTTTCGAACAATAGAAATAAAACTACCGAACTCAAACCGCCTATCAAACCAACCAAAATCTCGATTTCGACAAATGTATTGAGCAGATTTTTGTGAAAAAACTTTGAAAAAAAGGAGCCAATACCCATCGAAAACAGGTAAACTCCAATTATAAATGAAAATTGTTTTACGGAATCGCCTAATAAGTAACTTGCTAATGTTCCTGCGACAAGCTCATAAATAAGCCCGCAGGTTGCAATAATAAATACGGCAAACAGCAAAAGAAATTCAAACCTAAGAAACTTTTTACCCATGAATTGCTGCACTAATGATCATCGAAATCCCGATGATGAATGCAGCCAGAACAATTGCAACGGCAACATTATTTTTCTCCCCAACTTCTTTCCAGGTGTTTTCAGGAGTGATTTTTTCGATAATTAAATAAGCTGCCAATAAAATGATAATTCCTAAAAAAGAAAAAATGACTGAATTAACCACTGGTTGAACATGTATTAAATCCATAGTAAAGTGTTATTTGTGATAAAAACGGTTATAAGAAGTACGGCTTCCCGTTGACTTGTAATTTTCTGTGCTTTCACAGTCGCAAATTCGATTTCCTGCCATTGCAAAATAAAGATAAACTCCAAAGCAAAAAAGTCCTATTGCTAGTGAAGCGGCATTATTAAATATAAAATCCGAAAT
The DNA here is from genome assembly GCF_048514875.1 of Flavobacterium sp. T12S277. Lineage (NCBI taxonomy): Bacteria > Pseudomonadati > Bacteroidota > Flavobacteriia > Flavobacteriales > Flavobacteriaceae > Flavobacterium > Flavobacterium sp. T12S277. The sequence continues at coordinate 232,228 of NZ_JBLYEG010000005.1, read as the reverse complement.
TTTTTTCATAACTGTTTATTCCTCATAGCGAGAATAAGAACTGTCTTCCCATCTCCCTTTTTCAAAATTATAATTAAAAAACCATATTATTAAGTAAATGATAATCATACCAATAACAACCATCCAGACATTCCTGCTTGAAGGTTCATTCCAGACCACATTTACACGCATTTCGCTATTAATAACATCTTCTGGCGCTTTCATTGGTGTTATTAGAAGATGGTATTTGCCTGCTTTTACACCGCAAATATTAAATTCTTCAGAATTATTCCCTTCTGTCCAGGACTCTCCGTCCGTATAGCCATGATAATATTCGATGTCTTTGTTTGCATAAATTTCATCATTGGTCACTTCATTTACTAAAGCGACATTCAGATTGGCCCATGAATTATCAACATCGGTAGAAACTTTAATGGTCAATGGTGCCGAACCTCCGTTCAGAATAAAAGCATCACTTGTAACTTCTTTATTATCAAATTCGGTAAATTTTATTGATTTAGAAAAAACATTCTGTTCGAATTGATCCTTATAGATATACCAGTTGGCCGTAATGATCAGTAAAGCAATAAAGCAGAAAATAATTCCGGTATTTCTGAGATCAAATCCATAGGGCTGAACCATATTTGTACCAGACTGATACGGTAAAGTAATGTTCTTAAAAGCCTTTTTTATTTCTCCTTTTTTAATGTATTCTCCGTAAAAAGCGGTTTCAACACCATTCATTCTTTCGACAGAAATCATGTACGGCGGTCTTATGTACTCCACTAAATGAATATTCCTGTTCTGAGGCAATTCGAAATCGAAAAACCCCTGAGCATTTATAATTGCAGCATCTGAATATTCAAAAATATTATAGTCTTTGTTATCGTGTTCCAGAATTAAAGGATGCTTTTTTACCTCAAAAACCTCTTCCATTTGAGTTAGTAAAATCCAATGTCCCTGAGTAAGTGAAAGATAAATAAATTCATTTTTATGATTTTGGAGTATAAACTCGGTCCACCTGTAATCAGGATGAACCCTTTTTACCAAAATGCCTATAACTTTATATTCGCTTCCTTTTAAAAACCCCACATCGCCTATCGCCAAAGGAAAATCATTGATTGTCGTTTTATATTGCGATTTTCTGCGGAACAGTCCCTCTTTGTCGCGAGCATATAAACTCTGACATTGAGGACAGACAAAATTTACAACCTCAAAACCAACCTGTAATTCGGTTTCTGTATTACAATCGTAACAAGGAATTTTCATATACTAACGGTTAATTTCAAAATCTTTAATAATTTTTCCTTCAAAATAGCTAATGTAATCTGTCATCACATCTTTAACTTTCTGCGAGTTATCCTGTAGATAGTTACACAAATAAACATCCAGTGTCAATTGGTTGTATTCGGGCCAGGTGTGTATGCAGATATGCGATTCTTTTAAACAGAATGAAATTGTAAAACTATTGTTGTCAAAATTGTGCACAATCACTCCCACCTTCTCCAATTCATATTTTTCTAAAATAGAATGAGTTACAGAGACAAAGCCCTGACTATTGGTTAATTTCGAAATTTCGTCGACATGTAGTGTTACCAGTTTGTGAAGACCTGGTGAATAGGGAGGTAAATCCATTAAAATAATATATTGACAGCGGCGCCAAATATATAATAATTTATTTAATAAAATAATCTAAAAAAAGCACTGGAAAGTATTCTTTAAAATGATAAAAATTGTTTGAAATTCTGATCTCATTTTTTTATTCTCCTCTAAATCCATTCCGGACATAAGCTAAGTATCAGAAATAGCATAACGAAAAATCCCGGCCTTACAAATTAACAATTTCAGAGCAATAGCTATCCAAACCACAGAAAGCAATATGCTGTTTTTCAGTACAGTATGATTTTTATCATGTATAAAGCGCCTTTTAATACCGAACTTGCAGCAGTTTAGTAAAGTTACTTACCCCCTTAAAATAATTAGAAAATGAACAGAAAAACCCTACTTAGTTCTGTCGCGATCCTGATAGTTCTATTTTTAAACTATTCCTGCTCCGACAGTCACTCTGATCAAAAATCAGAACCGTCGGCCCCCAAAACAAAAAAACTGCTCCTTATCGGGATAGACGGGTGCAGAGGTGATGCCTTAATGAGTTCGAACACTCCAAATGTTAAAAGCTTGCTCAACAATTCTGTTTACAGTTTTGATGCTCTGACCAACTCTCCTACCTGGAGCGGAAACGGATGGTCTACGATGCTTACGGGAGTTTCGTCATCAAAACATGGCGTTACCGACAATTCTTTTTCAACTCCAAATTTTGCTCTTTACCCCAGTTTTTTAAAACGTCTTGAAACCCAGAATCCTGCCCTGAACACTGTATCTATTGCATTCTGGAAACCCATTAATAATTATATAATTGATGGTATTGATGTAGAAAAAACACCTGCAACCGATCTTGAGGTAAAAAACGAAGCTGTAAATACCCTCAAAAACAATAATCCTGATGTTTTATTTCTACATTTTGATGATGTTGACCACGCAGGACATGCCTACGGATTTTCGGGAAGCATTCCTGAATATAAAGCCGCTATTGAAACGATAGACGTTTATATTGGAGAAATTTTAAATGCCTTAAAAAGCAGGTCCACCTATGCTAATGAAGACTGGCTGATAATTGTCTCCACTGATCACGGTGGAGTTGGTAAATCTCATGGTGGTTCGTCTTATCAGGAGAGAAATATTTTTACTATTTTTCACAACAAAGATTTCCCTACACAACAAGCCGATCCTGAAACCTCTATAACCGGATCATTTGTAAACTTCAACTCTAACAAAATTTACGCCTCAACCACGAATCCTCTTTATAATTTTGGAACTTCAGATTTCACAGTCGAATGTAGAGTGAAAACATCCAGTTTCTCAAGTGATCCCGCTATTGTTTCAAACAAAAAATGGGCGTCCGGATCAAATTCGGGGTTTGTAATTGCAGGCGACGGCGCCTCATGGCGAGCAAATATTGGAACCGGATCAAGTCGAATGGATTTAAAGGGAAGTTATCCGATTAACGACGGGAAATGGCACCATCTGGTTATGGTAGTAGACCGTACAGCCCGATCATTCAAAATTTACCAAGACGGTGCTCTTGTTAATCAGGCAGCTATCAGTAGCGATTTCGGAAGCTTATCTTCAGGTCTCCCGCTTGCAATTGGTCAAGACGGAACTTTAGCTTACGGTCGAACCATCAATGGAAATATCGCGGAAGTTCGTATCTGGAACAAAGCCCTGCCCGAATCTTCCATTTTAAATAATATGTGCACATCTGTAACCACTTCTCATCCTGATTACAGTAGCCTGATAGGATATTGGAAAGGAGATACGGGGTCAGGAAATATTTTTACCGATTCAAGCCCAAGTAATATTTCTATGTCGCTAAGCAATAATCCAACCTGGACTTCCGGTACCGATCCTTTAAAATGCGGAAAAGCAATTACTGGAGAAGTGCCAAAAATGACCGATATTGCTTATTCTTCACTTAAATGGTTTGGTTTAGATATTCCTTTTGGCTGGTCATTGGAAGGTAACTCTTTGCTGCCAGCAGGAAAATAATGATATGAAAAAAAGATCTTTTTGTTTAGATCTTAAACATAAAACCCCGCAATTTTAAAAAATGAAATTGCGGGGTTTTTTATTTTACAGAAAGGGATTCGAACCCTCCATACAGTTACGCTTACACTAACTCCTTCAACTGCTCTTCGCTCATAAGCTTATAATTTATTTATGGGCAACTGGTTTGGTTTTCATTGGAAAATTAAAGAAGGTGCTGGTTAGTATCGGTACAAAAAATACAGCAGCGGTAAGGACCGAGATTCCTATATCTGCAGCATGGCTTCCTAAGAATTTACTTAATGCTGTTTCGGGATAAAAATGTTCATATAAGGACAACGCCAGTTTAATTCCTAAAATGGCAATTACTACAAAAGCTGCGGTTTCCAGAAAATTGTATTTTTGCATAAGCCCCACAAACCACTGTGCTATAAAACGCATCGCCAAAATACCTATAAATACACCAATACATACTAATATGACGTTTGGTGTAAAGGCCACAGCTGCAAAGACATTATCAATTGAAAAGGCCATATCCATAAGCTCCACAAGGCAAACAGTAGCCCAAAAATGGCCTATTGAGCCTACTGTTACACGGTATAACCAATTACCTTCCTTATTTACTTTTTCTTCTTCGCCTCCCTCCTTTTGCTTGTCTTTGTACCATGAATACACCAGATAGAGCAGGTACAGTCCACCAATAGGCTTAAGCCACCAAATAGCAATAAGTGCCGAAGCAAATATCATGGCAACACCCCTAAAAAAATAAGCGCCCCAAATACCATACTTTAGCGCACGGTCACGCTGGTTTTCAGGTAAATCCATTACCATTGTAGCCAGTACGGCTGCATTATCTACAGAAAGCAGGCTTTCAATAAGAATAAGGTTTCCAATAATTGCCAGGGATGTACCGGGATGTGCAATAATATCTTGCCAAAGGCTATTAATAGTAGTAAGTAATTCAGTCATTTTGTATTATTTTAAAGAATGGTGCCTTATGGCTTATTTATTTTGATATCGAAAGGTCTATTTCGGGGTTTGGCTCAAAGTCATCTTCATATTTCGAAATGAGTATAACGGCTACCCCATTACCTATAAAATTAGTTATGGTACGGGCTTCGTTCATAAACTTATCAATACTGAAAAGCAGTGCCAAGCCTTCTAAAGGAAATTTATTGAGTGTTGTAAATGTTATGGTAAGAGCGATAAAACCAGATCCTGGTATTCCCGATGCTACTTTTGATGTAACCATGATAACCAGTCCTATAGTTATGATGTCGTGAAGAGTAAGTGGGATGTCAAACAACTGAGCAACAAACAAGGTGCATACGGGCAAAAATATAGACGCACCCGCAAGGTTAAAAGAATAGCCCAGCGGTATTGAAAGACCTACTACAGCTTTACTGCAGCCTGCTTTTTCAAGCTTTGCAACAATTAAAGGAAATACTGTTCTGGATGATGATGTACTAAAAACAATAAGCAGTTCTTCTTTAATATAATTCAGAAACTTCCAGAGACTTATGTTGTAATACCGCAGCAAAAGTCCCAGTACTATAAATACAAAGAATGCCATGGTTATATAAGTAGTCGCCAGCAATTTACCCAAAGGCAACAGGCTGTGTATACCAAACCGCGATACTGCGTAAGCCATTCCGCCAAAAGCAGCAACCGGTATAAGCAAAAACAGATACATCAATATCTTATACAAAAAGGTCATAAGTTTTTGCAGGGTGGTTACATACTTTGCCCGACCCGGCGAAAGGCTAAGCAAAACACCTGTTATGACTGCCAACAAAACCAATACCAACGGTCGATTAAGTATTATAAAGTTAAACCAGCCACCATCCAATGATTCGGTAGCTGTAAAATGTTTGGGCAAGGCTGCATCGATAAATCTTTTTTCTATCTTGCCCGGTTCTATAAATAATGCTGCCATTATGCCCATTATCATGGCAAGAGTAGTAATTATTTCAAAATAAACGAGCGCCTTAAGTCCTACACGGCTCACTTTTTTAAGATTGTCAATACTGCTTACACCTATAATTATAGTTAAAAATATGATGGGCTGTATAAGCGGTTCAATAAGGTATAAAAATCCACTGCCCAAAAAATCCAGCTGAATACCCTGTTCGGGATAATAGTGACCTACAGCAATTCCTAACAGCAATGCTAGGGTAACATAAGCTGCTAAATTTTTCAAATACTTTTGCGGTATTCCAGTGCTTTCCGGATGTTGTTGTGTGGTATCCATTTTTTAAACCTTACTCATTAAATTGCTCCGTAAAGGTAATTTTAAAAAGTTATTAACCCGATAAGCATCGCCGCAATAAGCATCGCTAATGATGAACCCAAGGCCCATTTTATAGTAAATTTTACGTGGTCAGAAAACTCAACACCTGCCAAACCTACTAAAAGATAGGTAGAAGGTACAAGCGGACTTAACAAATGAACTCCCTGACCGATAAGTGATGCTACTCCTATTTCTAACTTTGTAGCCCCCAGGTGTATACCGGTTTCTGTAATTAATGGCAGTATCCCAAAATAATAAGCATCGTTGCTTAAAAAAAAGGTTAACGGTGCACTGCTTACTGCTGTTATAACCGGAAAAGCACTGCCCCAGGTATCGGGAACCATTGCTATCATAGAAGCTGCCATAGCATCCATCATTCCGGTACCGGAAAGTATGCCTGTAAAAATACCAGCCGCAAATATCATCGATGCTACAGAAAGGGCGTTGCCTGCATGCAGTTTCAATACTTTTTGCTGTTCCTCTACTTTGGGGTAATTAATGATAAGCCCAATGCAGAATGCGATCATAAAGGAAACGGCCAATGGCAGTACATCAAACATCATTGAGGCCAGTAGTAGTATGGTAAGCAGAAGGTTAAACCATATCAGCCCTGGTCTCCTGAGTTCGCGTTCTATAACAACTTCTTCCTCCTTTATAAGATACTTGTTCGTGTCACCTTCGCGAGCAATTCTTCTTTTTTCGCGAAGCCCAAGCCAGAATGCTGCAAATAGTACCCATAGTATACCGCCAATCATGACTGGTATCATAGGCATAAACAGTTCCGACGCATCCATTTTAAGAGTGGTCATTGCACGTGCCGTGGGCCCGCCCCAAGGCAGTATATTCATTACCCCGCCACCAAGCATTATAATACACGCGAGAACAAGCGGGTTCATGCCCAGTTTTTTATACAAGGGCAACATTGCGGCCACAACTATCATATAGGTAGTAGCACCATCACCATCAAGCGAAACCAATATGGTAAGCAAGGCAGTACCCACGGCTATTTTTAAAGGATCGCCTTTTACAAACTTTAATATCAGATTTACCAGCGGGTCAAATAATCCGGCATCAATCATTATACTGAAGAAAAGTATCCCGAAAATAAGCATAATGCCGGTAGGAGCAATATTCTTTACACCCTCCATGATGATCGAACCAAGATCGGCAGTGAAACCTCCTACAATGGCAAAAAGTATAGGGATAAGTATTAGCGCCGTTAACGGAAACAAGCGTTTTGTCATGATCAGGTACATAAATACAATGATCATTGAAAATCCTAAGATTGTAAGCATGACTCTATATTTTTAAGTTTAATTATTTTCTGTTTTAGCCGACCAGTCAAATGAGTTTCTAAAACCCGCCAATACATAGTTGCTTGTATCATCAGGACTTACCTGATTGACAAATGAAAGTTCTATTGCTGATTGTTTACCGAGATTAATACCCAATCCGGCTGTAATCCTGTTGCTGTCAAATTGTTCTTCCTTTACCACATTCATCCTGATTTCATTTTTTAGAATGCCATACAAAAGGTTATTTCCCTTTTCTTTACCCAATGGGATTTTTAACGATATAAGATAACGCAGTCTCAAAACAAAATCATCAGGATTGGTTAAAAAACGTTCCTCGACACGATAACGGTGTAATAAGGTGGTACGACCCAGTTTGCTTTTGATCGTTAACTGCTGAAACGGTCTGTTTTCATAACGTACCTTTTTATCGGTAAGACTTGTGTAGGGCTGAAGCACCAAAAACATATAACCCACAGCCGGATAAAGGTCGTTGTCTAACTTTCTTTCCAAATAGGTAGAAACTAAAAAAAGACGTGAATCTTTTACCAAATCGTATGCACGATATTGAGAAAGGGCTGTAAAGCTGTACTTTTCGCTCAGTTTTGCCGACATTGTATATTGCAGCCACATGTTAAGATTATCTTGTTGTGCTGATGCTTTCGTAGAAAAAAGCATTAAAAAAAACATGATTGATATATAAATTCTATACATTCTGATAAATTGTTAATTTATTTGTCTGAGGTAAAAGTATAGGATTGATTTTCTCAAAAAATTAATTTTCAACGAACGACTCATTTAATAAACAAACAACGCAAAGTGCATACTTTAAAATAATGATATTTGTATTTTAAATGATATAATTTTAAAGGGTGAATAATTTTTAACACAAAAAAGTATGGTTTTACTAATAAACATCATTATCCTCCTTGTAGCTTTTAGATTACTGTTTGAACAAAAGATTATAGGCAGCCTCATGAAAAAACAATGGACAAACCTTATCCGGTTTCAACATGTTTTATTTTTTGTGATATACACCTCCTTTCTCATAATTTCAATGTTTTATTTTACCGAAATGCCTTTTGCACTGTATAGGATACTATTTATTATGGTAATCAATACTGCCTTGTATATTGTTTGTTATGCCTATTTAGTTCCCGCCTATTATCAAACCAATAAGTATCCTGAATACCTGTTGTATGCCCTGATATTATTTATATCCACAACATTGCTACGACTACTCGCTGAACCTGAATTTTCAAAAGGGAGCGGTGTAGCACAAGACCAAACGCTTTTTTTGATAAGCGTTTACAGTTCGCAAAGTATCGTGATTTTAGTAGCTTCCTTTTTGGGAATATCAAAACATAAATTTTTAATAGAATACGACTATCTCGACCTTGAAGTAAAAAAAAATGAGACCGACCTCAACCTTATGAAGTCAAAGATAAATCCTCACTTTTTACTCAATACGCTTAATAATATTTATGCGGGCAGCTACAGCCAGCATGCTAATACGACCGAAGCAATACTACAGCTCAGTCAGTTGCTGCAATATGTTATATATGAAACCGATAAAAAAACGATTGCCATACACAAAGAGTTTGAAATAATGAAGGCACTTGCGGGTTTGTACCAGCTCAAATACAACAATACACTCAATATCATATTTGAGCTAAATGACAGTGAAGCCCAGGAACAGGTAGAGGTCCCTCCTTCTATCTATTTTACTCTTTTTGAGAATGCACTTAAACATTCAGACATTGGGACCGCTATAGATGCCTATATTGTTGTGAAGTTTGATAAGATCGATGATAACTTGTTGTTCCGGATAGAGAACTCTGTACCAGAGCACGCTCAGGTTAGTAATAACAAAGGATATAACGGAATGGGACTGGTTGCATTGAAAAAAATACTTGCAATGGAATACACAGAAAATTATGAATTGTTTGATGAATTATCAAATAAGACGTACTTTTCTACTCTCAAAATAAAGTTATGAATCAATTGCAGGTTGTAGGCGTAGACGATGAATACCTTGCGCTGGAGCTGATAAAACAATATTGTGCCAAAACGGATGACATAAAGTTGCTGGCTACCTACAGCAACCCAAAGGAAGCCATGGATTTTTTGCAGCACAATGAAGCTGACCTGCTGATACTGGATATTAATATGCCCGGCATCAACGGGATAGAATTACTGCAAAATACACACAACAAGCCGCTCTGTATCTTTATAACCGCTGAAGAACAGCATGCGGCCAAAGCATTTGAGCTTGATGTTGTAGATTACCTTATAAAACCCATAAGTTTTGAGCGTTTTGAAAAAGCCATTACAAAAGCCAAAGAATACCACCGCTTTATAAAGTCTAAAAACATTGTTGAAGATTATATTATGTTTAAATCCGACAATATTGTAAACAAAGTAAAACTGGATGATATTTTTTGGATAGAAGGTTTTGGAGAATACCTCAAAATTGTATCCCGCTATAAAAAATACATGGTCCTGGAACGTATGGCAAAGTTTGAAGAAATGCACCGTCATCTGGGATTTATCAGAATACATAAATCATACCTGATTTTGAAAAGCCACATCGTATCATTCAATTCACGTATGGTACAGCTCAGAGACGGCAAGGAGTTGCCCATAGGCCGTACTTACAAGAACAACCTTAAGGAAATCTAAGATATAAGGCACTGGTGTAAAAAAGAAAACCGTTTTATTTATTTTTAAGCTTATCTTCCAATTGCTTCAATTCTACGAGATCCTGTTCATCTGCCCTTTTGACCTCTAACTGTTTACGTTGTTTATGAAATGCTTCATAAACGGCATCTACTTTTTCTTCCATTTGTAAATGAGTAACTTTTCCCTTATGAGTTAAAACTTCTCTATCATTAAACTCTATAATTCTGTCAACATTTGTTTTCCAGAAATCCATTGTAATATCTTGTCTGTTTTTTGCTCTCAATTCGGCAGTTTCAAGAAATACCACCACAAAACGATTTAGCGTGTCTATCTCATCAGCAATAAGATAATTTTTTGCTACATAGATATCCTGTTTGCGTACAATACTTCCTTTCCAACTTTTTAATGCCATATTTGGCTCATCCGCATTGGCACGCGAGACAATTATTTCGGCAGCTGTTTTTCCTGTAATGGCATATAACATTTTGTTTTGTGTGTCGGCAAAAAACATTTGAGTAGCTTTATCTGTTGTGTCATAGTCACTGCTTAAGGTAAACAAATCACGAATTTTTTGATAAAATCTCTTTTCAGAAGCCCGAATATCTCTAATTCGTTCGAGTAATTCATCAAAATAATCTGTTCTTCCGTTTGGGTTTTTAAGGCGTTCATCATCCATGACAAAACCCTTAATCATATATTCCTGTAGGTTTTGGTTTGCCCACTGCCTAAACTGGGTTCCTCTTTTACTTCGCACTCTAAAACCAATTGCCAAAATCATTGCTAAAGAATAAAATGCAACATTGTATTGCTTACCATCTGAGGCAGTTGTTAAGTAATCCTTAACAACTGAATCGGATACCAACTCCTTTTCTTTCAGCACATTAGATACATGCATACTTATATTAGGTATGGAGGTGTCAAAAAGTTCTGCTATTTGACTTTGGCTCATCCATACATCCCCATCTCTGTCAAAAAGTTCTACAGTAGACTTTCCGTCAACAGTATGGTAAAAAATAAGTCCTTGCTTTTCCATCTTCAAAAAGTTTTTTACATTCAATTCAGCACAAAAAGAAACAATATTGCTTTCAACTATTACAACCTTATTTAATGCGGAATTGATAATTGAGGAAAGTTAATAAAAAAACCCCGAAACATGGGTTTCGGGGTTTGGTATTCTTTAAGCTAAAATTTGCAGAGAGGAAGGGATTTTCTTTGCATTACTTCAATATTACAAACCTCTTGTTTTCAATCCTATTTTATCGAAATATTATAGTGATTACGATACCTTTTGACACATATTTGACACAGGTCAAAGCTTCAAATCTACTTTACTCCCACTGTTTTTAAGTCCCTATGAAGCTCTTCAAGCTTATTCATCAGGTCCAAATTAGATACTTCTTTAACATATTTGGCTCCTGGTTCTAAAACTTTTAAATAGTTATCACTAGACGAAAACATTTGTCCTTCATCCTTCAAAAGCCAGTTTAAATTGAGATTTGGAAAAATATTCATTAAAGAGTATATAATTTTTATTCCTGGTTTCTGTTTCTCTTTCGTGTACGAAAACCACTGTGTGTAATTGAGATCAAAATCTTCACAAAACTTTGGTATATAGGACTTTTCAGGGTATTCCTTTTGTCTCCCATACTCTTCAATTAACGCCCTTATTTTATCTCCTTCTATAGTCATTAGTGAACTTTTTTTAAAAAAATCTTCATTGATTAGTTAATATATTCATTAATTAATATATATTTGCTAAACGAAACATAAACAAAATATATACAAATGATAAACAAAGATAACATTTCTGTTGAAGAAAAAAACAGTGCGTTTACCCTAAAAGCTGTAAATGAGGCTTTAGGGTCTTTGCCAACAAACTACGTTGTGCAAGCGAAAAAGATTCTGGACGAAAAGTTCCAAAGTGGAAAAATTAAAAAGACATATTCCAAAGTATATATCTCAAGAGTTAAAAATGGAGATAATAAAGTTTTTAATGAAGATATCATGCTTGCTCTTGTTGAAGTAGGAAATAAACACAAGGAGACACTGGAGCAATTCGGACGTAAAAAGAAAAAAACCTCTAGAACTAATTAAAGCCTTCGAGGTTTGTTTAAACATTTAGCGATGACAAATATACAAATTCCCTCCGGTTTAGTTGATGAAAACATAGAACTGTTTTCTGTGAACGGTCAAATGATGGCCACACATTCAGGCGCTGTAAAAAAACTTTTCGAATTACCTGAATCATTTATTAAAAAATTGACTGATGAGATGCACGAATTTCCATCAGTAGTAAAAGCCTTAGAAATTGCGGGTTTTACCTCTTTAAAAGCACAACTAGAAAAATATGCCGAGTGCAAATTCGGTGGCTTTGATTTAGCTGCGGATTTTAAAGACGGCCAGTTTTCAGAAGCGGAATATCACGAATGCGGATATCGTGGTTCGTGTCCGATGGAAGGAATTGTTTGTGGTTTTTTTAAGGTCAATGGCCGGATCATTACTCCTTTTGAAATTCAGATCATAAAACACTTGGCAACTGAAGACACGCTTCCCGTAATAGCTGAAAAGTTACAAGTTTCAATGAACAATTTTGAATCAAAAAAACAGATTCTGTTTAAAAAAATGAGTGTTTTTTCTAGAGCAAAACTAGTAGCACGTGGTTATGATCTACAAATTTTAAATCTCAAACTATGTTCTTAAATGTACCAATTAAAGCACAGATAGAAATCCTAGCGATCAAATTAAATGAGGTCGAAATGTCTGATTCTATGACCACAGACGAAAAAAATACAATTAAGCAATTCTATCGAAAGAAGCTGAAAAAAATTGACCCAAAAAGTAAATTATAAATAAAGTGAAGCTTACCAAACCAAAATAAACAATTATGTCAAACGATAATTTAATGTCCAAAATAGAATTATTGCAAGAACAAATCGACAACCTCGAGCGTTCTGGATTTTTTACCGAAAAAGAAATGGACAGAGCAACTATTTCTTTAAGACAGGAAAAGGAAGTTTTTGAAAATCAATTAAAAAGCGAGGAATAATATGAGATTTATAAAACAATCCTCAATCGATAATGTCTTAGATGAAGCAGACATCCATAAAGTAATTGGCGCATCTGAAGTACTAGTTAAAAAAGGCGTTCATGACTTTTGCAAATCCCCGTTTAATGATCATGATAAAACTCCTTCGTTATGTGTAAATAAAGTCAAAAACACATTTTTTGACTACTCTTCCGGATTCGGAGGAAACGCTGTTAAATTCTTAATGAAACGTTTCTCTATAAACTTTTTTGAAGCTATCGAGAAAGCTGCCGAAGTATGCGGTATTGTTTTGCAATATGAAGAGCAATCAGAAGATTTAAAAAGGCTGCAGGACGAAATGTTGGTTATGAAAAAATTGGTTGACTTCATGAACGAAGAATATCAAAAGCAATTTCATAAACTGGATATCGCAGAATGGCCAAAAGACCTTATGCTGAATGAAAGAAAATTTTCTCCGGAAATCATCGAAAGTTTTATGGTGGGGTTTGCTCCTGATCAAAAAAGCTTTATTTCTACTCCGGCGATAAATATTGGCCAGTTTGAAATTGCCAAGTCGCTTGGTTATACTAAAACAGAACATGGTTCCTCCTACGATTTTTACCGTAATAGGATAATGTTTCCTATTCAAAACGAAAAAGGAGAGGTTATTGGATTTGGTGCACGAACCGATAATTCTGAGGATTCCAAAAAATACGCAAAATATTTAAATTCTCCGGAGAGCAAGCTGTACCAAAAAGAAAAGGTATTGTATGGGATTTGGCAAGCAAAGAAGTCAATAACTTCTTCAGGTAAAGCAATTTTACTAGAGGGATATACTGATGTAATGGCTTTACATCAAAATGGTGCTACAAACTCAATTGCACCATGTGGTACAACGCTAACTGATCTGCAGGTAAAATTATTAGGCCGTTTTTGTAAGCATGTAATTATGTTTCTTGATGGCGACAAAGCCGGACTTAAAGCAGCACTAAGAAACATCAATATATTTCTAAAACAAGGATTCAAGGTTGAAATAGTAATTTGCCCAGAAGGTCATGATCCTGATAGTTTATCACGTGAATGTAACATTAACGAGTTCATTACCAAAAATAGCCAGGATGCTATTTTATGGAAATCTAAATTGATGTTCGCTCAGGCGAAAAACCCTGAATTAATTGCATTAGAGGAAACCCTTCGTAAAGAATTAGATCATACTATTAAAGAATTAAAGCATCAAATACTTAATGATGAGCAGTTAAAAACCCTTACACTTCCTGACAGAAAAGAAGCAAAAAAAGTAAATGATTCGGTACTTAAAACAGTTACAGAACTTGAAAAAGAACTCAAAGAAGAACTGGCCGATTTACCCCAGCATGATCCTTCCCTAATTTCACAAGCTGTTGAAGAAATGGCCAATACATTGCATGCAATACAAAATAAAATTACGCAGGCAAGCTATGTAAAACATGTTTCTAAGATTTTGGACCAGAAACCACAAGTTTTAACCAACATCATAAAATGCACTGAGGAGGAGGAAGAAAAAGCACAAAAAAGGAAGAGCCTGGACACGGACAAAAAAGAGTTTCAAATTTTGGGACTCCCTGAAGGTGCTAACAAGGATCAATTTTTAACGGATCGTTTTTGTGAGATCGGTAACGTTTATTGGTTTAAGCGTGAAAATTCCTTTATTATCGGTACAAATTTTAGAATGATACCTCTTTTTCACGTTGAAGGTCGAGCTGATAATAAACGACTTTGCGAGGTCATAAATACACAGGGACACAAACGGCTGATTGACTTTGAAAGTACAGATTTAATCAACTTCACTAAAATAAAAGAACGCTTAATTCAGGAGGGATTCTTCTTTTTTGAACCAGGAACAAATGTCAACGATTTTCAGCTGATCGCTAAAAAACTACTCAATGATTTTGTTACAGCATCAGAACTTAAGATACTTGGACAACAACGTCAGGGATTCTTTGCATTTGCAGATGGTGTCTATCATAACGATGGATTCCACAAAGTGAACAAATACGGAATTGTACATGTGGAAGGTCTCGAAAAAACTGATAGCGAGTACAGATCAGATATCACACATTTCTATTCTCCTTCACATTCTGAGATATATAAAGCTGCCAATGAAGGCGATGATCCATTTGAAAACGATCGCCATTTTGTACATAAACCTGCTCCGGTAACAATTGATCAATGGGCTGACCAAATGGTTACTGTTTTTGGTGATAAAGGAAAACTGGGAGTTGCCTTTTGTTTTGCTGCAAACTTTCGAGATCTGTTTATTCAACATTACAATTTCTTTCCCCTTTTTGGAGGATTTGGTCAAAAGGATAGCGGTAAATCGGGATTTGGAAGCTGTCTACAATCTTTTTTCTATTGGAATTTAAACCCTTTAGAATTGAATACAAGTACCCTTGTGGGATTATCCAGACGTCTAACTCGATGTAAAAATACAATTGTTTTTTGTGATGAGATGCGCGACGATATCGACGAAGCAATGCACCAGACTTTGAAAGGAACCTGGAACGGAATTGGTCGCGAAAAAGGAAAAGGATTTGACAGTAATAAAACTACGGTAGATAAAATAAACTCTGCAGTATACTATTCCGGACAATATTTACCTACCCGAGATGACGGTGCTTTGCCTTCAAGATCAATTATGGCAAACTTTGAAAACAAGGAATATACTGCAGGAGAAAAGGAAGAATATAACAAACTGATTGCGTGGAATAAAGCCGGAATATCCTCTTTTATTTTGGATGTGATTAAGCATCGAGAATTCATGACGAAAAACATGACCCGTATTTACGCAGAAACAGCAAAGGATTTAAAACTGGTATTAAAAGACCAGGAATATCAAAATAGAATTTTTGATAATTATTTACAGCTTTTGGTTACAGTAAAAATGCTTCAGGACAAATTCAGATTCCCGTTCACTTACGAAGAGTATTTAAACTTAACAAAAGATGCCATTATTGATAATTCTGAAACAATTGCTGATTCAGATGGATTGGCAGCGTTCTGGAGAATTGTTGAATATTTAATTGAGAACCATACAATCAAACAAGGCGAAGACTTTCAAATCACACGAGAATCAAAGTTTGACTACATCCCGAAAAAAGGAGAAAAGATAAGCTACACAAACGATAAGAACGATAAAATAATATTTATCAACTTCAATAAAATATGGCAGGATTATCAGAAAGAAGTTACTAAAAGACAAGGCGAAGAGCTAATTAGAATGACGACAATCCGAAATTATTTTAAATCTAAGAAATACTTCATCGGATTATTTGGCAGCCGTAGAATGGGAAATAGATGCCCTAGCGGTTATGCTTTAAATTATTCAATGATGCAGCGTTTAGGAATTTTGAATGTTGATGATATCAATGATACACAAACAAATATTGAACTCCCTCAAGGTTATTAATCATGGACGGCAAAGAATTTTACAAATACGCAAAGGCATGTAATGATCATAAAATTACAATCTATCCAAAGTGTTCGAACAATGGAAGGTATAAAATTATAATCAATACCAATGGAGAAGAGAAAGTTGGTGATCACTACTACGAAAAAGTAGCTTCTGTTAAAGAAACTGTGATAAAGACACCTCGTGGTATTCAAAAAGTAAAAGAGGTAGTGCCGTCTGTATGGGACAAAATTTTCGAGTTATATAAACTAACATGCATTAAAAACGACTTTTTAAAAACAATTAATAATCAAAACATTTAGCGATGAAAAACACACACAAAAGTTTACGAAGGAAAGTCCACGACACTCAGGTTTATCAATCTCTGGGTAAAATTCAGAGAGGGATTGTAAATACCCGGCAAAACCTATCTGCAATTAACACAAGCTTAAAGTTTGTCAAAGAAAAAGGAGTTAAGGAGTGGGAACAAGTATCTCAGAACAGCATAAGTAATGCTGAAATAATCAGAGAAATTCACACAAAAAATCTAGAAGTTAAATTTTAATATCAAAGAAAATGGAAAATACAAATCAAAATAGGATCACTACAATTTCGATAAAAGTTCAATTTATTGGAGAATTTACAGATTTCAAATCTTGGGAAAAAAACAACCAGAATTGCGCAAATAAATTCGGTATAACCTCAAAATTATTACACATCGATTCTAATGGATTTGCGACGGGAGGTTATAACATGAAAAATTCGTTACGCTCCACAGTTTATCCTGTAAAAACTTACTTGATGGTACAAGATGATCAGATCGTAAAACCATCAGCTTTTCGTTCAACCTCAAATAATTAAAAAATATGGCAAAGTATAAATATCTAGTTGTACAAACTAAATCAAAAAGGCCTTTTCAAAGTGGTGACGTTGTTGCCCAAAAAGAAGTTACAGGTTTAGATAAAATGGGAATTGGTAGAGAATGGGGGAAATTAGAAGTGAAATACCCAGACACAGATTACATGACATTTCTTTCTGAAGGAACCAATGTTAGAAGAGAATTTCAAAACGAACCTATAAAACAATAATCATGGCCTTAAGAAAATATAAAGTTGAAGTAACACGTATTGATGAATATGAAATCGAAATCGACGACGCAATATATACAAATGAAGTAATTGAACAATGGTCGGAAAGCTTTTTTGAAACTGACGAAGATTGCAGACAAGAAGATTTTGCAAAACATTTGGCAAAAGGCCTAACCAGGGGAGGAATAAAAGACGGTTTAGAAGGCTTTGGTTTCGTAAAACAAAAATTTCACAAAATGCCTGTTGGTGAGCTGTTAACTCAGTATTCTTCCGGATTAAAAAAAGTTACTGAGGAAGAGTACTCTCCTGGTCTTTTTGTAAATATAATTTGTCACGATGATGATTATGAAACTGAAGTGTTCACAATTGAACCGTTAACCTCTAAATAGTAAAATTATGCGAATTAATGAAAGTTGGGATAAAAATATAACATTGCTAAGTCTAGATGGAAAAACAACTGATCCCAATGAGTTGCAAGTTGTATGGGCTAGTTTTTCTTTTTATGACTGTGAATATACTGCAGCCGTTTCAAAAAAAGATATTGAAAAAGATACACCAAATGTCGCATTAGAAGGTGATTCAATACTGTTTGATAGTTTTAATAGTTTGATTGAAGATGCTTGTTGGGAAAAATTAAAAATGTGTTTTGAGCGATACCAGACCTACTTAATCCAATTAGACAATGAAGAATACTAATTGTACCGTTTGCGGGCTTCACAAAGAAGCCTGCTTACATCAAATGGAACACAAAGAAGAGAAAAGCAATCAGAATATTATAAGAATGCTATGGTTTGGACTCGGTTTTATTTCGTCGTGGCTTTTCTACTTGTTTTCCTGTTCAACCGGGCATTTCATAACAAACTATCAAATCACAGATTCAAATAATAGGAGTTATTATACAAATGAATATGAGATAAAAAACGATTCGATTTCATTTATAGAAAATCCCCGAAATCCTAATGTGAGATTTCCTTTTAAGATTCCTTATAAAAATGTTAAAATTCAAGTAACCAACCGTAAAAAAAACGAATGATGTCTGGAGATAAAACCAAATTGGCAACCATACTTTATAACATAAAAGGCTATGCAATGATATCCGGATACGATTGCGATTTGATTTATGAACTCTTTGAAAGCAAAGGATGGATTAAAATTAAATTTCCAACAAAGAAGAACAACATCCGATCAAAACAGGTTCAGGAATGTATATGGATTAATTATCCTTTGACAATGACGAATTCTAACAACGGAAAACAAAGTGAACTTTTATTAAAAAATTAAACTATGAAAATCAATACAAACCAATATAACCTCAATCTTAACTACGATCCGGATGCTATTAAAAGTAATTCAAAAAAAGCAAAATATGCCGAGTTTTTCGCCGGTGGTCTTGGTTGCGCTTCAGCAGCCAAAAAACATCCAAATGTCGATGTTCGTTGGGTTTTAAATCATGACAATATTGCCTGTAAGACGGCTTATTTTCATTTAAACAACACCAAAGTTTACTTTGCCGATATCTATATGCAGGACGAACACGAATTAGAGCGTGTAGATGTTATACAAGCTTCATTTGAATGTGATTATCATACACCCGCAATTGGCTCAAAAAGAATAGATCAAAAAAGTTATATGATGGGATGGGAATTGTATAGGTATATAAAATTTCTTAATCCCTTAGTATTAACCGTAGAAAATGTTCCTGGTGTAAAAAAATGGGCTCCACTTGGAGAAGATGGTCAACCGGATAAAAGTCGTGCTGGTGAGGAATTTGAAAAATGGAAACAAGCAATGATGGATTTGGGGTACAATTATACGGAAAGTATTCGTTGTGCTGCAGATGACGGAATAGCAACAACAAGGACCAGGTACTTTGCTATTTTTTACAAAGATGGTATCCAGGCATCGTGGCCAGAACCAACGCATAACGAATTTGGTACAGACGGAAAATTACCATGGATACCATGTAAAAATTATATTGACTTAGAAAATGTAGGAGAAAGCATTTTTGGTAGAAAGTACAATGAGAACATTCGTAAAAATCATCGTAAGGCATACTCACCGAAAAGTTTAAGAAGAATTGGAGCCGGAATTAATAAATATACTCCAGATTTGGCACAATTTATTTCAACTTATTATGGAGGTAAAGCGGGAGAATCAAGAGGTCAAAGTTTAGAACAGCCGTTAAGAACGCAAACTTGTGAAAATAGACATCAACTGATCAGCATTGAAAAAATGCAATTTATTGCAGATTATTGCCATCAAGATTTCTTTCAGTTACCTGAAGATCCGTTAAGGCCGCAATTATGCCGGCAAACAAAGCAACTTGTTACAGTTGAACAATTCATCGCGCAGCATTACGGAACAATTCAAACTCAGAAGTTAGAAGACCCTCTAAATACAATTCCCTGCCGCGACATTCATCAACTAGTGACACTCGAAAAAATTCAGTTTATCTGTGAGTATTATAGCGGTTTCGGTAAACCAGAATCCAATGTAAAAAGCCTTGACAAACCACTCACTCCAATTCTAAGTGAGCCAAAACACCAATTAGTAACATTGATAAATGAATTTGATGTTAAAGCCCGTTTCCTCACGAGTGAAGAATTAGCAGAAATAAGCACATTCCCGAGGGATTTTTTTTCACAAAAAGGCTTAAAACTATCTCATAAAAAAGCGATTAAATTAATCGGAAACGCAGTTCCTCCGGAATGGTTCTATAAAATTTTGGATCACAACATTGAAGCTGTTCTTGATTATAAGCAAAAAAGACTATCAGCATAACGCCATTATTCTATAAGGAGCTTTGCTTGTCGGCAAGGTAGCTAGTTGTAATGTGTTATAATCGGGAGAATAAATGGTAAGTTTCATGCACCCTGTTAAATTACAATAAGACTGACGTGGGAAAGACCTCTTTTTTTAACTCTTAAAAATATAAAAATGGGAACTATTACCGAAGCAAATAAAATTCATTATTTCCTGAAAGATGAAAGTAGTGAAAGCTTTATAGATTTTAATCTTGAAAGTTACATGGAAATTCCACAACATGACGGTGAAATTAAATTTAAGCGTATTGAAGATATACGGTTGTTTTATTCAAGTGATATTGAAAAACACGAATATGGGTCTTTTAAAATTGATTTTGGAAGGAATGATTGTTGTTATTCCGGTTATAGAAACGTTAAAGATCTTTATAAATGTATGCAATCTAATATATCCATTTACAATTTCAAACCGGCGTCAAAAGAGGATTATTTAGTTTTAAGAGAAAAAATTTTAAAAATCTTTTTAGAACATCACTGTACTGATTATTCAAAGCTTGAAATTGGTTCAGAGTTTCCACGCTAAATGGCGGAAATCCGTAAAAACGAATAAAAACAACGGAATACTTTTGATCTTATGACAGATAAATATAGAAACATTAGAGATTACCACGAGATAGAAATGGCAAAAAAAATAACGGCCATGAACGAAAAGCAAAAACGGATAGAAAGGCGAATTAATGTATTCGGATTTTTGACCATCGCAGGATTAATTATCTGGTTTATGACTCAAATTATAGTTAACGGATGTTGACAAAAAATAAATGAAAATTAGAAAAAGCCACGTGATGTATTTCTCAATTTAGACCATTTGAGAATATAGTCATTAACTTCCTTTGCTTTTTCATCATCTGTTTTCATCTCCATTTCATTTTTAGGCATACAAAGATAATTCGAATCATAACACCTCGCTGTCCTAAATTATAACATATCGGGCATTCAAATTACTAACCGGTTCGAACGGTAATTATTGTCGCCGACAATAAGAACGGCTCGACCATTCAAATTATAATTTAATGCACTACCCCGCGCCCCAATATTGCAATGTATATTCAGGATGTTGAGACGTGGAGTAGTTGACTCCAGAACTGTAATTAATCACGGCCAACAAATTAAATAGCCGCCGGTAAAAGTCAGTAATTTACCTTTTTACTTTTTTCCCCGCCCCCCATTATTGAAAAAAGTTTGTGAAAGTGAAAGTAGCGGAATATAGTAAGGTTCAACAGTTCAACAGTTCCACATATATTTAATAACATTATATAAATCAAATCATTAAATCAATTTTAAAAGAGTTTTACTTTGTGGAATATGTGGAACTATTTTTTTAAGTTCCGACAGGTTTCATGTAGTTCAACGCTAAATTTCAAAATAATCTCTTTGTTTTCAATATGTTGAACTGTTGAACTAAAAAACCTAAAAAATATTCATTAATTAATGTATATTTGAAAATTGAAATTTAATACCAAAAAAAACATGAGTGATAAAGCAGTTGTGACGGTTCACTTTCCGGTAAAGCCTCACGTGTATAAATTTTTGCAAAAAAAAGTAGGTGAGAAATTGATTGTTTCAAAAAACAATTTATACGGAAATCTTGTTTTAGACATTCTCTCAAAAAGGTATTGTGTACTTGACGCAGTTACTGATGAGTATACCTTTCCTGTAGACATTTCCTTACGCTACATGGAAGATTACGGGATTTTTATTGATAAAAAAATTATTAGAAAATTTAATTCACAAGTAGACCGTATCTTTAAAGAGGAGGTTCGTTCCTATGTTGCATTAAATTACTCTATGAATGACATTCCAAAAAAAACAGCTGTTGAACAATTTATTTTCCATTACAATTTAACTGAAGATGATATTAAATTGGAGACGATTTTGAAAGATTTGGTACGTAATTTATAAAAGGACAATTTTTTTTTCCCACGATTTGTCCTTCGGTTTTTGGGCAGTCTATTCATTAAATAATATATATTTTTACATCGATGATAAGTGCAATAACTTCTGAAAATTATAAAAACATCACTAAGGTTTCTATTTTAGATTCTAAGTCGGTTTTTTATCCTATGAAATATGTTTTGGAAAAACGTGACATTTCTTTTGATGAAGATTTGGCAATCGTTATAAATGAATTAATACCCGAAGATTTGAAGTATCCTTCTACTTCAAAGATGACCGATGCAGGAATGCTTAAAGATTATAAAATTGAAATATCTATTAATAATCAAAAATCAAAAACCATTGAAGGATTAGAAAATTTACATAATAGAAAAGTTATTGTGGTTCTACATCATGCTTCAGGAAGAATAATTTTAGGTTGTAATGAAATGCCATTGGAATATTTATATAACGATGACAACACAACCAATCCTCAAAATGACAATGGATTTACCGTTACATGTCGTGGAAACGCTTACTTTTTAAAGGTTTTAACTTAAAAACCTGTCCTTTTTACCGGCTCATTATCGTAGTAAAATTGCATCATCAATAATACTAACGATACAATGTAAAATTTTGAGCAAACAAATTTCTAATTTCTTTCAAGGCAGTTTATTTGTATCCGAATCATATTTGGATGCATTAATTCCTCATTATTTCAAGTCGATTACTTCCGGCCTTGTTTCAGTCGACAAAACAGTCAAAGAACTTGAAACTGCATTTGTTTCTTATGCTGATCAATCTTCCTCAGATGTTAATTTGGTTGATGATTCCGGTAAGGTTGTGGTTATTGATTTTATCGGACCAGTTGTAAAATATTACGATTGGTGGGACGGAATGCTTGGAACTCAGGAATACATGCAATTATTAGATCGCTTTAAAAATGATCCTACCGTTGCTGGTGTTGTTTTAAAAGTGGATTCAGGAGGAGGTCAGAAATATGGGACTCCCGAATTTTACGATTACATCAACGAGTTTAAGAAAACGAAACCAATTGTCGTTTATACAAACGGTCTGTTGTGTTCCGGTGCATATTACTTCTCCGCTCCTTCATCTTTTATAATTGCAAATAAACGAGCTGATGCAATTGGCTCTATTGGTATTTACACAGAACTTTTTGACTGGAATGGATATTATGAAAGTTTTGGTCTTAAAGTACACACCATTTACTCTGATTTATCTGAGGAAAAAAACAAATCGTACAGAGATGTTATGTCTGGATCAGACAAAAATTATAAAAACTACATCACCAAAGAACTTAATCCGGATGGGCAAAAATTTATCGACGACATGAAAGGTGCCAGATCAATCTTGAATCCCAAGGTATTTAAAGGCGGAGTTTGGAATGGTGAAGAAGCGCTTGAAATGGGATTGGTAGATGCTGTTGGAACGGAGCAAGATGCTATAAATAAAGTCTACGAGCTAAAGAAAGCTATGACTGATACAAATAATTCTAGTGAAAAAACTAATTTAAAAACAAAAACTATGTCGAAAAACACTAAAAGTTTTCCTCTAATTCAGGGAATTATCGGTGTTCAAGGAGAAGGTATTGCAACCATCTCTACGATTGCCGGAAAAAAAGGAATTCAGATGACTGAGGCACAACTTGAAAAGATAGAGCTTTCTCTTTCCGGACATAATACTGCGCTTACAGAAGAAAGAACAAAGGTAACTACAGCTGAGGGTAAAGTTACTGCGCTTGAAACCGCAATTAGTTCGGCGCTTGAAACCGCTAAATTAACTGCAGGTGTGGACGCGAAAGCAACCAATGAATCAAAAATTGAACTTTTGGGTTCTAAGGTTGTGGAGTACGGAAAACGCTCCGGTGCGATTGCTACAATTGCAAAATCTGACGGTGATCAGTTTGAGGAAAAAGACTCAATTGCAATCCAAACAGATGCTCACAATGAGTTTTATAATAAAGCTTAAATTTTAATTATGAATATAGATCAAATTTTAGAAGAAACTAAAAGATTTGCAGCGCAAAATCCTACGATTTTAAACGCTGCAGTTATGTCCAATGAAATTCTATTGAACAAATATGCAAAGTTAATCCCTAGGATTCGCGGTGAGTTTGCTTCTGTGAATTCAGTAATGGGACATGTTGTTCAAGCTTTCAGTCCAACATGGACAGAAACTGCCGATGTGCAATTTCGAGGAAAACAGTTGAAAAACTATCATCAAAAAGTAAATTTTGCCTTTACTCCTGCTGAGATTCTTGGTTCTTGGGTTCAGCAAAAATACGATGAAGGTGTTGAGTTAAAAGATAAGACTATTTCAAAACACATAATGACAATGCTTGCTGCAAAAATCATTAGTGATGTAAATATTCTTTCTGTAAAAGGTGTTTATAATGCTGCTACTCCAACAGCATGGTTGGCATCTATGGATGGTTTAAACCAGGTTCATATTGCATTATTAGCCAATACTGATAATCCGTGTTTCAAAATTCCTACTGATGCTATCACTAGCACCAATATCATGGATGTTGTTTTGGCTTATGAAAAAGGTATTCCTGAGCAATACAAAGACTCTATCAAGTTTCTTAAAATGAGCACAACAAATGCTCAGAATTACAAATTATTGTATGAAGATACTTTTGGAAAAAATACTGATTACTCAGCTGATAAACGAAATAGAACTCGTTTAGGTGAGCGTCCCATTGTTGGTATACCTGGTATGAATGCAAATCACATTGCGTCAACTCTTGAAGGAAATTTTGTGAGAATGGTCGATGTTGTAGAGAATCCTGCAACGATCACTGATGTTCAAAAATTAGATTACAAAATCAAAGTTTTTGGAGAATTCACTTTGGGGTATGATTATGCAGTTAATGAATTAGTCATTATGAATACTTCTGCTGTTGGAGCGGTTAGAGGTTTAGGTAATGCAGCATTAAATGCTTTGTATTATCCTGAAGAAGCCCTTTAACATTACGTAATTATGAGTAAAGAATTATTAGAAAAAGCAAAAGAACTCGGCATTATAAATGCCGAGTCTTTGACTGCAGCACTGCTTAAAAAAGCTGTAGGTGAAGCACAGGCAAAATTAGATACAAAAAACACTCTAATTGAAAAAGCAGCAGAATTGAATGTTGATCTTACAGTTATACCAGAAGATGCCTGGAAAGATGCTGTTGATTCTGCATTTAGAAAATTAGAAGCATCATCTTATTTAAGAAAAGTTGCCAAAGCTCTAGAAATCGAATATCCTGACGGAATCTCAGACGAAGATTTAACAATTCTAATTAATGAAGAAGGTGAAAAACTTGTCGAGGCAAAATCCTTACAACTTCAGGAAGGCATTGTAGATATGCTGTCAGAATACTTAGGAGTAGAAGATGTTAGATTGCTTACTGTAGACGAGGTAGAAGCTCTGTTAGAAGCTAAAGGAGATAATGTTCTTTCGACACTTGAAACTACAGATGAAGAATCAGGTAAATCAGCAGAAGTTTACACTGATTCTAAAGGAAGAGAGTTTGTTTTTACTGATGATGCTCCGGCAGCATTTAGATGTTTTGGTGTTGAAAGAACCCAAGAAGAGTGGATGGTAGACAAAGATTCTATGGAATTGTTTGTTGAAGGAGATTTATCATTTTTAACCTTAAAAAAATAAGCAATGAGTTGTTTTGAAGAAGTAGAAACTGAAAATTTAGACGCTTGTCTAAACGGAGAAATTCAGGCAGGTTTGTCTGAGGTTGGACTTTATTATGCTAAACATGAAGATGTATTAGCTTTTCCGATGCCTAAAAAAATCGGCGAAGTTGGTTATAATTATGAAGAAGCAGTGACTGTTGCAACCGCAATTACCTTTAATGCTGGCAAAGGTTGGGGCAAAATAATTTTTCAACCTGACACGGGTGAGGGAACTGTCGATCTTGTGGGTAACAAAGGAAATAAAAAAACCAAAAATGCTGTCACATTTTTCGTTGCAGGAAATAGTAAAAAACTATTAGGTTATTTCTTAACAATGAAAAATATTCCATCATTGTATTTGTACACAGAACGTGACGGACAAAAACGTGTTGTCGGTGACAAGTTTAACCCTGCCTACATGAGCGAGGTTAAAGCGACTACCGGAAAAGGTGGTGAAGACGAAAAAGGAGTTACGATTACAATCGAATCTTATGCTATTCCGATTGTATACGAAGGAACTCTTCAATTTCCTGTTGAAACACCGTAAGACTAATGAAAAATAGTTTTGAAATTGTAAATCTACCAATACCTTGTGCTTTCCAGTTACAGGACGGCTCAAGGTTTGATTTGCGAACTGGAATCCCAAACAATGCTTATCAGGTTTTTAAAAATGGATTTGAGCATTTAGGATTGAAGCCCGGTGCGGAAAAGCTTTTCAAAAAAGAATCAGAATCAACAATTGTTAAACTGATCAGGAAAGCAAAACGCATAGAAGACGTTGAAATTTTGGTTTTGGTGAAGCCTGATAATGTTGTTATTCAGGAAGAAGCCAAAAAGAAATTTGAGCAATTTAACCGATTAAAGTAATGTGTCATTGAATATTTTTTTGGTTAGTTAGTTGAAAATCCCGCGATAGTGCGGGATTTTTTTTAAAACAATAAGCATGGATATATCAACATGGTTTTCTACAAGCGGCACCTATGCAGATGGTTTGACTCTTTACAGTCAATTGACAACTTGCAACGCTAACTTATTAAGAAGTTTGTCCAGGGAAAATGCTTCTAATTTCTTAAAACTAAAATACGAGCTCAAAAAAGCCTTAATGAGCGGTTCGGTTACAATAGTTCAAAAAGTTGAAAATATTGTGGTTGAGCAGCCAAAAGAGCTAAAAGACAACTCTTTGATTAAAGAAATTATAAAGCAATCCGAGGCGGTTTCTTTTCAAAAAGAAACTATGGCTATGTATCCAATGGAATTGCATTCTACGTATCGTCAGCGTGTGAATGATTTTTATTTAGCCTGTGAGTTGAAATTCCAATTAAACTCTTTAGCTGATGGTGACGAAAACGCAGCACTTAAAATTATTATTCAACTGGAAGATTTGTGGACCAAAATCGACCGATCTTGGATGATATTAGATCATTGGAAAGATCATAATCGGATAATGCCTACTGTAGAAAGCGAGGATATCAGTAAACTATCCGGTAACAAATTAGTAATGATGCGAAATAAGCTTGAGTCCAGGATAAGCAAACGTGATAAAACCTTAGAATCTATGCATGAGAATGTTAAATCTTCTCCTGAAGATAGAGGTTTGTTGAATTTGTATAATCGTAAACTAGAGCAATTGCAGCAACTTAAAATTGATTTAGAAACCGTTAGAAGAAAATTAAAAGATGAATGATTTATTACTGGCTCCATTGCAGTGGTCTACAGAAAAAAGGAAAGTAAAAGATTTAATTCCTTACGAATACAATCCTCGTAAACTTTCAGAAGAGAAAAAACAAAAACTAAGGGAAAGTTTAGAAAAGTATAATCTTGCAGAAATACCTGCGGTAAATACAAACGATGTAATTATTGCCGGACATCAAAGAATTGTTGTTTTGATGGAAATTGGAAGAGGCGAAGAAATAATTGATGTTCGGGTACCAAATCGAGAATTGACAGAACTGGAATTTAAGGAGTATAACATCCGTTCGAATGTTCAGGTAGGTGATTGGGATTTGGATATTCTAACTGCAATCTTTGACGATGTTGATTTATTGTCGATTGGTTTAAATGTCGACGATATACCACTCCCGGAGTTAATGCTACCTTCTGAATTAATAAGTGAAGAAGAAGCGGAATTTGATCCGGAACCACCGAAAGTTCCGATATCCGTTTTGGGAGATATTTACGAAATGCGTTCGCTTCAGAAAAAATTGGTGCATCGTGTAATTTGCGGTGATAGTCGCGAACCGGACGTTTACCAAAAACTTTTAGGAGGTTTGTTTTTTAACATGGTTCTGACTGATCCTCCGTACAACGTAAATTACACCGGAGGCACAAAAGACAAGCTGCAGATTGAAAATGATAACATGTCGAGTGCGGATTTTTACACTTTCCTTTTTGAATTTTATAAAGCTACCTGTGATCATTCTAATCCAGGTGCAGGAATTTATGTTTTTCATGCAGATAGCGAAGGTGCTAATTTTAGAAATGCTTTAAAAGATGCCGGATTCAAATTGGCGCAGTGCCTTATATGGTTGAAAAACGGAATTGTGATGGGTAGACAAGATTATCAATGGAAACATGAACCTTGTTTGTACGGTTGGAAAGAAGGCGCAGCGCATAATTGGTATTCTGATCGTAAACAAACCACAATATTAGAGTTCAACAAACCTCTAAAAAGTGAAGATCACCCAACTATGAAACCGGTTGAAATGTTTACTTATCTGATCAAAAACAGTACAAAACAGTTTGAAATTGTTGGAGATTCTTTTCTTGGTTCAGGTACCACTTTGATCTCTTGTGAAATGACTTGGCGACAATGTAGAGGAATTGAACTTGATCCCCGATTTGTTGATGTTGCCGTTAAGCGTTGGGTAAAGTATATGCGGGATAATCATTTGGATTTTGAACTTTGCAAAAACGGACATATTTTGTCCAAAAGTGAAATAGATCTATTTTTTGAATAAAGTAAAACCCGCCAATCCAGCGGGTTTTTTATTTGTCCTTTTCTTACACTTTCCGTTTGATGAAATTGCGTTAAAATTCTACAATTTATGAGTTCTAAGGCTGTTGTCGTTCGTAAAACTGTAACTATACTCGACAAAATACGTAAGTATTATCTGAAGGGTGAGGAAAATGTCACGCTTACTGAAAAACAAGATGAAATAAGAATCCGGGTTTATAAAGCTTGGAATTTAATGATCAACTATCATTCAAAAGAACAGGCGATGGCTGTTATAATGAATGAGTATGGGTGTTCCCGAGCTCAATCCTATCGATATCTAACTTACGCGATGTCAGTTTTTGGAAATCCGATTGAAAATCATAAAGAAGCTGAAAAGTATCTGATCAGTGAAGATTTAATAAAATCACAACAACGCTCAATCAAAAATAAAGATG
Source organism: Flavobacterium sp. T12S277 (assembly GCF_048514875.1). NCBI lineage: Bacteria > Pseudomonadati > Bacteroidota > Flavobacteriia > Flavobacteriales > Flavobacteriaceae > Flavobacterium > Flavobacterium sp. T12S277. The sequence goes on along the minus strand of NZ_JBLYEG010000005.1, from coordinate 203,060 downwards.
AAGCAGCTTATCTAAAAGCAATGGGGTTACGAATCAAATTAGGCAGTTACGATAAAGATAAAACTCAGTCATTTGATCCGGAAAAATTAAAAGCACAGACCTACGTGTTAAAAGTACATCCTTCAGTATTGGCAAGTATTGAGGCTAATAAAGATGGAGGAGTTATCAATTTCAACAACCTCGACACTGAAGATGTCGATTTTCAGGAAGTAAAAGAAGACGAAGATGAAGAAGAATAAGGATATCGAGCTCAATATTGCTCAAATCAGTGTTATTCATCATTCAAGTAAAAAGGTCTTTAATCCGCTGTTGCTCACTTGGGTTTGGATTAAAACAATTGTTTTGGAGTGGGCACGTGGTACTGGAAAATCTACAATACTTGGTTGGTTTGTTAAAGAGGCCGTAAAGCAAATGCCTAAAGCTACCGGTGTTCTTGTGGGTGAAACATTTCAACAGATGTTGTCCAGGACATTACCCTCAACAAAGGCCGGACTAGAAATGTTTGGCATTTATGAGGGCATTGATTATGTAGTTGGGAAATGTGGTCGCTCTTTAGGTTTCGATATGCCGTTTCAGTCTCCAGATAAATGGGATAACGTAATCCATTTTTCGAATGGTTTCATTTGGATTCTTGTAAGTAATGATCAGGCGAATGGTGGTCGTGGAATAAACTGTTCTATTGTGATAGGAGACGAAGCTGTACTGTTGGATAAGGAGCGTTTATTCAATAACGTTCAATCAACCAATCGTTCAACCTGTGGAGGGCTATATGAGGATCAGCCTTTATGTAATGCTGAGATTTACGCTTCATCGGTAGCGATGACTGAGAAGGGTCAATGGTTCACTGATCTAGAAGCGTTAGCATTGAAGCAACCGTGGAAAGTATTGTTTTCGAAAGCGCCCGCAGCAGTAAATAAGCATAACCTTTCTAAAGATTGGTTTGAACGCATGAAAGATAATGCGCCATCAGATATGCATTATAATGCCGAGATACGGAATATCAGACCAAGTAAGGTAACCAACGGCTTCTACCCTTCCCTTGATCCAAAGAAACATTACTATCGAGATGCTTACAACATGGAGTATCTGGAGGGAATTGGTGTGAAAGCACAGAAGAAAGATTTCAATTGTAAGCAGGATACCGACTACCTCAAGTCTAAACCACTTATTGTCACAATTGATTGGGGTAACTTCAACTCCATGACTGTGTCTCAGGATCAGGGCGAACGATACCGAAAACTTAAAACCTTTCACGTGATATCTCCTAAGATTATTGATGATCTTATTGATGAAGAGTTCTCACCGTACTATGAGGAAAAGAAGAAGCACAACAATGTAATAGAGTTTTACTATGATCGTAATGGTAATAATACTCAGGCTAACTCTCGTGTAACATTTGCGGAACAGGCTATTGCGTGCCTGAAGCGTAATGGTTGGAAGGTGATAGTGAAAGTACGTAAGGGGTCAGAGAATCCTCCACACAATCAAAAGTTTATTGTTGTAAACTACATACTTAAACATGGTGGTACACAGGGATTACCTGCTATTGAGATCAATGAGAACAACTGTACTGACCTAATCGTATCGCTTGAGAATGCACCGGCTATTCCTGGTAACAAACCTAATACCATTGTCAAAGATAAACGAAGCGAGAAGTCCAAGACTATTCGTCCGGAACATGCGACACACTTAAGTGACACGTTCGATATACCGATCTACTGGCGCTACCATAGGCAAGTGATGAAGCTGATCTCGCAACGAGATGACAAAGCCTTCCTTCCTTTATTCAAAGGGCATACAATGAAATAAACACGATCGATACTGATTTCCAATCGGCATCGCCCACATATATCGCTATACTTTAAAACGGAAAGTGTAGATACAGATTAGGGGCAGGCCGCCATTCTCGTACGAACAATGAGATTGAAAAGTGTGTTTTAAATGTCAAAATACTTACAATCAAACATTTAACATTTTTGTTTTGATACTGAGGGTACAATAAAGTACTAAAAAAGTCTGTCCTTTTAAAAAACTAAGCATACAACGAATTTTGAATTATGGTTAAGACGATTTTTTTGAGACAAGTTTTGGAAGAGATTAAAAAGACAGACTCAGTTGGACGAGCGGTTCCTTTTGAAATTGAATTCAGGACTTACAACAAAAACAATAAAATGGGTGGTGTTTTAAAAAAATACTCCGGAGCAAAATTACTGATTGGTGTAAAAATGAAAGGAAAACCATTTGTAGACATAAATCATTTTTACAGAACTGTGCGAACACGTAAGAATCCAAATCACTTTAAAAACAGAACACGAAATATAGAACTGCCATCAGGCCAAATCAAGAAATTAAACTTTTTGTACATCACAAAATTTAACGGACTTCAGGTCATTTATTAATTATGAAGCATTTTAAAAATTTACATGTCGGTCAAGCTTCGGTCGCTTTAACAGGATTAGGAAGTTCAAAAACTCCACCAACAATTAAAGTAGTTATCGATCCAACAAATGAAGAGGCTACGGGTGAACTAGTCCAATGGGGTTCTAATAATTTATATCCACAAGATTTTTACGATAAGAAGTTTTTAAAAAATGGTGCAGCGGTTGGCGGAATAAATACACTTTCTTCCACCACGTACGGAAATGGTTTTGGACTTTATAAAAAAGTAAAAGTCGGGACGGAGATTGTGCTTCAGGAACAACTGCTAGAAGAGTACCCAGATATAGAATTATTTGTTGAAGAAAATAATCTCGACAAATATTGGGCAGCAAAGATTAAAGACTTGTCACTTTTTGAAATTGCATTTACTGAATGGCTGATATCGGCAAACGGGGAAACATTAACACGGGTTAACAGATTAAAAGCAGCGCATTGCAGGTTTCAAAAAATGGAACCGTCAGGCAGAATTCCAAACGTATTTATCAATACAGATTGGTCAAACGCAAAAAAAGACTATACCGTTACAATTCCTTATTTCGATAAGGATAAAATGACTGCAACTGAAATTAAGGAAGAATGCAAAAAGAGAAAAATATTTCAATTCATCACTACGTCTTCTTATGCTTTTGTAACTGAAAATTATTATCCAAAAGCAGGTTGGCACGCGGTTGATCGTAATGGTTGGATGGAAGTAGCTAACTCGGTTCCTGAATTCAAACAAGCCTTTTTTGAAAATCAAATCCACATGAAATACATCGTGTACGTATCTGATTTTTATTTTGAAAGCTTCTATAAAGATGAGTGGGACGATTTTGACGCGGATAAGCGTCAGAAATTACGAGAAGATTTAGCTGTTGCGATTGATGAACATTTAGCCGGTAATAAAGCAGGTGGCCGTTCTTTAGTCTCTCCAATATTTGAAGAGAATGGAAAATATGTAAAAGGCATCGAGGTCAATGCAATCGATGACAAATTAAAAGAAGGTGCTTACTTGCCGGATGCCTCCGCAGCAAACTCTGAAACTTTATTTGCAATTGGTGTCAATCCGGCGATCATTGGTGCCGGCACTCCGGGTGCCTCTAACTTGGGCGGTTCAGGTTCAAATATTCGCGAAGCCTATACAGTTTTATCCGCCACATTGGTTCCTAAGAGAATTCATGTCTCAGATGACTGGCAGTTCTTGAGATCATTCAACGGATGGGAAAGAAATTTGATTGGTCAGTTCTCGAGTGTTAATCTGACAACCTTAGATAAGAACCCGAACGGGCAGGAAAATGTAATACATAAATAAGTCATGGCAAAATTAATAAACAACATAGCAGATTTAAAACGACACATTGTATTGTCTGCAACTTTTGACTTTTTAAAAGTTCTTCCTTACGCGAAAAGAGTTGAACGTAATTTAATTCTTGACCTGATTGGTCAGGAACAATACGATTCAATTGTTGTCCACACCTATGATCCGGATAGCACGGAACCCATTAACCAGGTTAAAGAATTATTGGAAGAAGCCGTGTCGTACAATGCAATGTTTTTGGCAATGCCTACACTAAATGTTTTAATTACAAATTCAGGATCAAAATCAACAGAGAATAAGGAATCTACTACTGCAGATTGGAAAGATAAAAGAGACCTAAATAGATCGCTTATTAAAACTTACAACGAAGCTTTGGACTACGCTTTCCAGATTATGGAAGACAATGTTGCCGACTTTTCAGAATGGGCAAATTCAAAATACTACACTGTCTTTAAAGATTTCATTGTTAAACAAACAACTGAGTTTAATGATCATTTCTCGATCAAAAAAAACCGCCAAACATTCCTGGCATTAAAACCCTACATGCGTGAAATAGAAGATCAGTACTTAAGAGGGATGTTGGGTAATTGCACACTCAATTTTATAAAGACCAAATCAACTGATCCAATTATTTTAAGAGCTCAGGAGGAAGCTCGCAAAGCTGTTGTTGCTTTCACTGTAGCAAAGGCGGCACTCTCCGGAACATTTGAATTCACAGACAGTTCTTTTACAGTTTCTTCAGATCAGTTACCATGGGAGAAGCAACAGGTGCTGGCAAAACAAGATCGTATGGATTTAAAATGTGATCGAGAGAATGCAGGTGAAGAATACCTTAAATCTCTAAAGAAAATAATTGTAGATAACCCACTAGTATTCAATTGCTATGAAGACAAAACAGAAAAAGGCATTGTAGATAAAATTATTCGAAAAAAGTCAGGATTATTTATTTAATCGTGTCCTTTTAAAAATTTACTAAGACCAATATTTTTGATTCAAATAAAAAACAATGAAAGTAGAAAGAGTACCGACAGCCAATGGCATTCATGATATCAAACTCATAGGAGAAAATGAGTTAGAACGTCAATTCATTAAGCAACTAGCCGAGGCGGGTACACTTTCCTGTACGAATCGTCAGGTTGCGGATACAATTGTATTTAGAGCTATTTCAGTAATACCTGAGATAAGTGACTACACTTCAAGTAAAAATTCCATTGGAAAATACAATTTCATTTTGCGTCAAAATGAAAATCATTCCTTTGATCTTGACTTTAAAACTAACAAAAATCCTATTGATTTAAACCAGTACCCGACTATAAAGCTGCAAATTAAAAGACAAAAATCGTCTTCAGCAATTGTTGAGTTGTCATTGGGTAGCGGATTAATTATTTCGGGGTCAAATTCTAATGTTTTAACAGTTGTTTTTACGGCGGAGCAAACAAAACAATTAGCATGTGATACATATTACTATGATATCTTAATGAGTAAACCAACTCAAAACCTATACTATATAGAAGGTACAGTAACTGTTAAAAAATCAGCAACAAGATGAGTGAAATTAATGTTGAGATTGCGCAAAAAATTCCATCGACTGTCATTGTAACTGTGGATGAAAACTCAGCACAGAGAGCGGAAGATGCCGCAGATCGTGCTGAAAATGCTGCGAATGGTAAACTAGATCGAGGAGGATATTTGGGTAATGGCCAGATGTTAAAAAATGAAATAGATGAGAATAAGGGGCAACTAAATTTAAAACTAAACATTTCGGATTACAATGTTTATTTTCGAGGAAAGTTCACGTCGGTGGCTAATCTTCAATCTTCAATTCCGATAGGTAAGGATGGTGATTATGCAATTGTTGATCCTGGTTCTGGAGCTAATGCACAAGAGTATATTTGGGATTTTGAAGAGGGATGGATTTTAAGTAGTTCGGTCGGTCCGGCGACAACCGATGCGCTACCTGAAGGTAGCGTGAATTTTTATTTTAAAGTAGCTCGCGTTTTGGCAACGACTTTATCAGGCTTGTCAGTTATGGTTGGCGGTTCGATAGTTTCTACTGACTCTGTTCTAGCTGCATTTGGAAAAATTCAAAAACAAATAAATGATGTAATTAACTCTGTAAATGATATTTTTCAACCGAATACTTTAATATCGGCACTTCCGGCTACAAGATTGAGTAATACCTTTACTTTTCCTGCTGAAGGTTATACGGCTTTAATAAGTAAAACTGTTAGAATAAATCCATTGGCATTTGTAACTACAATTGCGGCAGCTGCAACTGATTACAAAAGAGTTGATCTTATTTACTTCAAATCGGATAATACGCTTGCAAAAATTGTTGGTACAGAAAGCTTAACAGTTGCGCCGCGTCCGGATATTCCTGCTGATTCGGTTGCTGTTTCATTTATTAATGTTTTTGGAAATGTTATTAGTGATCCAACTCCCGTTACTCGAGAAATTTCTATTCAAGATACTTTTGGAAATGAAAGGTTCACTATATCAAATTTTATACGATTTAGAGGTGTATCATACTTTCCAAATGAAAAATTAATTGAAATAGATTCTCTAAATTCAAATACTGTTTATGTATCTACGGCAGGAAATGACATTACAGGTGAGGTTGAGAATAGTAAGAAGCCTTTTCTGACCTTAGATAAGGCAATTGCGGCTATAAAAATAAGGCAAGTAAATGGTGTAAACTGGAAAATTGAGTTTTTGACATCAGGTGTTTATGAAGTTAATGATTTTGGCACATTTGCGTGGTGGGTTGAAACTGAGCTTAATGTTGAAATTGTATTTAAATATGCAAGGTCTCGATTTGTAAATTATTGTGTATTTAAGGGTAACAATTTAAACTTGACGCTATTTCCAAGTTTAGTCGAGAATGCTTTTGCAATCATAGTTTCAGATAGTACCTGTACTATAGACTGGGATTTTAATAAGCTTGAGAATAAGGGGGTCACTGCTGGACAACCGCAAGTTAATCGCGGTATTTATTTTGCATCTTGCTTTATTAAAAATTTATCGATTAAAACAATCTCAATTACTGGTGCTCAGAATGGAAGTTCGCCTTTATTGTGTTTGAACAGTCCGGTAAACGATTATAATATTAATGTATACAACTACAATGTTGGTAGTTTCGGATCCAATAGTGGTAGTTTATTTGATTTACAATTCACTACGGTTTTAAATTCATCAATTTCAATTTTTAAAACTACTTCTTTAAGCAATATAAATATTTTTGCGGGCTATAGTGAGTATGTTTTAACTAAAATTGGAAGTATAGATTGTACTGGGTTTGTATCCATAGTTGCAGGCCGAATTGAGTTTTTAAATGGAAATGTTAAAAACTTGACATTAGATGGAGTGAAATATCTCACTGGCAAAGCTACTATTACTTATGATGTAAATCATCCTTCAATTCAGGATAAAATAAGATTAGCAGGAACAAATAGGAGTACTGGCTTTTTTCATGTTTTTAAAGACTTAGATCTGACATTTGTTAAAGGAGCTGCAGATCAGTCAAGTTCATTGCCTCTGATTGGGATGCAAAATGCTGCTTTAGAGTGTAATAATGTAAGTATAAAATTACTTAATGGTGGTTACAATTGGAATCCAAACGTATTTCTTACTATAATAAAGGCTGCTACACTTGGAACTGCTTTACTATTTAAAGGTGATTGTTTTTTCGATTGTGGAACCGGATCATTAATACAATATACTGATGTTTTTGGAAATGCTGCTGACAGCGTTGACTTGTCCACAGTTACTGAAGCAAAAAACAGGGGAACAATCAGATTAGGTTCTGGCCAAAAAATATCAACTCGATATGATTTTGAGATTACAGATGAAAAGAAAGACTCTATTGATTATCCTAATAACAAAATGTCAAATACGGTTCGTACAGAAACTAAAAATCTACTCGTAAATAAAGCCTTAAATCCTCTTGATAGTTTTGTTGTGGAAAGTGTATTGACATTAACCGCCGGACAGTTTATTACAATTCCGGCAGAAGGTACAACTGTCGGCGGTAATGGTGTAAAGGTTTCTAAAATTAAGAAAAATGTTGCAGGGGAAGCTATTTTTAAAAGCGTTTCCGGTGGTTGCGGTGATCTTTTCTTAAAAGACATTACAATTGATTCGGGAGCGGGTTTTGTATTTGATATAAAAGACATTGATGGTACTCATGCTATTGAATTCAATGATGTTAATTTCGAAAATTGTTCGTCATTGGGTGTTTGGGATGGATTTAGACAATTCACCGGAACTACATTAGGAGGTTATGGTTGCCTTGATGGAATAACATTTAAAGGATCATGGAGCGGTTTTAAATTAACTAATAGCAATATTATGGGATTTGGAGCATCTGGAACACTATTTAAAGCTGGCTTATCTCTAGTTTTTAGTAACAGATTTTATATTGATCTAAATCTTCAAATAGCAACTGGATCAATAATATGCGATTTTGCTGAAAGTAATTTTGTAAATAATGAATCATTGCAGGTAATAAACTGTTACAACAAAGTAGCAGGCCTAATTGATGACACAACTACTGGAGTGACATTTCCAAACATAACACCATATTCCCAAAAAGCTTATTTCTCCGGAAACAAAGGGATCAAGAACAGTAACATTGTTCCTTATGGTATTAATGCGGGCAAGTTATTATCATACGCAGATGATACGGCAGCAGCTGCCGGGGGAGTCGTTGCAATTGGCGACACTTACATTGAATCAACTAAAGGATATTTTAAAAAAAGACTTTCATAAACCCCAAATTCCTTTTATATAATGATTTTAAAATACATACCTGACGGTTCATTGCTTATAGGATTGTTTATTCTTTTTGTTTTAGACTTTGTTTTTGGTGTTAGTAAAGCAACACTAACTAAGCAGATCAGAACTTCAGAGGGTTTCCGTAAAACATTTACAAAATTCATTCAGTATGGAGGATCAATTATAATTGGAATGGTTCTGCTAAACATTAGAAGTGTAAGTGATAGTAAGTTCGGAAATCAATACTCTAATTTTTTTGGCGATTCAATGATTTGTATAATGATCTATATAGAGGTCGTTTCTATTTTAGAAAATATGGAGGTAATCGGAAACAATAATGATTTTGTGAAATACTTTATTCGGCCAATCCGTAGATTAATCACTTTCCAAATTAAAAATCTATTCTCGGACACAGGGAATATAATAACTAAGTAAATATAAATATGATGGACGTAGTAACAAAAGAAAGGATATCAAAATTGCATCCTAGTGTTAGAGCCGAGATGACTAACATAGTCGATGAATGCAACAAAGTTCTAACTGGTCGTGCTCAGGTTAGAATAACACAAGGTTTGAGAACATTTGCGGAACAGGACGATCTGTATGCCTCTGGCAGAACAAAACCCGGGAAGAAAGTAACTAATGCCAAAGGCGGACAGTCGATTCACAATTATGGCTTTGCGGTTGACATTTGTCTTATTATCGATGGCAAAACGGCTTCCTGGGATACCGCAAAAGACTGGGACAATGACCAAATTTCGGATTGGCAGGAATGTGTGAAAATTTTCGCCAAATACAACTGGAACTGGGGCGGAGATTGGAAAACTTTTAAAGACCTTCCGCATTTTGATAAAAAAGGCTTTTCTGATTGGAAAGTGCTTTCAACAAAAAAACGAGATAAAAATAACTACATAATTATCTAATATGAAAAACATTATCATTTTTTGGATCACCATCTGTGCCATGGTTTACATCATAAACTCCTGTGGTTCTCGAAAAGCAGAATCGCAAAAATCGCAAAAATCGGAAAAAGTGGATTTCTCCGGATTTTTTAGGAATTCCGGGAATTCCCAAGAATTCATAAATCAAGATTTGAATTTGAATAAATGGTATAATTCAAATACTGATGATCTAAGTGAGTTTGAAACGGACGAAATGACCGTAGAACCAAGCGATCTAACTAAACCGGCAGCTTATACTGATCCAACCGGGAAGAAACATATTTTGGATAATACGAAGCTGACTAACAAAAAAAGAAAGCAGAAAAACAAAATAAGTTCCGGGAATTCCGGGAATTCCGAATTAATCCTAAAAACGGATCACCAAAAGAGAGCCGAGCAAAAAGCCGAATTACAAACCAGTTTAAAAGCAGCTGCAGAAATAGCAGCTACTAAAAAAAACACTGATCGTCAGCAATGGAGCTTATGGAACTTGCTATGGTTGTTAATACCGGTTAGTTTGTATTTGAGTTGGAAGTATTATAAAAAAGTAAATCCAGTATTATGAGTTTGAAAGAAGAATTATTGGTTTTAAAGGAAAAAAGAGCGCGCCAATTTTTAGAAATTCAAATGCTCTCTTCAGTTAATGATACTGTGTACACAAGACTGGGTAAAACCTGTGCTGAAATTATGTTCAAAGAAAGAGAAATTTTGCAGGAAACTAAAAACGATTTCGATGAGAATTGATTTTAAAATACCTGAAAAATGGAACGATATGACCGAGTGGCAGTTTAATGCTATCGGTCGTTATCTTTTTAATTCAAGGAATGATAAAGTAGATACCTATATATTTAAAGTTGCAGTTATGGCGGTTTTGCTGATCCCAAAATTTAATATTAAAAATATAATTAAGGCCTTTATTTTCTTTACTTACATTCCTTCTGTGGACTTTGAAAAATATACCGCTTTTGTTTTTGACGAAAAGGATTTATTTACCAGGTTCCCGAAAAAAATTAAAATTGGTCGATGGCCATTTCGAAAGGTAGTTTTCGGACCAGGGGCACGAATGTCAAATTCAACAATCGAGGAGCTCTCGTATGCAGATACGTTTTATTACAAATGGGCTACCGAAAAAAACACAGACGACTTACATCGATTAACAGCTATTTTATATCGTCAAAAATCAAAAGTGAATAATCCGGAGGATGTAAGAATGCCTTTTTCAAGTTTGATGTTGGAGAAAAATTCATACATCACTGATAAAATTCCATTGCACATTAAGTTTATGATTGCACATGTATATTCGGGATGTAGGCAAAATTTTATTAACCGGAATCCAAATGTCTTTCCAAAACACAAAGAAACAGAGGAATCTGAAAGTAGGCCAAAAAATACTAAACCATATCAACCGTTTTCAAAAATCATTGATGCCTTTGCCATGGATGAAGTTCAGGTTTTTGGAACGCATCAACAGGTTGAAAAGGTTTACGCAGGTAAATTTTTATCATTGTATGATATAAGCATTGTAAAACAGCGCGAGCGAGAAGCTCTAAAAAGATAAAAAAATGGAAAGACCTTTATCATATAAAAAAGTAGATGAATACTTCGAGGAACTTGCAACCAAGAATATAGACATTAAAGATTACTGTGGGACTTCGGTTTTTGCATTAGGTGAAAAATTGGATTCTTCACAGGATATTCAGAGCCCGATCTTAGTTTTCTTTAATTACGAAGGAAAATTATCTGGAAATCAACAACGAACTTTTAATAGTAGATCTTTATCATTTTCGATCTTATTTATCGGGATCAAATCAGATGATGTCCCCTCGCAGCTCGCGGCTAAAAATGATGCTGAAATTATTGGATTAGAAGTTTTGTCCAGGATAAATGTTCAAAGCAAAATGGAGAATATCGGATGGTTGTACAATAATTTTGATAAGGATTCTGTGATTTATTCAGAAGTTGATACTGATTTAGAGGGAGTCCATGGAATGGAGTTCTTTTTTAACTTGAAAACAATTGAGCCTCTTATAGTTAATCCGGATAAGTGGTCTGATGGTAATATTTTTTGTACACAATAAACTTGGGGTTCAATAATTGCATTACTTAGTGTCTAAAAATTTTGACCAATTAACCCGTACGATTATGATTAAAAAATTAGAGAACGTTATCAATCCTGTGTTACAGAGTCCACTAACACTAAAGGAACAAAGATTAATTTTGAACGAAATGTTTGCACTAGCAATGTCCAACATTCCTGAAAATGAGACAGATAATTTTACAGCAAAAAAAATTACACCCGTTTTTTTAGCATTGAGTGAATTGCTTGAAAATGCCTCGGCACTTGATTAAACACATGTACAACAACAACAACCCCAAATAACAACCTGCATTCGTGTAGGTTTTTTTATATATTTACTATTCAAAAATTACGCTATGAAAAAAATTACGTTATTGCTATTTCTTTTTATTACATATTCGAATGCTCAGGAAACTGAAATTAAAATAACTCCAGAAGGAATTAGTTCAGCCGTTATTCCTACAGAAGGAAAAACAGCTGTTCAGAGTTATGAGCTTGCAAAAGATATGATATTAAAAATGTTTGATACCCCAAAAAATGTGATTAAAGTTGATGAACAGGGTAAAATACTGCGTTTTGAAGGAGTTAAAAAATTTAAAGGAAGTATAAGTACCGAAGGATTGTATAATTATACATGCGAATTAGAATTTAAGGATGGCCGCTATAAAATTTCTTTCTATGATGTTTACCTGGATAAAGGAATCAAAAGAACTTTTGTAGACTTATTTAATAAGGATGGCGATTTGCGTAAAATGACCTTTTACAAAACTTTACACTCTAATTTTACAATTATGCTGAATGAAGTCAATGACATGTTCAAAAACAAAATTGTAGTAGGCAATAAGGAAGACAAATGGTAGTATCAAATTACTAAATTTATTAAGCTTGCATTTTGCAGGCTTTTTTTGTGTCAATATTGTGTCAAAATAGTGTCAATAAAAGTTTTATATTTGCACCGACCAATCATTCTAAAATACGAGGAGTGCTCCATATTAATTCAATTAATACTGGGGTTCTCAGGATTCGGGTAGCTGGAAAAAAAACAGTCCGATTTTCACTCCTCGCGGAATGATTGGTCAAGCCGTAAAGGGAACTCCTTTATATTAATTTTAAATGTATTAGTATGAGTATATTTATGTTAGATTACAAGGAAGAGGTTAAAAAGCTGATTTCAGAAAACTATGAGCCGGCCGATTTATCAAGTAAGGAATTTAAGTACAGTACACTAAAACTTGTTAGGAATCTAAAAGTAATTTTACCACATAATGCTGTTGATGAATACTTAGTTTTTGAAGCACTTCTAGAATTAGGTTTTGAACCAAAGGAAGAAAAACCATTACTATTTTACTGGTATTTCAAGCGTAAATAAATTTTAACCACTCACTCGAGTGGTTTTTTTATGTCCTTTTTATCCTTCCTTAAAACTTGGAATTTGCATCAAAATTCAAGTAAATGGAACCAATTATCAATTTTGAAGTTGAAGAGAAAAAAGCAGGTAATATAGCTCGATCTGCACTAAAAACATCCTATCTTAATCAAGTTCGCACAACATTTAAGAGGCACTTGGGCAATCTAGAAAAATCTAATTTTAGTGCGCGTTATAGAGAAGGCCGCCTTGATCGTTTGGTTTTAGTTACTCCCGGTTATTCTTTTAAAAGTCATTTTGGATCATCCAAGACCGGAGCTCAAAAAGAGTCAAACCGAAAGTCCTCCAATGTAAAATCCTTTTCTCGTCATACGAATGGTAAAACAATTCAAATTTCAGCTCACTTAAGAAAAGGAGGAACCGTAAAAGCCTTTAACAAAAACAGAGACTACACGGCCACTGATCATATTTCAAAAGCACTTCGAGCGACTAACGCCTTAGAAAACTTAGCAACTGCCTTGGGTAACAATAGAATAGTTGTAGTAACATCTCAAATAGATTTCTAAGATGGCAGGAGAAAACATTAATAGACGGCTGAACATTTATATTAATGATCGAGAGGTTGTTAATTCTATGCGTGGCATTACTTCCGAAATGGGTAGGGTTAGAAATGAAATGCGAAACTTAAATCGCAATGCGGCTGATTACAATGAAAGAATGGCTCATTTAAGAAATACCTATGCCCGTTTAACCGAAGAGCAAGCTCGTTTTCGAAGAGACCTAAATCAGGTTCCTTCTGTTTTAGGAAGGATTAGAACCGCATTAGGACCAGTTGCATCTGGCATGTTGGCCGCTTTCTCAGTTAGTTCTTTAATCTCGACTTTCACTGCTAAAATGAGGGAAGGTTGGACAACCATCGTTGAATTTGACCAAAAGCAAGCAACGTTAGCCGCAACAATGCAAAAAACTAGAACGCAAATTGCGGGTTTAACGCTTGATGCTATAAAAGTTGGGGCAGGATCTGCTTATTCTGCAAGTGAGGTGTCTGACTTACAACTAGAATTGGCGAAGTTGGGTAAAACGGCTCCGGAGATCAAGGCAATGACCAAAGATGTTTTAAATGCTGCCACATCACTGGAAACAGAATTAGGAAATGCGGCTGTTTTGGTTGGAGGTCAATTGAATTCCTATGGCGAAAGTGCTGATAAAGCTGGTAAATATTCAGATATAATGGCTAATTCTGTCAACATATCAGCTACAAGTTATGAATATTTAAATACGGCTCTCCCGAAAACTTCAGCTGTAGCTGCCTTAAATAATGTAACTTTTGAAAAATTGAATGCAACTATGGGAGTTTTGGCTGATCAAAATATACAAGCTGAAACTTCCGGTACAGGATTTAGAAACATTTTATTAGAATCTTCAAAAGCCGGCAAACCTTACCAGGTATTACTTGACAAAATTAAAGTTTCAAATGATCAGGCCAAAACCGCTACCGAACTTTTCGGTAAAGAAAACGCTACTGTTGCTGTAATTCTAGCGAACTCAACGCAAAAAATTAATGACCAAACCAAAGCATTGGAAAATTCGGCAGGTTCGGCGGAAAAATTAGCAAAAGAAAAAATGAACTCTTTAAAAGGAGCTATTGAAGGCTTTTCAGGAGCTTGGGAGGGCTTCTTATTGAGTCTTGAACAGGGAGATGGCCTTCTCGCAAGAACTGTAAAAGGAGTAATTGAACTTGGCACAGCGTTTTTGAATCTTATCACCCCAATGAAAAATGTTTCCGATGAACTCGCGGATGAACAGCTTGGTTTAAACATGTTAGTTTCCAAAATAACATCTACAAATGTTAAAAATGAGGAACGTAAACAATTGCTTGTTGAACTAAAAAATGAATACCCCGATTTTGTAAAATTCATTGATATTGAGACTGTTTCTAATGGGGAGTTAAATGATTCGTTAAACAAAGTTAACGAACAATACATTAAAAGAATTGCTTTGCAAAAACAAGTTGAAAAAGTAGAATCTGAACAAAATGATACCGGTGTTACTCTTGCTAGAAAATTAGCAGCACAAGAGAAATTATTCAAACGTCTTAATTCGATTAAGGCGGATAAGAACTTAACCAGTAGAATTGACTATGGAGATTTAGCAAAATCCGCAAAATCAGTTATTGAAGAGCTTACTAAAAGGGGAAGTTTTCAGGGTTTGTTTAGTGATGTCGCTGGAATTAAAGCTGATATGCGAGTTATAGAAGCCTTTGATTTTGCTTTAAAATCTCAGAATTCATCTTTAAAAGAACAAACGGACATTCTTGAACGCCAAAAGAAACTTTTAGGTATTAATACTGAGGCAGAAAATGCAAAAGCAAAAGCAATTGCTGCTGAAGCTGAAGCAATGAAGAAACTGCGAGAGGAGGCAAAATTATTAGGAATGAAAGATGCCATGACCGCTTCGAATGAGCAAGTAAAAATATGGTTAAATGCTTATAAGGAACGCTTAAAGTATTCTCAAAGCGAATCAGAAGAAGACCGAAAAAAGCGAGAAAAAGCGCTTGCAGATGCGAAAAAGCACACAGAAGATTTACATAAAGAGGAAGAGGAATTACAAAAAAAATTAATTGCATCGCGTAGAAATGCTGAGGATATAAAGAATCAATCCATCATAGATGAATACAATCGTGAGCGTGCTATTTTAAACGACGAATATGATCGCAAAATTGAAGATGCTAAAGAGAATGTAAGAAGAGAGGACTACGAGATTAACAAATTGCGCAAGGCAATTTCTAATCCCAAAACAACGAAGGAAGATGTTACATCCTTCAAGAAACAACTTTCTGACCGATTAGAAATTCAAAAATTAAATAACAACCAACTCATTGACATTGAGAAGATACGTGATTTAAAACTACTCGCTCTCAGGGAAAAATTCGTTAAAAAAGATTTTGATGAGCAGGAGAAAGAGAACGAAAGATCTCTACAGACATTGCAAGCCAAACATAACGCTGAGTTATCTCAAATTAGATCGCTAGAAACAGCAAAACAAATTCTTAAAAGATACCTTAATGCCGATGAGTTAAGCAAAATTACCACTCTTGAGAATGCCAAAAAGGAAATCAAGAAGAAGTACCTGACTGAAGAAATTAAGCTTCAGGAGGATGCTTTGGTTGGTTTAATGACTCGGATTCAAAACGTATTTGACGAAGAAAAAGTACAAGGAATAGAACTTCTTTCCCCTCAAGAAAGGGAAGATTTTTTACTATTCTTAGATCAATATGCTGCCAAACTAAACGAACTTGGAGTCAAAAAAACGGAAAATGAAGAGCCTGAAAAGAAGCCAACAGGATTAGATTTACTTGGTTACACTCAAGAACAATGGCAAATCATCTTTAACAATTTTGATACATTAGAAACTAAGATAGAAGGAATAGGCATGGGATTCGTAGCTGTTTCGAACGCTTATGGTATGTACTCGAATCTAATGGCAGCCGGTGAGAAAAGAAGTCTTCAGAAATTTGAGGCTGATAATCGTAAAAAACAAAGTTTTCTAAATACTCAACTTGAAAAAGGTTTTATAACTCAGGAAGTCTATAACGCAAAAAAAGCTAAACTTGACAATGACTTAGCTAAGAAAAAGGCTGAAATAGAATACAAGCAGGCAAAGCGTGAAAAAATGATGAATATTGTCAGTATTATTGGAAATACTGCTGTTGGAGTTTCTAAAGCTTTGGCACAAGGTGGTATTGCCGGTATAGTTATTGGGGCACTAGTCGCAGCGTTTGGAGCTGTTCAATTGGCCACGGCAATTAAACAACCTCTTCCGGACAAAAACGGCTACTATCAAGGAGGTTACACCGGTGATGGAAACCCCAAGACAGAATCAAATGCTTTAGGAAACAAAGATTATACATACCACAATGGGGAGTATGTTATACCTAACAAAGTGTTGTTCTCAAATGATCCCGTTATGCCCAACATAATGAGCTACCTCGAACAAAAAAGAGCGGGAAAACAGGCCAGTTTTCAAAGTGATTCAGGTCGTGAAATTGTGAATCATTCTACCTCAAATTCTAATTCAGGTAGTTCAGAATTTGTTTTAGAGATTCTTAAAGTTTTAGAAAGAAACACAGATGTTCTTGAAAAGATTCAAGCCGATGGCATAATAGCTTTTTTGGTAAATGATTTCCAGAATGCAAAGAAAATCAGAGATAAAATTAAAGAATTAACGAAATTAGAAAATAGCGCAAAACCTTAAAAACATGGCATACTCTTACCTTACAGTTGAATTTATTGAGATACCTATTGAGAATGAATATCTTGGAATTGATGAATCAATTTCAGGATTGGGGTTAAATGAAATTTTTAAAAACAACCGTGTTGCAGCGATGCAAACAATAATACCTCCGTTCATTATAGGCAATAAATACGAAATGACCGTTGAAGAGGGAATTAGCATTGACAACATCGGGGTTACATATACACCTATTGGCGGAAGCGTCAAAAGGGTTCCATTAAGTAATTTTCCGATAATGGACCTTCCAAGCGGGGGCTATAGAATTGAGGTACTTTCTGAGTACCCTGTTATAATTTATGACATTGAAACGGGTAATGATATCGCATGGCCTTATGGCTATTTTGAACTAGTAGGAACGGGGAAAGTATACAGTGGGTACATATCTGACAACTATAAGACTGCGTTAGATGCCGATTATAACTTGAATAATTTATTTACTATTCAAAGCATTACTGGTGAACCTGATTCTGGCTTAGGTACTGTCATAATAACTGCGAATTTTTCCAATGCGTTTTTTTCTGTCCCGGAAACCTTTCCATTCGCAACTATCACAATCCATAATGAGGCTCAAACTCCGATTCGTGACGTTAATCCAGATCATTTAGTTTTCAATGTTAATATTGAAATTCCAAATGCGCCCTTCCAAAACTTACAAATAATTTCAAGTGCAGAATCGTGGGAAATTTCAAATACATTACCATCCTGGCTACAAATTTCAAGCTTGTCCGGCACCGGGTCTATGACATTAGAGGTCAAGCCAAAGGACTATTCAGTACTAAATGTAGGTCAATATTCTTATGCAATTAATGTAAAAATAGGAACCTATCTTTTTGAGGTTCCGGTTACTCTTAACGTTGCAGCAAACATTAGAAATCCTTTTAAGAAAGGAAGACTTTATTTTACAAGGGAAAATATTTACTTAGGATACAATAGTGAAATTGTGAACACGTACCTTCATTTAGAATTTAAAATAGACGTTTTTGATATAAATACCAATGTAAAAGTAACTTATTTACGAAGTTATGATTTGCCCCTTTTTAAAGGTAAAGGCGAGTTCTACGTTGGAGATATAGTCGATAGCCTTTTAAATGACATCAGTAAGCTCTCCGATTTTGTTCCTGATTTTAAAACTAATTACGTTAAAAAGCAATTTAAACCTGCTGAAGTTTCTATTTCTTTTAATGAGCGGAATTATTCTAATCATTCGGACGTTTTAAGTGGTAGCATTGAAATGTTTAAGATGATTAAAGGTTATCGTCCATTTATGACAACCGGAGATTTAGCGTTGTTGACAGTAGCACAACAAGAGATTACAAGGATTACCCCAAAATCAGTTATTTCGACCTCTTTTGTTTACATAGGAAAACCGCGAATTATGGTTAAGATTAACAATGTTGTTGTTGAAGATTTTGAGGTAGACCAAACTGTCGATGAAATTATTTATTCATATTATAGATTCAATAATAATGTCAAACCCGGTGACAGTGTTGAAATAATCATAATAAAAGGCTTAGAAACAAGAACACAAAGATTTTTAGTTTTTAAGAATGGCCTTGAAAGCAGTTTTCTGTTTTTTGAAAACACAAATGGTTTAATTGAACCATACGAATTTTCAGGACGTAGGCGAGTAAATTCAGGAGTAAAACATACTACAACCAAAAAGATAAAAAATAGAGCATCCTATGAAAAGAAGATATTTACAGAAAACAGTCAAGGGTTGACTATTAATACCGGTCAATTATTAAAAACGGATCACAGGGTTGTTGTGTCTATCATAAGAAGCGAAAATGTATGGTGCTCATTTGATGGCGTAGAAGGAAATTACATTTCCATTGATTCAACAACTACAAAATTAATAAATCAAGATACAAGTAATTCAGAAGAGGATTTCGATATAGAGTTTAATATTTTAGAAGACACAGATGCTAGTATTTATCCACAGTAAATTTAAAATAGACTTAACATACTTACAAGTCACATTTAACGATGAAAATCAATGGTTTAAAGATGATTTTTCAACAGAAATAACATTCCCATTTGAGTTCTATCTTGATTCTGAATTGTCGAAAAATAGTGGTTTTGAAGATCATTATAATACAATTAATAACATTAGAGTATTTGATGGGAAATTAGATAAGGATGGTGTCTTGGTTGATGCCGTTCTGAAGTTCGAAAGTGTAACTGGAAAGAAGATAAGTGCAACTATTAATGCAGGAAATTCTAATTTTCCATCATTTGACAAAAAACTATCCGAATTACCTCTTGAAAAAAAAATCATTGGGAGTTTAGCTGAAGAGGCGGTTTCTACAATTGTTAAAGGTTATCCGGAAAGCAATTACAACTTTCCGATGGTTCATACCGATAAGTATAATTCAGAGGCAGACTTCAATGGTTTTGAAAAAACAATTAATAAGTTTGTTGGTGGTTCATTTGTGGAGAATGTCTTGGATGCAGAGTTAAATGTTGATTTAATCAAAAATATAATGCAGCCTTTACCTTATCAAATGCATGTTCTTAAAGTTGGAATTGAAGCAGCAGGCTATACATTGGAGGGGGATATTTTAAATGATAGTGATTTCAAGGAATCATTACTTTTTAGAGATGGATCCTATTTCACAGTTAACACCAAAACAGAAATACAAATAGTTTACAATAACAATCAATATGATAGTCTTCCATTTGTAAATAATACGTTTCAGTACGTGACTTTTAGCAAAGAAGTGACCGTTGAAAAAAAGGGAGATTATCTACTTTTTGGGTCGATTTATAGTTTAGTGTATTCTGCTAGAAAAAATCCCGCATGGAGTCATGATAGATACAGGTGCTCAAGCCTGGATCTGAAAATAGAAAAAATTTCGTCGGGTATTTCCACAATGATTTTTGATGTAAACTTTGACAGAGAAGATGGCGGTACAAGTAATTTATGGGCAGAGGTAAGAGACGATGCTTTGGATGTAGAAGTCTCTTTTAATGCCGGGGATATAATAAAAATTACTAAAACGGAACCCAAAAGGGATCAAGTTCCCTCAGTTACACCTGAATATCCTGAGGCAATTTCGTTTAGT
Source organism: Flavobacterium sp. T12S277 (assembly GCF_048514875.1). NCBI lineage: Bacteria > Pseudomonadati > Bacteroidota > Flavobacteriia > Flavobacteriales > Flavobacteriaceae > Flavobacterium > Flavobacterium sp. T12S277. Next base: position 182,809 of record NZ_JBLYEG010000005.1, on the reverse strand, counting down.
TTAACACCTTTGAGGTATAGAAATCCTGACGGGTCTCCAATAATGTCTGTTTTACCGTTAAAAGAAATTGATTTAACCCGGGTCGTGCCTGATATTAGTTTTAGAGACTTTGTGATTTCAATTAAGAATTGGGGCAATTATGGGTTTATCCCAGATGGAAAAGTGATTAGAATGGATTTGATAGGTACTCAACTGGACAGAAGTAAGGCAGTTGATCTTTCTAGTTTTGATATTCCGGAGCCTAAAAGAACTTTTCATGATGAACGAACGTATGAATTAGCTTTTACAGACGGAAGTTCCAATGAAAAGTATAAATTCGACTCTGTTTTAATTACAAAAGATTCTAACATAATCAATAATTATGTAGTCAAAGATGGTGTGAGCTCAATTAAAATTGATGCTTTACCTCTGCCTATAATTACAAGAAACGCTATAAAAACAGCATACAATTTTCAAGACGAACCGTCTAAAGTAAGGGTGGTCCATATGAAAAAAACCGCTATTGGAGGTAGTCCGGTTTGCTACGAGAACTTAAATGTTTTACTTCCATTTGTTGCAAGTACAAAATTTAAAAACTGGATAAATTTTAGAATTAACTCAATTGGTTGGGAATGGGATTTCTTAATTTCTGTTGAAAAATTTAATGAAATTACATTACAAACATTGATTTATGCATATAGCAATTACCATGTGTTTTCAGAGGTACAAAAAGAGAGAGTGAGTAAATATTGGTGGCGAATAAGTGCGAAAACCGAGAGTTTAGTATAAAAAAAACCGCTTGTGAAGCGGTTTTTTTTATTTTCCGAATGAAATGTTTGCATTCTGTATTACATTATCAAAGCCGTTTCTTCTTGGCGCATACATTTCAGTGATTTTAATGTCGTAATGTCTCGCTTGATCTCTTACTTTGATTGCCGGTACACCACTAATTAATAAATCTGTAATTCCCGTATCTTTTAGACCATAAAACTGATAAACACCGTCTAGTTCTAATTTATCTCTCAATGAATCCCACGCTGAACTAATTTTTCTAATTCCCATTTTTTTTATACCTGGCTTAAACTGATCAGAGGAAAAAACGTACTGATCGGCAGGACTATTGCCAATGTGATTCTTTAAGGCATCAAAGAATTGCAAAGGAATTGTAATTGTTTCGTCTTTCTTATTTTTAGAAATCTCCTTTGGAAGAAAAATTGTGCTATCATTAAGATTGATGTTCCAGACTTTCAACTTCCCCAATTCAGAATTTCGTATAAAGCAAAAATAGGTCGTCATACATAAAGTGTGAAATGCATTTTCATAGGTAATTAATTCCTCATATATAACTTGTTTGATCTGCTCTGGAAAAACTTGTCTCCTTTTTTCAAGAAGTTTCATGTTTTTCAGGCCGATAGTTGGATTGTCATTAAGAACACCTTTGTCAATGAGAAAAGAAGAAAACAACCTTAAAAATCCCAAATGATTATTTCTAGTTCTTGGCGAAGAATCTCTTTCGATATATATCCAATCTAAGTAATTTACACAGAATCTCTTGTTTATTTCTAAAGCAAATACAATTTTTATTTTTTTCTCAGCAATGTACTGTTGCAACAAATTTAAATTTGAATTATAAGTACGAAGAGTATCCGGCCTGCTTACATCATCTTTAACTTGTTTTTTAATCATCGTCAAAAAATCATCTACTGCACTCTGAAAAGTTTTGTATTTAGTGCCTGCTTGTTCAATAAATGGCGACCATCCATTATGCAATTTAATATTGATTTATGATACAATCAACTTTGCATGTTTAAGTCTGGCCGTATTAGATGCCATTGTTGGAACGCGCAGTCGCATTCTTTCTAACTTGCCTGTTAACGGATTTTTTGCATAATACACAATGATCCATTCTTTATTTAGCTTGAGTTCAGCTGGCTTATAATCGACAAATATAACTTTAGATGTATACTTTAAAGATCGTTCAGAATTTTGCATTTTTTTTTATTTTAAAAGAAATAATTCCTTTAAAACAAGATTGACACATATTTGACACAAAGTTTTTATCAAATCTTTGAAAACCCCAGTAGTTTTGGGGTTTTTCAAAGCTTAAGCAGAGAGGAAGGGATTCGAACCCTCGATACAGTTACCCATATACTAGCTTTCCAGGCTAGCTCCTTCAACCACTCGGACACCTCTCTAAATTGGTCTGCAAAGAACATAAAAAAATTTGACTTAGAAAAACAAAATCTGATATTACTTTACATACTTTTTCTAAATTCTTCCATAAATAGTTTTACGGCCTTTTTTTGATAACCTCCAATGGTCAACATAAACGACTCTCTCTTTGTGGGCACGCCCGTAATCTGAATGGCTTTGAGATCGTCCCAGCCTTTTAGGGCTTTTTCGGCAACTATTGTAGCCCAATCACTATCCTGAACCATTTGCAACAAGGCATGAATCGAGTTTAGTTCTATCGAAATTTTCGGTCTCATTTTGTTCTTAGCAAATAAATCTTCCACAAATTCCCTTGAATTCGAACCTTTCCCCGGCAAAACAAGCGGGATTTCCTCTATTTTCTTAAACGCAATTTTGTCTAAAGCAGCTAAAGAATGTGTTTTCGAAACTACCAATACCATTTGTGAAGTAAACAAAGGAACTTTCTCCACAGGAATATTTATTTCATGCGACGAAATCACCAGAACCAAGTCCAGCTCGTTCGTTAGTAGTTTTTGTTCTAAAGCCTCTGTTGTACCGTATTCGACCACAATTTTCAGGTTGGGATATTGTTTGGCGAATGTATTGATAACGGGCAGAATCAAAAGCCCGAAAATATAGGTTACCCCGATTCGCAGTTCACCACCAATCATTTCGTTTAAATCTTCAATAGCCTGTTTTCCGTTCTCTACATTTTCAATGACTTTTTTGGCGTGAATCAGAAAAACAGCACCTGCTTCCGTAAGCTGCACCTTTTTTCCGATCCTTTTAAACAAAGGCATTTCGAGTTCTTCTTCCAGTTTTTTTATCTGTTGTGATAAGCCGGATTGTGTTACAAAACACAAGTCGGCCGCTTTTGTAAAATGCAATACCTCTGCTGTTTTGATAAAATATTCTAACTGATAAATTTCCATATTGATAAGTTTAATTACTTATTATAAGTAAAATTATTAATTTTTCTAATGAAATCATAATCCCGAACTTTGTAAAAAAATATCAGGCATCATGTTTCAAGCGTTAAAATCAAAAAACTTCAAGTTATTCTTTTACGGACAATCTGTTTCTGTAATTGGAACCTGGCTTCAAAAAACAGCCGTAAGCTGGATGGTTTACAGTGTTACCGGTTCGGTTTTCCTGTTGGGATTAGCAACGTTTTTAAGCATGATACCTTCTCTATTCCTGGCTCCTTTGGCCGGAAGTATTATTGGGCGTTACGACAGGCACCGCGCTATGATTCTATTACAATCTTTGGCCATGCTTCAGGCAGGTGCTTTGGCGCTGTTGATTTACCTGAAAATATACAACATCAACTTTATACTAGCCTTAAGTCTGATTCAGGGAATCATCAATTCTTTTGACATGACCTGCAGACAAACGATGATGATTGATATTGTCGACAACAAGGAGGATCTACCAAATGCCGTCGCCCTAAACTCTACCCTGAATAATTTTGCCCGAATTGCCGGTCCGGCTTTGGCGGGAATTATTCTACACAATTATGGTGAAGATATTTGTTTTATTGGCAACTTCTTAAGCTACATTCCGGTTTTGATCTCGCTGTTACTGATGAAAATTACACCACATATTAAAGCCACAGATAAAATGAAAATGGTAGACGATTTTCTGGAAGGTCTGGATTATGTAAAAAAAGAAACCGAGATGGCCAAAATGCTTCTGATGTTAATGTGTAGCAGTTTATTTGTTATTTCTTTCAATACTTTAATGCCTGTTTTTGCCAAAGATATTTTTAACGGAAATGCCCAGACTTTCAGCTGGTTTGAAAGTGCCGCCGGAATTGGCTCAATACTATCTGCTATTTATCTGGCTAACCTAAAAAAAGCCGACAATATGGGCAAAATAATGATTGCAGCAAGCTTATTACTGGGCTTTAGCATTATCATATTGGCCTATTCCAATAGTTTAACTGTAGCGCTTATCTGTATGGCTTTGAGCGGTATAGGAATGATGGCACAAACCTCATCAATCAATATTTATATTCAGACGCAAAGTACGGTAAATATGCGTTCGAGAAGTATTAGTTATTATTTGATGGCGTATCAGGGAATGATCCCTGTGGGAAGTTTGATTATTGGTTATATCTCACACATTATCGGAACCCGAGAAACTGTCGCCATTCAGGGTGTAGTGTGTATTATTTCGGTACTTGTTTATGTGTATTATAAAAACCGTAGTACTCAGGAAGAGTTTGGAACCTGTGAAGTTCGTTACAAAGACTGAATTTTAAATTCTAATCTTATAAAATTCCAAATTCCAATCTTTTTAAATCCCAAATTCCAATCTTGTAAAGCTGCAAATCCCAAACTTTTAAAATTCCAAAATAGAAATTCCAAATTCCAAAACGAAGAAAACAATCAACGTAAAGTTTGGAATTTGGAATTTAAAAAAAAATTGGAATTTTATAAAGAAATCTCCCCGCGTAAAGCCGTTTCGAAAATCGTTTTAAACTCGGCCTGAGGAATATTTTGTCCTAACAAGTACATTAGTTTTGTAATGGCTGCTTCTGTAGTGATGTCTTTTCCTGAAATCACTCCAAGAGACTTCAAAGCAGTACTGGTTTCATATTGTCCCATATTGACACTTCCTCCCGAACATTGTGTAACGTTAACAATGTGTAATCCGGACTGAATTGCTTTTTCGATCAGATTTAAAAACCAGTCTTCTGTTGGAGCGTTTCCGGAACCATAAGTTTCCAGAACGATTCCCCTTAAATCTTTAATTGCCAGAATGGAAGCCAAAACCACTTCACTCATTCCCGGGAACATTTTTATGATTGCAACGTGACTGTCTAAATTTTTATGAACGAGTAGTTTCCCGTCTGTATTTACAGGAAGAAACAGGTGTCTGTTTAACTTTAAATGAACTCCTGACTCTACCAATTCAGGATAATTTGGTGCTGTAAATGCTTTAAAATGTTCTGCATTTACTTTTGAAGTTCGGTTACCGCGGTACAGTTTATATTCAAAATACAAACAAACCTCGTTGATTACCGGTCTTCCGTTTTCCTGAAGTGACGCAATCTGTATGGCTGTAATGAGGTTTTCTTTGGCATCGGTACGCAAGTCTCCTATTGGAAGCTGAGAACCTGTAAACACTACCGGTTTTGCTAAATTCTCGAGCATAAAACTCAATGCCGAAGCAGAATACGACATGGTATCTGAACCATGAAGTACTACAAATCCGTCGTAAGCAGCGTAATTTTCTTCAATAATAGTAGCGATCTTTGTCCACTCTTCCGGATTCATATTCGAAGAATCAATAGGAGTTTCAAACGAAACCGTTTCGATCTCACAATCTAATTGTTTGATTTCGGGTATCTTTTGCAATAATTTACCAAAATTGAACGCTTTAAGTGCGCCCGTCTCAAAATCTTTGCTCATACCGATAGTTCCTCCGGTATAAATCAGCAGTATTTTAGCTTTAGATGACATCCTGATATTTTAATTTATTGACAACAGGATTGGCATACATGGCCAAAAATCCTTGTCTTGTCACTGGGTTATCACTTCCGATACGCATTTCTAAACGACGCTCAAACAATGATTTTTCACTTTCTTTGTACAAATGAGCAAATTTATTGGTCTCGTTTAAGATATCGTAAGCAATAAAATTCGTTGGCCATAATTGATAGTTTTTCAAAACCGAATCGTCGATAACCTGCGCCAAAGCCTGCACTTGTTTGTTGGCATTGTCGTTTTCTGCTACAATCTTATCGATCTCTGTATCTAAAACGTCTCCAACAGAAATATGTATTCTTTTTTTAGTTCCCATGATACCACTTAAAATGGTCATGAAATCCTCGTTTTTTTCTTTAATATAAACCTCATTATTGGCCTCTGCCATTAACTGTGGCATTTTCAAAACATCTGTTGGGTCGTATTCGTATGAAATGGAAACCGGAACAATTTTTAATTTCTTAAAATAATCCATCAGATTAGGTTCATCAGACCCCATTCCGATCATTTTCAAGACTCCCGGATTGGTTTCGTCATTTCCGTCTTTGGTACGGCCTTCTCTTTGTGCAATCCAAACCGAACGGTTTTCACGAAGCAATAATTGTCCGATATATTCGGATAATAATTTAGAACTCTGCAACATTTCTCTTGGCGTTAAACCTCTTAAAACCAAAAAGTTTCGGTTTAGTTTTGCCAAAGTACTCAGGAATGCTTTTTTTACCAGATTGTCTCCAATTGCAGATGCCGTCATGACTAAGCCATGCTCGAAAAGACAAACGTTTAATAAGGTGGTATCCAATAAAATATCTCTGTGATTGGAGATAAATAAGTAAGAGGTGTTTTTTTCTAATTTCTCAAATCCTGAAGTGGTAAGTCCTTCTGAACTTTTCTCTAAAACCTTTTGTATGGTATTGTAAATAAAGTTGCATTGAAAATCACGAATCGAATGTGTTTTTTTAAGCTGCTCTTTCCAAACCTCATCTGCTACTTCCGGAAAAGTAAAGTTCATCATGGTTTTCATCATCGGATGATTGACAACATCATGAAGTGCTTCATTTATTTCAGAATCATAAAACGGTCGAATGGCATCAAATCTCTGCATTATTTATATTGGTTTTAAGTGGGCAAAAGAACAAAAAAAAAATCAAACTATTGTAAGGTATGGGTTAAATCCCAAAAACGTCTTTCGAATTTTGAGTGGTTCGCTCTGCAATTTCTTCTTCCGAAACATCGTATATATCGGCTAATTTGGCAATAACATTTACTAAATAACTGCTTTCATTTCGCTTTCCACGGTATGGAATTGGCGCTAAATAAGGAGAGTCAGTCTCTAAAACAATGTGCTTCAAATCGATTTGATTTAAAAACTGATCGATTTTTCCGTTTTTAAAGGTTACGACTCCACCGATTCCCAGTTTCATGTTATAAGAGAGTGCCTGAAGTGCCTGCTCATATGTCCCTGAAAAGCAATGAAAAATCCCAAATAAATCCGCTGATTTTTCTTCTTCGAGCACTTCAAATATTTCATCAAAAGCTTCACGACAATGAATCACTATAGGCAATTTATATTGTTTGGCCAGTTGAATTTGTCTTTTAAAGGCAATTTGCTGCTCTTTAAGATGTGTTTTATCCCAATACAAATCGATTCCGATTTCACCAACGGCATAAAACTTTCGTCTGGCTAACTCCCTTTCCACATGTTGTAATTCTTCTTCGTAATTGTCTTTCACATAGGTAGGATGCAACCCCATCATCAGGTATACGTAATCGGGATACTTTTGCTCCAAATCGTACATAGACGGTGTAGCGGCAGCATCAATAGCAGGAATAAAAAAACGGGTTACTCCGGCATTTATCGCTCTTTGCATCATCTCGTCACGATCCTGATCAAATTCTTCAGAATATAAATGTGTATGTGTATCGGTAATTATGGGCTTCAAATTCAATTGTTGTAATTTTTAATGGCCCAAAATTACGATAATATTAAAAACTTTCCCAATTTGAATGAAATGAGGAAAAATTGGACGCGGATTTTTGCAGATTCACTTTGTGAAAACGCGGATAAAAACAGATTTTTTGTATTTGTGCTGGTTGTCTGGCTGGACGAAATAGTAAACCCGACAGGTTTTGAAAACCAGGAGACGCAGATTTTTACGGATTCACTTCGTGAAAACGCGGATAAAAACGGATTTTTTATAGCTGCACTGTTTATCTGACTGAACAAAATAGTAAACCCGACAGGTTTTAAAAACCTGTCGGGTTTGAATCCGTATACGATACTAAATTATTTCCCTGTTTTAACAAACTGTAAAGCGCGATCGAAAACTTCGTCTTTACCTTGTTGAGCACCCAAAATAGTTGGGATTACCTTAATATCCGGGACAATCCCAATACGCTGCGTTTCTTTTTTATTTGGATAAAAAACACCCATTGAAGTAAAAGAAGACTCAAATCCATTGATAATACTAAACTCATAATTTGGCCCATCGGAACCCGATGTCTGAGTACCTACAATGGTAACATTTGGCGCTGTCTGAAGGCTCATTACGGTTTGTTCACCAAAACTATGAGTTCCTGAACCTACCAAAACCACTACTTTACCTTTATAATAATCGGGATTGCTTTTACCACATTCTTCCATATCATTCCTAAAATAATAACGGCCAGGGTAGCTTAAGTCCTGTTGAAGTAATCTTAACATTGGTTTTCGCTCCAGATTTAGATATTCGCTGACTAAAAAATCGGTATAGGCTGGTCTGCTTCTGACATCAAAAATAATCGCTTGTGTCCCTTTTAATTCCTCCATCATCTTTGCAACTTCCTCTTTTGGCACTTTGCTCATCCTTACAAAACCAATATTATCGGCCAGAATTTCCCATTTTGCCGTTTTTTTGGGTGGCGATCTTTTAATTTTTCCGTTTGGATAACGATGTATTTTCTTTGTTGATGTCACATTATCTCTAATGAATTCGATTTCTAAATCATCTGTATCTCCTGTAAACATTATAAAGCCTCCTACATAAGTCGCTACAGCTTTATTAGATCCCTGCATATATTTTGAAAGCGCTGCTAATTGTTGTGCAACTGTGCTCCCATCCACTTTTGTTATAATATCGCCAATTTTTAAGTCGTCTATTTTGGCTAACGAATCATTTGCCAGCGCAACTATTACAGCTTTATCGTTTATAAATTTAGCTGTAAAAGGAATATATTTCTCTCCGCCCAAATATTTAATCATATCCGGACTACTGGTCCCGGCATGGGTATCGTTAAGTTTTATCGATATTTCACGCATGGCCAATAAAAATTCCTTTTCGGAAGCAGGAGTCTCGATATGAGGAAGAATTTCTGTAAGCGCTTCGTCCCAATTCTGATCCATTACATATTTATACGGGAAAAAATACTCTATATAATTCCAAAAACGAAATAGTGCCAAAAGACGTAAATTTTTATCTGTCCATTTAAAATCAGCATACACTGGTTCGTTAACAAACTGCAAACGCACATTTTTACCCTCTTGATTTACATAATGATTCACACCCTGAAATCTATTCTCTGTAATGAATTTCAATTTTTGAGAAAGGCTTTTAGTAAACAGTTTCCCTTTTTGCGACCATTCTAAATTCAAATTTTTATTAAAATAGTCGGTTTTTGGGTCCAAAGCCGCTGGTGTATTGGCAGGTACTTCTCCCAAACTTTCAATCCATTTTTCTATTACAGCAGAAAACTCTTCTTTGGTTTGTGCTTTTTCAATTTTGGGCAAAACCTCAAAAAGTTTTTCATCCCAGTTTGTTTTCCCACTGGCAACTACAGGATGGTAATATTTTAAGAATCCCCAAACTTTGCAGGTCGCAGCAAGTTTTTCGGTTTGGGTAATTTTGGCATAGCCAAAGATCGTTTGGGTGCATACAATAAGAAGAACTAAAGTAATTTTGTTCATGTAAATAACTGGTTAGGTTGAAATTGTTTTTTGGTAAATTCTCGTAAAAAAAATTCAGCCGAATGTAAAACTAAAATTCCGGATTCGTTTACGGCTTTACGTAAAAACCTGTTTTTCTAAACAATAAACCCGACAGGTTTTTAAAACCTGTCGGGTTTGATTCTATTTTAACAAACAATTAATCCAAATCGTCCAGCAGTTCCTGAACGTCGTCGTAGTTTTCATAATCCTGCGAAATGGTCTGCAGGATTTCTTTGCAACCCTTGTAATCTTTTTGTTTTAGTTTAGACAATGCCAGATACCATTTGGCTTTCTCTTTATAAGCAGAAGTACCTGATTTTAGTTCATTAAAAATGGCTTCTGCGGGTTTATAATGATCTTCTTCCAATAAAGAAATTCCGTAAAAATATTGCATTTCAGCCGTTTTATTTTCGCTTAACAATTCCTCAAAAAACGGAATTGCCAATACATATTTTCCTTCATTGAAAGCCTTTTCAGCCTGTTTTAAAGTTTCATCTGTATCGCCTCGTTCGACAAAAGAAGCGGTTTCCGGATGATTAAAATCTTCAAATTCAGGAGTCCCATTATAATCAAAAAAGAACAGTCCGAATAAAATAATAATCGATGCCGCTGCCGCAAAATACCAAGGTCGCATTCGAACCACTTTAGGCTTGTTGGCATTGAAATGTTTCTCTGAAATCTGGGTCAGGTTTGCTGTAAAAGCTTCTCTTTCTTCTTCATGACCCAATTTGTTCCTAAGCTGTGACTGTACTTCTTTAAAAATTTCAAACTCCGAAGCCAATTCATGATCCTCAGACAATTGTTTCTCAAAACGATCCTGCTCCTCAACAGTCATTTCTTCCTGAAGATACTGATCGAATAATATATAGCGTTCTTCGTTCATGATTCCTTAATTTTTTAGCGAATTAAAATTTTTAGCTTCCTGAATCCACTGTGTCAACTGCCCCACACACAACGATTTTTTCTTACGGACATATCCATAAGTTACATTGAGTTTAGCCGCAACTTCTTCCATCGTTTTAGTGGTGAAACTAAGCTTTAACAACTCCTGGCATTTGTCTCCCAACTTCTGAAACATCGCATCAAAAAGCTGCTGTTTTTCATCAAATTCTTCTGTTTGACCAATTAATTCCAGTGCAGATTCATTCATAGATACAGCATCTTCGTTAATTGTTACCCCTTTGTTCGCTGTTTTTTTAAGTTCGTTAAGCCACTTCCTTTTGCACAATAAAAAAAAGTAAGCATCAAAGGGACAAGTGAGCTGCAGGGTTTTCGCCTTGGCCTGATTAAAAAGCAAAATCATAACTTCCTGAACCACATCCTGAGCATGTTCCTTATCTCCGGAATTGTTCATGACAAACATCACCACTTTAGGAACGAATTTTTTGTAAATGATCTGAATGATTACTGAGTTATTTGCAGCAATGCCATCAATATACATTTGATCGGGATGAATTTTAGCCTTAACCATAAAAAACCTTTTTGTAGCTAATTTAAAAAACAATTGGAAATAAATTTCATACAAAGGGGTAACAATTAACATATCAAGTTGATATAACAGCAAAGGGCTCCTGAAAATTGTCGGGACAAAGTCCTGAGAACCATCAAAAAATCAAGAAAAATGGAAACCTGTCAACTTGTAAGCGAAAAGAATTTAGATCAATTTTACCAAATGATTTCTGCCAAAACACGAAATGGTTTTGTGATTGTGGAGCATAACGAGAAGCTTCCGTATGTTGTTCTATCCAAAAAACAAAAAGCAATCAATCATCCTTTACATCTCTTTCTTACTTGCATCACCTTTGGACTTTGGTTTATCGTATGGCTCTATTGCATCGTGAAGCTTTCACGAAAAATAAACATTCTGGTTGCCGTAGACGAGGACGGTAATCTCTTTGAAGATAAGTGCCTCTCCTCTTAAATTTTGAAATACAAAAAACAGGGGTAACAATTGTTTACAAGAATTGATATAACCAAATAGGAACAAATTCAAAAATAAATTTCAACAGCAAGGGTAACAATATCAAACCCAAATTGATATAACTATAATTAACAACCGAAATCTGAAAACCACCTGATCATCAGGACAGATTTATAAAAATTAGAAATCATGAACACAAACTTTAGAAAAATCGGACTTTTATTTTTACTGGCAATCAGTTTTGTAAGTTGCGACAATGGCGACAGCGACGATAATTTGGTTTTGCCGCCTTCAGCTTCCGCTTTTAAAAGCATAAGTAGCAAAGGGGTAAAATCGGCTACACAAAAATTTACCATTACTGCCGGAACCGGTGTGGTAACGGTGACTTCGGCCAAAGGAGTAAAATTAACCCTCAACGGAGACTGTCTGACTAAAAACGGAGTCGCGGTAACAGGAGCAGTGGATATCGAATACATTGAACTTTTTGACAAAGGAAAGATGCTGGTTACCAACAAACCTACGATGGGAGTTATGCCTGACGGAAAGAAAAACCTCTTGATTTCGGGTGGTGAGTTTTTCATCAAAGCGACTCAGGGCGGAGTGGAACTTAAAACTTCCTGCCCTATGAATATGATTGTTCCCGCTACCCTAACAGATGGTGTAGACAATGCCATGACTTTATGGACCGGAGTAATCGATCAAAATGACGAACTGACCTGGGAAGTGCCTAAACCAAATGCAGACGGAACTGGTGGCAAAGGCGGCGTTCAGGGAGAAGGAACCAATTACTTTGTGACTTTTGGAAACTTTGGATGGACCAACGTAGACCGTTTTTACAGCGACCCAAGACCAAAAACCACACTGTTGGTTGATGCTCCCGATGGTTACAACAATACCAACAGCGCCGTTTACCTGTCTTACGATGGTGAAGGAAATGCCCTTGCGAAATTAGACACTTACACCGCAGCTGGATTGTTCAGCGAGCACTACGGACAAATTCCGATTGGTTTAAAATGTCATGTGATTTTTGCAACCGAAGACAATGGTCAATGGCGCTACGCAATCAAGGCCGTAACCGTTGCTGCAAATGATGTCTACACCTTTACACTTGCCGAAACAGTTGTAGGTACCGAAGCCCAACTGGTAGCCGCAATCAATGCTATTCAGTAACTTACAAAATTCTTTTTAAGAAAAAGTGGTGATTTGCTCATCACTTTTTTTTACATTTAATCCAGTTTTCAAATTAATTCTGATGCTTTTCAGAAGCTAATCCTGCTGTCCGCTGTATCTTTTGTACCGAACCCCGATACAAAAGGATGCCGCTTCCATCAGGGCTAAAACCCTCTAGTTATGAAACCACTATCGTCTATTTTATTGATGCTGCTTTCTGTTTTCGCAATGGGACAAACGAAGGTAAAAGACACCATAACGCGAAGAGCCAATATTGTTTTCATTCAGAACGGAAATGCGGTTACGTATAAACCCGAAACTCCGCCTTTAATTCCGATTGCGGGAGCTCCAAAACCCAGCTATTCGTATTTATGGGAGCTCGGCGACGGACATTACAGCAAAGAAGCAGAGCCCAAACATGTCTACAAAAACAAAGGCACCTATACCACCAGACTTGCTGTGACCAACAATTACGACAACGGAAAACCTCCGGCAACACGCCCGAAAAAAGTGGCCGTAAATGACCTTACCGATACCAACTATAAGGACATTGCCTCTATAGCCGATCAAAACGGATTTGCGATCTTAAAAAATTGCGACCCTATACCCGAACAGGAAATGGTAGTTGTAGTAAGTTATCAAAATCTTGAAAATTATGTTTCAAGCGGAAAACTGTATTTGTTTTATAATGAGAAACAATTTAAGGACAATAACTTCGAACTAGTTGATTTTCGCACCTATGCCAACGAGCGTGAAGTAAAAGAAAAAACAGTAGCAAGTATTGACGATCTGGACGATTCTAAAAACTATGTTGCGTCTGCCGAAAACACCTTTAAAACCAAAAAATACAGAAATACAACCACCGAAGAAGACCTCGATGCATCGTTGCTGGATGCCAATAAAATCTATCATAATGTTTCGGTCATCGAATTTGATGATGCCAACCCCAATGAAACCCGAAATATTTTTTACACCTTTAAAACAACTCCCGAAATGATCAAAGACACCAGCGCAACGGTTACGATGCGTGGTATTTTTGTTCCGAATCGAAGTTATAAAAATCATAAAATAAAGAATCTTGAAATGGAGATCGTAACTTCCCACGACCCCAATAAAATGGGATCTAACGGAAGTTTTATGAATTACCGACTGGTTCGTTTTAAAAGAGTAAACTTTAAAACACGCTTTCAGAACAACGGTGAAGGTCCTGCCCGAATGATCCGGCTTGAAACAGACATACCGGATATGTTTGATAAAAAAACCTTCCAGATTGAAGACATGTATCCGAAATGCCCCATTTGCCCAAAAGACGAAGTTCCAACAACAAGCTGCCTGGATACCATTATCAAAAAAAATCAAATCTTTTTTACTTTCAAAAACATTTACTTACCCGGAAGCGAACAGAAAAATGTACGGGAAAAGGACAGTACAAAAGGCTTTGTAAAATATTCGATGAAGTTTGGCGAAGACTTTCACAAAGTAAAAACCCGAAGCCGAACGGCTATTATTTTCGATAAAAATGAGCCTATAATTACCAATTACGCTACCACCCGATTCCTGCCCGGAATTTCAATTGGAGCAAAAGCAGGTTATAATTTGTATCCTGATCTTCAAAAATCGACAAGCTATTTTGTGGGTGCCACTATTTCGCCTTTTAAGTCCTATCGTTTTTACTGGCAGGCAGAATGGCTTAATGCCCTGAACAAATACGAAAGTGGCCTAACAGTGATCGATCAAACCGTGGTAGGTGCAAATGGCGTGAAGCAATTGCAACGCACGACCACCACAACCGAAAACAAAAATGTCAACTGGGAAATTCCGGTATTAATTCGGTATAACCTTAACAATTATATCGGAATTGGCGCCGGAATCCAGGCCAATTTTGATGTTTCGTCAGAACAAAACCAAACTCAAAAAATTGAAACTTTTGAAGGTGGAACAGATCAGTTTCTGATTAATACCCGAATGCAATCCAATTCAGTAAAAAACAGTTTTGGGAATTTAAAAACCGGAGTTTTGTTTGACTTAACCGCTGGTTTTGCCAGAATCGGACCCAGTTTCGGGGCACGTTATGTGATTAATTTTGAACAGAATTTTAATTATTTTCAGTTTTATGGAATCTGGAAGTTTTAGGAGTTATGTCACTGAGACACGCTACGTTTTTTTGCCACGAATTCACGAATTTTTATTCATACATAACGGAACACAAAGAGAGTAATAAATAAACAAATCTTAAGATATCCTTGCAAAAGACAAGAATTCGTGAATTCGTGGCTAACCTTCTTTGCGAATCTTTGTGAAACAAAAATGCTATGAAAAATTATGGAATCTGGAAATTTTAAATGTTTTTTGTTCGCCATTGAATGTCACCCTGAGCGAAGTCGAAGGCTTCCCGACAATAAAGGTCTTCGACTTCGCTCAGACAGACGATCGTAATACTGCATCTCCTATTATATGAACTTATATCGCTTATATGTTTTAATCTTCCTTTTTTTAAATCTGAATGTTTTAGGACAGAGTCAGGAAGATAAAATATATACAGCAATTGACTCTTTTATTGCGCATCCTTCGGCCCAGGCGTTACAAAATTTAAAGAATACCGAGGCTGCGTTCTGGAAAAATCCGAAGTCAAAATCCAAAGACGAATTACTCGCCATTGTGGTTTTAAACTGCAATAAAGCCTACTATGAAAATCAATTTGGGAAAACGGAAAACGCTATCGCGAGTTATGAAAAAGCCTGGCAGATTTACCAGAAAAACAAACTCCGCAATTATGATATTATCGAATATTGTCTGAAACCTTTAGGGAATTTATACACCGTTTTGGGCGATTACGACAGTGCCGAGAATACGATAAAACAGTATTTTTTTATTGTCAATACCACTCCCGCCTATCCGGATGCCCAAAAACAAAAATTTGCTGCAATCCTCAATTTATCCAATGTATATCAGAGTTCGGGAAAGTTTCATCTGGCCGTTGATTTATTAGAACAAATACTAAAAACCGAGAAACTCACAAATGTTCAGAGAGGAATTGTGCTCAATAATCTGGGAAACAATTACCTGTTGGGTTCAACGGAAGGTTTACTGCGTCCTGAGATATATCAAAAAGTCGAAAACAGTTTTGAGTCCTCTGTAAATTATCTGAAAAACGAAAAAAACCAATCCGAAACTTTGTCGAATTCGTATCGGAATCTGGCCATGCTTAAGCGACAGCGGAATGAATTTGAAGCAGCAGATTCTTATTTAGTCAAAGCGGAGAAGCTTTTACGGGAAACGCCTCATGTACACGTCCGAAAAATAGCAAAACTGTATTATGAAAAGGCTTTATTGCTTTTTGATCAGGGAAAACATGCCGAAAGTACCCGTCAAATCGAAAGTATTTTTAAAATATTAATCCCCGATTATCAGGCCAAAGAGGTTTTGCCGAATCAAAATCAACTGTATGCTGAAACGGTTTTAATTGATGCACTCGATTTACAGGCACAGGTTTTTCTAAGTCAGAATCAGCCTAAAAAAGCATTGCAATCGTACCAGCTTTCTCTTTATATCGAAGAGCTGCTGATGAACATTACGCTTTATGAAAACTCTAAAATAATTGCTCAGATACGCTCCCGCCATCGTACCGAAAAATGTCTTTCGATTTATGATCGCTTGTTTCAAAAGGAAAATAAAACGGCGTATCTGGAGGATGCTTTTCAATTGGCAGAACGAACAAAATCAGGAGTTTTAAAAAGTTATCAATCGAACATCAAAAAGGCAACGACAGCCGAGAAATTGCTTTTACAGCAACTTCAAAGTTTAAACAATTTGATTGTAAAAGAACAGCAAAAAGGCGATTCAGCTCATATTCCGAGCCTCAATAAGGCCATTCAAAAGCAAAATGAGCTTATGCTTTCTCTAAAGCAAATGCAATCTAAAAACCCGAATTTACTTCCTGACAATTGCGATTTAAAAGCGCTGTTCTCCAAATTAGAGAAAGACAAAGCGGTGCTGGTGTACTATTTTATGGGGGCCGAAAACCTGTATTATTTCACCCTGCAAAATAACCGAATCAGTCTCCATCACCTTTATACTGCTCATAAAGCAATGCCGTATATTCTAAAATTTATCAATTATTTCAATACGGCAGCGGCCATTACAAATGATATTTCGGGATACCGTTACTATGGCAAAAAAGCATACGATTTGTTGCGATTGCCTCAAAATACCGTTTACCAAAACCTCATCCTTGTTCCTGACGGTATTTTGAACTTCCTGCCTTTTGAAGCACTGCTGACAAGTACATCCAAAACGACAAATTTTGCCAAAATGCCTTATTTGTTAAATGATTTCAGGATCGCATACAATACTTCGGCAAACCAGTATCTCAATGCCAAACCGGTTTTACATTCCCGAAATACAATTCTGGGTGTTTTCCCTGTTTTTGAAAATACTCCTTTCGAACTGCGCTATTCGAAGAAAGAACTCGAAGCCATCAGAAGTAATTTCAAAGGAAAGTATTTAGAAAATTCCCAAGCCACTTTCTCCAATTTTAAGAATAATGCCAATCGCTATTCCATTTTACATTTAAGTACTCACGCCTCTTCGGGTGATGTCGAAACACCGGCGAGCATCCGGTTCTACGATCAGGAAATTTTATATTCGGAATTGTACAATCTGAATATTAAACCTGATTTAGTGGTTTTAAGCGCCTGCGAAACGGGAATCGGCAAATTGTACAAAGGCGAAGGTGCGATGAGCGTGGCAAGAGGTTTTCAGTTTGCGGGAGCTCAGAATTTACTGTTTTCGTTATGGAAAGTAAACGATTACACCACCTCGGTTTTTATGGCTGATTTTTATAAAAACATCAAAAACGGTCTGCCTTATTTTGAAGCTAATGCAAACGCCAAACTTGCTTTTTTACAGGACAAATCCATTTCGAATGCCAAAAAATCTCCTTATTACTGGAGTTCTTTTGTGTACTACGGTGCTCTTTCGGCAGAAGAAAAATCCCCAAATTATATCTTTTATATCATTAGTTTATTGGCCGCAATTGGTTTATTTTTGATTTTCAATCAGTACCGAAAATGGAAAATCTTCACGAGGTTCTCAAAAAAGAGAAATACAAAAAAATAAAATTTAAAGTCACCAAAACACAGCATTTATCAATTAAGGCAAAAATCAATGGGGTTTCGGGAAATTTCATTTTAGATACCGGGGCCTCTAATTCCTGTGTAGGATTTGAGAGTATTGAACGTTTTGAACTGACTGCAAAAAAATCTAAAACCAAAGCTTCGGGAGCGGGAGGAACGGGAATGCTAACACAAATTTCAAAGCACAATCGGCTACAGCTGGGCCGCTGGAAAAATGCTGATTTTAGTCTGGTTATTTTTGATCTTTCGCACGTAAATGAAGCTTTAGAATCTTACAAAACAAAACCGGTTCAGGGCATTATCGGGGCCGACGTTTTGCTTGAAGGTAAAGCGATTATCGATTACTACAATCATTATTTGTACCTGAAATAGTAAATTCCAAATTTTAAAAACCCAAATTCCAATACCGGAGTTTTTAGTACTAGGCCGCTGGAAAAATGCCTGTTTTAGTCCGGTTATTTTTGATCTTTCCCACCTCAATGAGGCTTTAGAATCGTACAAAACAAAACCGATCCAGGGCATTAGATTTTCAATTCAATCTATTTTAATTCCGTTAGGAATGAAATAATTATAGTTAAATTAAATGCATTTTGAGAAAGCTCCATCGGAGCGTTATATTTGATGATCTACAGCTAATATAAATTTCGCCCCGCTGGGGCTCTCGTGAGAGGTCATATTTTTTTTAGAAATATTTCGTCCCGTTGGGACTCTTCACTGAAACAAAAAATATAGAAACGATCAGTTATTCGGGCAGACGTTTTGCCTGAAGGTAAAGCGATTATCGATTACTACAATCATTATTTGTACCTGAAATAGTAAATTCCAAAATTTAAAAACCCAAATTCCAATACCGGAGTTTTTAGTACTAGGCCGCTGGAAAAAACACCTATTTTAGTCTTGTTATTTTTGGCCTTTCCCACGTAAATGAGGCTTTAGAATCGTACAAAACAAAAACGGTTCAGGGCATTGGATTTTCAATTCAATCCATTTTAATTCCGTTAGGAATGAAATAATTATAGTTAAATTAAATGCATTTTGAGAAAGCTCCATCGGAGCGTTATATTTGATGATCTACAGGTAATATAAATTTCGCCCCGCTGGGGCTCTCGTGAGAGGTGATATTTTTTTTAGAAATATTTCGTCCCATTGGGACTCTTCACTGAAACAAAAAATATAGAAACGATCAGTTATTCGGGCCGACGTTTTACCTGAAGGTAAGGCGATTATCGATTACTACAATCATTATTTGTACCTGAAATAGTAAATTCCAAATTTTAAAAATCCAAATTCCAAATTTTAAAAAATCGGATTCCAGTATCGAAATTTTTAGTACACTTTTTTGTATATATTTGTTGCTCCAATTAACAAACCTATACGTATGAAAAAAACTTTACTTTTTTTTATTTTACTGTTTTCCAATTATTTTTATGCTCAGGTCAATGATATGGAGCATTGTTACGGGGATACCCGGTTTAACTTAACGCTCAATCAATCTGCTTTACTTGGTAACTTAAATCCGGTAGAAACTACGCTTAGTTATCATCTTAGCGCTCAGGATGCTGCAGCTAATACAAACGCAATTGCACAGCCTGCCTCCTACAATAGTGCGGCACCGTCTACGACTATTTATGCCAGAATAGACAATAAAGGAACGGTTACAACAAACTATTTTAATCTAAAAATATACGATCAAATCAGTTTTATACCTCTTACAACACCTGTACGCTGTAAAGGACAAAATAATGGTATTTTAAATGTAGTTCCGTCGGGAGGTAAAACACCTTATGCTTATAGTCTGGATGGAGGACCTTTTACTGTTTATAGTGGTAATCCCATAGGTACTTTTACTAACTTGTCAGCAGGTACGCATACCATTGCTGTAAAAGATGCTTTAGGTTGTCAATCGATGCTTCATACGTTTCAAATTACCGAACCTTCTGCTTTGACAGCAAAGCTATATGCTGAAAATCAAACGGTAGTGGTTAGTGCCTCAGGAGGAACATCTCCTTATCAATATTCTTCTGACGGAATCAATTATCAAACGAACTATGTTTTTTCAAATATGTCTGTCGGATCATACACTTTTAGCGTAAAAGATGCTCAGGGTTGTGTAGCATCAGAATCGGTGAATGTTTATTATCCACTGGCTGTAGGAACCCAGATATTAAAACCTATTGACTGTATTGAGAAGGCCAGAGTTAGTGTCTTCGCAGCCGGAGGAAGTGCTCCGTACCTTTACGCAGTCAATAAAGGCCCTTATCAACCTATAAATGTTTTTTCGAACCTTGCTGCAGGAGATTATGTTTTTGAAGTAAAGGATGTCCAAAATGTGGTACGTTATGCTAATGTCACGATAGCCGAACTTGTGCCTCTTTCCATAACAACAGCAAAAACAGATGCTACAACCAACGATGATAATGACGGTACTATAACCGTAACGGCCAATGGAGCCCTTAAACCTTATACGTATACACTAACTGATAATGCAAATAATCCTATTAGAAATCAACAAGCATCTAATGTTTTTCAAGGTTTGAAATCGGGAACCTATGGTGTTCTGGTGAACGATGCCACTAATTGTATTGCATCGCAAACCAATATTTCTATTCTTAAAAAACCTGCCGTATTAACTGCCATCGCAAATGTAACGCCAATTACGTGCGTGATTACGACCGGAACGATTACGATTACTCCAAATGGAGGAACTTTACCTTATCAGTACTCAATAGATAACGGAAATACTTATAGCAATTCTAATGTATTCTCTAATTTAAGTGCGGGAACTTACGATTTAAAAGTTCTTGATGCACAAAACGCTGTAGTTACTACAACTGCGACTATAGATCCAATAAAAATACCCGTAATATCAACAACCTATAAAAGTATATTGTGTCACGGAGATTCTAATGGTTCGATATTAGTGGGGACCAATAACGGAAAATCGCCTATTCTTTTTTCAATAAATGGAAAGCCTTATTCTTCTAATAACCTTTTTGAAAATTTACCGGCAGGAAATTATACTTTATCTGCAAAAGATTCAAATGGCTGTATCGTTTCGACAACAGTAGTATTAGAAGATCCTACTCCGATAACAGCCCAAATTACCTATTATTACAGAACTGTAACCGTTAATGCAAGCGGAGGTTATGGAAAATATCAATACGCCCTTGATGGCGGTAGTTATCAGGATTCGAGAATTTTTGGAATGGTAACTTATGGTAATCATACTATTTCTATAAAAGACCCTAATAATTGTACGGTAAGTATCCCTATAACAGTAGTAGAGCCTACTCCGCTTGTTTCGTCTTATGTAGTCGACAAAGGTACTGTTACGATTACGACCAGTGGAGGTATCACGCCTTATAGTTATAGACTTCAAAAGTCGTCTGGAACTCCATTAACTACCACTCAGTCCAATATATTTACAAACCTGGTCAATGGTTCCTACGATATAATTGTATCAGACTCACAAGGCGGTCAGGTGCTGTTCTCTAATATCATTATTTCTGAATCAATTTCATTTACGGCAATCGCTAACGCAACTCCTATCACCTGTACGGATTTAAAAAGTACCCTAACGGTAACACCAACCGGAGGCTCAGCTCCTTATCAATATTCCATAACAAGTCCGGAGAATTTTGTAAATTCAAATGTCTTTTCTAATTTAAATGCAGGGAGTTATCAGGTAACCGTTCGGGATTCAAATGGTTCCAGAACTATCGCTCCCATTACAATCGCAAGTGCAAAACCAGTATTAGCTTCAGCACAGATTATCTTACCAATAAGCTGTAATAGTTCCAGTGATGGTGTAGTAAGAGTAAATGTAACTCAGGGACAATCTCCTTATACCTACGCTCTTGACAACGGTCAATTTCAAACTGATGATACTTTTAGGAATGTTGGTCCCGGAACTCACACCCTACATGTTTTAGATAAAAATAGCTGTCGTACAAATGTATCGATCACATTATCAGAACCTACTTTAATACAATCAACACTTGCTGTTAACGGTAATTCGATTACTGCATCCTCAACAGGTGGAACACCGCCTTACAAGTACTCTTTAGAAAGTTATAATGGAATAATTACCGATTGGCAAGACTCTAATACCTTTGATAATCTGCCTGTAGGAACTTATACAGTTCGAACTATAGACACAAAAGGATGTTTTTTTCAACCTAATTATGTAGAAATTTCTCAGTCTCCTGTTCTTCTGGCTTCAGCTGTAGTAACTCCAATAACCTGTGAAAACGCTAAAGGAAAAATTACGGTTTATGCAACCGGAGGTTTCGGTCCTTATTCCTATTCTATAGATAATGGTGTAAACTACGTTTTTTCAAATGTATTTTCTGGTTTATCTCCCGGAAACTATGTCATAACGGTTAAAGACAACCAGAACACTACAACCATTGTTATGGTTAGTCTGGACAATTTAAACATTTTAAAAGCTACTGCTGTAATTACTAAAATTATAGATTGTTCAAGTAATGCTACAATAAATGTTACTGCTTCCGGAGGTAAAAAACCGTATCAGTATTCATTGGATAATGGAACAACGTACACTTCCAATCCTGTTTTTACAAATTTGAATGCAGGAAACTATTTTGTGCGTGTAAAAGATTCACTGGATTGTTCTGTAATTACCAATAGTATCATTTTACAACAACCTGTTCCTCTAACCGCAACGGTTGATCACACAACAATCACCGATTGTTCTTCTTCCCCTATTAGTCATATTGTGATTAATGCAACAGGAGGTACAGGTCCGTATCAGTATTCATTAAACGGTCTTCCATATCAATCCAGTTCTCTTTATTCTGGTGCTTATGCCGGAAATTATATCTTAGATGTTATGGATGCAAACGGATGCAAATTCAGTATACCGTTTGTTATAGCATCACCGGTTTCACTGGTTGCAACAGTAGGGGTTAGTCCGGCTCTTACTTGTGAAGATAATGACACGGTAACGATTACCGCAACCGGGGGACAAGCTCCGTATACCTATTCCTTTGACGGATTAAATACCTTTTCAACCGTTAATGTTTCAAAAAATTTAACGGCCGGAACCCATCTGTTACATGTCAAGGACCGCAATGGCTGTTATGCAACCGTAAATGTTGACATAGCTCCACACCCTCTTCCAACAAGTACGGTCGTATTAACAAATGCAACAACTGCGGGCAACAATAACGGAAGTATAACCGTAACTGCTACCGGAGGAACGGCTCCATTCACCTATTCCCTTCTGAACAGTAATAATGTAACTATAATCGCAGAACAAAGTGCCAATACGTTTAACAATCTGGTATCCGGAACTTATAGTGTAGTGGTGAAAGATGCCAAAGGCTGCTCCTCGATTCAACAACAGTTAACGATTTCGGAACCCAACGCCCTTTCGGCAACAGCCATTGTAGTACAGCCTACTTGTTATAATGCAGGAAAAATAATCGCAACAGCTATTGGTGGCACATTTCCTTATGAATATTCGATAGATAACGGAGCTACTTACAGCGCTTCTAATGAATTTTTAATTCTTCAGCCCGGTAATTATACCGTAACTGTTCGCGATATTAATAATGATACCTACAGGTTTACTTCGACCATAATGGCTTTAGAGCCACTTGTAGTAAATGCTGTAGTTGTTTCGGCGGTATCTTGTTTCTCGAATGGAGTAATAGAAGTTAGGGCTTCAGGCGGTAAAGCGCCTTATTTTTTCTCGATAAACGGAGGTTCTTTTCAGAATGCCTTTCAGAGTACCACAACTTTTACGGGTCTAAATCCTGGTGATCATATTATAACCATAAAAGATGCTAACGATTGTAATCAGACTGTCGCTATTCGTTTGGCTCCCCCTGTACCTGTAACCGCAGTTGCAACTGTCAACAATCAAACCATAACCGTTACTGCTGCCGGTGGCACAGGTAATTATCAATTTTCATTAGACGGAATCGTTTTTCAATCCAGTAATATTTTTACAGTGGTCAATTACGGGACGTATCAAATAACCGTAAAGGATCAAAGCGGCTGTATGCAGATCCTAATGGTTACCATAGATCCTCCGGCTCCTTTAATTGATGGCAAAAAAGAAATCGCTGTTACCTTTAAAGCAGGACAAACTTTAGGCGATTTGGTCATTGAAGGCCAAAATATAAAATGGTACAGCACTAAAGGTATTTCAACAGGTAAAACGAGCAAAACTGCCGAAACTCCTTTGCCACCGACCACTCTTTTGGTAGACGGAGTTACCTATTATGCTTCGCAAACCATTGACGGAATTGAAAGTAAAGAACGTCTTGCAGTAACTGCAAAAGTAGACGGATCGCTTGCTACACCAGATTTTGCTTTGTCTGATTTCAAATTTTATCCAAATCCGGTTCAGCATACTTTATCGGTACACAATACTTCGGCTATTGATGAAGTTGAGCTAATAGCTGTATCCGGAAAAACTGTTTTAGTTAAGAAAATAAACGATACCCATTCTGAAATCGATTTGTCGAATGTTGCCTCAGGATTTTATTTCTTAAAAGTTAAAGCAGAAGGAAAGCTTAAAACAGTTAAGATTGTAAAGAAATAAAGCTGCTAAGAGCTAAAACTTTCTATTAAAAATAAAGGAGACCGTCTGATTTAGACGGTCTCCTTTTTTAATTCAACAAACCTATGGTTACGAATTTGCTCCTGGATTAGGAATAATACATCCTGCCCAGTTGAAGGCTCCGTTTGCAATATTGGCGTACGTTACATAAAAGAAACCGCTGCGTCCCCAGCCTGCTCCCCAGGAGTTTTGTACTTTAAAAAGTCCGGTTGCATCGTCATATCCTACGATACAAACACAGTGTCCACCCTGTCTGCTGCCGTAAAGACTGGACCAAACATGGTTGTTGTTACGGATATCATAAAAACTCTGATTGACATCAAAACATACTGCAACAGCATAATTTTGATTTAAATAGTACTTGATATCTGCTGTACTTCTTGGGTTAACATTAAACCAGCCGCCTGTTTTTCTGGCCGCTGCCCAGTTTTTCTGCTGTGTAGAAGGTTGAGTAAAACAGCCACCTGCAATATAAGGCATTTGAGCCTCTGAACATTCTCCCTGATTTTTGATCAGATTCATGGCATCATTTGGGTAAGAACCCGCTCCGCAATTGCCTAATTTAATCTGATTGTAAATGTAAGCCGCACTTCTTGAAGCACCACTCCAATTGCTTTGATGCACCGAGTTGTTCAGATATCGGGCGATACTGTGTGCCGCATATCCTACTCCCCAGCCCACACAGGAACCTTCGCTTCCCTGATCTCCAACCGGTGGCGTTGGTAAGTTTTTAACTGCTGCAACTTTAGCGGTCAAAGACATTTTTTGCGTACTTGTAATTAAATCTGGTCTTAACTCAGCGATTCTGGCACGATAATCCACTGGGGTTAAAAATTCGATACTCTTTAAATAAGCATCCGGCATCTGAGCAAGTCCGTACCTTCCTTTGTCCAAAAGATCGACATTGCCATCCATTAATTTTTGCTGTACATCGGCTTCAGCCTGATCATTTCCTTTATCACAAGAGTACAAAGCAAGCAATGCAAAAAGTACAAGAGCGATTTTTCTAATTGAAAATTTAATAAGTGGTTTTTTCATAATTGTTGGTTTTTTGTTGTTAATTTTCAGTCTGTTAAACTATTTAACAAATTTATTAGTAATTTTGGCATAACATTAACACTAAAAAGATCACAACTATAACTTATCTTACACACAAATCTATAACCGGGATTTAACTAGCAGGAATTGTATTTAATTATCTTGAAAAAGAACCTCCATTATTAAAAAAATTCGCCCATGGAAATCATTATAGAAAAATTAATAAAAGGCATACAATCGCATCCAATTATACAAAACAGCACCCTGTCGGGTGTTCAGGAGTGGAAAAGAGCACATTATATCATCCTGTCGGAAATTATCTCTGATGTTTTAGAGAAATCAGAATTTATGCAGGGGGCTAAAAGAAATGAACTCGGATGCTCGATCTCGAGTATGACCTTACAAAGAATTTTTACCAATGATTCTTCTAAAACCAAAAACTCTGATTTGCGTTTTTTAAAAAGTCTCGACAAACTGGCTATTTTTATTGGATACCCTTCTTTAAACCATTTTTTGAATGATGAAGCAACAGACGCTGTAAAAACTTTAGAGCCTGAAAATAAAATGGAATCAGCTTCCTTTTTTGAAAAACTGATTAGCGATTATTGTCAGGAAGAGTTTAATTCGTTACAAAAATTACCTGTCGTAAGTATGGATGGATTATGCGATTTTGTATTCAAAGAAGGGCCTTTTGCAAAACGGATTAAGGATCTTTTTGAAAATTATTCTACTTTAAAATATCATTTAAACTGTGAAGATAATCGGTCTAATTTTGAGCTTTATGATTTTAAAATTTCAAGTATCGAAGAAAATATCGCTATTCTTACGGTAAAGGAGTTTTGGAATCTGGAGTGGAAAAACGAAAATGACGTTACTACGATTGTCCTGAATAAGGTGAACAGGCAAACCTACTTCATCAAAAAAAGAGACGATGTCTGGAAAATATGGGACAATTACAACCCTGATTATAACGAGATCTCAACAAAAATACACTCGGCCATAGAAAATCAGCACATCAAAAAAGTGCTCATTTGATAAAATGCATAATTTTAAGCTGTTAAAATTATTTATTTTTAACATATAGAAATCAATTCTATATGAATTACACCCAACAGCTTCTCTAAATTTAAACCCTAAAAAAATCCCAAACTCCTTTCGGAATTTGGGATTTTACTTTTACCATTTCCTCCCGAAGTATCGGGATTGGAATTTGGAATTTCTTTATTGAGATTTTAAATCTTAATGAGTATGTTTAGGATTAAAACCATCTTCGCTTAATTCTGTTGGCGTATAATCCGCGAACATTTCAGTTTCGTAATTGATTTTTTCTCCTTTAGAGAATTTATGAATAATTTTCTCCATGATATTATAGATTACCGGAACTACAATTAAGGTAAGGAATAAAGAAGAAATCAATCCTCCGATAATTACCCATGCCAAACCGTTTTTCCATTCAGCTCCTGCTCCTGATGCCAATGCAATTGGGAACATACCAAATACCATCGCAATAGTTGTCATCAAAATTGGACGCAAACGAGCGTGGTTGGCCTGAATTAATGCTGTTCGGATAGATTCACCTGCAGCTCTTCTCTGGTTGGTGTAATCGACCAACATGATCGCATTCTTACACACCAGACCGATCAACATGATGATCCCCAAAATCGTAAAGATGTTCAATGAGTTGTTGGTCAAAGCCAGGGCTAACATCGCACCGATAAACGAAAGCGGGATAGCAAACAATACGACAAACGGGTGAACGAAGCTGTCATAAAGTCCAACCATTACCAGGTAAACCAAAATAATAGCGGCTAATAAAGCGATTCCTAAAGTACCAAATCCTTCCGATTGGTTCTCCTGATCACCACCCCAGATGTAGTTTACACCAGCAGGTTTTTTCAGTTTGTCTAATTTTACTTGCCATTGCTGAACGATTGTTCCTGACGGTACTCCAACGTTTTGTCCTTTTACCGTTACCGAAGCCGATTTATCTCTACGCTCTAACTGGCTAGGTCCTGATCCTTCTGTAATGTCGGCAAACTGAGACAGTTTAATTTGTTGACCGGCTGCATTGATAAAGATCAGATTACTAACGTCAGTAATACTTTTTCTGTCAAAAGCATTGTATCTGATGTTGATGTCATATTCGTATTCACCAGCTCTGTATTTACCATCGGTATTTCCACTAAAAGCAGTCTGCATGGTTAAACCAACTGTTTGAAGTGTTAAACCTAATGCTGCCATTTTATCACGATCTACCTTAACGTTGATCTCCGGGTTTCCGTCCTCAACCGTTAATTTAATCTCTGTCGTTCCCGGAATCGTACGTAATTCTGCTTCTGCCAGTTTCGCAAATGCCATCGCACTTTCTGTTGACGGACCTGTTACGATCAATCCTAATGTAGCATCCTCAGCAGTTCCTAAGATACCTACCGGAACTGTTTTTACTTTAGCTCCAACCAGTACTTTTTCTAACTTACGTTTGATTTTTGCTGCATAAACGTTAGCATCATCTGTACGGTCTTTTTGCTCGATCATTTTTACATCAATCTCTGCTTTGTAAGCCGTTGCTTGCGATGCTCCAAAACCTTCACTGGTTTGTCCTACCGTTGTAATCTGACTGTGCACATATTCCTGTGCTTTCAAATATGCTTCTGCCTTTTGGGTCATGAAGTTGGTTTGCTCTAACGAAGCGTCTTTCGGCATTTCGATCTGAACTAAGAACTCCCCACTATCAGAAGAAGCAAAGAACTCTCCTCCAATAAAACCACCGGCCATTAAACCAATTGTCGAAGCAAAAAACAATACAATTACTACTGCAAATGTTTTAATATAATGGTCCAGACACCAGGTTAACAAGTGAGAAACCCAATCCGTGAAACGTGTCAAATAACTTTCGAAACCAAGAATGATTCTTCCAAATAAGTTCTTTCCTTCAATATGCTCTAATTTACCATAACGAGATGATAACCATGGAATAATTGTAAACGAAGCTAAAAGCGACAACATGGTCGAAATAATTACCGTAACACAGAATTGTGTAATAATATCAGAAACCAAACCAGAACTCATCGCAATAGGCAAGAATACCACCACAATTACTAAGGTAATCGAAGTTACAGTTCCTCCAATTTCTGCTGTTCCGTCGTACGAAGCACGAATTCGGCTTTTACCCATCTCCATGTGTCGGTAGATGTTCTCCAATACCACAATCGCATCATCCACAAGAATACCTACCACAAGAGAAAGTCCTAATAAACTCATTAAGTTCAGGGTGTATCCCATTAAATAAATACCGATAAAAGTAGCAATCAAAGATGCCGGAATCGATACCATTACAATCAGCGAGTTTCTGATACTGTGCAGGAAGAACAACATTACAAAAGCTACCAGTATTACCGCAATTAATAAATCGTGTACTACAGAATCTGCCGCCTCTAATGTAAAAATGGTACTGTCTTTTGCTACTTCCAGTTTTAACTGGTTTACTTTATAATCTTTTTCAAGAGTCGCAATTGTTGCTAATAAATGCTCACTTACCGCAACCGCATTAGCATCTGATTGTTTTACAATTTGCAAAACGATCGCACTTTTCTGATCGACACGTGATATTTTTTCAGCAATCTTTTGGGTATCCTGAACATCGGCAATATCACTTAAACGAACCTGAATTCCGTTTTGAGAAGAAACCACTAAGTTTCTTAATTCTTCAACACTTTTGTATTTACCCGCTAAACGGATTAATATTTTTTGCTCACGCGTCTGGATGTTACCCGTTGGGAAATCCAAATTCGAAGTCAGAATGTTTTGTTGTACCTGCGGAACAGATAAGCCGTAACCCTGCATTTTTAATGCGTCAAGGTTTACCTGAATTTCACGCTCTGAACCACCAATAATGTTTACCTGAGCCACACCTTGTACACGGGATAAAATAGGAGCAATTTTTTTGTCAATTAAGTCATAAAATTCTGCTTCGTCCATTTTTCCGTTAGCACCAAGCGTCATGATTGGTAAATCACTCAGCGAGAATTTGGTTAGTGCCGGTGTTTTCACATCATCGGGTAAATCACTAATAATCGCGTTTATTTTTCGCTGTGCATCATTCAAAGAGAAATCCACTTTTGCATTTGAAGTCAGTGTAATCGAAACAATAGATAAACTTTCGTACGATTTCGAGTCAATTTTCTTGACATTCTCCAGGGATGCGATCGCATCTTCAATTTTCTTGGTCACTGTATTTTCTACCTCACTAGGAGAAGCTCCCGGATAGATCGTAGAAATGGTAATAACGTTTTGTTCAAATTTCGGGATCAGCTCATAACCTAACTGGCTGTAGCTAAACAGTCCACCTAATGTTAGAATTGTAAACAATACAATTACTAACGACGGACGTTTTATGGATATTTCGGCTAATTTCATATATGTTATTTTAGGCTGTAGGCTATACGCTGTAGGCTTTAGGCTCTTATTAAAGGCTTAAAGCTTACGGCGTAAGACTTAAAGCGGTACAATTATTTAATAATTTCTACTGAGTTACCGTCTTGCAGGTTAATTTGACCTGTAACTATTACAGTTTCTCCATCAGTTAATCCGTTGATGATCTCTACTTTATCACCCAAAATTCTTCCAGCGGTTACTTTTCTTAATTTTGCAGTACCTTTTTCTACTA
This sequence comes from Flavobacterium sp. T12S277, assembly GCF_048514875.1. NCBI lineage: Bacteria > Pseudomonadati > Bacteroidota > Flavobacteriia > Flavobacteriales > Flavobacteriaceae > Flavobacterium > Flavobacterium sp. T12S277. The sequence continues at coordinate 152,663 of NZ_JBLYEG010000005.1, read as the reverse complement.
CAAAAATCTCGTTACTGCTCACACTTCCTACGAATGCATTTCTAGGTACCACCATAAGGTGTTGTTTTTGTTGTTTGGATGCAAAGTTTGCAGTTCCGTACATACCTGCTTTCAGATCATTGTTGGTATTGTTTGTAATTTCAATTTCAACCGGGAAGTTTAAAGACTCATCTGCTTTTGCAGCGATGAAAGTAATTTTTCCTGAAAACGATTTGTCCGGGTAAACGCTTGCTGATACATTAATGTTATCTCCAACTTTTAAACTCGCTACCTGATTTTCGTTTACCGTAACTACTAATTTTAATTTAGAAACGTTTACGATATCAAACAATGCTGTTGCTGGCATACCTGTTAAGATAGATCCCGGCTCAATGTATTTTTTATTGATAAAACCGTTGATTGGCGCTTTTACTCTGGTATCACCAACATCTATTTTAGCTTGTGTATATTGAGATTGTGCATTTGTCAACGCTAATCTTGCCTGATCCAGTTGTTGTTTGGTAACACCTCCTGTTTTAAACGCATTTTCGTATCTGCTATAATCTGATTTTGCATTTTGATACGCTGCTTCTGCTGCCTGTGCGTTTACATTAATAACGTCTCCTCTCATGGTCAATAAGGTTTGACCTACTCTTACGTAGTCTCCTTCTTTAGCCAGAACGCTGATTACTTTTCCTGATTTTTCAGCAGAAAATGTCAATTGCTGGATTGGTTGAAAATTTCCGTTGGCTACGAAATCCAGTGAAACTTCTTCTGTTTTTACAGGAGATACTTTTACGGAAACGGCAGCATTTTTTTCGGCTACGATATCTGTTTTCTCCTTGTTCTCTTTCTTATTATTATTTAAGACATATCCAATCACACCCAGGGCTGCAATTATGATTACGATTGTTATAATAGTTTTCTTCATTGTAATTAGTTATTTAATAAGAGTTTTAAGTTGACCTTTTGATTTGATTAGTGCTACTTCGGCAATTTTGTAATTCAAAATCGCTCTGGTATAATTATTTTGTGCTTCAAGTGATGCGTTTTCTGCATCTAATAAGTCTGTTAAAGACGCCAATCCCTGAAGGTAATTGTTTTTTGTGTTGCTTAAGATTTCATTCGCCAGACGCATATTTTCCTTTTGATTATTAATGGTCACAAGGTTATTGTCCATTTCTGTTGTTGCATTTTTATAATCTAAATCAAGTGAAAGTTTGGTGTCCTTCATATCTTCTTCAAGCGATCTAAGTTCAACATCTGCCTGTCTTACTTTTGCACGGGTTCCAAATCCTGTAAAGATCGGTACGTGCAGGTTTAATGCAATTGCAGAGAAATCGGACCAGTATACTCCCTGAGAAGGTTTAGCAAACCAAGGCATTTGAGGCCCCTGACCAATATAATTGTAACCCGCAGTTAATGAAAGTGTTGGATAATATCCTGCTTCAACTGCTTTTTTATTGAATACTAAAAGTTCCTGTTGTTTTTTCAAAAGCAGATACTCTGTTCTGGTTTCAGTATTAGGTGCTTCTGCTAAAGCAGCCGGTACCACTTCAAATTCTTCTTTTGGAATATCAATTACCGTTTCAATAGGCATTCCCATATAAAACTTTAAAGCATTCTCTTGTAAAGTAATTTGATTTTTAATTTGTTGACGCTCTGTATCAATGTTTGACATTTTTACGATCATACGATCTAAGTCAATTTTCTTAGCCAGTCCGTTATCAAATTGTCCTTTTACGATATCGCGAACTTTAGTGGTATTTACAAAACTACTGTCTAACAAAGTCAGTCTTTCGCGTTGCACATAAACAGAGTAATAATTGTTTGCAACTCTTTCAATTACTTGTTCTTCTGTTAACTGATCGTTTATTTGATAAAACTCACGAGTAGATCTTGCTGCTCTTAATCCTGTAAAAACAGATTGATCGAATAGCGTTTGAGTTAAAGAAACTCCTGCATTTGAAGTCCATTTTTGACCAAATGCCGCCTGAATTGTAGTTCCCGGCTGACCAAATCCCGCACCATCGATTACTGTGGTTTGAATGATCGGATTGTGAGTTAGATTTCCGTTGGCAGAAATTTGAGGTAACGCTCTTGAACGTACTTCCTGAATTTTATACTCACTGTTTTCAACCTGTAATCTTGCTTTTCTCGCATCCGCTTTGTTTTCAAGCGCATACGTAATAGCTTCTTTCAGGGTTAGGGTTTTGACTTGTGCGTTGGCAGTCAAGCCAATAGAACACAAAAATATAAGAATTATTCGTTTCATAGATTGATGATTAAATAGTAATTTTCTTAAGTTGTTTTTCCAATTCCGGTATTCCTTTTTCTGTTGCCATAGCTCTGGTGTGATATTCCAGTGCCTCTAACTCTATTTTTTGTGCTTCCCGTTCTGAAACAGTCGTTTCGTTGATGTGAAAAATAAGGGTGTAATAAAATTTCACATAAATGTCTATATTCAGATCTTTACGATAAAGTCCCTCACGAATTCCTTTTTCAATATTCGCTCTGAACCAATGACTGCACAAATCGATCTCCTGACTCAATATATTTTGATAAATTTCAGGATAGTGCTTTTTCAATTGATAAATAGGAGAAGTATCCATATTATTTTTAAACATATCTCTAAACATTTCTCTGATTTCAAAATTCTCATGAATCGCATTATGACCTTTCGCTACAATTGTATCAATGATTTCATGAACCTGTTTATGAACTAATGATGTGCTCTCTTCAATCAAAACTTCTTTATTACAGAAATATTTGTAGATCGTTTTTTTCGAAATACACATTTCTCCCGCAATATCATCCATTGTAACACTTTTGAAACCAAGTTTTAAAAACAGCTCACTTGCTTTTGATATAATTTTCTCTTTCATTTTAATTTTCAAATTTCATTACAAAGATACTCAGGAAACTAAAATCAAAAAAAACAGTTTCCATGATTTTTGTAATAATTTTACATTAATTTACACATTGGGTAAGATTTATATGCTAAACTCTAAATTTGCAATAAGCTTTATGTCTTTTCCTAAAGCCAAACCTCCATTATGATTGAATGAATTATAATCTAAACCGAAATCCTGACGCTTGATGTCTCCTTTAATTTCAAAAGCAACTTTCTTCTCGCCATTATAGGTATTAACCCCTATAAACTCTGCATCAAGTTCTACTACTTTGGTCACGTCCTTAATGGTTAAGTCACCTTTGAAAAAATTGATATTGTTGTTTACTTTCTGAAAGGAGGTCGATTTAAAGCTGATAATCGGATGCTCGTTTACATCAAACAGGTCCTGAAGCTGTAAAAAAGTATCGATTTGCTGAAAATTATCAATTTTGTTGTTGATGTCAAGTGAAAACTCAACCGATGCATCTTCAATTTCGTTGTCTTCAATGTTCACATAACCACCAAATTTATTTGTAGTTCCTCCCATATAAGCGATTATCGAATGTCTCATTTTAATTAAAACATCTGACTGGCTAGAATCTAAGGTCCATGTTGTTCTCATAAATTACTGATTTTACTGAGGTTATAAATTACTCAACTGTTCCGCGGAAACTATTATAGTGTTCTAAGTTTCCGTTTAACGGTGCAAATATAAACAGGAAACTCTGAATACCAAAAAAGTTTCCAAGTTTTTTCAAAAAAAATTTTAACATCTTACAAAATTGAAGATTAACAGCACATTCCAATCCCTCCCGAATCATTTCAATTTTTAAAAAAAAGGAATAATTGATTAATGAATTGTATCTTTGGGCCACGCAAATCAGAATTTCATTTTATGCACGATATTAGTCAGTACCAGGATTTTTTTATTATTTATTTAAAAAACCAAAGCATACAAAAAGAACCCAAAAATCTTTACGCTCCTATTGAATACATTCTTGGCTTAGGCGGAAAACGCATACGTCCCGTACTTACCCTGATGGCCGCAGAAGTTTTTAACACCTCTTATACCACGGCACTTCCGGCGGCAATGGCTGTTGAAGTTTTTCATAATTTCTCGCTTGTACATGACGACATTATGGATGATGCGCCTTTGCGCAGAGGACAGGAAACGGTTCATGAAAAATGGGATCTCAATACCGGAATTCTCTCCGGTGATGCGATGCTTATTCTGGCTTATCAGTATTTTGAGCAATACGAACCTCATGTTTTCAGGAATTTAGCAAAACTATTCAGCAAAACCGCTCTTGAAGTTTGCGAAGGACAACAATGGGATGTTGATTTTGAACAAAGAAATGATGTTACGATTCCGGAATATCTTAAAATGATCGAATATAAAACCGCTGTTCTGGTTGCGGCAGCCATGAAAATGGGGGCCATTGTAGCCGAAACATCTGAAAAAGAAGGTGATTTAATTTATGATTTCGGATTGAATCTAGGTCTTGCTTTCCAGCTTCAGGATGATTATCTGGATGCTTTTGGAGATCCGGAAACCTTTGGAAAACAAGTGGGCGGAGATATTATCGAAAACAAAAAAACATATTTATATCTTAAAGCAAGAGAATTTTCTTCTCCTGAAAAAGCTTCAGAATTAGAGCAATTATTCAGTTTGCAATTGGACGATAATACAGCTAAAATCGCTACTGCAAAAGCCATTTTTAATGAATCAGGAGCTTCAAAAGCAACGCAGGACGCTATAGAAATGTATACGTTTAAAGCTTTTGAAACACTTGACCAAATGGATCTTACCGCTGAAAAGAGAAACATTCTGCGCACTTTTGGTGAAAATTTAATGGGTAGAAAAGTATAGCTTCGACTTAGTAAACCCGACAGGTTTTAAAAACCTGTCGGGTTTGTTTGATAAACTTTAGTATAAAACCGAGTGTCACCCTGAGCGAAGTCGAAGGCTTGACCAACTTTATTATTAAACCCGACAGGTTTTTGAAACCTGTCGGGTTTGTTATTTTAGGATATTAAAAAAGTACATCGGGATCAACCAGGTCCGATAATTTTTGTTTTAAATCTTCTTCCAAAATGGTTAAACCGTACTGGTACGAAGCGTTCATCCATCCAAAACCTTCTTCGGTTATGAAGTCAAATTCGGTTCCTACGTTTCCGTATTCTGCAAAAATTTTGTGCGAACTGATCGATAAATCAAACTTCTCCGGAATGGTTCCGTTATAATCAACCGCATTTCGGGTAATCAGCCAAAGCCAGCGATACACCATCTCCTGGGCTTCTTCGTTAAAATTATAATTCAGTAAACCCTCCCATAAAAGCATTTGATGCGGCGCCCATCCAAACGGGTAATCCCATTGTCGAATTGGGGCGTTTTCGCCTATATCTGCAATAGATTCTTTGGTGCTTCCTGCAATTCCACCTTTCATTTTAAACCTTGGAAGTGTCTTTTTTACCAGAATTTCGGCCTGTTCCTGTGTACTTATTTTTGCCCAAAGCGGATAAAATGTCGGAGCTGCCTCAAAAAAATGCTGTTCCTCACTTACAAAATTATAGTCGAGATAACAGCCGTATTCTGAATTCCAGCACAACTGATTGATCTTTTCTTTTCTGGAAGCCGCTTTTGAAAGCCAATATTCGCTTGAAAAAGATTTGTCTTCAAAATATTGAAATTCATCTTTAAAATACTTTTTAATCAAAAACGCAATATCCGTTTCGTATTTATAAAGCAGACTATTAATGGCAACCGTATTCAAGTTCGCACAAACGCCAACGAGTCTGTTTGTGGTATCATGGCCGCTTTCGCGCATGCTTCGGTCGTGAATAAAATACTTATCCAATTCGGCATCCACCACTTCTCTCTCCAGGTATTTTTTTTCGAATTCGCGTGTAGACAAATTGTATTTTGGCGCATATTGCTCGAGAATATCATCAAAATGACCTTCTTCTACCTCAAACGGCAAGCCGATTCCTTCTGCTTTATAACGATTCAGTCCATTGGCCGTAAGCCTTTTGCCTTCCTCCATCCAAACCGTCCTGTATTCTTTGATCGCAGTTTTTAAATGTCTTTCGATCCAGAAAATATCAGGATTCGAATTTTCTAAAACATCTCTGATCAGCGAAGTATAAAGCGGTGGCTGGGTGCGGGTTAAATAATAACTGCGATTGGCATTTAGTATTTTTCCGTAGTGATCAATCTGGTATTTAAAGTTCTCGGCAATGCCCAAAGCCAGCTCTATTTTATCATCGATTAAAAGTCCCTTGGCAATAAAATAACTGTCCCAACCGTACATTTCATTAAACCTTCCACCCGGGACGACAAACGGAACTCCTGAAATTTCATTGTTTTTAATTTGAAGCGCCAAAGCCAGAATCCCTGGCTTTTGGTTCAGTGACAATACATATTCCGGTGAAATATGTTTCGGCAGCTGTACCACTTTTAACTTTGGTGTTATGGCTTCTAGTTTTTTGAAATAATCAAAAACAATTTCATCCCCAAAAGGCACATACAAATACGAAATAGCATTTTCGATCTTATTGTCTTCCAGTATTTTTTTTACGCCATTGGCATCAATAGTACGCGTCAGCCCCTTCCAATACAGGTTTTTTATTTTTCCTGAGATTCTTTTCACAGGATCTTCAATGATTTGATCCAGACTAATCTCGGCAAATTCAGCATTGTCTTTTTTAGCCAAAGCCAATTCCTGCAACAGGTTTGAAAGCTGATAGGTTCCTTCAATAACCGTTGAATTTCCTTCCTCATCGTTGAGTACAAATTTCTTTGGCCCCTGATCGTCAATCGTTATTTTTTTATCGCCATCAGTATCTTCCTGAGCCAATAGTTTTTCGATAGTTTGGGAGATATGTAGTTTAAATTTCATCTTTTGCAGTTATTTTTTTAAGAATAAAAAAGGATACTAATAATAAAGACATTGGAATCAAAGTAAAATAGAATGCCTTTTCAGGCCCTTCATTTTTAAACAGCCAACCTGTTATTCTGGAGCCTAATGTCCCGCCAAGAGCCGAGAAAATCACGATTAATCCCGTCATCGAACTTTGCAGATTTTTGGGCAGCGCACTTAATACAATCGAATTTAACAAAGGATAGATGGGCGCAATAAACAATCCGATTAAAGGAAATGCAAAACCAATTAAGGGTATGTCTGAGAGGGTATTGATGTTTTTCACTTCCAGTCCAACTGTTTTTGGAAGTACAAAAATCACAATCAGCATGGCCGAAAAAATACAGAAACTTAATACCCAGATCCAATTTACCTTCTTGGTCACAATTCCCGCAATCAATCGTCCCACTGCCAGTGAAATAGCCAAAATACTGGCCATCATAATACTGATGTTCTCCGGTAAATGAAGCACTTTTGTATTGAATGTAGGCAGCCAGGAAAGAATTCCCTGCTCAATCATCACAAACAAAAAGACACTGATAACAAAGATAACTGTTAGCAATTTTGCCATTAAACGAAACATCTGCATGAAATCGTCTTTGAGGTTTGCTCCCGCGGCGACTTCGGTTTCTTCAAATTTTACAAAAAACAAAAACAAAAATGACAATAAGGATAGTCCTGCCAGAAACCAATACACATTCAGCCATGAATTGGGATCGTCTTCATTGTTAAAAGCCGGAAATAAAAAATAAGCCAGCGCGATTCCAACCATAAAAAACCCCTCAATACTGCTCATCAGGGCGTTGTGTTCTTTTTTGGTTTCGGTTACTGTACCAATCAACGAATACACCGAAACTTTAATCAAAGCAAATGAAACTCCAACAGTTGCAAAAAGAATTTTAGCATTGTCGAATGAGTTTCCAAAATACATAGAAATACAGGCCAGCGTAACCAGTCCCAAACCAATCAGCATCGATTTTCGATAGCCGATTCTGGGTAAAAAAGAAGCTATAAAAAACGACACAATTGCAATAGGCATGTCTTTAAAAGCTTCGAGAATGCTCGCCTGAACTTCATCTACACCGTAATTTTTCTGCGATTTTAAAATCACAATACCTACACTATTTAACAAAATAGCGAAGACAAAATAATTAAGGTAAAGAGAGATTTTGATTCCTATGTTTTTCATTTTTTATTGGTTTGTTTTTTTATGAAATGTTTCAAGTTTCAAGTTTCAGGTTTCAAGTTTCAAACACACATCTCACATTTCACATTTCACATCTCTTAAAAATTAATCGCAACCGAAAATCTAAAAGCACGTCCTAAAATAGGTCTAGCCATAAACACATCGCTTGCGGCTGATGTAGTTTGTCTTGGATCACCTTCAGTTAAGCCAATTTCATTGAACAAGTTCGAAGCATCAACGGCAAAACGAAGATTATGATAGGTATAATTTAAACCTGCTCCCACTTCTTTATACGCTGGCAAAACTTGTTTGTTATCCTGATTCGTGAACTTTTTATCGTAGTAAGAAAACTGAACATAGGCTGTGAAATCTTTTGTAATATCTACTTCCGGTCTTAAGTTACAGAAAAACTTAGGTATTCTTCTGGCTGTGTTTCCGTTGAAATTAAAAGTCGATCCGTCGGCATTGGTACCTGTAAAATTATCGTACTCCGGTTTTTGAACGGTAAACGTAAAGTTCAGTTTTACCATTTCATATCTCGCATTGGTTTCTACTTCAAGACCAATATTGTTTACATCGGCAAATTTATTTTCAGAAGTTCCATCCGATAAAATATCTGTAAAGGCAACATTTTTTAAGCCCATATGAAACAAATTGGCATTCACATTAAAGAAAGAATTAGAATACTTATACCCCAACTCAAACTGATTCACCTCGGTGTTTTCCAGTTTGCTCAAATCGGCTGCATTATCATAAAAAGACTCTTCGATTGGCGATCTGAAACCATGACTGTAACGTACATACGAAGCCATATTGTCATTGAATTTGTAGTTTCCGGCAGCAGTATACGACCATTCGCTCACATCATATCTCCAGTAAGTATAAGGATTTCCCTTGACAGTTGTTACCTTATCATCGGCCGTATTGTTGTCTAAAATTCCTAAATTCTCTGCAAAAAAACGAGCATTGTCTCTGTACCCCGAATACTTGTCTTTGTTGTATCGTAAACCGGCATTGAAAGTCAGATTGTCTGTTGCTTTGATTTCGGCATCGGCATAAACATCATTCAAAAGTCCTTTGGTTTGAGCATCTCTTTCTAACCAGGTAATTCTTTCCACCCCGTTCCAGGTATGATTTACTCCTGATGTATTGTCTTTTACATTTAACAATCTCGGATTATCTGAAACCCCTACCAAATACGAATTCCAGTTCCAGTATTGATTCGATTTCCAATTTGAATAGTAGTATCCTGCTGTTAGTTTTACCGGATCTAAATCAAATGCAAAAGAGAAGTTATTGGCAAAATTGCTCATCTTTTTCTCGATATGCCAAAGATCTGCTCTCATGATTAAAACGTTTGGATCAAGTGTTGCGCCGTTGTCTACATAAGAATAGGTCAGGTTACTGGCCGTTGTATTCTGAACATCTGTCGCATAAGCGCTTTGTGTCCACGGGCCTCCATTTGGAAAAATAGCATTGTAATTCAAATTGATACTCGTTTGTTTAAAAGCATTTTTAAAAGTCACTTTCTCCGATATCTTCTTTTTAAATTCAGCACCAATCGAATTGATTATCGGATGAGAACCGTCTTCTAAATCGGCACTAAAAGTTCCGCCACCGTATTGAGGCACATTTAAACGACTGAAATTTACTGAGGTCAATGTTCCATAATTAGGATTGAAACCCGGAATTCCTTCGATTTTTCCATTATTACTTTTTAACGGAATTGGCAGGTAGAAGGTATTTCTGTCGTCAAGGTGCTTGAAGTTAATTCTTAAATAATCGTTATCATCAAATTTATACGTGATGTTTCCTTTTATCTGTCCTCCTTTATTCGCGGTAAAACCTGTGTTTCTTACCCCATTATCGGCTCTGTAGAAACCTCCTATATTAAAGAACAATTTGTCCTGGATTAAAGCACCCGATAAATTAAGGTCGGTACGAAACATTCCGTAATCTGAAGTCGAGAATTTAGCTCTTCCCTGAAAGTCATTCTGACCTGTCTTAGAAATGAAATTAATGATTCCACCCGGAGCATTATTAGCAAAAATAGATGCCGAACCTCCACGAACTGCTTCCATTTTGCTCACGGTTTCGTCTAATCTGTAAAAAGTATCGGCATTCGCAAATTGCAAAGCACCATCTTCAAAAACCGGTAATCCGTCTTCCTGAATCTGCACATACTCATAGGCTCCTGCAGACGGAATTCCTCTTGCAAAAAGGTTGTTTCCAATTTCTCCTCCTGAGGCTTCCACCACAAATCCGGGAATAGTCTGTAATAAAGCTGCAGTACTTGCCGGAGCTCTGTCTTCGATGGCCTTAGCGCCCATTGTAGTAATAGCCACACTAGATTCTAATTTAGACCTCGGACTTGAAGATCCCGTTACCACAACTTCTTTCAGACTTTGGGACTCTCCTTCAAGGAGTAAGTTTGCCTCTAAAGATTCTCCTTCTTTTACTGTAATTTGTTTTCCAAAGGTTTTGTAACCAACATTGGTTGCTACAATGGTATAATCTCCCGCGGAAACATTCGAAAATACAAACTTTCCGTTTTCATCCGTAATGGTATTTTTATCTGTTCCTTTAAGCGAAACATTGGCTCCCGGAATCGTTTGGCCGCTCTCATCGAGTACCTTTCCGGAAACGGTATTTTTATTCTGGGCAAACAGTTGGTTTGGAACAGAAATTAAGCACAATATCAAAAATAATATGCCTAAATAAGAATGTTGCTGTTTCATGATTTTTTGGTTTAGTTAGTAAATCTTTCATTTGTGAATGTAAACTTACTCAAGGAATTAACTCTAATTTAAGAATTCTAAATCGAAAACGTTTTCGAAATGACCTAAAACGTTTTCGGAAGTTAATTTTTTACTAATACACTTTATTTTTTAGTACTTTTATTTCATGAATGACACAAAATTAATAGATATTGCCTCAGCATTAGGAATTTCGGTTACCACAGTTTCAAAAGCACTAAAAGGCTATACCGATATTAGTAAGTCTACACGTGCCCGGGTGATCGAGATGGCCGAAACCATGAATTACATGCCCAATTCGGTTGCGGTAAACCTCAGAACCAATGAAACCAAAACAATAGGCGTTATCATTCCGGCTACCGTGCATCATTTTTTCTCAAGTGTCTTAAACGGTATCCTCGAAGAAGCCGAAAAAAGAGGGTATCTTGTCATTATATTACAATCCAATGAAAAATATGAACTCGAGAAAAAACAGCTGGCCTTATTAATTCAAAAGCGTGTTGACGGGGTTTTGATGTCACTCTCTAATGAAACCGATGATTTCTCTCATATCAATGAAGCGATCCGTAAAAACACTCCTGTTGTTTTATTTGATAAAATTGCCAAAAGAGTCGATTGCTCCAAAGTCGTTATCAATGATGCCAAAGCAGCATTCGACGCCGTTTCTTACCTCATTAATAAAGGATTCAAAAAGATCGCACATTTTAGGGGCTCTTACGTTCCGCAAAATTCCATTGACCGGTTTTTAGGATACAAAAGAGCTCTGGAAGCTCACGGAATCGAATACGATTCAAAACTGGTTTATGTGTGTGATAACAATACCGATTTTGAAGATGGTTACGAAAATGCTCAAAAAATAATGACCGAACACCCAGACATAGACGCGATTTTTGCCATTACCGATTTGGTCGCTATCGGAATTATCAAATACTTTAATGAGGCCGGAATCAAAACACCCGAACAGGTAGCGGTTTTTGGATTCAGCAATTGGTTTATGAGTACGGTTATATCGCCCAAACTAACTACCATTGACCAGCCCGGCTTTGAAATGGGCCATCAGGCGGTTTCACTTTTAATAGATGAAATTGCAGACCTGAAAGAACATCGGCCGGTGACCCATCAAATTATTGAACTCCCGACAAGAATCATTGAAAGAGAATCAACCGTTAAATGATTTTTTAGTTTTAACTTTGCGTCAATTCTTAAAAAGCATCAATGTTTCCGATCCCTGAAAATACCGATTTTTTATTGGCTGATGCCGAAAAAGAAAACCTATATCTTAACCTGATTGAACAAATTAATAAAGATTTTAATTTGGCAAATGAAGGAATCGATTTCCCGTTAAGCATTTCTCCCGACGAACTAAAGATTCAGCTTCACGAGAAGATCTACCGAATGATTCAGTATAAATTTGCCGAATACCTCAATCTGCTTTATATCATTGATGTTTCTGAAGACGAAATCAAAAAACTCGACGGCTCTGATTTGGTTATTCTTGCCGAGCAGGTTTCTTTCTTGATTTTAAAGAGAGAATGGCAGAAGGTTTGGTTTAGGAATTATTATAAGTAGAGGAGCAAAGGTACATAGTTGCAAAGGGGCAGAGGTTTCTCTACTTTGCACCGAAATTTAACTTTAAAACCTTTGAAACTTTAAATAAATAAGGTGCAGAGGCACATAGTTGCAAAGTAGCAGAGATTTTCTTTGCAGCAAAATTTAACTTAAAATTCTTTGAACCTTTATTACTCTTCTTTATAGTGAGATTTGACTTAAAAAACCTTTGAACCTTTGTCGCTCTGAACCTTTGTCCCTCTAAAAGTAAACTCTCACAAAAGGCATAAATCCGGATCCGTAAAGACTGGTATCCTTATTATACAAAACATCGTAGCGTGCGCCAATCGTAACACTTCCGGTTCGGTAACCTGCGCCAAGGTATAGGGCGGTATTCCAGTAATTATCAGAATAACTTGGTCGATAAGCAGTCGATTTATAATCGGTATTTACCCGAACCTGTTCTAATTCGGCAGACAATTGAATTTCAGGAATCGGATTCACGAGTCCAATCAGACTTCCCCCATAAACAAAAGAGCTGTAATAGTTTTTGGAAGACAAATAACCAAATTGTAATCCAACACCAACAGATACAATTTCGTTTACATTATAGATGGCACTTGGCAAAACGGAAATATCGGTATATCCGGAACCAATTCCTAAACCAAGACCTCCTCCAAATTGAACTTTATCCCAAAAAGGATTGCTGTTGTCTATGACATATTTTTGCTGTGCCATTACAGAACTTGAAAATAAGACTACCAAAATCACAAAAAAAGTTCTGAAAACGATTGAAATTTGATTTTTATCCATAGTTGGGTCTATTTTTAACAAATTTTTACGTAAAAGTACGTAAAAAAAAGATTTAAATAAATGTGATTGTTGTACTTTTGCGATTCTATTTAACAAAAAGTATATTCACTCATATTATGGATAGGTTTTCATTTTTAAATGCAGCGCATACAGAGTTTTTCGCACAATTATATGATCAGTATTTAGTAAACCCAGATAGCGTTGAGCCAAGCTGGAGAAGTTTTTTTCAAGGTTTCGACTTTGGACAAACGACTTATAATGACGAAAATCCGGTTCAACGAATCGTTGAATACGTGACAAACGACAACGTAGATTGTAGTTTAGTTTCTGATAAATTACAAAAAGAATTCAATGTCCTAAAATTAATCGATGCATACCGTACGCGCGGGCACTTGTTTACCAAAACAAACCCAGTTCGTGATCGCAGAACATCGTCTCCAACTTTAGACATCGAAAATTTCGGATTAACAACTGCTGATCTTTCAACAGTTTTTGATGCTGCTCAGGCAATCGGAGTAGCGCCTTCTACATTACAGGATATTGTAACACGTCTTCAGACTATTTACTGCCAGCATATTGGTATCGAATACATGTACATCAGAAATCCCGGCGTTGTAAAATGGATCCAGGACAAACTGGCTGTAAATGTAAACCAGCCAAACTTCTCTTCTGAAGAAAAGAAAACAATCTTAAATAAATTAAACCAGGCCGTATCTTTCGAGAACTTCCTACACACTAAATATGTAGGTCAAAAACGATTCTCATTAGAAGGTGGAGAATCTATCATCCCGGCTTTGGATGCTTTGATCGAGCAGGCTGCTGAAAAAGGAGTTGAACAATTCGTAATGGGAATGGCTCACCGTGGTCGTCTGAACGTTTTGGCTAACATCTTTGGAAAATCAACTCAGGATATTTTTGGTGAGTTTGACGGTAAAGATTACGATCAGGAATATTTTGACGGTGACGTAAAATACCACTTAGGTCTTACAGCTGACAAAAAAACAAGAACAGGAAAAAACATCAATATCAATTTAGCACCAAACCCTTCTCACTTAGAAACGGTTGGAGCTGTAATTGAAGGAATCACAAGAGCAAAACAGGACAAGTATTATCCAAACGATTTCTCTAAAGTATTACCTATTGCCGTTCACGGTGATGCTGCAATTGCAGGTCAGGGAATCTTGTATGAGATCATTCAAATGGCTCAACTTGACGGATACAAAACAGGTGGTACGATTCATATCGTAATCAACAATCAGGTTGGTTTTACTACTAACTATCTAGATGCACGTTCGTCTACGTACTGTACCGATGTTGCCAAAGTAACGCTTTCACCGGTATTACACGTAAATGCTGATGATGCTGAAGCTGTAGTACACGCCGTATCTTTTGCATTAGACTACAGAATGCAATTTGGACGTGACGTATTTATTGACTTATTAGGATACAGAAAATACGGTCACAACGAAGGTGATGAGCCTCGTTTTACACAACCGGTTTTATATAAAATCATCGCGAAACATAAAAATCCAAGAGATATTTATGCAGAGAAATTATTGTCTGACGGCATAATCGATGCTACTTATGTAAATGCTTTAGAAAAAGAATACAAATCGGCTATGGAGGAGAACTTAGAAGCTTCCCGTAAAAAAGATTTGACGATTATAACGCCATTCATGAAAAACGAATGGAATGGATTTGTTCAGGTAACAGATACACAAATGCTTGAAAAAGTAGACACTACTTTTGATAAAAAAGGACTGGATTCTATCATCAATACGATCTCGACTTTACCATCAGACAAAAAGTTCATTAGCAAAATAACTAAAATTGTTACGGACAGAAAAGTAGGATACGACAACAATACACTTGATTGGGGAACTGCAGAAGCATTGGCTTACGGTTCACTTTTAACAGAAGGATTTGATATTCGTATTTCTGGTCAGGACGTAGAGCGTGGTACTTTCTCTCACCGTCATGCAGTGGTTAAAGTAGAAGACTCTGAAGAAGAAGTAATTTTATTGAACTCTATTGAGAACAAAAAAGGGAAATTTGGTGTATTCAACTCTCTTTTATCTGAATATGGTGTTCTTGGTTTTGATTACGGATATGCATTAGCCAATCCAAATGCCTTAACAATCTGGGAAGCACAATTTGGAGATTTCTCTAACGGAGCTCAGATCATGATTGACCAGTACATTTCTTGTGGAGAAGACAAATGGAACAACCAAAACGGTATTGTTTTATTATTGCCTCACGGATATGAAGGTCAGGGAGCTGAACACTCTTCTGCAAGAATGGAACGTTACTTACAGCTTTGCGCAAGACACAATATGTATGTTGCCGATTGTACAACGCCAGCCAACTTCTTCCACTTGTTAAGAAGACAAATGAAAACAGACTTCCGTAAACCTTTGGTTGTTTTCTCTCCAAAAAGTTTATTACGTGATCCAAGATGCGTATCAACTGTTGAAGAATTAGCAACAGGAAGTTTCCAGGAAACGATTGACGATACTACAGTAAACAAAAAAGACGTAAAATCTTTAGTATTCTGTACCGGTAAATTCTACTACGATATTGTAGCTGAAAGAGAAAACAACGGAAGAAATGATGTTGCAGTTGTTCGTATCGAGCAATTATTCCCTTTCCCAGTAGAACAAATCAAAGAAATCATCGCACAATATCCAAATGTTGACGATTATGTTTGGGCACAGGAAGAGCCTAAAAACATGGGAGCTTACAGCTTTATGCTGATGAACTTTGACCTTGTAAAATGGAGATTGGCTTCATTAAAAGCTTATTCTGCTCCTGCGTCAGGAAGTTACACACGTTCAAAACGTCGTCATGCTGATGCAATTAGAATGGTTTTCGATAAAAATTTATTCAGATAAAAAAATGTTTCAAGTTTAAAGTTTTCGGTTCAACAACCGGAAGCTTTAAACCATAAAAACCTTAAACAAAAAATAAGATGATTTTAGAAATGAAAGTCCCATCACCAGGGGAATCAATAAAAGAAGTTGAAATTGCAACTTGGTTAGTAAAAGACGGAGATTATGTAGAAAAAGATCAAGCTATTGCTGAAGTTGATTCAGACAAAGCTACTCTTGAATTACCGGCTGAAGCAAGCGGAACAATTACGCTAAAAGCAGAAGAAGGTGATGCAGTAGCAGTAGGCGCTGTAGTTTGTTTAATTGATACAAGTGCAGCAAAACCATCAGGATCTGCTCCGGCAGCTGAAGCACCAAAAGCTGAGGCTCCAAAAGCAGAAGTGAAAGCTGAAGCACCAAAAGCAGCTCCGGTTCAGGCTCCGGCAGCTACAAGTTATGCAGCAGGAACTCCATCTCCGGCAGCAAGAAAAATATTAGACGAAAAAAACATAGCACCGGCAACAGTTTCAGGAACTGGTAAAGGGGGCAGAATCACTAAAGATGATGCGGTAAATGCAGTACCTTCAATGGGAACTCCAACTGGTGGAAGCCGTGGAACTGAGCGTACCAAATTATCAATGTTACGTCGTAAAGTAGCAGAAAGATTAGTAGCTGCTAAAAACGAAACAGCCATGTTAACGACTTTCAACGAAGTTAACATGACACCAATCAACCAAATTCGTAACGAATACAAAGATGCTTTCAAAGCGAAACATGGTGGTCTTGGTTTAGGATTCATGTCATTCTTTACAAAAGCAGTTACAAGAGCTTTACAATTGTATCCGGACGTAAACTCTATGATGGATGGTGATTATAAAGTAGCTTATGACTTTGCTGATATTTCTATAGCAGTTTCAGGACCAAAAGGTTTAATGGTTCCTGTAGTTCGTAACGCTGAATTGTTAACTTTCCGTGGAATCGAAGCTGAAATCAAAAGATTAGCACTTAGAGCACGTGACGGTCAAATTACAGTTGACGATATGACTGGTGGAACATTCACTATTACTAATGGTGGTGTTTTTGGAAGTATGTTAAGTACACCAATCATCAACCCTCCTCAATCAGGAATTTTAGGAATGCACAACATTATCGAGCGTCCAATTGCTGTAAACGGTAAAGTGGAGATTCACCCAATGATGTACGTAGCGCTTTCTTACGACCACAGAATCATCGACGGACGTGAGTCAGTTGGTTTCTTAGTAGCTGTAAAAGAAGCTTTAGAAAATCCGTTAGAATTATTAATGAATGGCGATGCTAAACGTGCTTTAGAATTGTAATTGTAATAATTTTCTACAATCATATAAAACCTGCTCATTCATTTGAGCAGGTTTTTTTTCTTAATATTGCCTTAAAATCTCCTTAAGATGTTAAAATTTTAAACAAACAAAAATTTTAACCCCTAAAAACTATTTTATTTAGAATAAATAAGAATAACTTGTTTAGCTTGTATTCTGCAATTAAATTTGCACTATTCAAATCAATTCTAAATAAAAGATGAAATATAAGTTTACCGTTTCCTTTTTAAGCTTCTGCTTCTTCCTATTGGCCGCTACCACAATTTCGGCACAAGGAAAAGCATCTCTAAAAGGTCAGATTAGCCTAACGAACAATCAGGCTGCCGATAATGTAACCATTGTATTAAAAGGAACCAAGATTGGAACCAACACCGATAGTAAAGGTTTTTACGAAATTAAAAACATCAAACCGGGAAGTTACATCATCAAGGTTTCGGCTGTTGGACATTCTTCCAAAGAAAAAAGTGTTTCTCTTAATGCCGGAGACGAAATCGTAGAAGACTTCACCATCAGTTCAAACTCTGAACAACTGGACGAGATCGTAATCAACGGTCACGGAAAAAAGAATCCGTTGGCTCGTAAAGAAAATCAACAAGTATCAAGATTACCCCTTAAAAATCTTGAAAACCCACAAGTTTATACTACTATTACAGGTGAATTACTAAAAGAACAAGTGGTAACCAATATCGACGATGCACTTAAAAATGCACCGGGATTAACCACACTTTGGGCCTCAACAGGACGTGGAGGAGATGGTGCAGGATACTTTTCTTTAAGAGGTTTTGCCGTTCAACCCACCATGATTAACGGATTACCGGGACTAACAAACGGAAGCCTTGATCCTGCCAACATCGACAGAATCGAAGTAATCAAAGGACCATCAGGAACCTTGTTCGGAAGCAGCTTAATCTCTTACGGAGGATTAATCAACATTACAACCAAAAGACCTTACGATCATTTTGGAGGAGAAATCAGCTATACTGCCGCAAGTTACGGACTAAACAGAGTTACTGCAGACATCAACACTCCTTTAGACGACGAACACAAAGTAAATCTTCGCATCAATTCTGCTTATCACAATGAAAATAGTTTTCAGGATGCAGGATTTAAAAAATCATTCTTTTTTGCCCCATCCCTATCTTACGAAGTAAACGATAAACTTTCGTTTTTTGTGAATACCGAATTCATGAACAATAAAGCTACCAATCCAACCATGTTGTTTTTGGACAGAGGTGCGCCTTTAAGAGTTCACAACATGAAAGAACTTGGATACGACAACAAGCGTTCTTATACCAGCAACCAGCTTGCTATCGAAACTCCATCTTACAACCTGCAAGGTCAAATGGTTTATAAGTTTAACGATGAATGGACCTCACAAACCGTTCTGTCAAGAGGATCATCAAGATCTGAAGGGTATTACTCTTACTTATATGAAGGAACCAAAAGCATTCCGAAAATTACCGAAGGAGTTGTCTTAAATCGTTTTATCAACTACCAGAACTCAACAACCTTAACTACAGATATTCAACAAAATTTTATTGGTGACTTTAAAATTGGTAAGTTAAGAAACAGAATTGTTGCCGGTTTTGACTACTTCAACAACTCTTCGACAGACAACGGAACCAGTTATATTGGTAACGGAAGCATCTATATTGGTAATGCAAGTTTACAAACCGTAAACGAAAATGTTTTCAAAATTACCGATCCAACAAAATACATTACAACCGGTGATAACGGAAATTTATCAAAATCCGGAACGGATGCTCTTTTAGCAAAAGCCACAACCAACAACAACAAAACAAAACAGGAAGTTTACAGTGTCTATGTATCAGACGTAATCAACTTTACGCCGGCATTGTCTGCCATGGCAAGTTTACGTGTTGACCGTTTCATGAACGCAGATAACGGTGGATACAATCAAACTGCTTTTTCTCCAAAATTCGGATTAGTATACCAGCCGATTTTAGATAAAGTTTCTATTTTCGCCAATTACATGGATGGATTCTCTAACGTTGCCCCTGGAGAAGATATGAATGGTGGTGTTAGAACTCCAAGAGTTTACAACCCTGAACATGCCAACCAATTTGAGGTAGGTACCAAACTTAATCTGTTTACTGATAAACTATACGCTACTTTCAGCTACTACGACATTAAAGTTACAGACCAGGTTTACAGCATCAGAACGGATGCTACGAACTCAACTTCTTACCAAAATGGTGGTCAGAAAAACAAAGGTTTTGAAGCCGAAATCGTTTCTAACCCTGTTGCCGGTTTAAACATCGTATTTGGCTACAGCTACAATGACGCGGTATTAACTGCCGGAGATCCTGAATTTGTAAGCTTCAGACCAGAAAGTGCCGGAGCACAAAACTTAGCCAATCTTTGGGCGAGTTACAAATTCCTTGAAGGACCACTACAAGGCTTTGGGCTAGGTTTTGGAGGAAATTATGTAGGAAATAACAAGATCATGAACAGAAAAACGACTGGAGCATTTACAATCCCGGAATACACTGTACTAAACTCTTCTATTTTCTATTCAGCTGAGAAATTTACTTTGACCTTAAAAATGGATAACATCGCCAACGCCGACACTTACGATGGCTGGTCTACCATTCACCCAAGAAACATGAGAAGTGTAGCGGCAAGCTTCGCTTACAAATTCTAATACAAAACAAAAAAACACCTTTCTTTGTACGGAAAGGTGTTTTTTAAATTCTGTCAATCATGATAACAATTGCAAGTCTAATCGTTTTTTTAGCTTTTTACACCCTTTATTACACTTCAAAAAGAGCTGCATTATCGTATGATTTAGGTTTTGAAAAATGGATGAAAAGCAATCCTAAACCAACCAAAATTTTGGGCTTGGGGCTTCTTTTACTCGCTTATGCGCTTTGGCTGTTTACACAATCCTTGTGCTGCGGAACCTTTATGTTCTTCATTCAGCTCATGACCATTGGAAGTCTCATCATCATTTTAGCGCCGCTCAAAAAAATAAGCCGATACGCAATTCTTGCTTTTTTTATACTCGCTGCTTTACTTGAATTTTATTACTACTAACTTATTGCTAACCAAAATATGCCGGCAAATCCAAAATATTTAACCCAATCCAAATGGCAACGATTTGCCAAAATTACAGCTGCTATCTTAGGCGGCTATTTTGTTTCAGTTACTTTTCATTTGGCCTTAGCAGCCTGGTTCAACCGTGCCAACATATTAATGACCATGGCTTTTAGCGGATTCATCCTTTGGGTGGCCCTTATGGTTATTGCTTTCCTGGCCAAAAGCGGATGGAAAATCTGGGGAATCTATATCCTGCTTTCTTTAGTCTTTTCTCTTTTAATATACCTTGGTCAAACCTACAATCCAATAGCAAAATAACCTATGAACAATCGTAATTACAACATCTATTTTCATACCCATACCGTTAGCGGAATTGTAATCAGCGTAGTGCTTTTTGTGATTTTCTTCGCAGGCTCCTTTTCTTTCTTCAGGGATGAAATCATCAATTGGGAAAGAAATGAATCCTCAGCTATCAATAGAGAAATTCAACTGGACTATAATTCGACCCTAAAGAAGCTTGACAAAGAATACGTCCTGCACGGAAGAAATATTACCATTTCTAAACCAAACATAGAACGAAGAGTTGCCATTTATATGGAAGGCACAAAAGACACTTTGGCCCCGAAAGAACAAAAAGAGGGATCCTTCTTCTACCTTGACACCAAAACCTTCAAAACCTTTACCTACGAACAATCTTATTCGCTGGGCGAGTTTTTATACCGTTTGCATTTCCTGGCACAGATTCCTTATCCTGTTGGGTACTACCTATCGGGTTTCACCGCATTGTTCTTTTTATTTGCCATCGTAACCGGACTTTTGCTGCATTGGAAAAAAATCGTTTCTAACTTCTACATCTTCCGTCCGAAAGAAAAACTAAAAACCTTATGGACAGATGCGCATACAGCCTTAGGAATGATTGGTCTGCCTTTTCAGTTTGTATATGCCGTAACAGGAACTTTTTTCATGATTAAACTTTTAATCGTAGCTCCGGCAGTAATGGCCTTATACAAAGGCGATCAGGATAAATTATACAAAGAATTAGAATACACCGATCCTGATTACAAATTCGACAACAAAAAATTAGCCGCTCCATTTAATATCGATCAGCTTGTTGCCAAAGCGAAAAGCAATTGGAAAGACTTTGAAATCACTCGCGTTTTTATTCAGAATTACGGAGATGCCAACATGCATGTTTTGGTTGAAGGCGAAATGTTAAGCCATAAAAAATTCACCGGAATTGGAAAAGTAGTCTATCGAATTGCGGACGGAAAAGAAATCGCCCGAAAAAATCCGATTACGCAAACCAACTATTTAGATGTCGTAAAAAATGTATTATATCGCATACATTTTGGCGATTATGGCGGTTATGCGCTCAAAATTGTAAGTTTCGTTTTAGGCATAATTACCTGTTTTGTCATCATCTCGGGTGTTATGATTTGGTTGGTAGCCAGACAAAAAAACAACCTGCCCGAAAAGAAAAGACGCTTTAATGCGGCAGTAGTTCGAATCTATTTGGCCATATGCCTGAGCATGTATCCGATTACAGCACTTGCTTTTATTGCAGTCAAAATATTCTATCCCCTGACTCAGGACCAGCTATACCTGGTTTATTTTGTGGGATGGCTCCTTCTTACTGTATTTTTTATTCTCAAAAAGAATGATGCTTTTACAAACAAATGCTGCTTGATTTTAGGAAGTATACTAGGTTTTTTAGTTCCGATTACAAATGGAATAGTGTCCGGAATCTGGTTTTGGGATTCTTTCCTGCAAAACAAAATTCAGATTTTCTTTATTGATGTTTTCTGGATCTTCCTCGCTTCCACAACCCTTTATGTGGCGTATTCTTTAAAACCTAAAAAAGAAGCGGTTATTGAAAAATAATTAGAAATACTTGCTCCCCATTAATTTAGCGTATACTTTTACGTTTTACTAAAAAATGGGATTCAAAACGCAAATACGATTTCTGCACAAATGGCTCGGATTAATTTCCGGGCTTATTGTTTTTATTGTCAGTATTACAGGTTGTATTTTTTGCTTTCATGATGAAATAAAAGACCTTACCCGCAAAGAATGGCGGCTTGTTGAACCCCAGAACAAACCTTTTGTACTGCCTTCTGTATTACAGGAAAAGGCCAAAGAAATTCTTCCAAATTACAAATCAACCATGGTTTCGTATTACGGAAAAAACCGTTCGGCAATGGTCTATACCTATTCTGACATAGGAAGTTTATACCTCTATTTTAATCCCTACACCGGAAAGCATTTAAAAATTGAAGATCCCGAAACTGACTTTTTTATCATTGTCGAATACATCCATCTTTATTTGCTTTTACCGGATTATATCGGAAAGCACATTGTTGGAGGCGCAACCATCATCTTCATTCTATTACTAATTTCAGGGCTCATTCAATGGTGGCCTAAAAGAAAAAGCGATCTGAAACGAAGCTTTACGATTAAATGGTCGGCCAAATGGAGACGTGTCAATTACGACTGGCACAACACCTCCGGATTTTACATTTCGCTAATAGCGGCTATTATTGCCATAACCGGCTTAACCTTTACCTACGAATGGGTAGGTGACGGAATTTATAAAACATTCAATTTTGGCGGAGATAAAGCCCTCGAAACAAAAGCGCCCATCATCGATACCACCAAATTCAACAACAATACAGGTCATGCTGTCGATCGCGCTTTTACTACAACCGTACAGCTTCAGCCCAAAGCCGGAATGTATTATGTTACGTTTCCCCAACAAAAAGGTGATATTATTGGCACAGGAGCCTATCCGCATGCCCTGCGATACGACCATCAAAGCAACTATTATTTCCATCCCAACAGCGGGGAGTTAATACAAAGCGACCCGTACCACAAGAAAAGTCTGGGGTTACAGGTGGTCGAAATGAATTACGGCATTCATACGGGACAAATCTTAGACCTGCCCGGAAAAATCCTTGCCTTCCTTATCAGTCTCACCGCTGCGGCCTTACCCGTAACCGGTTTTGTAATCTGGTACGGAAGAAACAAAAAATCTAAAAAGAATAAGGCATAAAAAAACCGCCTTTAAAAGCGGTTTTATAAATCGTTCGAAATTTTATTAATTTCTGTTTGCTAAAGCATTTTTCTGTAAATTTTTAACGGATGCTACTTTGCTGTTTTCATAAGCAACTTCGCAAAGATTTTTGTCGTTAAAGAACATCCATTTTCCGGTTTTCACCCCTTCAGTATATTCTCCAACCGCCATCTTATTTCCTTTTGCATCATACGATACCCAAACACCATCTAACTTACCGTCTTTAAAGAAACCTTCTTGTTGAATAGTACCATCTTGATAATAATAAGTAGCTTTTACTCTATTTCCAACAACTTCCAATTCCGGTTTTATCTCTTGTGCAACTAAAATTCCAGAGAACAATATTGCAACTAAAATTACACACTTTTTCATATCTTTAGGTATTAATGTTATCAAATCTTTATCAAATATAACTAATTGTTTACATTAAAAAAACTTTTGCTTAACAATTTGGTAACATTGAGTAAAAACTTAACATTGGAAATTTCCCAAAAACAAAAAAACCAAAGCTTATGCCTTGGTTTTACTGGTGTTTTACAACAAACACAAAATTACTATAAGATTATATTTTTCATCGTAAATTACTTCAATAAGGCATCTAATTGCGTCTGAAGCTCTGGAGATGAAGGTCTTTCGGCATCACTGCTTAACACATTACCCTTTGGATCCACAATAATAAATCTTGGAATTCCGGTTACCCCGTAGCTTGTTACAAACTCAGATTCCCAATCTTTATCAGCAAACAACTGAACACCACCCAGCTTCTTATCCGTCACAAACTTCTTCCATTTTTCATTATCCTTTGCCTTATCAATAGAAACACTCACAAACTCAATATTCTTTCCATGATACTTCTCCTCTATTTTTTGCAGGTACGGAATCTCAGCACGGCATGGCGCACACCAGGTTGCCCAAAGATCAATATAAACATACTTTCCTTTTAAATCAGAAAGTTTTGTTTTTCCTCCTTTGTGATTTTCATAATCAAAATCCGGAGACGCCTTTCCATTCATCTTATTTGCTTTTGAAGCACTTTCGTAGTCGCTTAAAGCATTATTATGAAAACTGTCAAACTTCTTCTTCACAGCCGTTTTAAACTCAGGATCAAAATTACCTTTCTCTAAACTTTCCAGATCCGTTTTCAGCTTTACTTCCAACAACGATGCAAACTCAGTTGCTTCCTTAGCAAAAGCTTCTGTTTGAAACTTCTCATCTTTCAAACTTTGCTGCGCCAGAAAATTGCTTTCGTCAACCCCTTTACCCTTATACACTATCGTCTCGTCAAACTCCTTTGCATTCATCGTCAGATTAATATCCGAATTGGGTTTTAAATACAAATATGAAGCTTCA
Source organism: Flavobacterium sp. T12S277 (assembly GCF_048514875.1). Classification (NCBI taxonomy): domain Bacteria; kingdom Pseudomonadati; phylum Bacteroidota; class Flavobacteriia; order Flavobacteriales; family Flavobacteriaceae; genus Flavobacterium; species Flavobacterium sp. T12S277. The sequence goes on along the minus strand of NZ_JBLYEG010000005.1, from coordinate 127,866 downwards.
GTACCATCCGAAAACGTATAAAATCCTTTTGGAGCATCAAAAGAAGCCACAAAAGTTTCCTTCTTATTAATTGGAATTACCTTTTTAAAATTATCCTTCCCTTTAATTACTAAAGTATCACTGTTTCTGTTCGCAATCTTAGCAGTAAATTTAATTGGACTTTTGGCCTGACCAATAGCACCCAAAGCGCTACAAATCAGCAAACCTGTTAAAATAAATTTGTTCATATAAATGGGGGTTTTGATTTTGATACTCAAATCTAAAGAAATTAGAGCCGCAAAAATTAAGAATTAACAAAATATTTCAAATTTCTAAGCATCAAGTCATCACTTTACTATATTAATTTGAATTTTGTGTTTACTTTTGCAGTCTAAAATTTTGATCATGTATAGAAGTCATAATTGCGGCGAATTAAACGCCTCAAATATTAACACGGAAGTTACACTAGCGGGTTGGGTTCAAAAATCACGCGATAAAGGATTTATGAATTGGGTTGATTTACGTGACCGTTACGGAATTACACAACTTATTTTTGACGAAAGCCGTACGGATAAAACAGTTTTTGAACTCGCAAAAACACTCGGAAGAGAATTTGTAATTCAGGTAAAAGGAACTGTAATTGAGCGTGAAGCCAAAAACAAAAATATCCCGACGGGCGAAATCGAAATTTTAGTATCCGAACTAACCATTCTGAATGCCGCGCTGACACCACCGTTTACTATCGAAGATGAAACGGATGGCGGTGAAGACATCCGAATGAAATACCGTTACTTAGACATTAGAAGAAATCCTGTAAAAAACAGTTTATTATTCCGTCATAAAGTAGCAATGGAAGTTCGTAAATATTTATCGGACTTAGATTTCTGCGAAGTAGAAACTCCATACCTTATTAAATCGACTCCGGAAGGCGCGAGAGATTTCGTTGTACCAAGCCGTATGAACGAAGGACAGTTTTATGCCCTGCCACAATCGCCACAAACTTTCAAACAATTGTTGATGGTGGGTGGAATGGATAAATATTTTCAGATTGTAAAATGTTTCCGTGACGAAGATTTACGTGCTGACCGTCAGCCTGAGTTTACACAAATTGACTGCGAGATGGCATTTGTGGAGCAGGAAGACATTTTAAATGTTTTTGAAGGACTGACCAGACACTTATTAAAAGAAATTAAAGGCATTGAAGTAGACAAGTTCCCAAGAATTACCTACGACTATGCTATGAAAACCTATGGAAATGACAAACCGGACATTCGTTTCGGGATGGAATTTGGCGAATTAAACGAATTTGCACAACACAAAGATTTCCCTGTATTTAATGCTGCCGAATTGGTAGTAGGAATTGCAGTTCCGGGAGCCGGAAATTACACCCGTAAAGAAATCGACGCTTTAATTGACTGGGTAAAACGTCCACAGGTTGGAGCATCAGGAATGGTACATGCAAAATGTAACGACGACGGAACTTTTAAATCTTCTGTAGATAAATTTTACGATCAGGACGATTTAGGGCAATGGGCAAAAATTACAGGTGCAAAACCGGGAGACATGATTTTTGTACTTTCAGGACCTGCTAATAAAACCCGTGCACAACTTTCTGCACTTCGTATGGAATTGGCAACCCGTTTAGGATTGCGCAAACCGGAAGAATTTGCTCCGTTATGGGTAGTTGATTTTCCTTTGTTGGAATTAGACGAAGAATCCGGACGTTACCACGCGATGCACCACCCGTTTACTTCTCCTAAACCGGAAGACATGCAATTATTGGAAACCGAGCCAGGAAAAGTTCGCGCCAATGCCTACGATATGGTTTTAAACGGAAATGAAATTGGTGGAGGATCTATTCGTATTCACGACAAAGCAACTCAGCAATTGATGTTCAAATATCTTGGCTTTACCGAAGAAGAAGCAAAAGCACAGTTTGGCTTTTTAATGGACGCTTTCCAATTTGGAGCACCGCCACACGGAGGTTTAGCATTTGGATTAGACCGTTTAGTCGCTATCTTAGGAGGTCAGGAAACCATCAGAGACTTTATTGCGTTCCCAAAAAACAATTCGGGACGTGATGTTATGATTGATGCTCCTGCGGCAATCGATGAAGCTCAGTTAAAAGAACTTGCCATTAAATTGGATTTAAAATAATTTTTTCTTCCTCTGGAGAAAATAGAAAAAAACGACAACTAAAGATTCAGTTGTCGTTTTTTTATGCATTTTATCGTCATTTTGCTCTTTTTTCGTGTTAATAAAATCTTAAAGAAAAAAAGCAAACACCAGTAAAATCAAGCATTTTCCCACAAAAAACAACCTTAGCCTTTGCGTATTCCGCTTAATATACTAAATTTTTGTAAAATATAAGCTACTTTTTTAACATTTAATTATAATAATTAATGATTCTCAAATAAAGTACATCCATATCAAATTTGATGCAATATAAATAGCGAAAAGACTGTGAATCAATAATTTTTACAAAAATTTAACAGGTATATGTCTTTTGTATGAATTTATATCTTACATTTGCTTTATTATAAATTATTATTACAATTACAATGCGTACAGGTACAGTAAAATTTTTCAATGAATCTAAAGGTTATGGATTCATTACAGACGAAGAAACAGGAAAAGACATCTTCGTTCACGCTTCAGGAATTAACGCGGAAGAATTACGCGAAGGTGACCGTGTAAGCTATGAAGAAGAAGAAGGAAGAAAAGGGAAAGTTGCTGCTAAAGTAGCAGTAATCTAAGAAAAATATAGCAATTTATTTTTTTTGCCTCTGAATGGTTTTCAAAACGCCCTGATAGTAATCGGGGCGTTTTTTTTTGCTCAAATCTTAAAAAAATACTAAAATTTCAGCATGTTATTTATAATCAATAAAAATTAGCTAGTAACGCGGTTTCAGGGCACACTTAAATCATTTTTTAGCTTGTGATTTACAGAGTTGAAAGTTATCTTTGTGGCTTATTCTTTAAGTAAAAAAGCTAAGTTTATGCAATCTGATCAATACAGTTACATTCCTATTTTAATGCAGTTAATTTTAGCTGTTGGTTTTGTGGTAGGAACAATCATTATTTCCGGAAAATTAGGCCCAAAAAGAAGCTCTGAAGTAAAAGATAAAAACTTCGAATGCGGTATCGAATCCGTTGGTAACGCCCGTATTCCTTTTTCTGTAAAATATTTCCTGGTAGCCATTTTGTTCGTATTGTTTGACGTAGAGGTAATTTTCCTTTACCCTTGGGCAGTAAACTTTAAAGAATTAGGCATCGAAGGAATGCTAAAAATGATCGTTTTCATGTCGCTTCTTTTAGTTGGTTTTTTCTATATCATCAAAAAGAAAGCTTTAGACTGGGAATAAAGAAATCTTAGATTTCAGATTTTAGATTTTAGATCACCTGATGTAAAATTTTAGATTTGAAAGCTAATGTCTCAAAACACAATATTGATTTTTAAAATATTGATTTCGGTTTCAGGATTAAAAATCTAAAATCAGAAATCTAAAATCTGAAATAAAAATGAGCGATTCAAATGTAAATATGGTTGCGCCGCCAGAAGGAGTTGTAGGAGAAGGTTTCTTCGCTACAAAACTAAATGATGTTGTAGGTTTGGCAAGAGCCAATTCGTTATGGCCACTACCTTTTGCAACCTCATGCTGTGGTATCGAATTCATGGCAACAATGGCTTCACATTACGATTTGGCACGATTTGGTTCTGAACGTGTGAGTTTCTCTCCTCGTCAGGCTGATATGCTTTTAGTAATGGGAACTATTTCAAAAAAAATGGCCCCTATTTTAAGACAAGTTTACGAACAAATGTCTGAACCTCGCTGGGTAATTGCAGTTGGAGCCTGTGCTTCATCAGGTGGAATTTTTGATACTTATTCCGTTTTACAGGGAATTGACAAAGTAATTCCGGTTGACGTTTACGTACCGGGATGTCCGCCAAGACCAGAACAAATTGTAGATGGAGTAATGAAACTTCAGGAATTGGTAAAAAGCGAATCGGTAAGACGCAGAAGCTCTCCGGAATACCAAGAATTACTAGCTTCATATAATATTACATAAGATGGCTTTAGAAAATACCCTGATTCAAGATAAACTTACAGAAACATTTGACACAAGTGTTTTTAACTTTCAACAAGAAAGAGATATTTTTTCACTGGAAACTACCGCTGATAAAATCACAGCCCTGATTCTTTTTTTGAAAAACGATTCCGATTTACGCTTCCACTTTTTAACCGATTTATGCGGTGTTCATTATCCGGACAACGAAACAGATCGCCAATATGCAATCGTATACCATTTGCATAACTGGTACGAAAACAAACGTATTCGAATCAAAGTATACTTAAACGGTGAAAAACCGGAGATCAAAACCATTTCAAATATTTTCTTAAGTTCAAACTGGATGGAAAGAGAAACTTACGATTTCTTCGGAGTCAATTTTATTGGACACCCGCAACTGAAACGTATTTTGAATATGGATGAAATGGTGTCTTTCCCAATGCGAAAAGAATTCCCAATGGAAGACAGCGGAAGAACTGATAAAGACGACAGATTCTTTGGAAGAACAACAACAAATTGCTAAAAATAAATAATTCAACATTATAAAATGTCAGAACTATTATTATCACCAGAGCATCGATATGCTAAAATAATTAAGGATAGACTAAACGAGGACGGAAGTGAACTTTCGGTACTTAATTTAGGTCCTACACACCCGGCGACTCACGGTATTTTTCAAAATATCCTGTTGATGGATGGTGAAAGAATTCTTGAGGCTGAACCAACCATTGGTTACATCCACAGAGCTTTCGAAAAAATTGCCGAAAACCGCCCTTTTTACCAGATTACTCCTCTTACTGACCGTATGAACTATTGCTCCTCTCCTATTAACAATATGGGATGGTGGATGACTTTAGAGAAATTACTAAATATTGAAGTTCCAAAAAGAGCACAATACCTAAGAGTAATTGTAATGGAGCTGGCCCGTATTACAGATCACTTAATCTGTAACTCGATTTTGGGTGTAGATACTGGTGCTTATACTGGTTTCTTGTACGTTTTTCAATTCAGAGAAAAAGTTTACGAGATTTACGAAGAAATTTGTGGTGCTCGTTTAACAACAAATATGGGAAGAATTGGTGGTTTCGAAAGAGATTGGTCACCAGAAGCTTTCCGCAAACTAGATGTCTTTTTAGAAGAATTCCCTGTTGCGTGGCAAGAGTTTGTAAACTTATTTGAAAGAAACAGAATTTTCCTTGACAGAACTGTAGACGTAGGTGCTATCTCAGCAGAGCAGGCAATGGCTTACGGATTTACAGGTCCAAACTTACGTGCAGCGGGAGTTGATTACGACGTTCGTGTAGCACAGCCTTACTCCTCTTACGAAGATTTCGATTTTGTTGTCCCTGTTGGAAAATCAGGAGATACTTACGATCGTTTCTGTGTTCGTAATGCTGAAGTTTGGGAGAGTTTGAGCATTATTCGCCAGGCTTTGGCTAAAATGCCGGCAGGAAACGAATACCATGCAGAAGTTCCTGATTACTACCTTCCTCCAAAAGAAGATGTTTACACTTCGATGGAATCTTTAATTTATCACTTTAAGATTGTAATGGGAGAAGTTCCTGTACCAGTGGCAGAAATTTACCACCCGGTTGAAGGAGGAAATGGAGAAATCGGATTTTACTTAGTTACAGACGGAAGCCGAACGCCATACAGATTACATTTCAGAAGACCTTGTTTTATTTATTACCAGGCTTATCCGGATATGATTAAAGGATCTTTACTTTCGGATGCAATTGTTATTCTATCCAGTTTAAATGTAATTGCAGGAGAGTTAGACGCGTAAAGATATTGTAGATTTTAGATTGCAGATTACAGATTGAAAAATCAGAAATCTAAAATCAGAAATCTAAAATTAAAAAAGATTGCAGAATATGGGTTATGGACAAAGATTGAAAAAATCTGAAATCCAAAATCTAAAATCTAAAATAAAAATGGAACGAAAACATTACAAACAAGAAATAAACATGACCGAAGCATTGATGTCCCGCATCAATGAATTGATCAGTCATTATCCTGAGGACAAAAGAAAATCGGCTTTGTTACCCGTTTTGCACGAAGTGCAGGACGCTCATGACAACTGGTTAAGTACGGAGTTGCAGGATAAAGTTGCCGAAATTTTGCACATCAAACCAATTGAGGTTTACGAAGTGGTTACTTTTTATACCATGTACAACCAAAAACCAATTGGAAAATACATGTTCGAATTTTGCCAGACTTCTTGTTGTTGTTTAAATGGTGCTGAAAATTTAATGGATTATACTTCTGAGAAATTAGGCATCAAAATGGGAGAAACAACTCCGGATGGAATGTTTACCATTGCCGGTGTAGAATGTTTAGGTGCTTGCGGATATGCTCCGATGATGCAGTTGGGAGATTTCTACAAAGAAAAATTGACAGAAGAAAAAATCGATCAGTTAATCGCTGATTGTAGAGATGATAAAATAATATTACACGATAAATAAGATGTCACAGAAAATATTATTAGATAAAATCAACATTCCTGGTATTAAAACCTACGAAGTATACCGCCAAAATGGTGGATATGCCTCTGTAGAAAAAGCTTTAAAAACACTTACTCCGGATGAAGTTACCGAAGAAGTAAAAAAATCAGGACTACGTGGCCGTGGTGGTGCAGGTTTCCCTGCCGGAATGAAATGGAGTTTTATTGATAAAAAATCAGGAAAACCAAGACATTTAGTTTGTAACGCCGACGAGTCTGAGCCGGGAACTTTCAAAGATCGTTATTTGATGGAATTTATTCCTCACCTATTGATCGAAGGAATGATTACCTCAAGTTATGCCTTAGGCGCTAACCTGTCATATATCTACATTCGTGGAGAATATATGTGGGTTTTCAAAATATTAGAAAGAGCAATCGCCGAAGCTAAAGCTGCTGGTTGGTTAGGAAAAAATATATTAGGTACAGGTTACGATTTAGAATTACACGTTCACTGTGGAGCCGGAGCTTATATTTGCGGAGAAGAAACTGCGCTTATCGAATCTCTGGAAGGTAAAAGAGGAAACCCTCGTATCAAACCACCTTTCCCGGCGGTTTCAGGACTTTGGGCAAATCCAACAGTGGTAAACAACGTAGAAACTATCGCTACTGTGCCATGGATCGTAAACAATTCTGGTGACGATTATGCCAAAATCGGAATTGGCCGTTCGACAGGAACTAAATTAATCTCGGCTTCAGGACACATTAAAAATCCGGGAGTTTACGAAATTGAATTGGGTTTAAGTGTTGACGAATTTATGAATTCTGATGAATACTTAGGCGGAATGTCTTCCAGCAGACCTTTAAAAGCGTTTGTACCGGGAGGATCTTCAGTGCCTATTTTACCTGCTGAGTTAATTTTTAAAACAGCAAATGGCGAAGACCGATTAATGACTTACGAATCTTTAAGTGATGGTGGTTTTGCTACCGGATCGATGTTAGGTTCAGGAGGATTTATTGTTTACAACGACACTGCCTGTGTGGTTAGAAACACCTGGAATTTTGCCCGTTTTTACCACCATGAATCTTGCGGACAATGTACGCCTTGCCGTGAAGGAACAGGATGGTTGGAAAAAATCTTATGGAGAATTGAAAACGGTCAGGGCCGTGAAGAGGATATCGAATTATTATGGAGCATCCAGAGTAAAATCGAAGGAAACACAATTTGCCCGCTTGGTGACGCAGCTTCGTGGCCAGTAGCCGCAGCGATTCGTCACTTTAGAGATGAGTTTGAATATCACGTTCGTTTTCCTGAAAAAATAAAAAACAGAGATCACTTTGTAGCTGAACCTTTTTCGCAAGTAAAACATTTAGTAGGCGGTAAAGTAATCGTATAGTTATAAGTTAAAAATAGTTTCAAGTTTCACGTTTTTTTAGTTTCATGTTCAACAGCCTGAAACTTTAAACCTGAAACTAAAAAAACAAAATTAAGAGATGAAAGTAACCATAGACGGTCAAAGTATAGACGTAGAGCCAGGAACAACAATTCTGCAGGCTGCACGTATGATTGGAGGAGATTTAGTTCCGCCAGCCATGTGCTATTACTCAAAATTAAAAGGCAGCGGCGGTAAATGTCGTTGTTGTTTAGTGGAAGTTTCCAAAGGAAGTGAAGCTGACCCAAGACCAATGCCAAAATTAATGGCATCTTGTGTAACAGGATGTATGGACGGAATGGAAGTGAACAGCAAATCTTCTGATCGTGTAACAGAAGCCCGTAAATCTGTAACCGAATTTTTATTGATCAATCACCCGTTAGATTGTCCTATTTGTGATCAGGCCGGAGAATGTGATCTTCAAAACTTAAGTTTTGAGCACGGAAACCCAAAATCACGTTTTATTGAAGAAAAAAGAACATTTGAACCGGAAGATATCGGTCCAAATATTCAACTGCATATGAACCGTTGTATCTTATGTCAAAGATGCGTGCAAGTTGCCGATCAATTGACAGACAACAGAGTTCACGGAGTATTAGATCGTGGTGACCACGCTAATATTTCAACCGGAATTTCTAAAGCAATCGACAACGAGTTCTCAGGTAACATGATCGACGTTTGTCCGGTTGGAGCTTTAACCGATAAAACTTTCCGTTTTAAATCGAGAGTATGGTTCAACAAACCTTTCAACGCTCACAGAGAATGTACTACTCCGGGCTGTTGTGGAAAAACAACCGTATGGATGTTTGGAGGAGAAATTCAGCGTGTAACAGGTCGTAAAGACGAGTATCATGAAGTGGAAGAATTCATTTGCAACAGCTGCCGTTTTGACCATAAAAATGTTAGCGACTGGGTAATTGAAGGACCAAGAGAATTTGAAAAAGACTCTGTAATCAACCAAAACAACTACACTCAAAAATTAGAGAAAGTTGAAATTGATACAGAAAAGAATATCCTTTTAGGTAGAGATATTGATCGTAAAAAAATTAGTATGGCTGCAATTCCATTAATTACTAATGATAAAAAATCTTAAGAAATGGAAAGTGCATTTATTATAGAAAAAAGTGTCGTTATTGTTGTCGTTTTTGCGATAACTATGATTATGGCAATGTATTCTACCTGGGCTGAGCGTAAAGTTGCAGCTTTTCTGCAAGACCGTGTAGGACCAAACCGTGCCGGATGGGGAGGATTATTACAACCTCTAGCCGATGGTATGAAATTGTTCTCGAAAGAAGAATTTTTCCCAAATACACCTAATAAATTTTTATTTGTTGTAGGACCTGCAATTGCCATGAGTACGGCTTTAATGACTAGTGCTGTTATTCCGTGGGGAGATAAACTGCATGTTTTTGGCCGTGACGTTTATTTACAGGCAACTGATATTAACATTGGGATCTTATACATCTTCGGAGTACTTTCTGTAGGGGTTTATGGTATCATGATTGGTGGATGGGCTTCTAACAATAAATTCTCGCTGATGGGAGCTGTTCGTGCAGCTTCGCAAATGGTTTCTTATGAAGTTGCCATGGGATTATCGATGATTGCTTTGTTGATGATGACCGGAACATTAAGTTTAAAAGAAATTTCATTACAACAAGAAGGAATGAACTGGAATGTTTTTTACCAGCCATTGTCTTTCCTTATCTTCTTAATCTGTTCGTTTGCAGAAACCAACAGAACTCCTTTTGACTTAGCAGAATGTGAAAACGAATTAATTGGAGGTTACCATACGGAATACTCCTCTATGAAAATGGGATTCTATTTATTTGCTGAATACGCAAGTATGTTTATCTCTGCCACTATTATTTCGGTATTATTCTTTGGAGGATACAATTATCCTGGAATGAGCTGGATGGTAGAAAATGTAGGCGTAAATGTGGGTAATATTTTAGGTATCGTAGTCTTGTTTGTTAAAATCTGTTTCTTCATATTTTTCTATATGTGGGTACGTTGGACCATTCCAAGATTCAGATACGATCAATTAATGAATTTAGGCTGGAGAATTTTAATTCCGCTTTCGATCATTAATATCATGATTACCGGAGCTGTTATTTTAAGACACGATATTGCAGCAGCTTTAGGATTCTAAGAACCGTAATGCCTAGCCCTGATAGAAGCGGCATCCTTTTATGTCCGCCGCGGCGGACACAAAAGATACAGCGGATAGCAGGATTAGCTTCAAAATAAAAATAAAACAGATTTGATTTGTTTAATACAAATTGTGAATCGTAAATCATACATTAAAAAATGTCAATAGAAACTATATCATTATCGGGTAGAAAAAAGATGGTCTCTCACAAAGAGATGACTTTTTGGGAGCGATTGTATCTTGTGGCGATTGTAAAAGGATTGTTTATCACTCTTAAACACTTATTCAGAAAAAAAGTGACGATTCACTATCCTGAGCAAGTGCGTGAAATGAGTCCGGTTTATCGTGGTCAGCATCAATTGAAACGTGATGAGCAAGGTCGTGAAAACTGTACCGCCTGTGGATTATGTGCTTTGTCCTGCCCTGCTGAAGCGATCACTATGAAAGCCGCTGAGCGTAAAGCAGACGAGAAACACTTGTACAGAGAGGAAAAGTATGCTTCGATCTATGAAATCAATATGTTACGTTGTATTTTCTGTGGTTTATGTGAAGAAGCCTGTCCGAAAGATGCAATTTACCTAACGACTTCAAAAGTTTTGGTCCCTTCAAGCTATGAAAGAGAAGATTTCATTTTTGGAAAAGACAGATTAGTGATGCCTCTTGATGTGGCCATCAAAAATGCTCAACTTAATAATGCTAACTAAATGATACATATTCCCGATTTTGCACACGCAACAACTGTACAAATTATATTTTGTTTCTTAGCGTTTATTACCGTGATTACCGCTTTCCTGACTATTTTTAGCAGAAACCCAATTCATAGTGCTATTTATTTAGTGATTTGTTTTTTCTCTATTGCCGGTCATTATTTACTATTAAACTCTCAATTTCTGGCTATCGTACACCTTATAGTCTACTCGGGAGCGATTATGATTTTATTCCTGTTTACGATCATGTTGATGAATCTGAACGAACAAAAAGAAGTGCACCGTCCGAGAATTACACGTTTGGGTGCCATTGTTTCTTTCTGTTTGATTTGTATTGTACTGATTGCCATTTTCATCAACTCTAAGCCAATTGTTGGCGAATACGATTCAACCGGTGAAGATTTCCAATCGATTAAAGTATTGGGTAAAATATTACTGAACGAATATATGGTTCCGTTCGAATTTGCTTCGATCTTGCTTTTAGTAGCCATGATTGGAACTGTATTATTGTCTAAAAAAGAAAAATTAAATAAATAATGGGTAATATATTAAATCAAATAGGTATTGAAAACTACATCTTTTTGAGTGTTGTACTTTTCTGTATTGGTATTTTTGGTGTATTGTACAGACGAAATGCTATTATCGTTTTCATGTCTATCGAAATCATGTTGAATGCTGTTAACCTTTTATTTGTTGCTTTTTCAACTTACCATCAAGATGCACAGGGACAAGTCTTTGTATTCTTTTCGATGGCAGTTGCTGCAGCCGAAGTTGCAGTTGGATTGGCTATTTTAGTTTCGATCTTTAGAAATTTAGGTTCGATTAGTATCGATAATTTAAAAAATTTAAAAGGATAAATAAAAATGGATACCAATTTAGCTTTACTTTTAGTTTTATCTCCTTTTTTAGGATTTTTAATCAATGTTTTCTTTGGCAAGAGCTTAGGAAAAACGGTTTCAGGAATCATCGGAACTGCTGCTGTAGTCGTTTCTTTTGCTGTTACACTTTTCTTCTTCAGTCAAATCAGCCAAACCAAACAAGCCCTTCAGGTTACTTTATTTGACTGGATTCAAATTAGTAATTTAAAGATCAATCTTGGATTTTTATTAGATCAATTGTCTTTATTATGGTTGCTTTTTGTAACCGGTATCGGATCATTGATTCACTTATACTCTATCAGCTACATGCACGACGATGAGAATATGCACAAGTTTTTTGCTTATTTGAATCTGTTCGTATTCTTCATGATTACCCTTGTAATTGGAAGTAACTTGTTAGTTTTATTTATCGGTTGGGAAGGTGTTGGACTTTGTTCGTACTTATTAATTGGATTCTGGCACAAAAACCAGGATTACAATGATGCTGCGAAAAAAGCTTTCATCATGAACAGAATTGGAGATTTAGGTTTATTAATCGGAATGTTCATACTAGGTTCAATGTTCTCTACTTTAGATTATGCTACTTTAAAAACAGCAATCGCAGGAGCAGCAAACTTAAACATCCCGTTGCTTTCACTAGCGGCTTTATGTTTGTTTATCGGAGCTTGTGGTAAATCAGCACAAATTCCATTATACACCTGGTTGCCTGATGCGATGGCAGGACCAACTCCGGTTTCGGCATTAATTCACGCTGCAACAATGGTTACAGCCGGTATCTTTATGATTACCCGTTTGAACTTTGTATTTGATTTAGCTCCGGACGTTCAGTCGGTTATTGCGGTTATTGGTGCCATTACTTCATTAGTTGCGGCAACAATTGGTCTGGTTCAGACGGATATTAAAAAAGTATTGGCCTACTCTACTGTTTCTCAGTTAGGATTAATGTTTTTAGCCTTAGGATTTGGTGCTTACGAAGTAGCCGTTTTTCACGTAATTACTCATGCTTTCTTCAAAGCCTGTCTGTTCTTAGGTTCAGGATCTGTAATTCACGGTTTACACGGAGAGCAGGATATGCGTAAAATGGGTGGTTTGCGTAAAGCGATGCCAATCACTTTCTGGACAATGTTAATTTCATCATTAGCCATTTCAGGTGTTCCGTTTTTCTCTGGTTTCTTCTCAAAAGACGAAATTTTATTAACGGCATTCCATCACAATATTCCACTTTATGTAGTAGGATCTGTTGCTTCGATCATGACGGCATTTTATATGTTTAGATTGATGTTCCTTACTTTCTTCAAAGATTTCAGAGGAACCGAAGAGCAAAAACACCACTTACACGAAAGTGACGGATTGATTACTTTCCCATTAGTAATTTTAGCAATTCTGGCTACTTTTGGCGGATTGATCAGTTTACCAGGAAACAGCTGGCTGAATGGTTATTTAGCTCCTCTTTTCACGAAAGTGGCAGGCGAAGAGCACCATTTAGGTACAACAGAATACACTTTAATGGGTGTTGCCGTTTTAGGCGGATTACTGGGTATTTTAATTGCTTATGTGAAATACTTCAAACAGGATAATGTTCCGGAAGCGGATGAAAACATTAGTGGTCTGACCAAAGTGTTATACAATAAATATTATGTAGACGAAGCTTACGATGCTATTTTCGTTCGCTCTATCAACGGATTATCAAGATTTTTCAGAGACTATATCGAAACAGGTTTGTCTGCTCTGGTTTTTGGATTAGGAAAAGTAGCCAATGAACTGGCTTTTCAAGGTAAAAAATTACAAAACGGAAGTATCGGATTATATCTTTTTGCATTTGTTTTAGGGCTTTGTGCCATTGTTTCCTATATATTTTTAGCTAAATAATTTTACAACTATGAACGTTTCTCTTATATTAATTATTCTTCTAATTGGTGCATTTGCCACTTATTTTGTTGGTGACAAACTAGCATCAAAAGTAGCTTTGTTCTTTAGTTTGGCGGCTTTAGGTTGTTCAATTGTTTTATTAAATCATTTTAGTGCCGGCGAAAATATCAGCCTGATCAATACGTGGATTACACAGCCTAAAATTTCATTTGCTCTAAATGCAGATGGTTTGGGTATGGCCATGCTTTTATTGACTGTAGCGCTAACGCCAATCATCATATTCTCTTCTTTTGGAAATGAATACAAAAATTCAAAAGCATTTTACGCGTTAATTTTATTTATGGCATTTGCTATGACAGGAACTTTCCTGGCAGCAGACGGTCTTTTATACTATATTTTCTGGGAGTTAGCTCTTATTCCTATTTACTTCATTGCCCTAATCTGGGGTAATGGTGATGCCGAAGAGCGCAGAAAAGCAGTAGTTAAATTCTTTATCTACACACTGGCAGGTTCCTTGTTCATGTTAGTAGCTTTCATCTATTTGTACCAGAAAGCAGGTAGTTTCTTAATCGAAGATTTATACAAATTAAATTTATCTGCTTGCGAGCAATTGTGGATATTCTTAGCTTTCTTCCTGGCTTATGCTATTAAAATCCCAATCATCCCCTTCCACACCTGGCAGGCAAATGTGTACCAAAAAGCACCAACTGTTGGAACGATGCTTTTATCAGGTATCATGTTAAAAATGGGATTGTACAGTGTGATTCGTTGGCAATTGCCACTTGCACCATTGGCTGCAAAAGAATACATGAACATCTTTATCGCGCTTGGAATTGCGGGTGTGATTTACGGATCAATTGTAGCTTTAAGACAAAAAGATTTGAAGAAATTATTGGCTTATTCGTCTTTGGCGCACGTTGGTTTAATTGCGGCAGGAACTTACACCTTAACGATTGATGGTTTACGTGGAGCTGTATTGCAAATGATCGCTCACGGTTTTGTGGTAGTAGGTTTGTTTTATGCTGCTGAAATTATCTTCAGAAGATATGAAACCAGAGAAATTTCAAAATTAGGAGGTATCCGTACACAATCTCCAAAATTCACTTCTATGTTTTTAATTTTGGTACTGGCTTCTGTAGCTCTACCAAGTACTTTTAACTTTGTTGGAGAATTTACTGTTTTGTATAGTCTTTCTCAAATTAATATCTGGTTTGCTGTTTTAGGCGGAACCACTATTATTTTAGGAGCTTATTATATGCTTAAAATGTTTCAAAATGTAATGTTGGGAGAAACCAATTCGAAAACATTTGCAGACGTGTCTGTTAATGAAGGAATTTCATTAGTTGCAATTATTGCCGTTTTAATTTTCTTCGGATTCTATCCAAAACCAATTACAGATTTGATTACACCAAGTTTAGAAACGATTCTGAACGTTATCAATAAAAATTAAAAAATATTTTAAATAAAAATAAATTAGGGCGTCATTAGTTTTAGATTTCCTAAATCAAAAAAACAAAAATGAATACATTAATAGCTATAACAGGATTGGGTATTTTCTGCCTATTGTTTGAAATTCTTAATTTAAGAAAGGCCATTGTTCCTATTACCATCGTTGGTTTACTAGGTGTTTTGGCGCTTAACTTTTACGAATTCGGATCAACAGCAAGTTACTATAACAACATGATTACAGTGACTAAATTCTCTGTTACCTTTTCATCGTTGTTTATTGTGCTGACTATTTTCCTGGTAGCATTAAGTCATAATTTTTACGAAAATCATCCAACCAAAATCTCCGATTTTGTTGCGATCAAAGTATTTTTATTAGCTGGTGGAGTAGCAATGGTTTCTTTTGGAAACTTAGCTATGTTTTTCTTAGGAATTGAAATCCTGTCCATTGCCCTTTATGTTTTAGCAGCAAGCGATCGTTTGAATCTAAAAAGTAACGAGGCGGGTATGAAATATTTCCTAATGGGATCTTTCGCATCAGGAATCATTTTGTTCGGAATTTGTTTGATATATGGAGCAATGGGAACTTTTGACGTCGCTGAAATACATGAAGTATCTTTATCTGCCGAATTGCCAATCTGGTTTCCAATCGGAATGATTTTGATGATTATCGGTATGTTGTTTAAAGTAGCAGCAGTTCCATTTCATTTCTGGGCTCCGGATGTTTACGAAGGTTCTCCGGCATTAACTACTGCTTTGATGAGTACTTTGGCAAAAGTAGTAGCCATCGCAACACTTTACAAATTAGTTTATGCCTTAAACTTAGTTCCGTCTTTAGACAACCAGGATCTTTTAGGGACTTTTGAAACGATTGTAGTGATCATTTCAATTGCTTCTATGACTGTTGGAAATATAATGGCATTACGTCAGGTAAACGTAAAACGTATGTTGGCATTCTCAGGAATTTCACATGCCGGTTTTATGTTGATGACTTTGCTAACGATTGCAACCTCAGCAGGTGTTTTATTGTACTATACTGCTGCTTATGCATTGGCCGGAATCGCAGCATTCAGTGTTGTTTTATACGTATGTAAAAATCAGGATAACGAAGATATCACGAACTTTCACGGTTTAGGAAAAACAAATCCGCTATTGGCAGCAATCCTTACAGGATCTTTGTTGTCTATGGCCGGTATTCCTATTTTCTCGGGTTTCTTTGCTAAGTTATTTTTATTCAACCAAACCATTCAGGCAGGATACATTGCTTTAGTGATTGTGGCGGTTATCAACTCCATTATTAGTGTTGGCTATTATTTCAAACTAATCCTGGCGATGTACTCTAAAGAACCTAATCAGGAGCGTACAGGAAAACCTTTCCTTATTTATGCGGTTGCCGTGATTTCAATTGCTTTAAACATTGCTTTAGGTTTATTCCCTTCTTTAGTTTTAGACCTTTTAAAATAAGAAATTAAAAACAACTATACGAGCCGTCAATTTTCATTGACGGCTTTTTTATTTAGAAGAATAACGCCTCAAAACAATCCCCCCGAATTGTTAAAAATTCCATAGTATTAAAGGCGTATCAAAAAATATCGATTATATTTGATGAGTTTTTAAAACCAATTACATTATGAACTTTAATTCAAAAAATCCATTTTTAAGCAACAAGCGTTTCTCCTCTAATGCTGTTTCAAAAGCTGAAGAAGTACACCAGGCACAAATCATTGATTACAATCAGGAAATGACTTTGTCTGGTACGATTAACAAAACAGCTATCTTGTTTTTAATTTTATGCGGATCGGCCATGGTAACCTGGTGGATGGCATTTAATGGAATGAATGTGATGCTGCCTGCTATCGGAGGTGCTATCATTGGACTAATTTTAGTTGTAATTTCAGCCTTTAAACCACAAGCTTCTCCTTACTTAGCTCCTGGTTATGCTTTATTTGAAGGATTATTTATAGGAGGAATTTCAGCCATTTTTGAAGCCAAATATCCCGGAATTGTAATTAATGCCGTTGGAGCAACTTTGGTTACTTTTTTAGTATGCCTTGGTTTGTATAAATTTAGAATTGTAAAAGTTACCGAGCAATTTAAGTCAGTAGTGGTTGCGGCAACATTAGCCATTGCAACTTATTATTTAATTTCATGGCTGGTTTCTTTATTCACAAGCTGGACTCCGGTTCATTACGGAAACTCAATGATGAGTATTGGAATTAGTGTTTTTGTAATTATTATTGCTGCATTAAACTTATTCCTTGATTTTGATCAGATCGAAAAAGGAGTACAGCAAAGAATGCCAAAATTCATGGAATGGTATGGCGCAATGGGATTAATCATTACCCTGGTTTGGTTGTACATCGAATTCTTACGTTTATTATCAAAATTATCAAGCAAAGATTAATTTCTTTTCTTTACTTACCATAAATCAAAGCCTTTTGAACATTCAAAAGGCTTTTTTTATACCCCCTTGTCAAACATTCTCTAAGTAAGAAATACTCAAACCACTCCCCTTACTTTTCATTCCAATTACCCATTATTTTTCTGCACCCAAAGTTAAAATGTCTGCTGCTGCAGAAGTCTGTACTTCTCTTTTTTTACTCAAAAACGATTCCTTTTTTAATCTAAAAAATACAACTAGCGTATAAAAGGGATCATTTTTAGCTTTAAAATATAACTTTTTTCTTACTATAAAATGCTGTTGCTAAAATTGCCGAAAACTCACTATTTTATCCTTTTTGCATCGATTTTATTTCCCAAACAGTACTCCAAATTACATTAAAAATGAACATCGGCGAGGCTTTTTCAAATTATGTAATAAATTGCATTAAATGCAATTTATTACATAATTCATATTCAAAAGCATAAATTTTTAGTACTTATATTATTTTATAGCAAATATTTTACACATATCAAAAAATAAATATATTTTTGTGTAATCGATTACAAGAAACTTATTGATTCAATAACACAAAAAACTTTATTAACCGAAAAACCACAATTATGAAAAGAAACCTACTTATTCTGATGCTTTTACTGCTCACCATTCCCCTATGGGCACAACAAGTTCAGATTACAGAATCTTCAGGCTGGCTCGAGTCGGCATTTGTTAAATGGCAGCCTGTAAGCAATGCACAAACCTACAATGTTTACTACTCCGGTAACGGCATTACCGATCAAAAAATCGACGACCAACTGATCAGAAGTTACGGAAGTTATTTTCGCGCAGACATCCCCGGACTTAAAGCCGGATCGTATACCGTTAAAGTAAAACCGGTTATTTCGGGTGCAGAAGGAACAGGTTCAGTAACTGGTACCTTAACCGTTGCCGCACAGGATCGCAATGGATTTGCTTTTGAAGGCGGTCGTGTTCCCGGAGGTTACAAAGCAGATGGAACGCCAAAAGACAATGCTGTTATTCTATATATTACCCAAAACACCAAAAACACCATTTCGATGAACATCACCGGTGCCAGTGCAAATCCTTGCGTTGGCTTGCAAAACATACTGTATGCGATCAAAAAAGGAAAAGATACGCGTCCGTTTATCATTCGTTTAATTGGAAATATCACTGACCTGACGGTTATGGAAGGCGGAGATGTTGTTATCGAAAATGCCAACAATGCGGCAAGTTATGTAACACTCGAAGGAATCGGAAATGATGCTGTAGCCAATGGCTGGGGCGTACGTCTCAAATCGGCATCCAACATAGAGGTAAGCAATCTTGGTTTTATGAACTGCAACAGCACTGCCGGCGACAATGTTGGCATGCAACAGGACAATGATCACGTTTGGGTACACAACTGTGATTTGTTCTACGGAAATGCAGGAAGCGACGCCGATCAGATCAAAGGAGACGGAGCTCTCGACAATAAAACCTCGACCTACATCACGCTATCGTACAATCATTTTTGGGACAACGGAAAAGCAAGTCTTCTAGGTTTAAGCGAAGGCACTACCAGCGGATTGTATATCACTTATCACCACAACTGGTTTGATCATTCTGATTCACGTCATCCTCGCGTTCGTTATTATTCGGCACACATCTACAACAACTATTTTGATGGTGTATCCAAATACGGTTCGGGTTCTACCTTAGGCTCTTCCTTATTTGTGGAAGGAAATTATTTCCGCAACAGCAAACATCCCATGCTGACTTCTTTGCAGGGTACTGATATCTGGGACGAAGCCAATCAGGTAAACAATGCCGGAACTATGGGAACTTTCTCAGGGGAAGCCGGAGGATCTATAAAAGCCTTCAACAATACTTTTGACGCTTCAAACGGAACTAATAATATGCGTTTTGTCGCTTACAACGACCCTAATCCGTTATACAATATTGCCGGAAAAATTAGCTCAACGACAGATTTTGATGCTTATGTTGCGGCTACAAGAGGGGAAACGGTAAGCAGTTCGGTTAAATCCAAATCGGGAGCCAATACCTACAACAACTTTGATACAGATGCTGCACTATATGTCAAAAATCTAACCATAGAACAGCCGGCAACAGCCAAAACAAAGGTCACTCAATACGCAGGACGTGTTTCGGGAGGTGATTTAAAATGGACTTTCGACAACAGCATAGACGATACCTCTTCACTTGTAATCACAGCATTGAAGTCGGCACTTACCAATTATACAGGAGCTTTGGTTGCGATTCAGGGAGAAGGCAATCCGCCTGCAAGTACTCAAACCCTAACCTCAACCGCCAATAACAATCAAACGGTAAGCAGCGGTACTGCTATTGCCTCTATCGTATTTACCTGGGGAGGAAATGCCACTGACGCAACGGTTACAGGATTGCCTGCTTCAGGAATCAGTTTTGTAAAAAACACTACTGCTAAAACCATCACTATTACCGGAACTCCAACCGCTACTGTTTCTTATTCGATTGCCACAACCGGAACCGGAACTCCTGCTACAGGCTCAGGAACCATTACCCTTTCAGGAGCGGGAGCACAAACCTTAACTTCAACCAGCAACAACAACCAAACTGTTGCCAGCGGAACTGCTATTGCCTCTATCGTATTTACCTGGGGAGGAAATGCTACTGACGCAACGGTTACAGGACTACCTGCTTCGGGAATTAGTTTTGTAAAAAATACCACTGCCAAAACCATCACTATTTCAGGAACTCCAACCACTACTGTTTCTTATTCGATTGCCACAACCGGAACCGGAACACCGGCAACAGGTTCAGGAACGCTTACGGTTACTACCGGAACGCCAACTAGTGATGAAATTCACAACTTTACAACATCGGGAAAAACAAGTTCATTTTACACCATTACCGGAAATATGAATTCAACCAATGGATCAGTAACTTATGCCGGACTCACGCTCACGGCACGTTTAAAAATGGAGTCAAGCACTACAATTGCTTATACCACTACAAACCCTTCTACTTTAACCCTGGTTTTTGATTCTAATTTTACCGGAACCGTTAAAGTAAATAATGTTTCCTATACCGAATCGGCCGGAATTGTAATCGCATCTATCCCTGCGGGTTCCAATACCATTACAAAAGGATCTGTTGCCAATCTGTTTTACATCAGTACAGAATACAACAACGGACCTACATTACGAATGGCACAAGCGACTGACGTGATAGCTGAACCAAAAGCTTCAAAGGTGATTTTATACCCCAATCCGGTTGCTGATGTTTTATACTTCTCAGAATCTAATCAGACTGTAGAGAAAGTGTTCCTTTATAACATCTCGGGCAATCTGGTAAAAACCTCCGGAAAAGAAACTAAAAGTATGGACCTAAGTACTCTCATATCTGGGACTTACCTGCTAAAAGTCGTTACTGCTGACGGTTCCTTTACGCAAACTGTTCTTAAAAAATAACCCAAAAAACCATTCTAAAAACAAAAGGCTTCCCAATTGGAAGCCTTTTACATTTTATCATTTTACAGAAAACAACTATTACAAATCAAATTTAATTCCCTGTGCCAATGGCAAACTTGTCGTATAATTGATTGTATTGGTCTGACGACGCATGTAAATTTTCCAGGCATCAGATCCTGATTCACGTCCACCACCGGTTTCTTTTTCTCCACCAAAAGCGCCTCCAATTTCAGCACCTGAAGTTCCAATGTTTACATTCGCAATACCGCAATCAGAACCCACTACTGATAAAAATCTTTCTGCTTCACGAAGATTATTGGTCATAATAGCAGATGATAATCCTTGTGCAACTCCATTTTGAAAATCGATAGCGTTATCCACTTCACCTGAATATTTAATCAGATACAAGACCGGAGCAAATGTTTCGTGCTGTACAATTTCAAATGAATTTTGTGCTTCTGCAATTGCAGGTTTTACATAACAGCCGCTTTCATAACCTTCACCTGAAAGCACTCCGCCTTCTACCAGGATTTTACCTCCTTCGGCAACTACTTTATTTAAAGCTTTTGCATACTGCTCCACCGCGTGTGTATCAATAAGCGGCCCCACATGATTGTTTTCATCCAACGGGTTCCCAATTCTTAATTGTTTGTAAGCCGCAACCAAAGCATCTTTTACTTTATCATAAATACTTTCGTGAATAATTAGTCGGCGTGTTGAAGTACAACGTTGTCCGGCTGTACCAACAGCTCCAAAAACAGCACCAATAACGGTCATTTTAATATCGGCATCCGGAGTCACAATAATAGCATTGTTTCCTCCTAACTCTAACAATGATTTCCCTAAACGTCCTGCAACCGCCTGTGCTACAATTTTCCCCATTCGGGTTGAACCTGTAGCCGAAACTAACGGGATTCTGGTATCCGCTGTCATTAATTCTCCTATTTTATAATCGCCGTTGATCAAACAAGAGATCCCTTCCGGTAAATTATTCTCTTTAATCACCTGAGCGATAATGTTCTGACAGGCAATTCCACAAAGAGGTGTTTTTTCAGAAGGTTTCCAAACACAAACATCCCCTGAAATCCATGCCAAAGCCGTATTCCACGACCAGACCGCTACAGGAAAGTTAAATGCCGAAATAATCCCTACTACTCCCAACGAATGGTATTGCTCGTACATACGATGTCCCGGTCTTTCAGAATGCATGGTTAAACCGTGAAGCTGACGTGACAATCCAACTGCAAAATCGCAGATGTCAATCATTTCCTGCACCTCACCATAACCCTCCTGCAACGATTTCCCCATTTCGTAAGAAACCAATTTACCAAGTGCCTCTTTATTTTCACGAAGCTTTTGTCCAAACTGACGTACAATTTCTCCACGTTGCGGTGCCGGAATTAAACGAAAAGTTTTAAACGCTTCTGTAGCCGCCTGCATTACTTTTTCATAATCCTGAGGCGTCGACATTTTTACCGATCCTATTAGTTTTCCATCAACCGGTGAAAAGCTCTCTAAAACTTCTCCCGAAGAAAAGTTTTGTAAACCTGTAGATGTTCCTTCGTTGATCGCTTTGATGCCCAATTTTTCCAGAGCCTCATTCATTCCAAACTGTGATGCTATTGTTGTCATTGTAACTTTTTTTGTTAAAATTGTTATATTTTTATGTAAAGATATTATTTCAAGCCGAAATTTAATCGAACTAAGTTGTTAAAATCAGGTAAATTTAGCTTTAATTAAAATGAATTACAGCGCGATAGCATGATTTATTCGTCTTAATTGATGAAATTTGCGGAAATAAAAGTACTCAAATATGTCCATTTTCAGTCGGTTTTTAGTTTGTTTCGTCCTAATTTCAGTTCCTGCTTTTTCTCAAAAAGAGCAAAAAAAATCCTTTCAGGTCGTTCCTTTAGGGATAAAAGGAGGGATAGACGAGAAGAATCTTTCAGCCTATTTAGTTGCACCTGCCAATACGCATGATTTTATCTGTTTAGATGCCGGAACGGTAAACGCCGGAATTGAAAAAGCAATTGAAAATAAAGTGTTTAAAGTTTCAACCAGCGAAGTTTTACGAAAATACATTAAAGGTTATTTTATATCGCATGCTCATTTAGACCATGTTTCGGGTTTAATCATAAACTCTCCGGCAGATTCTTCGAAGACGGTTTATGCCACTGAAAAATGTATGGAAATGATGGAAAACCATTATTTCAACGATCAGACTTGGGCCAATTTTGGAGATAAAGGTCCCGGAACTCCGTTAAAAAAATATCATTTTCAGACTTTAAATGTCGGAGAAGAAATTCCGATTACCAATACCACGATGACGGCAAAAGCATTTCCGTTAAGTCATGTGAATCCGTTTGAGAGTACTGCTTTCCTGATTAAAAGTGGCGAATCGTATGTGCTTTATCTGGGTGATACCGGACCCGATGCTGTAGAGAAAAGCGACAAGTTAAAGTCGCTCTGGACCGCAGTTGCACCTTTGGTTAAAAGCAAACAACTGAAAGGTATTTTTATTGAGGTTTCGTTCCCAAATGAACAACCGGATCAATTTTTATTCGGACATCTGACGCCAAACTATCTGATGAAAGAACTTCACACCTTAGCGGAGTTATCGGGAAAAGATACTTTGAAAGGTTTCAGTATTATCGTTACGCACCTAAAACCGCCCACTAAAAACATTATAAAACTGAAAGAACAGCTGCAAAAACAAAATGATCTGGGACTAAAACTTATTTATCCTGAACAGGGGAAACGTTTTGAGTTATAGTTATAGCATTTAAATTTAAACCCGACAGGTTTTTGAAACGGTTTTAACACATAGAAACATAGGTTCTTCTGCTATAAAAGAGGCGTTTCACTTCATTTAAATACACATATCTTCTGTGTCTTTATGTTTACTTTTTTGTTAATTACGCCAACTGGTATAAGATTTAAATTTTAAACCCGACAGGTTTTTGAAACCTGTCGGGTTTGTTGATTATATCCTTATTTCTTCGCAACAAATCGAGGATCTGATTCCATTACGGTTCCGCAATTATCGCAGGTTCTTAGTGCTACCGAATTATAAAAATGTTCGAAGTGCGGCAGAAAATCTTTTTCTATATTATGCAATTCAAAAAACACTTCATAGAGTTTGTGATTGCAGTTATCACAGTGCCAAAGCAATCCGTCAGTATAACCTAATCCTGCACGTTTGCGTTCGATAACCAATCCAATTGAACCTTCGGAACGAACGGGCGAATGCGGAATTTTAGCCGGATGTAGGTACATATCACCCGCATGTAATTCCATTTCCTTTCGCTCTCCATCTTCCTGAATGATGACTTTTATGCTGCCTTCCAACTGATAAAAAAGCTCTTCGGTTTCATTGTAATGATAATCTTTTCGGGCATTTGGACCCGCAACGATCATCACTATATAATCACCGGAATCAATGTATAAATTTTTATTTCCAACAGGCGGTTTTAGTAAATGACGGTTCTCATCGATCCACTTCGTAAGATTGAAAGGTTTTGCTATTGCCATTTTAAAAGGTAGTAAGTTTCTAAGTAGCTAAGTTAAGGAAAAGTTTTCAGTCGCAGTGCCTGTTTTTAGTCTCAGTCCCAGTCCCAGTTTACAGTGATGAACTGAGACTGAAAACTGAGACTGTGACTTATTTCACCTCTCTGATCAAATAGATGTAAACCGGAAAATGATCGCTGAATCCAACTTCGGTTAAACTATGCCGTAACGGATATCCTTTGTACTGTCCTGAACGCTGAACCAGAAAGGACTTATTGAAAATCCCCGCTTTCCAAAAGTTAAAGGTTGAAAAATCAGCTTTTAGAAGTGATTCTGTGATGATAATTTGATCGAAGATGTCCCAGGAGTCCCGAAATGCAATCGTTCCCAAACCTTTATCAAGCATTGCTGCAAACGGATTAAAAACACCAAATTCTCCCACTTCTGACTTCTTCGCTTTTGCTCCCAGAACTGTTTTTACACTTTTATTAGTAGGGCTATCATTCAGATCCCCCATCGTGATCACTTTAGCAGAGGGGTTTATTTTTTGCAACGAATCGATGATTCTTCGGTTTAAATTTCCGGCAGCTTCCCGAAAAATACTGCTTGCCTTTTCGCCTCCCGATCTGGACGGCCAATGGTTGACAATAATATGCAGTTCCTCTCCTTCCAAAAATCCCGTAATTAAAAGCTGATCTCTGGTAAAAACACGATGGTTGTCAGCCATTTTAATTTCAATATCATCGTCCTGCTGTGGCTCCTCTTCTTTAAGCGTGACCTTATTATGATAGATGCGCAATGGAATGTTAGAATACACGGTAGGTTTAAAATATTTTGTCTGATACAGCAAAGCGACATCAATCCCTCGTTTGTCCGGTGAATCAAAATGAATGATACCATAATCAAAAGGGAGCAACTTAGGCTGTTTGATCAAATCTTCCAAGACGGCACGATTTTCAATTTCCGCGCCTCCAATTAATACCGGAGCATTGGAGTTGTCAGGCATTCCAATTTCAGACAAAACTGTGGACAGGTTTTTTAATTTCTGTTCGTACTTTTCTATAGTCCAATGCTGCGCCCCCTTGGGTGTCCATTCATCATCGTTGGTATTGACATCATCAGTGGTGTCGAAAAGATTTTCAAAGTTGTAGAAGGCAACCGTGTGAATCGAATACTTTTTGGGTTGTGCTCGCACGATGGTCAGAGACAGAAAAACGATACAACAAAGCTGAACAGAAATTACCTTCATAAACTTAGATCCTTAAAAGGTTCAATTTAAACAATTAACTCTATTTGTAGGAATTTTCTAATTATTTTATTTTTTAAAATATTTATATTTGTTCTATCTTTACGAATGAAACTGCAGAAAAAATATGAAAGCGAGCCTACACCAATACTTCAGAAACTACTTTTCTTTTTATAAACTCGTATTTCTTATTTTTGCTTTACAATCCATACACTGTCAATCACAACAAAATATGATAACACCACCTTATTTACAAAAAGGAGATACTGTAGCCCTTTTAGCAACAGCCAGAAAAAATATAGACGATAACTTAAAACCTACTATAGATTTATTGCACAGCTGGGGACTTGAAGCGGTTGTTGGAAGTACGATTGGTTTGGATTTTAATCAACTGGCCGGTACCGACGAACAACGTGCTGCCGATTTTCAGAAGCAGTTAGACAATCCAAACATTAAAGCGATCTGGTGTGTTCGCGGAGGTTATGGCACTGTACGAATGATCGACTTACTCGATTTTACGAAATTCAAACAACATCCGAAATGGATTGTTGGCTTTAGCGATGTTACGGTTTTACACAATCATTTGAATACGATGGGCTATCAGTCCATTCACGGTATAATGCCTGTAACGGTACCACGTGCTACTCCCGCAGCGGTTAGTTCAATGAAATCTGCCTTATTTGGTGAACCGATTTCTTATGCGATTGGTCCGGATAAGATGAACCGATTTGGAACTGCAACCGGTGAATTAGTAGGCGGAAATTTATCGATTCTGTACAGTTTGTTAGGTTCTCCCTCGGCAATTGACTGTAAGGATAAAATTTTATTTATCGAAGATTTAGACGAATACCTGTATCATATCGATCGTATGATGATGAATTTAAGACGCAATGGATGCATCGAAAACCTAAAAGGAATTCTTGTTGGAGGCATGACCAAAATGAAGGACAACGAAGTTCCCTGGGGGAGAAATGCTGTGGAAATTGTAGATGATGTTACCAAAAAATACAATATTCCGGTAATTTTCAATTTTCCGGCCGGACACATTCAGGACAACAGGGCCTTAATTATGGGAAGTACTATTTCAATTGATGTAAAGGAAACAGGAAGTACGGTTACTTTTCAAAAATAATAGTATCTGAGAATTCTTTTTCTCTAAAGAATTTTAAATACCACCTATCATAATTTTACAAAGACACGAAGTCGCAAAGTTTTATTCTATTCTTTGCGACTTCGCGTTTTTACATGCCAATTGCTCTTTACTCCCTAAAAATAGTATAACTCACAATTAAAAAAAATGGCTGAGCATAATGAACTTGGAAAAATAGGAGAAGACCTCGCTGTCGAATACCTGGAGCAAAACGGATACAAAATCCTAGATCGGAACTGGACTTTTCAAAAGGCGGAAATTGATATTATCGCCCAAAAAGAATCCATTTTAGCGGTCATTGAAGTAAAGATAAGATCAAGTCTGGATTTTGGTTTGCCACAGGATTTTGTGAAACCAAAAAAAATTCAGCTGCTGGTAAAAGCAGTAAATGCCTACATAAACGATAGGGAAATAGATTTTGAAGTGCGATTTGACATCGTTGCGATACACAAAAAAAAGGAATCATTTGCAATTGAACACATTACAGACGCTTTTTTCCATTTTTAACATAATTTTACAATGTTATATTTGTAACAAATTGTTCTTTTATTTATATTCGCAAAGTTTTATAACACTACAATTTAACTACACCAACCCAATTAAGTTACAAAAAAAAGAAAAAAACTATGAAAACCGTTTCTTCAATCGTCGAAAATTACATTAAAACAAAACCCTTTTTATTAAATGCATTATCGCTTGGAATCATTAACCTTACTTCTCTTTCGCGGAATATTATGACCGAATTAGAAAGTGAATTTGGTAAAGAAGTAAAACAAGGCGCTGTTGTAATGTCATTGAAACGACTCACAGAAGAACTGGATTTTAAGTTGAATCATAAAATTAATAAAGTAATTAAGAATATTGGCGAAATCACGGTTCGATCTGAGCTGACCGATTATACTTTTGCCGCTTCGGAAACTGTTTTGAACAAACAGGCTGATTTAATTTCTGATATTAATGCTTTATCTGATATCTTTTACACCTCATCGCGTGGGGTAAACGAAACCAATATTGTGGTAAGCAGCAGTGTAAATCATTTGGTTGAAAAACACTTTATGCGCGAAAAACTAATTCAGAAATTAGATAATTTAGCCTCCATAACGGTAAAATTACCAAAAGAAAACATCGTCGTTCCCGGAATTTATTATTTCATTTTCCAGCGTCTGGCATGGGAAGGAATTATTATCAATGAGGTTATTTCGACTTCAAATGAATTTACCATTTTAGTTGGAGAAGATCAGGTTGATGTTGCTTTTAAAGTAATCAAGGACCTGAAAAACTAAATATTCTAAATTACAAAAAATAAAAAACCCGACAGCTTTTTGAAATCTGTCGGGTTTCGTTTTTTATATTACTCTCCCAGTAATTCCATCAACTCCAACGCACGTTTGGTCGATTTTACATTGTCAAAAGTCAATAAAAGACGCAAACCGTTAGGTGTTTGTTTTTCTTTCATCTGACAAAGATTACTATGGGTTTGTACAAATTTGATCACTTTATGGAAACGTTTGGACTGGTAATAATCAGATTGCTGATCTGAAACGAAATAACCAATCATTTTTCCTTTTTTCATCACCAGTTTCTCAATACCCACGCTTGTCGCAATCCATTTGATGCGAATACTATTCATCAAAGCATTGGCACGCGGCGGCATCGGACCAAAACGGTCAATTAATTTATTTTGAAATACCACAAGTTCCTGTTCGTTTTTCACACCGCCCAGCTCGTTGTATAAACTCAGACGCTCCGTAACGTTATTGATGTATTCATCAGAAAACAATAACTCAAAATCGGTATCGATTTGTAAATCTTTTACATATTCTTTCGTTTCAATATCATTCTCTTCCGGATACAAGTCTTTGAATTCATTTTCCTTCAATTCTTCGATCGCCTCGTTCATGATTTTTTGGTAGGTATCAAATCCAATTTCATTGATGAAACCGCTTTGTTCTCCACCCAATAAATCTCCTGCACCACGAATTTCAAGATCTTTCATTGCAATGTTAAAACCACTTCCGAGTTCGCTAAACTGCTCCAAAGCCTGAATACGTTTTCTGGCATCTTCTGTCATGGAGGAATAAGGCGGACAGATGAAATAACAGAATGCTTTTTTATTGCTTCGTCCTACTCGACCGCGCATTTGATGCAGATCAGACAGTCCGAAGTTATTGGCATTGTTGATGAAAATCGTGTTGGCATTGGGTACATCCAGACCACTTTCGATGATGGTTGTCGCTACCAAAACATCAAAATCTCCATTCATGAAGCCCAACATTAATTCTTCGAGTTTGGCTCCTTCCATTTGTCCGTGACCAATTCCGACTCTTGCATTTGGAACTAAACGCTGAATCATTCCGGCCACTTCTTTTATATTTTCGATTCGGTTGTTGATAAAGAAAACCTGTCCGTTTCGCTGAATTTCATACGAAATCGCATCACGGATTATTTCTTCATTAAACCCAACGACATTTGTTTCAATAGGATATCGGTTCGGCGGAGGCGTTGTAATAACCGATAAATCCCTTGCTGCCATTAATGAAAACTGCAACGTTCTCGGGATTGGCGTTGCCGTTAAGGTCAGAGTATCTACATTGGCGGCAATGGTTTTAAGTTTGTCTTTTACGTTTACTCCAAACTTTTGTTCCTCGTCGACAATCAATAAACCAAGGTCTTTAAAAACTACATTTTTGTTGACTAGCTGATGGGTTCCAATAACAATATCGAGTTTCCCTTCTGCTAAATCTTTTAAGGTTTGTGCTTTTTGTTTGGCCGTTCTAAATCGATTCATGTAACCAATGGTAACCGGCATGTCTTTCAATCGTTCTGAAAAAGTACGGTAGTGCTGGTAAGCCAAAATAGTAGTCGGAACCAAAACAGCCACCTGTTTACTATTGTCTACCGCCTTAAACGCCGCACGAATCGCCACCTCTGTTTTTCCGAAACCTACGTCGCCACAGACCAAACGGTCCATTGGGCGATCGCTTTCCATGTCGGCTTTAACCTCTTGTGTCGATTTGGTTTGATCCGGCGTGTCTTCGTATATAAACGAACTTTCTAATTCGTTTTGCAAATAACTGTCCGGTGCAAACTGAAACCCTTTTTCCAAACGTCGTTTGGCATACAATTGAATCAAATTGAACGCAATATGTTTGACACGTGCTTTGGTTTTTTGTTTTAAAACTTTCCAGGCGTTCGATCCTAGTTTATAGATCTTCGGAGGAGTTCCGTCTTTTCCGTTGTATTTTGAAATTTTATGAAGCGAATGAATGCTTACATACACAATATCGTTATCCGCATAAACCAGTTTTATGGCTTCCTGTGTTTTGCCTTCGACCTGAATTTTCTGCAGGCCACCAAATTTCCCAATTCCGTGATCGATATGCGTTACATAATCACCCACCGAAAGCGCGGTTAATTCCTTAAGTGTAATATTCTGCTTTTTGGAGTAACCGTTTTTGATATTAAATTTATGATAACGCTCAAAAATCTGGTGATCGGTATAGGCTGTAATCTGACTTTCTTCGTCAATAAACCCCTGAAACAAAGGCAATACAACGGTATGATATTGTTTTCGAATGTTCTCGGAATTGGCTTCGTCTAAAGTTTCGAAAATATCGTGAAAACGTTTGGCCTGCGTTTCATTCGAACAAAACAAATAGTTTTTATATCCGTTAAAATGATTGTCGCTCAGATTGTTCAACAGCAAATCAAATTGTTTGTTGAAGGAAGGCTGAGGATGAATATGAAATTCGAATGTTTTTGTGGTTTTAAAAACAGGTTTTGAAGCCAGCTCTACTATCGAAAAATCTAATGCCCGTTTGATAAACGAACTTTGATTTAAGAATAGCTTTTCAGGTTCAGCATGTTTTATTTCTTTTGAAAGTTTCTCAAAAGCTTCTTCGGCTCTGGCAAATTGTTTGTCTAACTGATTGAGAAGCCCGTCTGTGTTTTGAACAAACAATACGGTATGTTCTGCAATATAATCGAGGAAACTCTCTCTGTTCTCCTGAAAAAGTTTGTTCTCGACATTCGGGATTATTGTAATTTTTTTGTGCGTTTCTACCGATAATTGGGTTTCAACATCAAAACTTCTGATGCTGTCTACTTCATTTCCGAAAAACTCTATTCGATAAGGGTGATCGTTTGAAAACGAAAATACATCGACAATTCCTCCACGAACAGAAAATTCTCCCGGTTCGGTAATAAAATCGACTCTTTTAAATTCATATTCAAACAAAACTTCGTTGATAAAATCGATCGAAATTTTATCGTTCAAAGCGACTTTCAGTGTGTTTTTATCAAGTTCTCTTCGGGTAACCACTTTCTCAAAAAGGGCTTCCGGATAGGTCACAATTACAGCAGGTTTTTTACGGGAATTAATTCGGTTTAAAACCTCAGCACGAAGCAGCACATTGGCATTATCGGTTTCGTCAATTTGATACGGACGACGGAATGACGCAGGATAAAACAATACGTCCTGTTCTCCGATCATTTGTTCGAGATCGTTCAGATAATAGGCAGCCTCTTCTTTGTTGTCTAAAACAACCAAAAAAGGCAATTCTGCTTTTTTGAAAACGGCACGTATAACAAATGAAACCGCCGACCCTAACAATCCGTTAAGATGCATTTTTATTTGCTTCTGCTCCAGTAATTGTGTAGCAATCTGCTGATTTTTTGGCAGATTATCGTACAGGGTATATAAGGCGTTTTTACTCAACTTTTGGTGTGTTTGGATCTATATTTTTTACCGGAACGGGAGCTGTACCTGCATTTGGAATGGCACGTGTTGTATCTAACATTTTTAAGAACTCTTCCTCTCCTTCTTCTTTTGGAATTTTACTTTTTACCATAATAAGATCCATCTGTCTTTCTAATGAAACCAGTTCTTTGTTGATCTCCCCAATTAAAAATGTTACTTTATCTGATGGAATCTGATTCAGGTGAATAAACAAATCCATCATTCTCACTTTTGTAATCAGAATAGAAATTCGGCTTCTGACCTGTGGGATATTAAACTCCGCAGGAATGTTATTGTTCAAAGCCATTACTTTTTTGGAAATCGCGGTTGATTTCTTTTGAAAGGCTCCAATAGTTTTTCTTGGTTTATCTCCGAGTTCTTTTAAAAAGTCACGCCATTCATTCCACGAATTCACTTTTTGTTCCGAAATTTCGTTAATAGGCTCATCGATAAAATCCCAGCTTTTATTGATCTTATTAAAAATGACTTCGTTTTTTTTGGCTTCTTTTTCGTTTTCAGCACGGCGCTTTTCATCTTCATTCTGACATGAATTCAATACAAAAACAAACAGTAGAAAAAGAGATATCTTATATTTCATTTGGTAAAACATTAAGCTACAAAGTTACAAAGTAATTTTACAATTACGAATTCTGATTTCTGATACAAATTACTTTATCTATCAACTGGTAGCGGATTCTGAATTTGCGAATTCCTATTTGTAAGACTTATCAAAAAACCTCGAATTCCTGATCGAAAATACTTATAAATTTTAATCTACACTCCCTGTCTAACAGCGAATAATCTAAAAAAGAATCTTTATCATTGTTAAATTTATAATTTGTCCTTCTGAAAAGTAAAAATAATTGAGGAAACGTTATATTTGTCTCTCTAAAAAAACCATTCAAAAAATGAATCCAAAAATATTAATCATTGGTGCCTGTGGTCAAATTGGGACAGAACTAACCCAAAAACTGCGCAAACTATACGGAACAGACAATGTTATTGCTTCTGACATTAGAAAATTAAATACTGACGTTGTTAATTCTGGTCCGTTTGAAGTGGTCAATGCTTTAGATTTCAACCAAATCGAACATCTTGTTGAAGTACATAAAATTACTGATATTTATTTGATGGCGGCGCTTTTGTCGGCTACAGCCGAGAAAAACCCTGCATTTGCCTGGGATCTGAACATGAATTCATTATTTCACGTTTTAAATTTAGCAAAAGCCAAAAAGGTACAGAAGATTTTCTGGCCTTCGAGTATTGCCGTTTTTGGACCTACTACTCCTAAAGAAAATACCCCTCAATATACGGTAATGGAACCTTCTACTGTTTACGGAATTAGTAAACAAGCCGGAGAAAGATGGTGCGAGTACTACCATAATATTTATGGTGTTGATGTACGAAGCATCCGTTATCCTGGTTTAATTAGCTGGTCGACGCCTCCGGGTGGTGGAACTACAGATTATGCTGTTGATATTTTCTACAAGGCTATCGCCGATAAAAAATACGAATGCTTTTTATCTTCTGAAACAAAAATGCCAATGATGTATATGGATGACGCAATTGATGCGACCATTAACATTATGAAAGCACCGGCAGAGAAAATCAAAATACATTCCTCCTACAATTTGGCTGCAATGAGTTTTACTCCTACTGAAATTGCTGCTGAGATTAAAAAACATATTCCTGATTTCGAAATAACGTACAATCCTGATTTCCGCCAAAAAATTGCGGACAGCTGGCCGGCAAGCATTGACGATACTGAGGCAAGACAAGACTGGGACTGGAAACATACTTTTGATTTGGAATCGATGACCAAAGACATGTTAGAGCATTTAGGATAACAAACTGCCTACAAAATATAAAAACGCACAAATTGTGCGTTTTTTTTATGCTTTGAATTTGCCCACGGTTTTTACTGGCAGCGTTAATGGATGCCGGTTTTCAATTCTTTTTAGTCTCTCTTCTTTATCACACAAAGGCTATTAAATAAAAAGTCTCGTTTAGAAATAAATTCCAAACGAGACTTTTTTATATGCTAAGATGAAGGTTATTTCACTTCATAAACATTATTTGCCGCTTTTACATCCGCCATTAATCCGCTTGGATCAATTGTGATTTTTTTGATGGCTGTTTTGTTTTTGTCTATTGTAAAACTATAGTTGGATTGTGCCCAAGCCCAGTCGTCTAAAACCGTTCTTTTTACATTCGGATTTGGATTTGGCTTAATGAAGTTCATCATTCTTAACGGAATGTAGAAGCTCTCAGAAGTACCATCTGTATATTCAACTGTTAAATCAATCGGCATTGGCATTCTTCCGATTCTTTCTAAAGTGATATTAGTTTTTCCTGCGTTATCGGCTACATCTTTAATCCCATAATCGATCGTATTGGTTGTTCCTGTCCAGTCAATTAAATACCAATCCAATTCTGCTCCTGAAACTCTCTCTGCCGATCTTTTGATGTCATTTGGAGTCGGGTGCTTGAATTTAAAATCGTTAAAATATCTTTTCAAAGTAGCGTCTACATTGTCTTTTCCAATTACATATTCTAATTGAGAAAGAAAAAGGCTTCCTTTTACATAAGAGGAAATGCTGTACGGACGGTTTTCGTCATAACGGTCTCCATGAGTAGTTTGTGGCTGTTCTTTACCCGAATTTACCAAACTGTAATACGATTTGTAATTTCCAACAAAAGGATTTACTTCTTTTTTATCGCCTTTCAGTTCGTTCAAAGCACTGTCTTCAATGTACGTTGTAAAACCTTCATCCATCCAAGGGTGCTTGGATTCGTTTGAAGCTAAGATATGCTGAAACCAGGAATGTCCAAGTTCATGAGTTGCTGTTCCTAAAATTCCTTCAAGAGTTCCGTTTCCAAGCATCAAAGTACACATTGCATACTCCATTCCACCGTCGCCACCCTGAATAAAAGAGTATTGTTTGTACGGATATGCTCCAACTCTGTGGTTGTAATAATCCATTACTTTAACCATTAAAGGCTCTAATTGTTTCCAATTTGCGGTTGTTTTTGGATTGTTTTTGTAGAAGAAATGCAAATCAACATCATTTGGTCCTTTTACAATATCGTGTGTGTATTCTTTGTCAGCTGCCCAGGTAAAGTCGTGAACATTTGGTGCAATAAAATGCCATGTCAATGTTTTTGTTTTCTTTGGGTAAGTAACAGTTACACCCGCATCTTCATAACCATGACCAATTTGATTTTTGTCTTGTAAATATCCTGAACCACCAATAGTGTAGTCTTTGTCGATTGTAATTTTCACATCAAAATTACCCCAAACTCCGTGAAATTCTCTCGCGATGTACGGATCTGCATGCCAGCCTTCGAAATCAAATTCGGCTAATTTTGGGTACCATTGTGACATTGACAATTCTACTCCTTCTGAATTGTTACGTCCTGTACGACGAACCTGAACCGGAACTTGTCCGTCAAAATCTAAGGTAAATGTCGTTTTAGAATTTGGTAAAATTGGTTTCGCCAAAGTCACTTCTAGAATAGTTCCGGAAACTCTTGTTTGTGCTGAAACTCCATCTTGTTTAAAATCTGAAATTTTTAAATAGCCAATTTCATTTGGTTTTAAAGTTTCGATTCGGCTTTGTTTGGTTTCTTTTCCATCCGTACCTTTCACTTTAGCCACCATTCTTCCATCGGGATCTTTTATGGTATGCAAACGCGCATCCATTTCACTTCCCGGTTGAAATGCATTTAAGAACAAATGATAAAAAACTTTTCTCAACGTATCAGGAGAGTTGTTGGTGTACACCAACTCTTGTTTCCCTTTGTATTGATAATTTTTTACATCCATGGATACTTCCATTTTGTAATCCACATGCTGTTGCCAATAAGGTGCACTTTGTGCAAATGCTGAGTTTAAACCCAAACTCAAAAAAGATAATAGTATAATTTTTCGCATTGTTATTTCAATCAAAATGGAAGAGCTCACACTCTTCCATTAAATTAATATTTGGTTTTCGTTATTTTTTTGACATTTTTTCGGCCATCAATAAAGCATTATAGGCGTTGACCATTTTAGCAGTTCTTGAAGACTCTGCTGAAGAAACAGCCACCGGTTTTGCTTCCGGATTTGGGTTTGTACCTAAAACTACCTTTGATGGAAGTGCAACTCCTGAATCCATTAAAATTTGTTTTACCTGAGCTGCTTTTAATTTTGGATAATACGAACGAATCAATGCAGCAACTCCTGCGGCATTTGGAGACGCCATTGAAGTTCCTTGCAGGTATTTGTATTTGTTGTTTGGCACCGTTGCATAAATTTCTTCACCCGGAGCAAAAACATCTACATTGATTTTTCCAAAGTTTGAAAATCCTGCCACAACAGTTTCTCCGTATTCTTTATTAAGCGCTCCGATTGTAATCAGGTTATTCGCAAATTCTTTGACGTTGTCTTCTGAATCATTCGGATAGTTGATGTTTTTTGTTTCATCAATATTATAACCATCGTTTCCGGCTGCATGCACGATTAAAACATCTTTTTTGGCCGCATATTTTATCGCATCATAAACCCATTTTTTATGAGGAGAAAAGCTTTTTCCAAAACTTCCGTTGATTACTTTTGCTCCATTGTCTACAGCATAACGAATCGCTAAAGCAATATCTTTGTCGTACTCATCTCCATCCGGAACAGCTCTTACGGTCAGAATTTCTACATTGTTAGTAACTCCGTCTCCTCCCAAAGCATTTCCACGAATTTGTGCAATAATTCCGGCTACGTGCGTTCCGTGAAGTGCTTCCTCTTTATCCGGTCCAAAAACAATATTATTTCCATAATTTGTGTTTTTAATATCCTCAGGATTATCGCCTACGATTTTTCTACCGTCGTATTCTTTGTTTAAGTTGTAGTTTAACTGATCGTAAACCTGTTTACTATATTCTTTTAACTCTGTATCAGGATCAAAAGTTGGCCCGGCATTTGTCAAAACCTGAGTCATGATATCTCTGCTCTGAGACACTCTTGAATCTGTAGAAGTTATGGTACTTAAGTCTTCTAATTTATAGGTCGTTTTATTGAGTTCTTTTTGTATTGTTTTATGAACTTCAAGTAAAAAATCGGCTTGTTGTTTATCCTGTAAGGCATCTTCGTATTTTTTAGTATACTGCGCCAAAGCCTCTTTGTATTCGGCAGATCCATCATCTCCTTTTTTAACAACACGTGTCAGTTCGAGATTTTCATGAACAGCGTCTCCAAGAAAATTCCACCCGTGAATATCATCCACAAATCCGTTTTTGTCATCGTCGATTCCATTACCTGGTATTTCTTTAGGATTGGTCCAGATCATCCCTTTTAGATCTTCATGTTCGATATCAACACCCGAATCTACAATTCCGACGATCACTTTTTGTCCTGTTTTACCTTGCAATAATTCAGCGTAAGCCCTATCGACACTCATTCCCGGGATCGAATCTTTGATTAGATCAAGATGGCTCCATCTTTTTAATTCATTTTCGCTAACAGGGGCTTTTTTAACAACGGCTAAAGGAGCTTTAATAAATTCTTTTGTTGCCGATGTTTGCGCTTGCATGGTGGTGCTGCAACCTGCTAAAACGATTAATGCAAAAGCAGATAATTTGAGGGATTTTATAGGTCTCATGTATCTAAATAAATATTGTAAAGTTAAATATGCGCCTAAATTATGATTTTTTGTTACATAAAACTAACGATTAACACTGTCTTATGATTTTTGCCTTAACATTTAAGAAACCTTAAGAGCCTTGTAATCCCTTCCGTATCAAAAATTCTGATCTCATTAACCTCTTTTAAAAAACGACTAATTGATTCTCTGGCTTTTAAACTTTAAAGATAAGTTGCTGAATACGTGTTCCCGTAAGGAAATACCATTTGTATTTTGTACACTTGTTCGACCTAATCCTAACTCTAATCTATGAGAACAAAACTACTTTTGTTGCTGTTGTTAGCAAACTTTTCTATTTATGCTCAATATACCGCAATCCCGGACATTAACTTTGAAAAAAAGCTAATCGCTTCAGGGATTGACTCCGGTGCTACGGATGGACAAGTACTTACTTCAAAAATCTCAAATCTAACTTCTTTGAATGTAACCTCAAGTGATATTTCTGATTTAACCGGAATTCAGGATTTTGTCTCTTTAACGGATTTGTCTTGTTATTCTAATAAACTGAGTAGTCTGGATGTTTCCAAAAATACGCTTCTGGCTGCTTTGTACTGTAATAACAATAATTTAACGACACTCGACGTTACAAAAAACAGGAATCTTATTACTTTAAACTGTCGATCGAATCAACTGACAAACCTGGACGTTTCCAACAATGCGGAGCTTGTCAATCTATCCTGCGATGTAAATAAGTTAACCGGATTGAATGTTTCGCTAAATTTAAAACTACGAAGTTTAAACCTAAGACAAAATCAACTAACAGTTTTGGATCTGACTAAAAACACTAAACTAGAATCCCTTTATTGTCAGGAAAACAAACTTAGTAGTATCAATACCTCCCGAAACACAAGTTTAGCCCGTTTAGATTGTTCACAAAATAGTCTTACCAGCCTGAATGTAACCCAAAATATATCTCTAATAGATTTAATTTGCTATTCCAATCGATTGACAACGCTTGATTTATCTAAAAACAGAGTTCTAACCCGATTAAATTGCAGTTTCAACGAATTAACCTCTATAAACTTAAAAAACGGTGGTAATAATTACATCAACGGTTATAATTTAGATTTTACGTACAATTCTAAATTATCCTGTATTCAGGTAGATAATGCCACTTTTTCAAACAAAAACTGGCCAACCCTTACTAAAACAGGTGGTTTATATTCTGAAGTAAGCTGCGCTGGTATCACTAGGATTCCGGATGAAAAATTTGAAGACAAATTAATCAGTCTGGGTATTGATACTGATGGTAAAAATGGATTCGTTTCAACTGCAAATATTAGCAATATAACGACACTTGACCTTTCAAACAGTTTAATTACTGATTTATCCGGAATTGAATACTTTGCCAAATTACAAGCTCTAAATTGCAGTTCAAACCAGATAAAATCTATTGATATTTCTAAAAATCCGCTTATCAATTCTTTGCGATGTGAGAACAATGCGCTTTATTACTTAAATTTAAAAAACGGAAATAACAGTGCTTTTGTAAGCAACGATATTCTCTTTACCAACAATCCGAATTTAACTTGTATTGAGGTAGATGACGTTTTCTATTCCACTAACAACTGGAGCTCAAAAAAAGACGCAGCAGCCGTTTTTAATAATAGTTGCGGATCGTACACGCTTATCCCCGATCCTCTTTTTGAAAATAAGTTAATTGCATTAGGCATTGACGATGACGGTATGAACGGAAAAGTTCAAACATCAAGAATTTCGGCTGTCAAAACCCTAAATGTTGCCTCTAGTGATATCACCGATTTAACAGGGATAGAGGGTTTCACTTCCTTAACTCAATTGGTTTGTTACTCTAATCAATTAACCCATCTGAATGTTAGTGAGAATTTAGCCTTAAATGAATTATACTGCGACTCTAACCAGTTGACCAATCTGGATGTTACTAAAAATGTAAACCTGACCACCTTGTATACCGGCAATAACCCTTTAGTGAGCCTGGATGTAACTAAAAATGTCAAATTGATTTATTTATCCTGCGACTCCACGACCAATAGCCCTAATAGATTAACAGCTCTGGACGTTACTCAAAACCTTGATTTGACTTATTTAGATTGCAGGTACAATCAATTAACAAGTCTGGATGTATCTCAGAACCTTGCGTTGACTAAATTAGATTGTAATGGTAATTTATTAAAAACGCTTGATGTCACTAAAAATACTAAACTGACGGGTTTATGGTGCCAAAACAATCAATTTTCGGAACTGGATATTACTAAAAATTTAGAGCTGACTTCTTTGCGTGTTAGTTCAAATCCTTTAAAAACTATCGATATCACGAAACATGTTAAACTAACAGAATTGTATACTATTTCAAATCAATTGACAAGTTTGGATGTTTCTAAAAATACGCTCCTTACTCAATTGTTCTGCGGATCTAATGATTTGACTACTCTCGATCTTTCTAAAAATACTGCTCTTTTAGATTTACGATGTGAATCAAATAAACTGACCTCTCTGAATGTTTCTAAAAACATTGCGCTTTACAATATCGACTGTAATTTTAATAAACTAACCAGTCTTGATGTTTCTAAAAACACAGCACTTACTGCTCTATCCTGTAAATCGAAT
Organism: Flavobacterium sp. T12S277; assembly: GCF_048514875.1. Lineage (NCBI taxonomy): Bacteria > Pseudomonadati > Bacteroidota > Flavobacteriia > Flavobacteriales > Flavobacteriaceae > Flavobacterium > Flavobacterium sp. T12S277. The sequence goes on along the minus strand of NZ_JBLYEG010000005.1, from coordinate 88,145 downwards.
CAATTAACCGATTTCAACTTAAAGAACGGAAAAAACACTTCATTATCAAGCTATATCGATTTTACAAACAACCCTAATTTAACATGCATACAAGTAGACAATGTTGCGTATTCGAATACAAACTGGGGAAGTAAAAAAGATGCTACCGCCAATTATTTGACCGTCTGCGATCCTTATTACACTGCTATTCCTGATCTTAATTTTGAGAAGAAATTAATCGCTTTGGGTATTGATTCCGGTATTGCTGATGGAAAAGTTTTAACATCAAAGATTAAGACTGTAATTTCTCTAGACGTTTCATCGAGCTCCATACAGGATTTAACCGGGATTCAAAGCTTTAGTGCTTTGAAAACACTGGACTGTAGTCGAAATTACATGACAAGTTTAGATGTCTCCAAAAATACTTTATTAACCAGTCTGAATTGTAGTTCAAAACAGCTGTTAAGTTTAGACGTAACCCAAAATACTTTACTAACCAGCTTGCGCTGTAGTGGTCTTGATGGAAATTCGAACACCCGCGGAGAGGGAAAATTAACTAGTTTGGATGTCTCCAAAAACACATTATTAACTACGTTAGATTGCAGCAGCAATCAGATCACCAGTTTAGATCTTTCTAAAAACACAGCTTTAACTATTTTATGGTGTAGTTCTAACCGATTATCAGCATTAAATAGTACCGCCAATATCGAGCTAGTTTCTATGTTTTGTGGCGCAAACGACATTAGTACATTAGATGTTTCTAAAAATGTTATGTTAAAAAACTTCGATTGTGGTTTTAATAAATTAGCGGTTATAGACGTCTCCAAAAACAGCAATTTAGCACAATTCCAATGTAATTCAAACTTTTTAACCACATTAGATGTTTCTAAAAATAGTAATTTGAACTACTTCTCTTGCAGCTCAAATCGATTAAAAGACTTAGATCTTTCTAAAAATCCGGCCCTGATTTCATTTTTCTGCGATTGGAATGATTTGTCTTCTTTGAATTTGAAAAACGGAAAAAACACCTTGTTAAACAGTTCTATTTTAACACTTGTTAAAAATCCAAATCTTAATTGTATTGAGGTAGACGACGTAACTTATGCCAACGCAAATTGGGCTAAGGCTAAAGATGCAACTGCCCGTTTTTCATTGTCATGTTCCTCCTCTGATTTGTATATGCTTATCCCTGATGTGAATTTTGAGAACAAACTGATTTCGCTGGGTATTGATTCCGGCGTTGCTGATGGAATGGTTTTAACTTCAAACATCAACACCGTAACTTCTTTGAATGTTTCCTATAGCTCTATCACCGATTTAACCGGAATTCAGGGTTTCAAAGCTTTGACCAAGTTAGAATGTTATGGTAATTATCAGTTAAAAACACTAGACGTTTCAGAAAACATAGCCTTAACTCATTTAGACAGTAACAACAATTATCTGGTAGCGAAATTAGATGTATCAAAAAATACAGCTTTGACCTATTTAAATTGTTATTCTAACGGGCTACAAACGCTAGATGTTTCAAAAAATAAAGCCTTGGTAACACTACAATGTGCTTCCAATCAGATCGCAATTTTAGATGTTACACAAAATACTTTGTTAACTAAATTAGATTGTGGTTATAATAAAATAGCTCTTTTAGATGTCTCAAAGAATACAGAATTGAAGTCGTTGACTTGTACTTCAAACCAATTGTCTAATTTAGACATTAGTAAAAACACCGCTTTAAATGAGTTATGGTCTGGAAATAACCTTTTTACAACTTTAGACGTCTCTAAAAATACCGCTCTAACCAGTTTAATTTGCAATACCAACAAACTGACAAATATAGATGTCTCTAAAAATTTAGCCTTGACACGATTTCTTGTTTACGGAAATCAATTAACGAGCATTGACGTGTCCTCCAATACTAATCTGGAGACTTTTGACTGTACTTTTAATACGATAACGGCTTTAGATGTTTCTAAAAACCTAAAATTAAATTATTTGTATTGTGCCAATAATAAGCTAACCAAACTGGATGTTTCTAAAAATACCAAATTAGGTTTGCTGGATTGCAATAATAATCAACTGACAACACTGGATGTTTCCTTAAATCCAAACCTTCGTACGTTTAAATGTGCGTCTAATAAACTTATCTATTTAAATGTAAAGAATGGAAACAATACTCTTTTAGTGCCCTACAACCCAAATCCGGGTGTTATTGTTTACAATGTAGATTTTAGAAACAATCCAAATTTAACGTGTATTCAGGTCGATAATGCTGGGTATTCCAACGCGAACTGGTCCACTCAAAAAGATGCCACAGCTACTTACAACACAAGTTGTACGGCAGAATTTGCCTTGATTCCAAATCAAAACTTTGAACAAAGATTAATTGATTTAGGAATTGATACCGACGGACTAAACGGTAAAATCACCATTGCAGATGTAACAGCTATTACCTCTTTGGATCTCTCTAATAGCAACATTACCGATTTGTCTGGTATCGAAAACTTTACTTCGTTAGTACATTTAAACTGTGAAAACAATCAATTAACGTCTTTAGACCTTAGCAAAAATGTGGCTTTAGAAACACTAAATGCCGCTTTTAATCAAATCACCACTCTTGATCTCACTAAAAACAGAAATCTAAAAGTTATCTATGTTGCAAACAATCCGTTAATTTCCCTAAACCTTCAAAATGGTAATAACAGGAATTTTATCGTAGCATCCGAAACTGGCAAAAACGCAGCAAATGCGATAACGACCTCTTTTCTTGGTCTGGACAAATTGAGCTGTATCAAAGTAGATGATCCTGATTATTCTAATGCAAACTGGTCTAAAATTAAAGAACCAACAGCTATTTATTCGGCAACTTGCGCTACGCTGGGTATTGAGGAAACTGCTCTTAAAAATGTAATTTTATATCCAAACCCAACGAAAGGTGAAGTAAACATTACCAATATTACTTTAGAGAAAGCAACTGTTTACAACGCATTAGGACAATTGGTGAAATCATTCACCCTAAACCCGGCTGATACCAATAACACCATTAATTTATCTGATTTGCCAAAAGGAGTTTACTACCTGTATTTAATTAATCAGGAAGCAGCTTCGGCGAAAAAAATTGTGGTAGAGTAATCCCATTTAATTAAAGCAAAAATCCCATTTTCGTTTGAACGAAAATGGGATTTTTTTTATGCCTTTTTTATGTTAACCATTTAAATTCTGCAGATTACGTCTTCCCGTAAGGAAATATCAGTTTCATTTTGTACACTTGCCCGACCTAACTATAAATCTAATCTATGAGAACAAAACTACTCTTCTTACTGTTGTTAGCAAGTTTTTCTATCCATGCACAACAGTACACTTCAATTCCTGATGTGAATTTTGAAAACAAGCTAATAAGTCTGGGCTTTGATTCAGGTGCCCCCGACGGGAAAGTTTTAAAATCCAATGTAGCTGGTATCACTACTTTGTTTGTTGATAACAGCTCCATCACTGACCTTACCGGAATTGAAGATTTTATTAATTTAAAAAGACTAAGTTGTTCCTCTAACAGATTGACACAGTTGAATTTGTCTAAAAATACTCTGTTGGATAATTTAGATTGTTCCAAGAACCTTCTAACCACAATAAATCTATCTAACAACCAGGCACTTACAACCCTTTCTTGTGACGACAATCAACTTACAAGCATCAATACCTCTAATCAACTGATGCTAACCAGTTTAAATTGTGCCAAAAATAAAATCAAGGTTCTCGACTTGTCTTCCAACCTGAATCTGTCCAACTTGACGTGTTATGATAATTTGCTAGAGAATCTTAACCTCGTTAAACATGTTAAACTAACTACCATACAGTGTTCCTTAAATAAACTAACCAGTTTGAATATACAAAACGGAAAGAATTTTTTCCTTATTAATGTAGGCTTCAAATTAAACCCGGATCTAAAATGTATTCAGGTAGATAACGAGGGAGATGCTAATGCGAATTGGTCTAACCAAAAAGATGGAATAGCAAGTTTCAGTACAGATTGTGCCGCTACTACCTTGATTCCGGATATCAATTTCGAAAACAAACTGATCAGCCTGGGTCTTGATTCAGGTAATCCTGACGGAAAAATACCAACGGCAAATGTGGCTTCTGTAACCTCGTTAGAAGTTGAAAGCAGGCTTATTTCTGACTTAACCGGGATTGAAGCCTTTACATCGCTCACCTATTTATCTTGTAAAAGAAATCAATTAACAAAGATCGATTTATCACAGAACAAAAAATTAACCAGACTGGATGTTAGTGAAAATCAACTGACCGAATTAAACCTTACCGCAAATGTTCTTTTACAGAATCTTTATGCGCAGACGAATAAAATTACCAGTTTAAATCTGTCAACAAACACCAATTTGTTATCGGTGAATGTTAACTTTAATCAATTAAGTTCTTTAGAGCTATCGAATAGTAAACTCTTAAAGGAACTAAATGTTGCAGGCAATAAACTAACCAATTTAAACCTTGACAATACTACCGCTTTAACCAAATTATACTGTGGAGAAAATTCTTTAACCAGTTTAAATGTATCAAAAAATACGCTCTTAACCGATTTACTTTGTTACACTAACCAAATTACCACTTTAGATGTTTCCGCAAATACTGAGCTGACTGTTCTAAACGCGTACAACAATAAAATTGCGGCTTTAAACGTTTCTAAAAACTTATTTTTAAAAGAGTTAGACTGTGGAAGCAATCAACTTACAAACCTTGATGTTTCATCAAATAGCATGATCATTTCATTAAGATGTAACAACAATAAGCTGGTCTCTTTAAATCTGAAAAATGGAAATAACGACAGACTTCAAGCTCAAACTTCTAATTTTAAGCAGAATCCTCAGTTAAATTGTATACTGGTTGACAATGTAACTTATGCTAACACAAACTGGAGTCCTACAAAAGATACATCGGCCAGTTATAGTATCGATTGTGCCTATACGCTAATTCCGGATGTCAATTTTGAAAGTAAACTTATTGCACTTGGAATCGATTCAGGTGCTGCCGATGGAAAAGTATTGACTGAGAAGATCAAAACCGTTAAATCGTTAACTATTGAAGCTTCGACAGTTTCTGATTTAACAGGAATAGAGGCTTTTGAGGCTTTAGAGACATTAAGTTGTAATGCCAGTTCATATACGGGTGCCGGAGGAAATGGTAAACTAAAAGCGATAAACGTTTCTAAAAATACTAATTTGACCTCTTTACATCTTTCAGGGAATCAACTTAGCAGTTTAGACATTTCTAAGAATCCGAAATTGACTACTTTGGGTATTAACTATAATAAAATTTCTGTTCTAAGTACCGCTGCGAACCCTGTTCTGGAAAGCTTAAGTATAAGCAATAACCCAATTGCTTCACTTGATCTTTCAACAAATCTGGCCTTAACTTATTTGTATTGTGGATCTACTTCTTTACCAAGTTTAAACATTTCTAAAAATACAAACTTGAAGGAGCTGGACATTCAAAATCTTAAATGGACCACTCTCGATATTTCTAATAATTTGAATTTAGTAGTTCTTAGCTGCATTTCCAATCAACTCACCTCGTTAGACGTTTCAAAACATACCAAATTGCTTTACCTGTATTGCGGTTCTAATCAATTAACTTCATTAGATGTTTCTGCAAATAAAAACTTAGTGTACTTAAGTGCTCCGTCAAATCGTCTAAGCACACTAGACCTAAGCAAAAACACTGCTTTGTCTACTATAATGTGTAATGCAAATCTTGAAATGACAACTTTGAACCTTCAAAACGGTAAAAATAGTCAGATAAGCTCTATCAATTTAAAAAACAATCCAAGTCTAAGCTGTGTACTTGTGGATGATGTTGCTTATGCTAATTCGAAATGGACAACATCTAAAGATGCAAATGTTACTTATTCTTTAACCTGCACAGCTCCGGAATATGTTTTAATTCCAGATGCAGCGTTTGAAAAAGCCTTAATCAGCAATAACGTAGATGGTGTTTTAGATGGAAAAGTTCTAAAATCAAGAGTTGAAAGCACCGAGAATTTATATTTCAACGGAGGATTAGTAACGGATTTAACAGGATTAGAGTATTTTAAAAATTTAAAATCATTAGACTGTTCCGCTACCAACTATTCTACACCTAGTAAACTGACAAAACTAGACATCTCAGCACTTAAAAATCTTACCTACTTAGATTGTTCTTACAATAACATAGCAACACTTGATACTTCAAATAATTTATTTTTAGAGATTTTAAGTGTAACTAAAAATAAAATTTCTAAAGTTGACCTTTCAAAAAATACAGCTTTAAAATCTTTAGACATTAGACAAAATCCTCTAGTCGAACTAAATGTCACCAAAAACACGGCATTGGTTACCCTTAGCGGTTCAGAAACCGGTATCAAAACCTTAGACGTTTCGAACAATACTAACCTTCAATATTTAGGTGTAGAACGCAACGATCTAAAAATACTGGATCTTTCTAAAAACACAAAACTAGGGTCATTATATTGTGAATTTAACGATCTTAGAACTTTGGATGTCTCTAAAAACACTTTATTAACGGCTGTATCTTGTGCCTATAATTCGAATTTAACCTATTTGAATTTAAAAAACGGGAACAATAAAAACTTCTCAACCAATACCTTTGCTTATGCCGGTTTTGTCAATACAAAATTAACCTGCATTGAGGTTGATGATGTTGCGTATTCTAATGCAAACTGGGCAAAATTTAAAGATGCAACTGCCAGTTATTCAAACTCATGTCCGGTTGTAGCAGCATATACTGCAATTCCTGATTCCAATTTTGAAGATAAACTAATAGCGCTACAAATTGATCAGGACGGTAAAAACGGAAAAGTTTTAACGGCCAGTATTATTAATGTTACCTCTTTAAATGTATCGAACAGTAATATTAAAGACTTAACCGGAATTAAGGACTTTAATTCTTTGACTTCCTTAAATTGTTCTAAAAACCAACTGAGCGAGTTACCGGTTTATTATAATACTTTACTAACTAATGTAAATTGTAGTTCTAACAACATTCAGACTTTAGATGTTTCCAGAAACACGCTGCTGCTTACTCTAAGTGCAAGTTTTAATAAAATTACAAATCTGGATGTTTCTAAAAATAAAAGTTTAAAAGAGTTTGATTGTGCAGGCAATAATCTTTATAGTTTAAATGTAAAGAATGGAAACAATGCCAACATGCAACGTATGATTTTTGGAAACTTCACCGAAAATCCAAATTTACTTTGCATTCAGGTTGATGATGCGGCATTCTCTACGGAGAAATGGTTTGCAAAAGATTCACAAGCCAGTTATTCTACCGGAATATGTCCTGAAAATGTTCAGTATACGTTAATTCCGGATAGTAACTTTGAAAAAGTTTTAATCAAAAAAGGTATTGATAAAGATGGTGAAAACGGAAAAATTGCAACTTCCAGCATTAAAAATCTCCAGGAATTAGATGTAACTGATTCCACTTATAAAATTACAGATCTAAAAGGGATCGAAGATTTTACAGCATTAGAAAAACTAACCTGTTATAACGGAGCAATTACTAAAATAGATCTTTCTAACAATCTTAAATTAAAGTATATCGACTTACGTGAAAATAAAATCAGCAGTTTAGACCTTTCTAAAAACACTGCTATAGAATCTGTAACTTTCGGTTTCAACAATTTAACAGCAATAGATCTGTCAGCCAATAAAGCTTTAAAAACGCTTCGTCTTAATAACAATCAAATTACAACTATTGATGTGTCTCAAAATCTTGCTTTAGAGGATTTAGAAGTGGGTTCCAATCAGCTTACAAACATTGATGTGGCTGCCAATTTAGCATTAAAAAAACTCGCTATCTATGGAAACAAAATAGCAGTAGTAAATACCTTTAAAAATGCAGAGTTGACAACTTTAAGTGCTTTTTCAACGGAATTAAAAGCGGTAGATGTTTCTAAAAATAAAGCATTAACTTATTTGAATGTTAAAAAATGTCAATTAACCACTCTTGACGTTTCAAATAATACTTTATTAACTGGTCTGGAAGTAAGTGAAAACAAAATTGGAGCAATAGATGTGTCGCAGAATCCGCTATTAACCACTTTAACGGTTAACTCTAACCAATTGACAAGTTTGAATCTTAAAAATGGTAAAAACACTTTACTAAACAACAATTATGTCTCTTTTTCATCAAATCCAAAACTGTATTGTATTATGGTTGATGATATAAATTATGCCAAGACGAATTGGCCGTATAGCAAAGATGCCTTTGCAACTTATAATACGGAATGTACCGGAGAATTGAGTTTGCCTGCCAACAATTTTACCATTGAAACGAAAAGTGAATCTTGTCTTGGTGAAAATAACGGAGAAATAAGCATTACTGGGAAAGCAACATTTGCTTATACTGCAACTATAAATGACAAGTCTTATACTTTTGCCAACAACAGCTTAAAAGTTACGGCTCTGGCTCCAGGAAGCTACAAGATTAAAATTACGATTCCGGATGTTATTTTCGAGCAAAACTTTACGGTTACCATTGCAAAAGGGGGTACTGTTTCCGGAAAATCCAGCGTAACGGCTAAAACGGTTGCTGTTGAAATTACACAAGGAACAGCTCCATTTACAGTATTTGTTAACGGAACAGAGCAATTTCAAACCAATGATGCCGCTTTTTCTGTAGATGTTACTAAAAATGCCTTGGTAGAGGTAGCGACTGCAAAAGCTTGCGAAGGTGTTTTTGCTAAAACAGTATCGGTTTCAGATTTCGAGTCACAAACTTTATCGGCTTATCCAAACCCGACTTCAGGAAGTTTTGAAATAGAGATTCCAAGTGCTAAAAATGAAGTTAAAATAGAATTATACAACTTCTCGGGTCAATTGGTTTCGACTAAAACGTACACGATTGAAAACGGAAAAGCGCTATTAAATCTTGATAATCAACCGTCAGGAATTTATGCTGCCAAAATCTATTTAGAGACTCCGGAATACATTAAAATTATAAAAAAATAAAGATGAAGAAGTTTATATCCCTCACCATCATTGGTCTTTTATTTGCTGCTTGCGGCAGCGATGATTCAGGATCTCCGGAAGCAGCTAATGAGGCACCAACTGTACCTGCATTAAAACTTCCGGCTGATAACAAATTATGTGTCGATAATACCGTTTCTTTTCAATGGGATCTTTCTACCGATTCAAATAAAGATGCCATAACCTATCAGATTCAGGTAGCAAAAGAAAATACGTTTGCACAAATTGCAAAATCATCAGAAGTAACTACTAATACTACTTCAATCGCATTGGAAAAAAACACTGCCTATTATTGGAGAGTTAAAGCCACCGACAGTAAAGGATTGGCAAGCACTTATTCCGCTACTTTTAAACTTTACACCAGTGGTGATGCAGTTGTAAATCATTTGCCTTTTTCTCCGGAATTAATACAGCCTGTTATAAACTCCGTTTTAAACACAACAACGGCTATTTTAAAATGGAGTGCCACAGATGTTGACAGTAATGATGTTCTTACTTATGATGTGTATTTTGGAACGACGAACCCACCAACTGCAAAAGTTGCCGAAAATACAAATTCAACTTCATTTGATGTAACACTTACCACTTCAAAAGAATATTTCTGGAAAGTTGTTGTAAAAGACAATAAAGGAGGAGAAACAATCGGTCAGATTTGGAAATTCAAAACCAATTAAAATCTTAATAATTACAATTAGTTAAACCAAAAAATCCTGTTTTCGATATACTGAAAACAGGATTTTTTATGCCTCATAAAAACCTCAAAAATTTAATTAAACCTACTACGTCTTTCCGTAAAGAAATGCCGACAAAAAAGCATATACTTGTAGCAACTAACCACTTGTCTATGAAAACAAAACTACTTGTATGGCTACTACTAGCAAATTTTTCTATTTATGCGCAACAATACACTGCGATTCCAGATGTTAATTTTGAAAACAAGTTAATTGCATTAGGAATTGACTCCGGAACTGCCGATGGAAAAGTATTAACTGCCAATATTATAAAAGTTAAAATTTTAGACCTTGCCGCCACAATAATTTATGACTTAACAGGGCTTGAAGATTTTTCTAACTTAGAAACCTTGTATTGCTCGGGAACTTCCGACCCTAATGGAGGAGTAACAGGTAAATTGACAAAATTAAACGTTACTAAAAACACAAAGCTAATTACATTATACTGCTCCGGAAATCAGCTAACAGACTTAGACGTATCCCAAAATTTAGCCTTAAAATTGCTCTATTGTCCTTATAATAAACTGACAACAATTGATATCACTAAAAATTTATCATTAGAGAAATTTTTTATTGCAGGAAATATTCTAACAACTATAGATTTTACCAAAAACCTTTCATTAATTCAATTAAATGTGAGCTCAAATCAAATTTCAAATATTGATTTAACCGCTAATAAAGCTCTGGAAACACTTACTATTAATCAAAATAAAATAACAGATCTTGACGTATCTCAAAATTTAAAACTTACTTATTTGTCCGTCTCCGGAAACAATTTATCAAAAAGTCCTGATCTAACCAAAAACAAAGCTCTTGAGTCTTTCACTGCAGCAAACAGTCAATTAACAACGATAGATCTTTCTCAAAATAAAGCTTTGCGTAGTCTGGACCTTCGTCAAAATAAGTTCGAAACATTAGACGTTTCCAATAATCCGGGACTAACTACTTTATATTTACAAGAGAATCTATTGACAAGTTTAAATCTCACTAACAATACATCCTTACTTAGCAATCAAATCTCTTTCACATCAAATCCAAAATTAACTTGTATTCAGGTTAGTGATGTTGCAGCTGCAAATACAAATTGGTCAACCAAAAAAGACCCAACTACATCTTTTTCCTCAACCCCTTGTATCTCTCCTGGATCTTACACCTTAATTCCGGATATTAATTTTGAGAAAAAACTAATTGCATTAGGAATCGACTCGGGAGCTCCAGACGGAAAAGTTCTAACTTCAAAAATTTCCAGTATCACAGAAATAGATCTTTACTATAGTAATATTAGCGACTTAACCGGAATTCAGGATTTTAAATCTTTAACGTCATTAAGCTGTATTTCTAATAAACTAACTAGTCTTGACATCTCTCAAAACACAGCATTAGTCTCGTTAGCTGCCGGCTATAACAAACTAACCACACTAAACACTTCCAAAAACATTGCTTTACGATACGTATCGCTGCCTTATAATGAAATAACAAATCTCGATGTTTCTAAAAATGTTAATTTAGGAATTCTAAGTGTTCATTCAAACAAATTAACCAATATCGATGTTTCAAACAATAAAGACTTATTCTCTTTATCATGTCCTTCAAACCAATTAACAAATTTAGACCTTTCCAAAAATTCATCTTTAGAAAATCTAATCTGTTCGGAAAATAAGCTATTAACTTCTGTGAATTTAAAGAATGGAAACAACCGTTATATGCAAATTGCTTCTTATACTATCAATTTTACGGAAAACCCACTACTTAGCTGTATCATAGTCGATGATCCGCTTTACTCTAATAAGAATTGGGGAAGTTTCAAAGATGCTTCCGCATCCTACTCCACTATAGACTGTTCTCAAATTACGGCGATTCCCGATCCCGCTTTTGAAGACAAATTGATTGCATTAAACATTGATACAGATGGTAAAAACGGAACGGTTTTAAACAGTAGTATTGAAAATAGAACTTCTTTAGATGTTTCTTCAAGCGTTATAACAAGCTTAACTGGAATCAAAGGTTTTAAAAATCTGAGCACTTTAAACTGTTCTAACAATCTTTTGAATCTTTTAGATCTTTCTAAAAATACCGCATTGAGGAGTTTAAATTGCAGTAATAATAAATTATCCGATCTAAATTTGAAAAATGGGCATAATACAAGTTTTGACCTTACTTCCAATTTCAAGAACAATCTAAATTTAAACTGCATTCAGGTTGATGACGATGTTTATGCCAATACTAATTGGGCCACTCTCAAAGATGCGATTGCAAACTATAATGTAGACTGTACCAGATACACCTTAATTCCAGACTCTAATTTTGAAGATAAATTAATTGCTTTAGAAATTGACAAAGACGGTAAAAATGGTAAAGTTGCAACCGCAAGTGTAAGCAAGGTTACCTCTTTAGATATTTCTAATTCTAGCATTAGTGACATTTCGGGAATAGAAGATTTCATTGCATTAACTTCTTTAAATTGCGGGTACAACACAATAAGCAGTATAAATGTCAAGAATAACGAAGCATTACTTGGTTTAAATTTGTTTGAAAATAAGTTAACCAGTTTAGACGTTACCAAAAATAAAAAGTTACGTGATTTAACTTTTAGCAAAAACCAAGTCTCAACAATTGATTTATCTCAAAATAAGGATCTTCATTTTTTAACCTGTGATAGAAATCTGCTAAATGATCTGGATTTAACTTCAAATACTCGACTAAGATCTCTCTATTGTGGTAATGAGAATTTAACATCATTAGATGTCTCTAACCAACCCGACTTAGAATGGCTAAACTGCACCGATACCAAGATCTCGAAATTAGATGTTTCTTATAATACCAAATTGGAAAATTTATATTTCAATGATGCTCAATTAACCACCTTAGATTTAACCAACAACCCTTTGCTAAAAAGAATAAACCTGAGCAGGAATAAACTAACATCTTTAGATTTATCACACAATCCTCTTTTAGAATTGGTTTTCTTAGAATTTAACCCATTAACCACATTGAATGTTAAAAATGGTAATAACAAAAATTTTATATTACCCTCTCAAACCGGAAAAAATGCCGCTACCGCCATATACACCAGCTTCTTAGAAAACAAAACACTAAGCTGTATACAAGTGGATGATGCCGATTATTCAAATGCCAACTGGGCAAACATTAAAGAAAAAAGCGCCACTTATTCTAACACTTGTAAAACATTAGGTATTGATACCAACAATTTTGAAAAAGTAACAATCTATCCAAACCCAACAAAAGGCGAAGTAAACATTCAAAATGCAAGTTTAGAAAAAGCAAATGTTTATAACAGTTTAGGGCAACTAGTAAAATCATTTACCTTAAATTCAAGTGACACCACTAATACCATAAATTTACAAGGTTTACCAAAAGGAGTTTATTATGTATACTTAATCAATCAGGATGCTGCTTCGGCTAAAAAAATAATCCTAGAATAAACAATACAATTTAGTTCAACTAAAAAATCCCATCTTCAATTTGAAATGGGATTTTTTTATATTTAAGTCTCTTCTAAAGAATTTCTTCGCAAGTAAAAACCTCCTTCAATCGAACTCCTTTTTCGGTATGTTCTACTGTTATGATTTGATTGTGTGCGTCATGTTCTAAAAACAAATAGTAATTGTTGTCTGCAGCAGCATTCAAAAATTTTGATTTTTCGGGCATCGTCAGTAATGGTCGCGTATCATACCCCATTACGTAGGGCAACGGGATATGCCCTGCCGTAGCTAATAAATCGGCACAAAAAACAATCGTTTTATCCTGATACTTAATATGTGGAATCATTTGTTTTTCGGTATGACCGTCTACATAATAAATTCCAAAATTCAATTCTTCAGAAAAGCCAAAATCGCTTTCAGGGCGCTTAATAAAATTCAGCTGTCCGCTTTCCTGCATGGGTAAAATATTCTCTGAAAGAAAAGAAGCTTTTTCACGCGCATTGGGTTTTGTTGCCCACTCCCAATGATTCTCGTTGCTCCAGTATCTGGCATTTTTAAAAGCCGGCTCGTACCCTGTTTTATCTGAATTCCATTGCACACTCCCACCACAATGATCAAAATGCAAATGTGTCATAAAAACGTCGGTAATATCATCTCTGTGAAAACCATATTTCGCCAAAGATTTATCGATGGAATGTGATCCCCAAAGTGAATAATAGCCAAAAAACTTCTCCGACTGTTTGTCTCCCATTCCGGTATCAATCAAAATCAGACGATTTCCATCTTCAATAAGCAGGCAGCGTGCCGCAATATCAATTAAATTATTGGCATCGGCCGGGTTGGTTTTGTTCCAGATGGTTTTCGGAACAACGCCAAACATGGCACCTCCGTCTAATTTAAAATTTCCGGATTCTATAGGGTAAAGTTTCATGAGGATATATTTCTAATAGGAAAACAAAGCTAGCAAATACAATTCCCTTATGCTAAATATTTTTGTTTAAAAAAATCAAACCTTCATATAATAAATGGAATTTGAATGCTTCTTATCCCTTTTTTATGAGTCAGAAATAACACCTCTCTTCTTTAAAATAACTAATATCTATTTTAACATTTGTTATAATAATGTGAACCGTTATGGAAAAAGGTTTTTAAGTCGTATCTTTGCAGATAATTTCATTTCAACATTGAAAGACAGCACTTTAAAATGTAATAATTGGATTACCGTTTTGAATGCCCCTTGAAGTGAAAGCACAAACAAATACTATAAACAATGATAAAAGTTTCTGATACAGCTAAAAAGAAAATCATCGACTTAATGAAAGATGATGGTTTTGATGCCGCTAGCGACTACGTAAGAGTAGGCGTGAAAAGTGGCGGATGCTCTGGTTTGTCATATGATTTAAAATTTGACAAAACGAAAGGCGACGACGATAAAATATTTGTAGACAACGACATAACAATTGCAGTTGAAAAAAAATCATTCCTGTATTTAGCCGGAACAATCCTTGAATTTTCAGGAGGATTGAACGGAAAAGGATTTGTATTCAATAATCCAAATGCAAGCAGAACTTGTGGTTGCGGAGAGTCTTTTTCGCTATAAATTAAAAGAATCTAACAAAAGCAAAAATTTAAACACTTAAGAAAAACCCTTTTCTTAAGTGTTTTAAAAAACTAAAAAATGTCAAAATACACAGAAGACGATTTAAAAATCGAACTCGAAACTAAAGAATACGAATACGGATTTTATACTGATATTGAATCGGAGACCTTTCCTATTGGCTTAAACGAAGACATCGTAAAAGCTATTTCTCTTAAAAAAGAAGAACCTCAATGGATGACTGACTGGCGCATTGAAGCTTTTCGTGCCTGGAAAGAAATGATCGAGCCGGAATGGGCTAACGTACATTATGAGAAACCTGATTTTCAGGCTATCTCCTATTATTCAGCACCCAAACAAGTAGATCCAAACAAAACTTTGGATGATGTAGATCCTGAACTTTTAGAAATGTACAAAAAGTTAGGAATCTCTGTGGACGAACAAAAAATGATGAACAATGTCGCTATGGACATTGTAGTCGATTCTGTTTCTGTAGCCACTACTTTCAAAAAGACACTTGCTGAAAAAGGAATCATTTTTTGTCCGATTTCAGAAGCTATAAAGGAACACCCTGAATTAGTAAAGAAGTACTTAGGAACTGTTGTCCCTCAAAAAGACAACTTCTACGCAGCATTAAACTCAGCCGTTTTCTCTGACGGAAGTTTCTGCTACATCCCAAAAGGCGTTCGTTGCCCAATGGAACTTTCAACTTATTTCAGAATCAACCAGGCAGGAACAGGTCAGTTCGAAAGAACTTTGGTTATTGCCGACGCAGGAAGTTACGTATCTTACCTGGAAGGCTGTACTGCTCCAAGTCGTGACGAAAACCAATTGCACGCTGCGGTGGTTGAATTAATCGCTTTGGATGACGCTGAAATTAAATATTCTACCGTTCAGAACTGGTTCCCTGGAAACAAAGAAGGAAAAGGTGGAGTTTACAACTTCGTTACCAAAAGAGGTTTGTGCGAAACAAACGCTAAAATTTCATGGACACAGGTGGAAACAGGTTCTGCTGTAACCTGGAAATACCCTTCTTGTGTATTAAAAGGAGACAACTCGGTTGGAGAATTTTACTCTATTGCCGTTACCAATAATTACCAACAAGCCGATACAGGAACTAAAATGATCCATTTAGGAAAAAACACTAAATCGACTATTATTTCTAAAGGTATCTCGGCTGGTAAATCACAAAACAGTTACCGTGGATTAGTTCAGATTAGTCCGAGAGCAGAAAATGCCAGAAACTTTTCGCAATGTGATTCTCTTTTAATGGGGAACAATTGTGGAGCGCATACTTTCCCATATATCGAAAGTAAAAATCCATCTGCTAAAATAGAGCACGAAGCAACTACAAGTAAAATTGGAGAAGATCAGGTTTTTTATTGCAACCAGAGAGGTATCCCGACTGAAAAAGCGATTGCCTTAATTGTAAACGGTTTCAGTAAAGATGTCTTGAACAAATTGCCAATGGAATTTGCTGTTGAAGCTCAAAAATTATTAGAAATTTCTCTAGAAGGATCTGTAGGTTAATCACGAAATGGAAGGCAAAAAAGTAATCATTTTAGGTTCATCCAGAAAAAATGGGAATACGACCCGAATTGCGGATGAAATTTCTAAAGAAACCGGAATAGAAGTAATTGATCTGAGTGATTATAATATTTCCTATTATGATTACGAAAGCAAGAACAGAGAAGATGATTTTTTTCCTTTAATAAAAAGGATCATCGAAAAATACGACACTTTAATTTTTGCAACACCCATATATTGGTATAATATGAGTGGAATCATGAAGGTATTCTTTGATCGCTTTTCGGATTTAATTCGAATTGAAAAAGAAACCGGAAGAAAACTCAGAGGAAAGAAAATTGGTGTGATTTCCAATTCACACGATAATGAAATTGAAGATAGTTTTTACATTCCGTTCAAAAAATCAGCCGATTATCTGGGCATGGAATATTTAGGACACGCGCATTTTAATGCCAACATCCTAAACCAAACAACAAAAATAGAATTGACATTTATATAAAATAAAAAAAACAATGTTATCAATAAAAAACCTTCACGCCTCAATTGGTGATAAAGAAATCCTTAAAGGAATTAATATAGAAGTAAAAGCTGGCGAAGTACACGCTATCATGGGACCAAACGGTTCCGGAAAAAGTACACTTTCGGCTGTAATTGCCGGAAACGAAAACTATGAAGTTACTGATGGAGAAGTTTTCCTTGATGGAGAAGATCTTGCCGATCTTGCTCCTGAAGAAAGAGCGCACAAAGGAGTTTTCCTTTCTTTTCAATATCCTGTAGAAATTCCCGGAGTTAGTGTAACCAACTTCATGAAAACTGCAATCAACGAAACTCGTAAAGCAAACGGTCAGGAAGAAATGCCTGCTAATGAAATGCTAAAAGTAATTCGTGAGAAATCGGAGTTGTTAGAAATCGATCGTAAATTTTTATCCCGTTCGCTAAACGAAGGTTTTTCAGGAGGAGAGAAAAAAAGAAATGAGATTTTTCAAATGGCAATGTTAGAGCCAAAATTAGCTATCCTTGACGAAACCGATTCTGGTCTTGATATCGATGCGCTTAGAATTGTGGCTAACGGAGTTAACAAATTGAAAAGCGAGAAAAATGCCATTATCGTAATCACACACTACCAACGTTTGTTAGATTATATCGTTCCGGATTTCGTTCACGTTCTTTACAACGGAAGAATCGTAAAATCAGGAGGAAAAGAACTAGCTTACGAATTGGAAGAAAAAGGATACGACTGGATTAAAGCAGAAAACTAAATTTTCGTTTCAGGTTTCATGTTTTTTTAGTTTCAAGTTAAACTACATTTTTGTAAGTTTAAACTTAATTAATTAAAAACAGAAATATGGCAACGATTAATAGATTTGAGGATTTAGAAATTTGGAAAGAAGCCAGACGAT
The DNA here is from genome assembly GCF_048514875.1 of Flavobacterium sp. T12S277. Classification (NCBI taxonomy): domain Bacteria; kingdom Pseudomonadati; phylum Bacteroidota; class Flavobacteriia; order Flavobacteriales; family Flavobacteriaceae; genus Flavobacterium; species Flavobacterium sp. T12S277. Next base: position 70,436 of record NZ_JBLYEG010000005.1, on the reverse strand, counting down.
TAGCAAAAGAAATTCATCTTATTGCAACTGAAACAGACTTAAAATCAGATCTCAGGTTTAAAAACCAAATAAAAAGTTCTTCCGGCTCAGTAATGGATAACATCGCTGAAGGTTTTGAAAGAGATGGAAATTTAGAATTTCGACAATTTTTATCCATTGCAAAAGGATCTGCTGGAGAAACAAGATCTCAATTATACCGGGTTTTTGATTTTGAATATATTTCAAAACAAAAATTTGAAGCTTTAAAAAAAGATTACGAAAATTTAAGTGGCAAAATAAAAAACTTTATCACTTATCTCAATAAAAAAGATTTCAAAGGAAATAAGTTTCAATAAAAAACAGAAACTTTAAACCTGAAACAAAAAAACGGATTTCAAAGAAATAAGTTCCAATAGTCAACCTGAAACTTGAAACCTGAAACCCAAAGGAAACAAAAGAACAATGGATTTAAAAGAAAAATTAGTATCGTCTTTTATGGCTTTTGAAGAGCGTGTCGATGTACATTCAGATTTGCATGACATTCGCACCAAAGCACTAAAAAACTTTGAAAATAAAGGTTTCCCAACCAAAAAAGAAGAAGCTTGGAAATACACATCGCTAAATGCCATCTTAAAAAATGACTTTACGGTTTTTCCTAAGGAAGAGAATGCAATCGAGTTTAATCAGGTAAAAAAATACTTTTTACATGAAATCGACACTTATAAATTAGTGTTTATCGATGGCGTATTCAGTTCCCATTTGTCTTCAACTACACATGACGGAATCGATGTTTGTTTGATGTCATCGGCATTGACCAAACCAAAATATAAAATGATCATTGATACTTACTTCAATCAGATTGCAAGTAAAGAGGAAAGTCTGACTTCACTGAACACCGCATTTGCAAGTGAAGGAGCTTTTATCAATATCCCAAAAAAGAAAGTAGCCGATAAACCTATCGAAATCATGTATTTCTCGACGGGTAATGAAGCTGCGTTAATGGTTCAGCCGAGAAACCTTATTATTGTGGGTGAAAATTCACATGTTCAAATTATCGAGCGTCACCAGAGTTTGAATGAAAACCCGGTTTTAACGAATTCAGTTACCGAGATTTTTGCTCAAAAACGTGCTATTGTGGATTATTATAAAATTCAAAATGATAATAGCGAAGCAAACTTAGTAGACAACACTTACGTTTCTCAACAACAGGAAAGTCATGCTTATGTTCATACCTTTTCATTTGGAGGAAACCTAACGCGTAACAACTTAAACTTTTACCATTTTGGAGAAAGACTAACAAGTACGCTTAACGGAATTTCTATTTTGAATGACAAACAACATGTTGACCATTATACCTTGGTAAACCACGCACAGCCAAACTGTGAGAGTTTCCAGGATTATAAAGGAATTTTCTCTGACCGCTCAACAGGAGTTTTCAATGGAAAAGTTTTGGTGGAAAAAGAAGCTCAAAAAACAAATGCTTTCCAAAAAAGCAACAACATTTTATTGAGCGACAAAGCAACCATTAATGCCAAACCACAATTAGAAATTTTTGCTGACGACGTTAAATGTTCTCACGGTTGTACTGTTGGACAATTAGACGAAACTGCAATGTTCTACATGCAATCACGTGGAATCCCGAAAAAAGAAGCTAAAGCTTTATTGATGTACGCCTTCTCAAATGCCGTAATCGAAAGCATTAAAATACCAGAATTAAAACAACGAATCACTAAAATCATCGCTACAAAATTAGGTGTGAATTTAGGATTTGATTTGTAAAAAATACTCTGAATACCATATCCAAACCCGACAGGTTTTAAAAACCTGTCGGGTTTTTTATTACTTTTTTACGGAAGAAATAACCTCCTTCAAAAATTCATTAAAATCAAAACCGGGTCCTGCTTTGTCCACTCCCATCCTAACGATTACCAGATCTAAAGACGGAATAATCGCTACCATTTGCCCCTGATAACCATCACAGTAAAACATATCACGAGGTGCATCAGGAAACTTCCCTCCGGCATTTAACCAAAACTGCGCACCGTAAGCCCCTTTAGAAGTATTTGTTGGAGTTGCCGTATACTTTACCCAACTTTCGTCCAAAACCTGTTCTCCGTTCCAGTTTCCTTTATGCAAATACAACAATCCAAATTTTGACCAATCTCTCGCTGTTGCCCAGGCGTAAGAAGATCCCACAAAAATCCCCGACATATCCTGCTCCACAATCATCGAGTTCATTCCGATTTTATCGATTACGGCGCTGTACCAAAAATCAAGATATTCCTGCTGTGTTTTAAACTGACCTCTTAAAATTCGACATAATAAATTAGTGGTTCCGGAAGAATAATACCAATGCGTATTAGGTTTAAACTTAGCCGGTTTATCCATTTGCACCTTCCCCATATCTTCTGCCTGAAAAAGCATTTCGGTAGCATCACAAATTTTAGTATAATCCTCCTCCCATTCCAAACCTGAATTCATATGAAGCAAATCGTTAGTGGTAATAATTTTACGATCGTCATTTTGCCATTCTGCGATTGGAGCAGGTTTATAGATATCTATTTTTCGTTGTCTGGCCAAAACTCCATAAGCCGAACTCGTAATACTTTTAGTCATCGACCATCCCAAAATCTTACTGCTTTTATTAAAACCTGTATCGTATTTTTCAGCAATCAATTTGTCTTTATACAACACTACCACAGCACGCGTTCGTTTCACCTTTTCTCCGGCTGCATCAAAAGAACCGTCCACTGCCTTTTTCAGCTTGGTATAGTCCACATTCGAAAACATGGCATCCTTGGGCTCTTTATTCCCATAAGGAAAAGCAAGATTGTTCTCTAATTTTGTTCTTTTTGGAAGCAGATAAGGTTTTGCAATATCATACTCATCATTGATCAGGGTCGCTCCCAGCCCTTCCCTGTAAATCGCCTTTCTTTCTTTGAAACCATAAACTGTAGAGGCAGCAAATTTTCCTGTATCATTAATGGTGTTGGTCGCCAAAGTAATCATCTTGATATCATTATCGGTTTTTTCGATTAATTCCTTCGAACGATGATCAATAAAATGGCCTGATGCGATACTTTTGGCCGAAAAACCGGAAATCAAATCCAATTTGGGATAAGTAGTAAACCCAAAATACAAAAATGCAAGAACTAAAACAAGTGCAAATAATTTTAGAAATTTTTTCATAGCGCTAAAGGTAATTTTAATGCAATATAAATAATTTACAATCAAGATTATACAACTTATTTTAGAAATACAATTCATAAAATTTAAAGAACGCGGACAAATTTTGAAGAAACAATACACAAATTCTCAATTGATAGCGCCATAAAAGGAAATTATAGTTTTAATGGATAAACCAATTTTGTTTTAGTACTTTTGTAAGTAGAATTTTTCTAAATAAGACATGTTAGACATCCAAAAAATAAGAGCTGATTTTCCGATACTTTCAGAAAAAGTAAACGGAAAACCTTTAGTATATTTCGACAACGGCGCAACTTCACAAAAACCACAAATTGTGATTGATGCGATCGCAAAATATTATCAGGAAATTAATGCCAATATTCATCGTGGGGTTCATACTTTAAGCCAGTTGGCAACTGATGCTTACGAAATTTCAAGAGTAAAAATCCAACATCATATCAACGCGAAATTTTCGCACGAAGTACTTTTTACTTCGGGAACTACTCACGGAATCAACTTAGTGACCAACGGTTTTGCTTCAATTTTAAAACCTGGAGACGAAGTAGTGGTTTCTTCATTAGAACATCACAGTAATATTGTGCCTTGGCAAATGTTATGTGAAAAAACAGGAGCAACTCTAAAAGTTATTCCTATGAATGAAGAGGGCGAACTTATAATGGAAGCCTATGATGCCTTATTGTCTGAAAAGACCAAAGTGGTAACGGTAAATCATATTTCGAACGCATTAGGAATTATCAACCCTGTCAAATATATGATCGAAAAAGCCCACGCTGTTGGTGCGGCGGTTTTGATTGATGGTGCACAGGCTGTTCCGCATTTAAAACCTGATGTTCAGGATTTAGATTGTGATTTTTATGCTTTTTCAGGGCATAAGATGTGCGGACCAACCGGAACCGGAATTCTTTACGGAAAAGAAGAATGGTTAAATAAACTGCCTCCTTATCAGGGTGGTGGCGAAATGATTAAAGAAGTTACTTTCGAGAAAACGACTTATGCTGAGTTGCCACATAAATTTGAAGCAGGAACTCCAAATATTGCCGGGGGAATTGTTTTAGGAACTGCTGTTGATTATTTGAACCACATTGGTTTCGATGCTATTCATCAGCACGAAACACATTTATTAGAGCATGCAACAAAACGTTTATTAGAAATTGAAGGTTTAAAAATTTACGGAACCGGAAATAAAGCCTCTGTGATTTCGTTTAATATAGATGGAATCCATCCGTACGATATTGGTTCAATTATCGACAAACTGGGAATCGCCGTTAGAACCGGACATCATTGTGCGCAGCCCATTATGAGTTTTTTCTGCATTCCGGGAACTATTCGCGCCTCTTTTTCTTTTTACAACACCATAGAAGAAATTGACATAATGGTTGAAGCCGTTAAAAAGGCAAAAACGATGTTAAGCTAAAAAACCCTTTTTATGAGAATATTATCTTTATTGCTCTTAACGTTTTTTATAGGAACAAGCTGTTCCGGTCAAAAAAAAGCCGACATGAAAGCTACTGAAATTGAATATTCTGCCGTTTCCCGAGGCATTTACAAAGTGATCGTGGTACAGAATAAAACAGTTTCGGTTACCAATGGCCGTAATGCGAAGCCCGTTGAAAGCAAAATAGATGATTTAAAATGGAAACAGATTGTAGCTGAATTTTCAAAAATCAATATTAAAAACATTCCAAACCTAAAAGGACCAACGCAAAAACGTTTTCATGATGGTGCTGCATTAGGAAATTTAAAAATCACTCAGCATCAGAAAACATATGAAACTCTGGGTTTCGATGATGGATATCCGCCAAAAGAGATAGAAAAATTGGTAAATTTGCTGCTGGATTTTACGAAAGAATAATTATGACAATAAAAGAGATACAAAACGAGATAATAGACGAATTTTCGATGTTTGATGACTGGATGCAACGTTACGAGTACATCATCGAATTAGGAAAAAGTCTTCCGTTAATCAAAGAAGAATATAAAACCGACGAGAATTTAATCAAAGGGTGCCAATCGAAAGTTTGGTTACAAGGAGAACAAAAAGAGGATCAAATTGTCTTTACTGCTGATAGTGATGCCATCCTGACCAAAGGAATTATTGCCATATTGATTCGTACATTCTCCAATCAAAAAGCAGCAGATATTTTGAGTGCAGATGTTGATTTTATTGACGAAATCGGCTTAAAAGAACATTTATCCGCAACACGTGCAAATGGTTTAGTATCGATGATCAAAAACATCAAAATGTACGCTTTGGCTTTTGACTCGAAAAACAAAAATTAAAAAAAATTAACCTCTAAGACATTAAGCGTCATAAAGCGTCAGCCCTAATTTCTCTTAATCTCTTAATGGTAAAAAATAAAAACACTTAGTGTTCAAAAAACAAAAACAATGGAACAAGAAATTGACACAAACGAATTAGGAGAATCAATCGTAAAAGTTTTAAAAGGCATTTATGATCCGGAAATTCCTGTAGACATATATGAATTAGGATTAATTTACGATGTAATGGTCAACACCGATTATGAAGTAAAAATCTTAATGACCCTAACTTCTCCAAACTGCCCCGTTGCAGAAAGTTTACCAAGAGAAGTTGAAGAGAAAGTAAAAACAATTGAAAACATAAAAGATGTTGATGTTGAAATTACTTTCGATCCGCCATGGAGTAAAGATTTAATGAGCGAAGAAGCAAAATTAGAATTAGGAATGCTTTAAAAAAGTATGCAGTTTACAGTCGCAGTCGCAGTTAAATACTACGACTGAGACTGCGACTGAAAACTAAATAAAAATGGAAGAAATCATCAATAAAGTTGCCAATAGTGCCCTGGAGGTTTTTGATCTTGAAGATTATTATCCAAAAGGTGTTCGTGTGCAAATCGATATATCGCAATGGCTTTTAGAAGGTTTTTTATTAAAAGAAAAAGACTTTAGAGAGCACTTAAAAAATCACGATTGGTCGCAATACCAGGATCAATATGTGGCTATAAACTGCAGCACAGATGCTATTGTTCCTGCCTGGTCTTCTATTCTTGTGGCCATACAATTGGCACCCTACGCCAAAAAAGTAGTCAATGGAACTATTGAGGATCTGGAAGCAAGTTTGTACGAAGAAATACTGAGCAAACTTGACTATACTGCTTACAAAAACAAACCTGTAATTGTAAAAGGATGCTCACGAAAACCGGTTCCAACCCGTGCTTACATTTTAGCAGCAACTTACCTACAGCCATTTGCAAGAAGCATTATGTATGGTGAGGCCTGTTCGGCGGTACCTTTATACAAAGAATCAAAGAAATAACATCCCTTACCAACTACATCCCATAAGTCTTTTTAACGATTATTTAGTATATTTGTTCTTACACTTTTAAACCAGATATCATGAAAAAGCTAGCGTTATTACTTCTTATTTTAACGAACTTTACTTTTGTTCAAGCCCAAAATTCAGAAAAAGAACTCATCCAAAATACTGAAAAGGCGGTAAAAAAAATAAATGATACAATAGAGGATGAAGGATGGAAAGCCAAAGGAACAGTCTCTCTTTTGCTAAATCAATCCAGCTTTAACAACTGGCTTGCCGGAGGTGAAGACAGCTTTTCCGGAACTTTAGGAATCAACTATGATTTCAATTACAAAAAAGAAGATCTTACCTGGGACAATAAAATCCTGGCCTCTTACGGTATCTTACAAACTAAAAATACCGATTTTGGAAAAAAGACAGATGACCGTCTTGAATTCAATTCGATTGTAGGTAAAAGAGCTTTTGGAGAATGGTACTATTCTTATTTCCTAAATTTCAGAACCCAGTTTACCACGGGTTACATTTATGGTAAAGACGCAAACGGAAAAGAAATCAGAACCGAAAACACCAAATTCATGTCTCCGGGTTATCTGACTACCGGTCCCGGGATTTATTGGTCAAAAGATGAAAATCTTAAAATAAACTTTGCACCCTTAACTTCAAAATTCACTTTTGTCGACAGCGCTTATACTTCAGGAATTGATCAGACAACCGGCTTACCTTATGTCGATGGTGCTTATTTTGGTGTAGATGCCAACAAAAGCATGCGTTATGAACTAGGTTTCTATGCCTCTGTTTATTACAAATTGGCCATCATGACCAATGTTACTGCAGAAAATACTTTGAACCTGTACTCTAATTATTTAGAAGATCCTCAAAATGTAGACATCAACTACTCGTTGAACATTATCATGAAAGTAAACAAATTTTTATCTGCCAATTTATCCTTCCAGGCAATTTATGACGACAATGCTTTTAAAGGCTTTCAAACCAGAGAAGTTTTCGGCTTAGGAGTTAATTTCGGATTCTAATAAAAAACAAAAACGGCTTTTGAGTAATTCAAAAGCCGTTTTTTTATTCTTCTTCTTTTTCGATTGCATCCTTATAATCCGGATACAGAAACTTATTATACGGGAATCTCGTGATGTGAATCTGACGAACTGCTTCGTAAACGATCTCTCTAAATTCCTCAAAATTCTCTTTCTGTGTTGCCGAGATAAACAAGGCTTTATCTTCTCCAACATTACCCATCCAGGTTTGTTTCCATTCCTCAAGCGTATAATGTCTTCTGGTTCTTTCGGTAATCAAATCATCTTCATCAATAGTCAGATGTTTGTAGGCATCAATTTTATTAAAAACCATAATCGTTGGTTTATCATTACTCTTGATCTCTAATAAAGTCTGATTTACCGATGCAATATGATCTTCAAAATCAGGATGTGAAATATCTACAACATGCAATAACAAATCGGCTTCACGAACCTCATCCAGGGTACTTTTAAAAGAATCAACCAATTGCGTTGGTAATTTTCTAATAAAACCTACTGTATCGGATAATAAGAAAGGCAGGTTTTTAATTACTACTTTTCGAACGGTGGTATCTAAAGTTGCGAATAATTTATTTTCAACAAAAACATCACTTTTACCAATCGCATTCATCAGCGTCGATTTTCCAACATTGGTATATCCTACTAATGCCACACGCACCATCGCACCGCGATTACTGCGCTGAATACTCATTTGTTTATCGATTGTTTTGATTTTGTCTTTTAGCAACGAAATTCGGTCACGTACAATACGTCTGTCCGTCTCGATCTCTGTTTCTCCCGGACCACGCATACCAATACCACCCTTTTGACGCTCAAGGTGTGTCCATAAACCCGAAAGTCTTGGTAATAAATATTGACATTGTGCCAATTCAACCTGTGTTCTTGCATAAGAAGTCTCCGCTCTTTGTGCAAAAATATCAAGAATTAAATTCGTACGGTCTAAGATTTTACAATCTATAATTCTGGAAATATTCTTTTGTTGTGATGGCGATAATTCATCATCAAAAATTAAAGTCGATATGTCGTTTTCTTTTACAAAAAGATTGATTTCATCTATTTTCCCTGTCCCTACAAAAGTTTTAGGATTTGGACGTTCCATTTTTTGCGAAAAGCGCTTAATCACTTCACCTCCTGCAGTAAAAGTCAAAAACTCTAATTCGTCCAGATATTCGTTAAGTTTTTCTTCACTCTGATTTTGAGTTATAATACCCACAATGGCAGTTCTCTCAAAATTTATAACTTCTTTTTCTAACATAGCTTTGAATAAGGTGCAAATTTAATGATTTGTAAGGTACTAACACTTATAGAATATCTTTTTTAAGTGCTATTTGGGAAATTACCCCATTCTATAAAAAATTCCAAATCCCAAATTCCAATTGTTTATTGAAGTTTGGGATTTGGAATCTGGAATCTGGGATTTGGGATTTCAGTTTAAAATTTACCTTACTCGTAAATAAAAGTTTTCTCTGTTTTTACAATTCCGTTTTCCTCCACCTGCGAGCAAGAAATCGGGAAATTCAGTTTGTTGTATTTGTATTTTCTGCTCACTCCAACCAAAACAGTAGAAGAAGGGCTAAAAACAATTTCATTATTAGGAGAGATTGATTCAAAACTAAATTCTTCTTCATGATACGAAATCATCGGTACAATTACTTTATAATTGTCTCCAAACAATTTTTTAACAATCAAAAGATCAACCGAATTTTTATCATCAAACGTAAAACTTTTCGAAATTTTGTCTCCTACCAGGCCTTTATGTTTTATGACATTATCATTGAAATAAACATATTCAATTTTGCCAATAATTGCTTTATTTCTGTCACGTGAAGTACGTCTCACGATGGTCCCGTTTTCAACAATATACTCGATATCATCCACTAAATTCTGGTGATTGGTACTCTTTTTCGTAGTTACTTTTACTCTCGCTCCTTCGTAGCCAAAAGTTACGACTTTGGTAATGTAATCGTTACCTTCCTGGTATTTTTTAACAAACTTTGTAATGTTGTTGTCTGCATCATACGTATAATTCACAACTTCTTTCCAATCGCTTCCAACCTTATCTTTTACGGTCATATCCAATAAACCTTTGGTGTTGTAAAAGAAATGCTGAATAACATCTGAAGTCGTAATGGTTTGTATTTTTCCGTCTTTAAAAACAATTGTTTTGTTTACAATCTCACCATCTTTAGAGTTTTGGTAATTTGTTTTTACAATATTGATTTGTTTCAGCCTCACAGGTGCATTGTCCGGATTCTGACTGTGTACTAAACATGGAAAAACCATCATTAAGATGGCAATAAAGTAGATTTTCATAGTTGTATTTGTATTGATTTGGGGTGACCAAAATACAAAATTCCATCAATTTTTAACAGTTTAAATCTGAAAAACAACACACTATTCAATATACCTCCTAAAAATCAATCTCTTAACGGCATCAATAAACAAGAGCTCTTTACTTTTCAGCAAAAATCCTGACGTCGTCAACCATAAAAGCTCCATTCAATGTTTTGTCCTTACCCGAACCAATATATTTAAATGCAATATGAATGTTTTCTGAATAGGCAGACAAATCAATTGCTCCCGAACTTATAAACGTTCGCGGGGGTGTTGCCAAAGAAGGAATTTTTGCGGATAATTTTGTCCACTTTGCTTTGGTTACATTCGAACCGTCAAAATTAGTTGAAATATAAACTTCCAAAATGTTTAATGGTGAATCAAGTTTTAAGTCATGCTGAGCACTTCTAAAAGACAGCACTGCGTTTTTATAGCCGCTCAGATTAATTTTTGGCGTAACCAACCAGGCGATATTTACAGCTCCGGTTGTGCCTGTGGTGTTAAACTCTGCATAACCATTTCCGGCATACACCATGCTTTCCCATAATTTTGAAGCTTTTTCGACAATATTGCTCCAGCCCGGCAGACTAAAATTCACATTATTTTTTACCCCCTGAAAATCTTCTGCAAAAAGCGGAACATTTCTTTTCCCTTTCATCTCCAGATCTTTTTCCGATCTGACTATTAATTGATAATCTGATCCGAATTTTGTCAAAACTCCTCTCACTTTGCCACTGCCTTCAGGCACCAAATTAGCCGCAAAATTAGCGTAAGCACTTGTTCTGAAAATAATCTGATTGCCACTTTTATCCCCAAGATTCCAATTTGTTGCACCACCTATATTGTTCGATTCTTCAAAATAATGACGCCCAATCGCTTCCTCGGTAAACTGAACGTCTTTTAACTCGATCAACGTATTAAGCCACTCCTCGCTTAATGCCTCTTCTATAGCCATCGTTTTTACCAGTTTACTCTCATCAATTAGGGTACATGACGCATTCAGAACGTTTTTATAATCCGTTTTTGAAATTCGGCCAATCGTGGGATCTCCCGAATTGCTCACAAACAAACTTCCGATACGCAGGCCGCCGAAATACAAATCTGTAAACTGATTTTTCAATTTAAGGTATACTTTGCTCCCCACACGAAAATCGATGTACGTACCAGAAACATCAACCGGAACATTCAATCCAATTGCCGGTATGGTTTCGGTTGGTATCGTTTGTAAAAAAAGAGTCTTAAAAAAATTTCCTCCTTCATCGCTGGATACGACATAAGCCTCAATGATATCGTCATACCCATATTGTTTCGGCACTAGCCCTGAAATATCCTTCACTTTCTGAACCTTTTGGTTTACCACTAAATCGGGTTGCGTACATTCCAATTTCGGAATTTCGATTTCATTATTGCAACTATAAAGAAAGAGTACGAACAAGACATAGCCGAAAATTAAAAATCTATTTTTCATTTTAAATTGGTTTTAATTTTTACAAACTGATGGTAAGGTTTACAAAATAAGTTCTACCATATCCATAATAATATTTGGGACCAAATGATGGTGTTTCACTCGACACATCCTGATTGAGAGCCCTGAAATTGGCATTTCGGGCCTGCTCAAAACCACCTGTTTTGTAGCTCACATCCAGAATATTATTGATACTCCAAAAAAGCCCAATGTACTTATGCGATAGGCGCCAGGACTTTCCGCCTGCAATATTTAATAATGAAATTGGATCCAATTTTTCCTGTTTCAGTAAAACGGCTGCCTGTTCTTCCGTCGCCTCCGGAAATACAAGACCATTAACAGAATTTTTATAAAACCGATTCGTTCTTGCAATAGGCGAAACATCGATATAATTCTCAGACAAATAATTAATATTTACTCCAAGCCACCAATATTTAGGATCTCTGTATTCCAATCCCACCGAAAAAGCCTGTTGAGGCATTCCTGGTTGTTTGTAGTTTTTAAGGTAAGATTCTCCAAAATCAAAAACAGCTGAAGTGCTACCTTTCGCAACATTGGCATCGTTCGTAATCGTTACATTGGGGTTACTGCTATAACTATAGTGACCATAAGCTGCACAGAAGGTTGTTTTAAATGTTGATGAAACCTGATATTCCATACTGAATTCCATCCCTATATTCTTCTTGTCTAAATGCATTAACGTCTGACTCACAAAAGCATCTGTATTGTTATAAGCCGCAGCTTTGTCAAAAATTCCTTCTGCATAGAAAAAAGAAGTTCGGGTTGTGTTTTTGATCAGCGAATAATAAACGGTCGAACGAATTTTAAAATTTGGGGAGCGGAAGACATAGTTTCCTTCGGCGCTGCTGATATTTTCATTTTCAATTCCGTCAACAACTGAATTATTCAATCGGGAATTTGCAAACGTATTTCTTAAAGATGGTGCTCTGCTCAGATGCATTCCGTTCAAAAACAACCATTGTTTCCCTGAAATTTTATACGTGAAACCTCCTTTAAAACCAAAATTTTCAAAACCCACATTTTTACTTTTTCCAAGAGAAGAAGCCGGATAAATTCCGTTTTGATACAATCCCTCTCGCTGATAATTGGAAACGGAATAGGACTGACCTAAATAAAAATCTATCTTATTGTAATTGAATTTAAATTGTGTGAAAGCATCAATTGTTGTTGCTAAAAAATTATAATTGTATCCGTAAGTGTCCCCTTTTTTAACCTGCCGATTTGGGTTCTGCAAATCTGACTGCGCCTGACTTCCGCTATAAAAGGGAGCAATATCCTCAAAATATTCCCCACCCAGCAAGTCTAAAAGGTATTGAAACTGATGTGATTTTAAACGCCTAAAAGTTACCCCTCCATCAAAAGTACTGTGCTCTGTTATTTGTAGGTTTAGATTGGAGCTGGCCGCCAAGGTTTTATCATCTGTTCGGTCTTCATACAAAACATAATGACTTTGAGCGGGCTCATATCCTTCAATTGTTCCATCAGAATTTAATATTGGTTTCTGATTGGCACGATACAACTGCTCCCAATTGATCTGCTTATTCTCGGTAAACTTTGTTTTTGCTTGTTCGGCATTTACAGCATCGGGGGCAAAATCTCCCGAAAACTCCCCTTTGTCTTTTCCATAAAGTGAGGTATAATAGCTGGGTAATTTTTGATAATACACAGGATCCGGACTGGCCGTATTTTGATAATCAATCGTACTGTTTCCTACCTGACCCAATTGATACAGGACACTCGTATTCAGATCGGTTTTTTCATTTATTTTGTAATAATGGTTTAGCATCAAGAGTGGTTCTTCGACTCTTTTTACCCTCGCATTTCGTTTTTCTCCGTTTTGAAATCCCCAATAAGAATTGTATTTTTTATTTGTTAATTGAATAACCTCCGCTGTATGGGCTGAATTTTTCCCCCTTGAATTTGGGGTATAAAATCCGGTAAAATTCAACGAATGTTTGTCGCTTAGTTTTTTTTCGATACTCACAAAAAAAGACTCTGCTGCGAAATTTGTCCCTTCAAAATACCCTTCACCCGACCAGCGCTTCCCGCCGGAAAGGACATAAGCCCAACCAGAAGCACTCATTCCTGAAGCATAACTCGTAATAGCCCGCCAGGTGTATGTAGTATTACTTCCTGAAAGAGACATCTGACTGCTTTTCCTGTACATTGAAGCACGTGTCGTGATTTGTTGTGTTCCTAAAATTCCTCCGAAAGTATAATTTGAAGCCGCTGCACCAATCGAAAACTCCTGATTTCGCAATACATTATTCAAACCTCCCCAATTACTCCATTGTGGCCTTCCATCGTAAATTTTATTCATGATCGTGCCGTTTAGCATCATCGTGCCGTTTTCACTGTCTAAACCCCGAACCCTAAATCGGGCCTGTCCCCAATTGAAAGCGGAAGCCTGCATAAAAGCATCTTTTGAAGATTGCAAAAAACCTGAAGTCATTTCAGAGGAACTATTATCCTCAGAAAGTTCACTGTCTGATAGCGTGATTAAGGCTGCCGGTGTTTCATCCGAAAAATTATCTTCTAAGGGCAAGATTCCTAAATCTACCTTTTGCCCCGGATTAGACTGTATTTTTAAAAGGAGATCCTTATAGCCCTGACTGTGTATCCATAATAATTGCTCTCCCTTTACAGCAGCTTGCAATTCAAATTTTCCCTTTGCATTGGTTAGTTGTGTTATGGAAGAATTCTGAATGTTTACGACAATATTCCCTAAAGGATTTTGGGTCTTTGCATCAATCACAATTCCCAAAAAAGTAGTCTGTTCCTGTGCAAATAGAAAACCAATAGGTAATAACACAAATAGTAAGATCCCTTTCTTTGTCATGAACCCCCAATTTACTTTTAGAATTTAGTTTTGGATTGAATTGGTTTTGGTTACAAAACATTCAATCTCCTACATCAAAAGATAAAATTGGTTTTTGGAAGGAATAAAAAAGTACGAATTAAAACCTATTGTTTTAATCCGGAATTCAAATATAAACAAAAAATATTAAAGTATTTTCCTGTTAAATAAAATTATTTAAAAATAGTATAGCTATGTCAGTTTCTTAACCCTGGCCATTTTATGTCTGTTTCAATTAAGAAGTTACTCTAATTTTAGAAACCATAAAGGCGATCAAAACGCCAAAAATCCCAATAAAAGCAAATGAAAACTGAAGTCCAAAAGTTTCAGCAATATGTCCGATAACCGGTGGTCCCATTAAGAACCCCAAAAAACTCACACTCGAAACAATCGTTAAAGCTTCTCCGGGCGGAACTGTCGGGTTTTTCCCGGCCATACTGTAAACGGTAGGAACGATAGTGGCTACTCCTAAACCAACAGCCATAAAAGCAATGGTACAAGGTATAAGATAAGGAAGAAAAACGGCTGTAAAAAGTCCGGCCGAAATCATAACTCCGCTAATCTGCATCACCCGTTCACGGCCAAATTTATTGATAAGACCGTCTCCTAAAAATCGTCCGCTTGCCATCATAATCATAAAAGAAGTATATCCCAAAATGACCAATGGTCCGGGTGCTTTTACAACATCTTTAAAATATACACCACTCCAGTCAAACATAACACCTTCACTGGCCATGCTGCAAAATCCAATCACGCCAAGCCAGATTAAAGCAGTGTCCGGTTTCACAAATAACTTTTTCTTCTCGCCTTTGACTTTGATCTTTTCTTTGGCTTTGATTAAAAATTTAAAGTTAAAAGCAATCATCAGCAATACAACTCCTGCCACAATCATAAAATGATGAAGCGGGCTTAGTTTTAAAGCCAGCATTCCTAAGCCTACTAAAGCTCCGGTAAATCCGGCAAAACTCCACATCCCGTGAAAAGAAGACATTATTGTTTTTCTAAAAAGTTCCTCGGTATAAACACCTTGTGTATTAACGGCAATATTGGCCAGATTCCCAAATAATCCGAACAGGAATAATCCCAATGACAATTGTAGGGCTGAAGTTGCCAAACCTAAATTAGCCAGACATAACACATACATGATTAAAGAAAAAATCAAAATGCGATGGCTCCCGAATTTTGTAACCATCTTACCGGAAAATGGCATAATAACCAATTGCCCCATTGGCAAAGCAAAAAGGATAGAACCCAGATCTCCTTCGGTTAAATGTAAGGCCGTTTTGATATCCGGAATCCTGCTTGCCCAGGTCGCAAAACTCAAACCCATCCCAAAATAAAACATCCCAACAGCAAAACGAATTCGGTTTAAATAAGAGATTTTAGCTTCTCTGTAAACTTTCTTAATCTTCCCTTTGGTTTGGAATAATGCTAGTGGATTGAAGTTGATCAAAATGTTTCGTTTTGGATTTAAAGTATAAAAGTACTAAAAAGCTGCTTTACCACCTATAAAACCTACCAGTTCCTCGATTTACAACGTTGTATGTTTATAATTTTTTTTGAGGGACAAAGGTTCAAAGAGGCAAAGTTTTTTTGTAGGGCCTTAATGTGCTGTACTAAACAAGTGCTTTTTTTTTACCACAGTTTTCAAGAATTAAAAGAATGTTATACTCTGTTTAATCCTTAAATCTATGGGTAAACTTTTTATAAGTTAATTACTTTTTGTTGCGCGTGACTTGCGATTGCCGCTTCGATAATCTGCATTACTTTTACTCCGTCCTGCGCACTAACCGGTTCTTCTTTGTCCTTTACGATAGCATCATAAACACCATCAAAAAAGGAAAAGTAGTTCCCTTGAAGTGTTGGGATTTTCTCCCTGATTTGTTTTCCGTCGATTTCAGTATGCAAAAGCCCTTGTAAGGTTTCTGATTCTGTTCCCCAGGATTCCAGATTAGGTTTTTTTCCCAATTTTAAATCATCCTCCTGAACATCACCACGAGGCTTTAAAAAAGATCCTTTTTTTCCCTGCACTACATAAGCAGGATTGGCTTCTCTCACAAAAAAACTGGCTTTTAAACGAACTCTGAAATTTTCATAGATCAGCACCAAATCAATCCAATCATCAACCAGAGTATTCGTTCTGGTAAAACGAATGTCTCCGAAAACCGATTTTGGAGAACCAAACAAACAAACAGCCTGATCAATTAAGTGCGGCCCTAAATCCTTCAGAATTCCAGCTCCGTCATTCACCGTTTCTTTATGTGCTTTAGGACTCAATAATGGATTGTATCTGTCAAAATGAAACTCGGCTTCTACCAAATCTCCTAAAACTCCATCACTGATTATTTTTTGAACGGTTTTAAAATCACTGTCCCATCTTCTGTTTTGAAAAACGGCCAATTTCAATCCTTTTTCTTTTGCAATTGCGGCTAATTCCTGTGCCTCAGCGACTGTGGTGGTAAAAGCTTTTTCTACTACAGCATGTTTTCCGCTCAAAAGCACCTTTTTTGCGTACTCATAATGCGTTCCAACCGGTGTGTTTACAATGACCAAATCGACATCATCTGCCAGTAACGCTTCAATTGTGGGATAGCTTTTTACCCCCGGATAATCTTCCTGAATGAGTTTTTTACTTCTTTCCCAGGAACCTAATAATTCAAATCCGTCGTGTATGTTTAAAAATGGGGCGTGAAATACTTTACCCGACATTCCGTATGATAATAATGCTGTTCTAATCTTTTGCATTGGTTTTGTTTTTGTTTGATTGCCGCGAATTCATAAATGAAATTCGTGAATTCGCGGCGAATAAAAATATTAAAGTTTTGCTCTTTCGTATTGTTTCGGCCATTGAATATCTTCCTCTAATTCTTTGGCAAAATCCAGAGGCAAATTCGGATTTCTAAGAGACTCTCTCGCAAACAAAATCACATCGGCCTGGCCGCTGCTTAAAATTTCTTCGGCTTGTGCCGCCCCTGTGATTAAACCAACAGCGCCTGTTAAAACAGCAGCTTCTTTTTTGATTTTGGCTGCAAAAGGAACCTGATAGTTTGGTTTTAAAGGAATTTGCTGGTGCGAAACTAATCCGCCTGAAGAAGTATCAATTAAATCCACTCCTTTTTCTTTTAAAATTACGGAAAGTTTCACTGATTCTTCCGGATTCCATCCTCCTTCTGCCCAATCGGTGGCTGAAATTCGAACAAACAAAGGCAAATCTGACGGCCATTCTGATTGTACTGCGGCTACAATTTCTAAAGTAAAACGGATTCTGTTTTCAAAAGTACCTCCATATTCATCCGTTCTCACATTTGTTAAAGGTGATAAAAACTGGTGCAGTAAATATCCATGCGCGGCATGAATTTCCATTACCTGAAAACCTGCTTTAACGGCTCTTTTTGTTGCGGACTTAAAATCGGAAATTACTTTTTGAATTCCATCCTTATCTAAAGCTTCGGGAAGAAAAGGCTCGTCATCATGATACGGAATCGCACTTGCCGAAACAGTATGCCATCCGCCCTGAGCGATGTCCAGTTTTTTATTGCCTTCCCACGGTATCGAAACACTTGCCTTACGTCCGGCATGTGCCAATTGAATTCCGGGAATCGCATTTTGCGACACAATAAAGGTATTGATGATTTGAAGTTTCTCAATATGCTCCTCTTTCCACAGACCTAAATCTGAAGGAGAAATTCTCGCCTCAGGAGAAACCGCGGTGGCTTCCTGAATAATTAAGCCCACTCCGCCACTGGCACGACTGCCTAAGTGAACCAAATGCCAATCGTTTGCAAATCCGTCTATAGACGAATATTGACACATGGGTGAAATAACGATTCTGTTTTTTAAAGTGATTTTTTTTATTGTAAGCGGTGAAAACAATAATGAAGCCATAAGTGTAACTTTTTTTAATGATTTTACACTCCTATTTAAGTAGGTTAGTGTATCAAAAAGTAAAGTTAAAGCATCTGCTTAAAAGTAGAAATCTAAATGTTTATTAATTAACAAACATTTAAAGCAAATGTTGTTTGCTGCAAAGCTTATACTGTTTTTTTTTTGACCAGGCAGACTGTTGCGATCATCTGGTTCTCCATTATAAAGTATTTTTCTAATCATTTTCCCCACCAAATTCTTTGCTTTTTTTATTATTCCTATAATTTAAAACAATTACTATTGTGGCAACTAGTATCATAATAACTACTAGCGCAGAAATTAAAATAACTTCATTACTTACCTCTTTAGCTGCTAGCTTCCCATAATCAAAACCTTCTGATTCCATAATTTTAAAACCATTCATTATTATTTTTGGAAAAATCATTTTTCCGGAAACTTTTTTTTACTGCGACAAACTCATCAGAATTCCGTCTGATAAAATTGGAAGAAACCCTACCGTCATGATCTTATTTTAGGATAACTAAATTTGCCAAAATTCTTAGGCAATTCATTGGTTATAGTTAATTTATTAGATGTAAGAGTAGGTTTTACTCTAATGACTTTTGTTTTGTCATCAATTTCTATTTCATGAGTACTTTTCATGTTAAACATATCAATATGTAATACTTTAAATTTATACACACCATTCTTAAGATCAATCACTACATATTCACTTCCCCGAAGCTGTCCTAATGGTCTATCATTTATCCATATATTTAATCTTGCCGTATTATCGACTTTATGTAAAAAATCTGCTCCGTTATAAATTAGAATCTTTCCATTTCCTAACTTGTTAAGATCTGTAATCTTAAAATCCGTTTTTACAAAATTATATTCAGAAGGAATCGATTTTAAGGCACACGAACCTGTTAAAAATAGTACCGAAAACAGCACCATAGTTTTGATTGTATTTAAAAAGGAATATTTCATTTGTACTTGATTTTAAAGTTCTTTTTTAGTATCCATTTATTGAAGAAATAATAATGCTAAATTGCAATCTAGATATTACTTCACTAACATAATATATTAATGATGCCCTGACTGATCAGGGCATTATAATTTAAAGTACCTGTGCTCAATCTAAAAGCAAATCTTGCTTGTAATACCCGGTTTCATTCTGTCCATTTCCACCAGGGCCATTAACTCTCCTACTATGATTCGAAATAAGACCAACCCCTATTATTAATAAACCAAGGGCAATAAAAGTAAAAAGACCTCCACCTTCTACTTCTTGTACCTCCTGAGCATTAAGCTCTACTAAATTCATTTTTTCTAAATTCATAATTTTAATTTTTAAAAGGTTCATTAATACGTTATAAATCATTTACTAGCAACTATTTATTCATAACAAAATCATCAGAATTCCGTCTGACAACCTTGAACGAAAGTGCTGATCCCTATGACAGGAATCTTTAAGTACTGTATACTTTCTAAAAATTAGAGCCCAAAATACAGGCGTAGTAGCTCATGCAAATACGAGGAGAAATTAAAATGCAAAAAGAACCTTCTTTGGTTAGAGTGTCTCTATACCAAATAGAAAACTAAACCTCACTTTTTTAATGTACCACAAAGTGTAAAGCATCCCCCATCAGTTTCCTCACAAAATAAAACACTACCATGAATATCGAACAGGTATAAAAAATAATCAATGTACTTAAAAACAAGTTTTCGACTTTTACTATTTTCTTTCTCATTTTGGTTTATTCTAGTTTAATCGCAAAAGAAAAAAGCAAACAAAGCCAATTTCTTTCATAAGTATTTTACTACAACAAACTTAGCGGAGTTCCGTCTAATAACATTGGACGGAACTCTTATCCTCCAAAAATTTCTTTCCTTTCTTCATTTTTAATGGTACTTAGAGAATAATGCACTACTAATTCAAAAGAAGTTTCATAATAAAAGCTCTCTCTCTTTTTACAATACTTCAGAGGCGCATCAAAACCTTTAATTATTTCCAGTTCATTATAGAGCTGACTTCTGCTTAGAAACATTTTTTTTGCAAAAGCAGCCGGCGAACCTGTTTTTTCTTCACAGATTAACTGATGAATCCTTTTCATTCGCTCTATTTTCTTTATAAAACTCATCGCCTGCCTTAATAAAATAGGTGAAACATAAATCGTCCAGAATTGAATCCTTCTTAAAAAAGTTCTATTCTCAATAAAGTAGGAAAATTAGAAAAGATTTTCACAACCACTTGTCTCAATAAGCCATAAGACTATCGTAATAAGACTTATTTTACATGCGTGTGTTCTTTTTTTATGAAGCAAGAGAAAAAGAAATGCAATTTCTTCGCCTTTTTACGAAAAAGACTTTAGTGCTGTCTTAAAAAAAATAAGAGTGAAGTATTAACAAACATTTAAAGCCTTATGTATTATATTGCGCTATCAAATTAAAATAGAAACGTTACTTTTGTGCGTTAAATACGAACTAAAAATACAAAATGGATATAGTTATCAAACTCTCTCAATTTCTATTGAGTTTATCTTTACTTATTATTCTTCACGAATTAGGGCATTTTATTCCTGCAAAATTGTTTAAAACAAGAGTCGAAAAATTTTACTTATTTTTTGATATTAAATATTCTCTCTTAAAAAAGAAAATTGGAGAAACTGAATACGGGATTGGATGGCTGCCATTAGGTGGTTATGTAAAAATCTCCGGAATGATTGATGAAAGTATGGACAAGGACCAAATGGCCCTTCCTCCACAACCTTGGGAATTTCGTTCAAAACCGGCATGGCAACGTTTAATCATCATGTTGGGTGGTGTTACGGTAAACTTTATCCTGGCCTTTATTATTTATATCGGAATGGCATTTGTTTATGGCGATACCTATGTCGCTAATGCCGACCTGAAAGATGGTGTTTTAATTGAAAATCCGGTAATGTTAAAAGCGGGTTTTAAAACAGGGGACAAACTCCTGACTGTTGACGGACAAAAACTCGAAAACTTCGACAACGATATCAACATGAAAATTATCATGGCGAAAGAAATCTTAATCGAAAGAAACGGACAACAGCAAACGATAAAAATGCCAACTGATTTTGTAGATCAATTGTCAAAACAGGAAAAGGCGCCTCTTGTAAATATGAGAATCCCTTTTGCAGTAGCAAACGTTACAGAAGAATCCGGAAATACTGCTTTAAAGGCAAAAGATTTAATTGTTAGCCTAAACGGTCAGGACGCAAGATACTATGATCAGGTAAAATCTATTTTAGAAAGCAACAAAGGCAAAACAATTCCTGCAGTTGTTTTACGTGATTTAAAGAAAGTACCGATTACAGTTAAAGTTTCAGCAGCCGGAAAACTGGGTGTTGGCGTTGGAGGTTTAAATATCGAATCTTTAGAAAAATTAGGATACTATAAGGTAAGCACTAAAAACTATTCTTTCTTTGAGTCTATTCCGGTTGGACTTACAAAAGGTAAAGATCAGTTGGTAGGTTATGGAAAACAACTTAAGATGATTTTTAATCCTGAAACGAAAGCTTACAAACAAGTAGGTGGTTTTGCAGCGATTTTTAACATTTTTCCAAGCAGCTGGAGCTGGGAAACCTTTTGGTCGATCACCGCTTTATTATCAATTATGCTTGGAGTAATGAATTTATTACCAATTCCGGCTCTTGATGGTGGTCATGTAATGTTTTTATTATACGAAATAATTAGTGGTAGAAAACCAAGTGATAAATTCCTTGAAAACGCCCAAATGGTTGGTTTCGTTTTACTTATAGCACTGCTTTTATTTGCTAATGGGAACGACATTTATAAGGCAATTATGAAATAGAAAAAAAAATCAATAAAAAGTGTCAAAATATTTTTGAGAAACTAAAAAACCTCTTATATTTGCACTCGCTAAAAAGAACAGCAACTTCCTCCTTAGCTCAGTTGGTTAGAGCATCTGACTGTTAATCAGAGGGTCCTTGGTTCGAGCCCAAGAGGGGGAGCAACTTTTTAGCAAACATATTTACCTTTAAGGTGATTCCTCCTTAGCTCAGTTGGTTAGAGCATCTGACTGTTAATCAGAGGGTCCTTGGTTCGAGCCCAAGAGGGGGAGCTTATTAAATACCACTTACAAACGTAAGTGGTATTTTTTTTACCCTTTATTTTATTCCAGCACACAGACTATGCGCGGATCTTACTCATCCTTTCTTCAAAATACCCAACAATCTAACACACCAACCGTCTTTTAAACAACACTAAAGCTAAAACTTTCGTTTTTGATACGGAGTCCCCTCCCCGTCTTCACAATACCCCTTAAGACTCAAAAGAAACATCGCCCAGTTGTAATTGCACCATTGATAGAATTCCGTTAGCTCACGCCAGCCAAAATGCTTTAAAACAACCGCCGTTACCCCGTCCTTTTCTTTTAAATCAAACGAAATACCCGTTCCAATCCATTCCGGGTCCGAATCTATACATTCCCACAACACTCTTTTATTTTCAGCCAATTCGACCACCTTCATTTTCGTGACATCCTCGTCCCCGAAATTAAACTCATTAACAAAACCCAATTCCGGTCTAACAACTAATTCTTCCGTCCAGACAGCACCAAGCCCCTCCCGCGTCGTTAACACCTTATAAACCTCCGAAATTGGTGCCTTAATATAATTGACATGCTCTATTTTTTCCATTTTCAACTGATTATTGTTCCTATACTCAAAGTTAACAAGTTTTACCACACTGCAATACAAAGCTTTATCAACCAGATTCCACTCACATCTCCACTCCACCATTTCTTTCCAAAACAAAAACCATTCTATAGCACAAAGTTGAAACTGCGGGCAAAATTTAAAAAAAAGACAAAAAAAAAGCCCCTTCTTTTCAGAAGAGGCTTTAAGTACCCTTTACGGTTGAATTGTCGAACCTTTTTATTGAAGATTTGAAGAAATTATCTTATGCCTTTAATCAATTAACCAAATCCAAAACACAATTTAAGTATTGATTTTTGATTCAATAAAACTCTTATTTAGCCAAAAACTTTGCCATGAGATACTGATTCTATTACCAGTAAACTGATAGAAAGGCAAATCTATATGTTTAGAATTTTGGGCATGAGGCCGTATGTGTATGATTTCTGTATTACTAGATTTTAAGAGGTTGTTTTCTTGTCTTTGTTTAGAACCATGTTTAACAGTTTTTACTTGAACTCCGTTTTTAACAATTTCCTGAGCTTCTTTCCATTCCTTCTCGATAGTGGATAATTCTGCATCAGAAGCTTTCCAGTAAACTGATTCTCCAATTGTCCATGTTTTCCAGTCTTTGTATCGTTTTTTTATTTTGCCATCTTTAAGATACTTTTCTTTCTCCTTGATGATTGTAATGAAAATGAACCCATTAGATATGATGTTTTTAAAAACGGCTTCTCCTTCTTCTTCATCTTCATCAATATCCCATTTCTCAACAATTAAATCTACTAAACTAAACTTTGGAAAAGACATTGCTTCCCAAGGCTTTTTTTCTGGGTCTACAGGAACTGTTTTGATTTCGATACCATTCTCTTCCAGTTCAAGTATTTTTTTGTTGTCAGCAACATTTAGTACCCTGTTGATTAAAAGACGAAAAGACGATTTTGCTTTAGGAGAAAAATCAACTTTATACTTCTTTACTACAGCTTCTAAATTTTTTCCTCGCAGTTCATGATTAAGTTTGTTTAAAACATAATCCTGTGGAATAATTTCTGCTACTAAATTTAATGATGCATATTTTTGCTTCTGTGTTTTTTCTTCATAAAAGAATTTCATGTAGCTATGCTTTAAACTATAGCTTCTTTGTTTTGCTTTTGCTAGTTTATCCTTCCCATAAGGAATTAACTTGCCACTTCCAGATGTACATGCTCCTAAAATTTTCCCATCTCCTTCAGAAATACTTTCGGCAATTTCATCAACAACTTTCAGCTTAATTTGTTCCCAATCTTCTTGGACTAGATTTTCATTTTCATGCTCAATTTCGTAAAGAAGAGTTCCTTTAAAAATAAATTCTTCCCAGTCAAGATATGTCTTCCCAGTTGGATGTTCATAGAGAAGAAAAAGCATCTTTTCCATTTTCTTCCTTACTTCAGAAGTAGTCCATTGTTCACTAGTAATGGTGTTATAGTTAAGTGATTTAATTTTAGACCTTTCCTTCGGTTGAATCTTTTGACTTATTTCTCTTAAAGGAAGAACTTTCAATTCTACATTAATACCACGAACATCAGCTTGAGGATTAGAGTTTGGAGCATTTCCTATAATTGCTTCTAGTACTTGACCCGCAATTCCCTTGTTGGGTGTAAGAATTATTTCGGGATATGTGGCAGAAACATAATCATGTAAATCCCTTAAAGTGCAATTTTCAAAATTTCTATAAAATTCCTTTAAATTGTCAACGCTTTCAAAATCTTCCATCTATCTTTTTTTGTAGTGATATGCCTAATTTTTCAATAACTCCAACAACTAAAGCATTTCCCATAAAAAATGCTCTTTTGGTCGGCAAAACACCAGCTAGTTCCGTATGATTGTCGGGAAACATATTTAATCTCTCTAGTTCAATTGGTAATAGCCTACGATATCCATTTGCGGTGTTAATTACATGCTTAAATCTAGAAGGCGACTTACCTCCTTCGCCTGTTATTATTGTTCTGGCAGGCTTGTCTAAAGAGTCAGGAAAACTCATACTACCTTCACTATATTTGTATTCAAAGCCCTCAGCATTGACTTTTGAATGACTTTTTGCTCCTTTAAGATAAGTCCATTTCTCAAGCTCTTCTTCATTAATATAGTAATCTTCTTCAACTCTATCTGATAAAACAATATCTCTAAGGGTAACATACTTATCCTCATAACTAGGTACTGATTTTACAGTTGTAACCTGTCCATTAATCATAATACCAGTATTCTCAAAAGAACTTTTTTTCCCGCCTTTGTTAAATTCATTAGATATATTGACAATATCGTTATCTAATTGAAAAACGTTATAACTTTTTTTGTTATCAATTGAAATAGGAAAAGAATCTGCTATTGTTCCTTTTTCAAGAATCCATTCTAATGAATCCGATTCCAACATTTGATTGAAAGTTTCCGAAGTATTGTGGTATGCTAAAATGAAAATTCTTCTTCTTCTTTGTGGCATGCCGTATTCGGCAGAATTAATTATTCTCCATTCAACAGCATATCCCAATTCATTTAAACTTTGTAGTATAATTGCAAAATCCCTTCCTCTTTGACTGGATGGAGAAATTACAAGCCTATCAACATTTTCAAGTAGTAAGTATTTTGGTTTGATTTCCTTCTCATTTAGAATTTTATGAATTGACCACCACAAAACCCCTTTTTTTCCTAGTAATCCTTTTGAATTTTTTAAAGTTGTTGCTACCGAATAATCTTGGCATGGAAATCCTCCTACTAGCAAATCATGGTCTGGTATCTTGCTCACATCAACAGAAGCAATATCTTCATTGCTATGATTTAATTTGCCCCATCTATTTTCATAAACCATTGAAGCATGCTGTATTTTAGTTGAAGGCTCCCATTGATTACTCCACACCACTTCGTATGAAGAGTTTACTTTTTGTTTATATAAGCTAGATGCAGATTTACCATTCCATCCCTCTAATCCAAGTCTAAATCCACCAACACCAGCAAACAATTCCACAACTTTAACCTTCATAACCATTTATCTATTTAAAAAATTTATTCGATTCACAAAAGTATTCAATTAGTAACAATTTATACGAATTAATAATTTTGAATTTTATTTATACTATTAATCTTTTCGAATCGTGCATCGCACGATCCGTAAAGATTAAATTATATTTTTTTCATAACAATATAACCTATCTATTTAAAAATGGTATTATCAATATTCCCAACCCTTTTTAAAGTACACTCGGTATCAATATTAATTGAATTGTTATTCTTAGTCATTATATTTTTGGTCAATTTCTCGACCTGCTGTTTTGCTAATGTGATGTGTTATAAAGGTTTTGGCTTCAATTTCATCATGGGTCTTGTTGTATTGTGCATCAATAAACCATTGCAATACCTTCTTATGAGTGTCTTTGCGTTGGTTAACAGTTCCCCCTGTCATTTTGTTTTCAATTATCTTAATGCATTCCGTTTCAGTTATTCTTGATGGTGCAACTGGTACGGGTTCATTGATGATAAACCTTTCTATTATCAGATTTATATTTTCAACGTTTAGCTGGTCGGCACTTTTAAGTGTGCCATTAGCAATTGCAGTCTTAAAATACTCAATGCAATTTGTAATATCAACGTCCTTGTCGTTCATAATTGATTTGTCAATCTCATCAAAAATTAAATTAGCATAGTCTTTTAAAACTAGTGGTTTAACATCAGATTCAACCGTTAGGGTTGAATCATGTATTGTTTGGCTTACGTGTTCCGTTGATGATATTTGCTCGGATGGGTCGTATGTGTTTTCCACCGCTGGGGCTTCCAATTCTGGCGTTTGCTTGGATTGTTGGTTTAGGTTTCCGTATTCGCTTATTTTATATGTCCACATGTTGAAGCGTTTATCTACTTGGGTTTGCATGATATACCCAGCCTTTTTAAGCCTTTTGATTGATTTACCTATGGTATCATCGCTACACCCAAATCGATTAGCATACGTCATAACATTAAATATGTAAGTATCGTCATCGCTTAGGATGCTAATAAGTAGCAACTTATCGAAATGAGTTAGGTTTTTATTATATAGGATTGTGTTTGATACTAGGCTGAAAGTTCCTGCTTGTCTTTCTTTTACATGAAATGTTATTCTATTGTACTTTTTTTCTTGGGTTGGTTTTTTCTTTTCCATCTTGTGGGGCTTTATCTTAGCGTTATGATTTTAGTCCTTGACCTAGACTAAGAGCTGGGCAGGTGTCGACTCCTGTTTATCCCAGCACTAGGGATTTTAGTTGAAGCGGTTTACTCCGCTAGTTATATTCAAGTATAATGATACTCATTGATAAGGTCAATACTTATTGAAATAAACTGGTAGGTACAGGTTGGGTCGTTGAAGTGTTATTTATGATAAGACATCCATGACCATCATAACAATCAATGATAGCGCAAAGTAGCGGTATCGTAAGTGGCAAGAAAATTTACAATACCGCACATCTACGGTATTGTAACAAACCCACTAAAATCAGCAATACCGCAAAACAAAATACCGTAATATTGCGGTACTTAACTATATAAGTTATTGCTGACGGAAGTAGACAGCGGATAACTGAGAGACAAAGAAAGATATGTCTTATGTGGTCATCAAGACCACAAAGACAAGTTAAAGGATAAGACAATACTCCAACACAAATCGATTCATCCAACTCAAAGATTATCAAACTAACTTCAACGAAAGGAAAAGGCTAAGTGCAAAGATTATCTACTGGAGGAAACTCCCCACGCACCAGTTAAACACAAAGGATAGACTAGCAAGGCTGGCACAGTTGCACAGCAAGCCTAGGTGTAAAGATTGTCAATACTATTCCAACGAAAGGAAAGACCAACTGCAACACACTTCAACGTAGAGAGAATCCAGCTCTGGTCAATAGCGCAAACTGCGCATAGCCCCATAGGAGGCAATATGCTCTCAAGTCTTGCTATTACTGAAATTAAGCTCTTATTTTTCTATAGGATATTAAGTAACATATATGATAGAGGAATGAAGAGAGAGTAATCAAACCTTATCAGCTATTTCATGTACCTTTAAGTACCGTATTGCGTTCTGATAGGGCTACAGATGCTCCTGTAAAAGCGAGGGGTCACGAAATGGAGCAATGTACCTCAACAGACGACTGCGTGACCATGAAATCCCCCCTCACCCCTGTAAAAACGAGGATTAAGAGTCTTAGTTACCTCCCCGTCACTCTTCCAAAATGTACACATTGCCAGACGTAGCGACGGATATGTCCGTAAATTGCGCTAAAAAATTTCTGAGCAAAAAATTTTAGCAGATATTTATACTTAAAGAGAACATGAAAATAGTAATAACCCTATCCCAACTAAAACAAGTACTTAAGACCCAAAAAGTCAGATACCCGCTTTCATTCAAAGCAGGAAACTTCACGGAGCAGGAACTTGAAGAGTTTTCACGATTAATACAATCCAAAGAACGAGGCTAAAGACCTCGTTTTTTTGTGCTCAGAAACGACCCAAGAATCCGTGAGCCCAGGAAATCCAGGATTTTTCTAGGATAGTTTAAAAAAAACCTGGACTATTGCAGTGTAATAATTCATAAACGGTCGTCTAAGATTTATTACATTAAAAATTGAAGCTATGAAAAAATTTGTGTCTTATTATCGTGTTAGCCGAAAAGAACAGGGAATTAGTGGTTTGGGATTGTCTGCTCAAAAAAGCTCAGTCGTAAAATATGTAGAATCACAAGATGGTGTCATTATTAATGAGTTTACTGAAATTGAAACAGGAACAAATAAGCGTGAACGTATCGAAATCCATAAAGCAATTCAATTGGCTAAAAATGAAAATGCTGTTTTGGTTATTGCAAAATTAGACAGATTAGCAAGGAACGTAAGTTTTGTAAGCTCTCTCATGGATGCAGGTATTGAGTTTTTGGCTGTAGACATGCCATCAGCTAATAATTTTACAATCCATATTTTTAGCGCTCTGGCGGAACAAGAAGCGAAGCTTATAAGTTCCAGAACAAAACTCGCATTAGCCGAATTGAAGAAGGGTGGTTCTGTGCTTGGGAATCCAAAGAACCTTAATGATGAAGCAAGAACCAAAGGACTTGCAGTAATCAAAGAAAATGCTATTAACAACGATAGGAACAGACAGGCACAGTCTGTTATTTTAAGTTGCAAAGAAAAAGGTATGAGTTATAGAGAGATAGCCAAATACCTCAACGAGCTAAATTTCAAGACTCGTTATGGAAATCAATTCCTTGCTCCAACTGTGCATCAATTATACAATAGAACAATACTAAAATCAGCTTAATATAATTTTTGTTGGAAAAATAGTTGGCATCACTTAGAATAAAGTAGTAACTTTGTATAAGTTCCTTAAAAAGGTATAAACTGACTCTTAAATCAGCTCTTTTTTAGAAATTTACTCAGAAACGTATGAGGGCAGTATTTTACTGTTTAGGCGATAATCATATCCAGTCCACTTTGTATTCCAAAAAGTGGTTTCAGCAAAAAAACAATAAAAACAATTTTTTAGACAAACATCTTGTCTAATTCGTCGTGATCCTTATTTCTTTGAAATAAGGATTATGCGAATAATTTATCCAAACCAGTTTATGAGATTGATTTGGACGAGGTCTTGCTGTGACCAAAAATAACGAGAATATTCCACCGTCAAATTAAAAAATAGGAAAATGACGACTGAGAAACTAAGTGTTAAGTATAACTGAATGCAAAAAAATATTAAATAAAAAAGGAATAAGCTACACGGATGCAGAAATAGAAATTATCCGAAATGCACTATATAAATTGGCAGAGGTGTGCCATAAAATAATTAAAAATCAAAATAATGAACAAAATAAATAACGACGGAGAAAATGTTATACTCTATTTGAGAGTTAGCACCGATGAGCAGGCTAATGGCTTTAGCTTAGATTACCAAGAAGACTCTTTAAAAAGATTTTGCCTTGTAAGAGGTTATAAAGTGTTAGCAATTTATAGAGAAGACCATTCCGCAAAAAACTTTAAGCGTCCAGAATGGAACAAGCTTCAAGCATTTGTAAAAGGTAACAGAAGAGAAGTAGATAAAATACTATTTGCAAAATGGGATAGATTTTCTAGAAATATCCATGAAGCATTTAATGTAATTTCTCAATTTGAAAATATGGGAGTTGAAGTCAATGCGGCTGAACAATGGTTAGAGCCAGATAATCCAGACAAAATCATTCTTTTAAGTTTTTACTTGTCGATTGGGGAAGCTGAACGTAGAAAAATAGCAAACAGAACAAAAGATGGTACTTATCAAGCTAAAGTAGAGGGATATTATGCAAGTAGGGCTCCTTATGGGTATGATAGTCATCGAGGAGGAAGAATAAATCAAAGAGGCGTTTTTAAAGGAAAAAGGTCTCTTCTGGTTCCAAATGGCAATGCTCATTTTGTTACTAGAGCTTTTAAAGAAGTAGCTATGGATATTGAATCGATTGAAACTACTAGAAAAAGACTTGTAAATGATGGGCTAAAATTAGGAAAAAGTTCATTTACTGAGATGTTGAAAAATATCGTTTATGCAGGTAAAGTTATAGTTCCTGAATATAAGAAAGAAGTAGCTAGAATTGTGGATGGAGTGCATGAACAATTAATTGATATAGCAACCTTTGAAAAGGTACAACAAGTATTTAGTGGCAAAAGATGGCATGGTTTAAAGCCTAGTCATGAAAATTTTGAATTCCCAATGAGAGATTTTCTTACTTGTGAAGTTTGTGGTCGTCAAATCACTGGTAGCATGTCGAAGGGTCGAACTAAAAAATATGGTTATTATCATTGTCGTGAACAATGCAAGACAAGAGTTTCAACTGTAAAAACACACGCTAAGATTTCTGGTCTGTTGGGAAATCTTAAAATAAATGAAAATGTTAAGGATTTATTTGCGCAAGTTTTAAAAGACTCTGAAGCGCAAATAAGCGGGAATAAAGCTATTCGTCTAAAAAACAGAATTGAGCGTAAGCAGACATTACTAAATCAACTAGACAATGCTGATGATATGAGACTTGCTAATGAATTGCCCGCTGATAGATACAAGAGTATAGTTGAAAGATATAATACTGAACTAAGGGATATTAATATGGAAATTGAGGTTTTAGAAGCGGATAGTGATTCTATAAAGCAGTATGTAAGTACAGGTTTGGAACTTCTTACAAGTTTAGATATTGTGTTTGAAAAAAGTGATTATGAATGCAAAAGAATATTGATGGGTTCTTTATTTACGGGAAAATTAATTTTCAGTAATGAAGATTGTCGAACCACTAATGTGAATGAAGTATTAAGTACTTTTAGTAGAGTTAGCGGGGGTTTAGAGGAAATGAAAAACGGTCAAACCGTTAAAAAAAACAGTTTGACCGTTAATGTACCCGGAGCCGGAGTCGAACCGGCACGGTTTCCCACAGGTGTTTGAGACCAGCGCGTCTACCAATTCCGCCATCCGGGCTTAGCAGACGAAAAAACAATCAAAATTTGATTATTTCAACGCAATAGAATAAGCGAATTATGATGTCATAACTGTGCTTATTCCTTTAACACGGTGCAAATGTAAAAAATAAAATTAAAAATTCTAATAAAAATACTTAATTTTTTCCTTTCAGTGTCCAATAAATTTTCTAAATTTGCACCTCGTTAAAACGAAGCACACACAACTAACTACAAAACAACAAATTAAATGTCGCACCTAGAACCAGAAGCTAAAATTTTTGCTTGTTCACAAAGTGTCTATCTTGCAGAAAAAATTGCGGAACAATACGGAATTCCGTTGGGCAAAGTAACGATGTCGAAGTATAGTGATGGAGAATTTCAGCCATCTTACGAAGAATCAATTAGAGGATTACGTGTTTTTATCGTGTGTTCAACTTTTCCAACTGCCGATAATTTGATGGAATTGTTACTCATGATTGATGCAGCAAAACGTGCATCAGCAAGACACATTACAGCTGTCATGCCTTATTTTGGTTGGGCAAGACAAGACAGAAAGGATAAACCAAGAGTTCCGATTGGAGCAAAATTAGTAGCTAATTTATTAGATGCTGCCGGAGCAACAAGAGTAATGACAATGGATTTGCACGCAGATCAAATTCAGGGGTTTTTCGAAAAACCAGTAGATCATTTATTTGCTTCTACGATCTTTTTACCATACGTAGAAAGTTTAAAATTAGACAATCTGACTATTGCATCTCCGGATATGGGAGGTTCAAAAAGAGCATATGCTTACTCTAAGTTCCTGGAATCAGATGTAGTAATCTGTTACAAACAAAGAAAAGCAGCCAACGTTATCGACACTATGGAACTAATTGGTGAAGTAAAAGGCCGTAACGTAATATTAGTAGACGACATGATCGATACAGGCGGAACATTAGCAAAAGCCGCAGATTTAATGATCGAAAAAGGAGCATTAAGCGTTAGAGCTATTTGTACACACGCTATTTTATCGGGTGATGCCTACGAAAAAATTGAAAACTCTAAATTAAGTGAGTTAATTGTTACTGATTCTATTCCATTAAAGAAAGAATCAAAGAAAATCAGAGTGGTGAGTTGTGCACCTCTTTTTGCAGAAGTTATGCACATGGTGCACCACAACAATTCCATTAGTGGAAAATTCATAATGTAAGAAGCTATACGCTTTAGGCTTTAAGCCATAAGCTATTTCACGATTACAAAAAAGCCTAAAGCTTATTGCCTAAAGCTTACAACAGATTTAGAATATTTATTTAATAACTATATTTTTTTTACAATGAAATCGATTACAATTAAAGGATCAGAAAGAGAAAGCGTGGGCAAAGTGTCAACTAAAGCCTTACGTAATGCTGGAGCGGTTCCTTGCGTGTTATACGGAGGAAATCAGGCAGTACACTTCTCAGCAGACGCTGCAGCGTTCAAAAACTTGGTTTACACTCCAAATGCACACACAGTTGTGATTGAACTTGGAAAAGGAAAATCATTCAATGCAATTTTGCAAGATATCCAGGTTCACCCTGTTACTGACAGAATTTTACACATTGACTTCTTCCAATTGTTTGATGACAAAGAAATCACTATGGAAGTTCCTGTGAAAATCGTTGGTACATCTAAAGGTGTTCTTGCGGGAGGTGTTTTACGTTTGAACCAACGTAAATTAAAAGTTAAAGCTTTACCTAAAAATCTTCCTGATTTTGTTGAGGCAGACATCACTCCACTTGAAATGGGTAACAAATTATACGTTACTAAAGTTGGTGCTCCTGAATACAAAGTTATGCACCCAGACAACACTGTTGTTGCTCAGGTAAGAATTTCTCGTGCTGCTATGAAAGCTGCTCAAGAAGCTGCAAAAGCTGCAAAAGCTCCTGCAAAAGGAAAGAAAAAATAATTTTTTTCAATTCAAAATACAAAGCATCAATCGAAAGGTTGGTGCTTTTTTTTGCTTTAGAAGTTCTGAGGTACTGAGGCGCTAAGGTACTGAGGCTCTAAGATCCTGAGGTTCCAAGTTTTTTTTTACTACAGGACAGCTTCGACTTCGCTCAGCTTGACACGCGCTTCGGTTCCGCTAGGCCTGACACCCTTACTATTTGTCAAGCTGAGCGAAGTCGAAGCTTGTTTTTTGTTTTAGAGGTTCTGAGATACTGAAGCTCTAAGGCTTCCTGCTGCCGAGGTTCGACTTCGCTCAGCCTGACAGCAGAAAATCATGTTTTCATAAACCCCCTCAATAAATCCAACAATCCAATTATCTCATTATCTAATTGACACATTTACAAATTATCCAATTAACCCATTGGCACATTCCCCAATTAAGTTTATTTTTGCGTCATGATAAAATGGATAACAAAACTGTTTTCATCAACACCAAAAGAAGAGAACACTGATCATATGAAAAAATATTTAATCGTCGGATTGGGCAATATTGGCGCCGAATACGTAAACACACGACACAACATAGGCTTTAAAGTACTTGATTTTTTAGCCAAAAAAGAAGGTCTTTCATTCGAGACTGTAAAATTGGGTGCTTTGGCCGAATACAAATTCAAAGGAAGAAGCTTTTTTCTGCTCAAACCAAACACCTATATGAACTTAAGCGGTAAGGCCGTGAAGTATTGGATGGATAAAGAAAATATCCCACTGGAGAACATTCTGGTAATCACCGACGATTTAAACCTTTCTTTCGGAACGATTCGAATCAAACCAAAAGGCAGCGACGGAGGACACAACGGACTTAAAAACATCAATTTAGTTTTAAACACACAACAATACACCCGCTTTAGATTTGGCATCAGCGATCAGTTTAAAAAAGGGCAACAGGTAGATTACGTTTTGGGAGACTGGGACGAAGAAGAAAAAGCAAAATTACCAGAACGTCTGGAAGTCGCTTCGGAGATTATTAAATCTTTTGGAACGGCCGGTCTTGAAAACACCATGACGACTTTCAACGGAAAGTAAAGATTTCCAATTCGTTATCCTTCCAAAAAACAAACCATCAATTAATTAAATGGAATAATAACGAAATAGTATTTTCTATTCCAAAGTTAAATGTCTAAATTTGGAATAAATAATTATAAATCATAAAATCATAATATCATGGCTTTTGAATTACCTCAATTACCTTATGCATATGATGCATTAGAACCACATATTGATGCCCGCACAATGGAAATTCACCATTCAAAACATCATAATGCTTACACAACAAATCTAAATGCAGCTATCGCCGGTACAGATTTGGAAGGAAAAACAATCGAAAACATCTTAATCAATCTAGATAAATCAAACGCAGCAGTTCGTAACAATGGTGGAGGTTTTTACAACCACAATTTATTCTGGACTGTAATGGCTCCAAACGGTGGCGGATTACCAACAGGTGATTTATTAGCTGCTATTGAAGCTTCTTTTGGAACTTTTGAAGAATTTAAAGCAAAATTTGCTAAAGCTGGTGCTACACAATTCGGTTCTGGATGGGCTTGGTTATGCGTACAAAAAGGTGGAAAGTTAGACGTTTGCGGAACTCCAAATCAAGACAATCCATTAATGCCGGAAGTAGGCTGTGGTGGAACTCCTATTTTAGGAATGGATGTTTGGGAGCACGCTTACTACTTACACTACCAAAACAGAAGACCTGATTATATTGAAGCTTTCTTTAATGTAATTAACTGGACTGAAGTTGCAAGAAGATATGCTTTAGACAAGTAAGAAGACTTCAGTCTGTAGAATAAAGAAGATAGAACAAAGACTATAAACTACAGAGTAAAGATTATAAAAAAAGACGGATAGCTTAACAGTTATTCGTCTTTTTTTTGGCTTTATATTTTTGTGACTTTTCAACAACCTCTTTATTCTATCTTCTTTATTATACAATCTTACTTCTCTTTAAATCCAGACTTTATTCCAATAAAAAAGGCGGAATCACTTCCACCTTTTTTGCCCCAAATCTACCATAAACTTAACCTACTAATGTTATGGTTCTGTAAATGTATGGCAGCTATTTTAATGAAAAAAACTTTCTAGACGAAAAGCAAATATATCCGATGAAGTGACGTAAAATCTTACTTTAGAAATAGTTGACTTTATTCCAATAAAAAAGGTGGAATTACTTCCACCCTTTTTGCCCCAAATCTACCATAAACTTAACCTACTAATGTTATGGTATTTCAAAAGTATTGTAGCTTTTCATTTTCACCAAACAAATAAGATGAACGGTAAAAAAAACCGATGAAATGCACAAATTAACCTTTTGTTAGTATTTTATTAATACGCTCTGGCGTCTTTTCCTTCGTAGAAATTCATGAAAGCCCTGTTCACAACACGGTTTCCGCCTGGTGTTGGATAATCTCCGGTAAAATACCAGTCTCCAAGATTTTTCGGACAGGCAGTATGCAAATCTTCTACTTTTTGGAAAATGATTTTTACTTCTGCATTAATTTCAGGTGAACTCAACATTTCAGCAATCTTATCTGAAATTTCCTCAGGAGTAAACTGATCGTAAATCGCAGTAACGTAGTTTACAACGTCGCTGTCTATATAATTTTCCTGAGCTTTACACTTGGTATAAACTTCGTCGACAATATGATATAAATTTCTTTCTTTCAATAAAGCCAAAGCTGCTCTAAAAGCCACGAGACCTTCCAGCTTCGCCATATCAATTCCGTAACAGTCAAGATAACGAATTTGTGGTGCCGATGAAACGATTACGATACGCTTAGGTTTTAAACGATCCATCATCTTTATAATACTCATCTTTAAAGTAGTACCACGAACGATACTATCATCTATAATAACCAGATTATCCGTTGGCTTGATTACTCCGTAAGTAACATCGTAAACGTGTGCCACCAAATCATCACGGCTGCTGTCTTCGGTAATAAAGGTTCTAAGTTTAGCATCTTTAATCGCCACTTTCTCTGTACGAATCTTTACAGCCAACAATTCCTGTAAGGTTTCAGCCGTAAGCGTATTCCTGTTGGCTAAAATATAGTTGTTCTTTCTCTGGTTTAAAAAGTCCTGAGCCGCTTCAACCAAACCATAAAAGGAGGTTTCGGCTGTATTTGGAATATAAGAGAAAACCGTATTATCTGTATCACTGTCAATCGATTCAAGAACAGCAGGTAAAATTAATTTCCCTAAGTTCTTACGTTCCTGATAAATTTCGGCGTCACTTCCTCTTGAGAAATAAATCCTTTCAAAAGAACATGCTTTTTTAACCGTTGGCTCCAGGATTTGGTTCATAGAAACTTTTCCGCTTTTTTTGATGATCAAAGCATTTCCCGGTTCGATTTCCTGCACACTTTCAAAAGGCACATTAAATACAGTTTGA
The DNA here is from genome assembly GCF_048514875.1 of Flavobacterium sp. T12S277. Lineage (NCBI taxonomy): Bacteria > Pseudomonadati > Bacteroidota > Flavobacteriia > Flavobacteriales > Flavobacteriaceae > Flavobacterium > Flavobacterium sp. T12S277. The sequence goes on along the minus strand of NZ_JBLYEG010000005.1, from coordinate 33,868 downwards.
ATAACCGGTCTTTCAGAAGCCACAACTACCACTTCATCATCCTGATAATAATACGCTGGGCGAATTCCGGCAGGATCTCTAAAAACAAAAGCATCACCATGACCTAATAATCCGGCCATTGCGTATCCTCCGTCTAAGTTTTTAGCCGAACGGGCCAAAATTTTTGCAATATCCAATCGGTCTGCAATTACAGGAGAAGCCTCTCTCTTAGAATACCCTTCAAGTTTGCAATCCTGATAAAGCTGCATCACTTCTTTGTCTAAGAAATGACCAATTTTTTCCATAACGGTAACCGTGTCAGCCATTTCTTTTGGATGCTGACCCAATTCCACTAAGTTTTCAAAAAGCTCCTTAACATTGGTCATGTTAAAGTTACCTGCTAAAATCAGATTGCGGTGCATCCAGTTGCTTTGACGCAGGAACGGGTGTACGCTTTCGATACTGTTTTTTCCAAAAGTTCCGTAACGAACGTGTCCCAGAAATAACTCTCCTATATAAGGTATGTTTGCTTTTTGTTTGGCAACATCATCTGCATATTCCGGATGAGAACTCATCTCTTCATTAATACGCTCATTGATTTGCTTAAAAACATCCTGAATGGGTTGTGAATGATTGGAACGAACTCTGCTGATATAACGTTCACCGGGAGCTACATCTAATTTGATGCTTGCAAAACCAGCTCCGTCTTGTCCACGGTTGTGCTGCTTTTCCATCATCAGATACATTTTCTGTATTCCGTAAAAAGCTGTTCCGTATTTTTCTTTGTAATATTCAAGCGGTTTAAGAAGTCTAACCAAAGCTATACCACATTCGTGTTTTAAAGCGTCGCTCATTGTGTTTTGTATTTTGTGTTGTTGTAAGTTGTGTGTATTAACGTAATAAAAAAGCCCCGCTATTATTCGAGGCTTTTGGGCATTATATTTCTATGTCAAACTGAGTTAACGACTTAAACTGTTGTAATCGAATCGCCACTTCAGCTTTGCTTAAGGTTTCCATCCTTTCTGTTCCGAATTTCTCTACACAAAATGAAGCTAAATTTGAACCGTAGATAATCGCATTTTTCATATTGCCAAACGAAATGTTTTCGCTTTGCGCAATGAATCCTGAGAAACCACCCGCAAAAGTGTCTCCTGCTCCTGTTGGATCAAAAACATCTTCCAATGGCAATGCCGGAGCAAAGAATACTTCTCTGTTGTGGAATAAAAGCGCACCGTGCTCTCCTTTTTTGATCACCACATATTTTGGTCCCAATTCCTGGATTTTAGCCGCAGCTTTTACTAATGAATATTCTCCTGAAAGCTGTCTTACTTCTTCGTCGTTGATTGTGATTACATCTACACGTTTGATAACGTCCAGTAATTCAGGTAACGCACAATCCATCCAGAAGTTCATTGTATCTAAAACTACTAATTTTGGTTTTTTCTCTAACTGATCCAAAACACTGCTTTGTACTAACGGATGTAAGTTTCCTAACATTACCACATCAGCATCTTTATAGTTTTGTGGAACTTTTGGTTGAAAATCAGCCAAAACATTAAGTTCTGTTACTAAAGTGTCTCTTGAATTTAGATCGTTGTGATACAAACCGCTCCAGAAAAAGGTTTTTCCGCCTTTTACAATTTCGATACCTGAGATATCAATATTTTTTGAAGTCAATAAATCCAAATGCTCTTGAGGGAAATCGTCTCCAACTACAGAAACAATAGCCGATTGCAGGTTGAAAAAAGATGCTGATAAACCAATGTAAGTCGCAGCACCACCTAATATTTTATCTGTTTTTCCGAAAGGAGTTTCAATCGCGTCGAAAGCAACCGTTCCAACAATCAATAATTTATTCATTTTATGAATTTCGAATTAGGGTGCAAAGATACTTCATAAGTTACAATATTGCAACGGTTTAGGTTCTCAAAATTTTCATAAAAAAACAAGGTCGTTTTTAGGGATAAAACCATTGTAAATGAGAACTTTATATTTAATCCTTTTAAAAGATTAAAATAGGTTTTCCGGATTTAAATCGCAAGATTTATTTTTATAAAATACTTTAAAAGCTTTTGCAGAATAACTCCCCAAAGACAGGATCTATAATTGATATTTTTTATCAAAATAATTCTTCAAAACCCCAAGCTGAATGAGCATCATAAAAGGAACCACTAAAATCGCATACAAAACATTTTCAGAAAAATGGATGCCTGAAAACAGTGCCGAAATTTTATCTGCATAAGTGCTTCCTGTTTCTACAGTAGCATTGCTTCCGTTAAAAAACGAAGCATAAACAGCCAAAGCCGCCAAACCAAAACCAATCACAAACCAGGTAAATTTAGAAATTAAAGGTTTGTAAATTTTAACCTTGCTCTGTTCAGCCACCAAAACCTGAGCCATTACTTTTGAGGTAAAATCAATTGACGGCGCATCCAAAGGGATTTCGCTCATCATTTTATCAATAAGATTTTCTAAGTTTTTATCGCTCTCTTTCATAACACTGTACTATTTCTGGTTCTAATTGTTTTTTCAAAATTACGGCTAGTTTTTGTCGGCTTCTAAATAATTTCACCTTGACATTGTTGGCTGTAATTCCCATAACTTTTCCAATTTCTTCTAAATTCTGATCTTCAAAATAAAATAAAGTTAACAGAACATTTTCTTCTCTTGGCAACAGGTTTAAACAGTTCTGAATCGCCTGCTTTCGTTCTTTATCCTCCAAAGCACTCAAAGCATTGTCCATCGTCTTAATCAAATGTGCCGAAAACTCATCTATCGAAATATTAAGATCTTCTTTTTTATTTTTCTTCAAACGGTCCAAACAAGTATTATAAGCTACTTTGTAAGCCCAGGTTGAAAATTTTGAATCTCCCTTAAATTTACTCAGCGAACTATAAATTTTGATAAAAGTATCCTGAGAAACTTCTTCCGCCTCTTCCCTGTTTTTAACCATTTGAAGCGCCAGAGTAAAGATCATATTTTTATAACGATCTACCAGCACGGCAAACGCATTGGTCTCGCCCTGCAGAATTTTATCGATATAATGTTGATCCGGTATTGTACTCATATTATATAGGACGATAGTTTGTTGTTGCAGGTTACAGGAATTTTGAAATTTCTTTCAAAATAAATTCCAAATCTCAAAATCCAAATTCCAAGTTTCAGGTTTCAGGTTTCAGGTTTCAGGTTTCAGGTTCTAAAATCTGATTATTGAATATATTAGCGCTTTGTTAAGGTTTCGATATCCAAAATTAACTCATAATCAACAAGTTTTGGAATTTGGATTTTATTTTTTGAATTTTTTCACCTAAAGTTGTAACCTAAAATTAAAAGGTATCGTCCTATGGAGTATCAATCAATTAAACAATAAAAATTATGGGACCAGAAATTTTAGTACCAATCAGCCTGTTTCTAATGATCTTCGGGATCATTTATCTTATTTACTCAACCAGAAACAGAGAGCGTTTAGCACTTATCGAAAAAGGCGTTGACGCCAGTATCTTTTTAAAAGGAACTGGAAAAGGTGTTCCCACCTGGAAGGTTTTGGTTTTAAACCTGGCCTTTTTGTTAATAGGAAGCGGGGTTGGAATTTTTGTTGCCTTACTGATTACAACTTATACTTCACTGTCAGATTCAGCAGTATACCCGTCTATTATTTTTATTATGGCAGGAGTTGGTTTACTTGCCGGATTCAGCAAAGCAAAAGACTTAGACAAAGAGTAAAAATAGTAAGCAGTACTTTAACAAAAGTAATAACGCGTCGAAACCATTGTTTCCGACGCGTTATTTTTTTATGACTTTGAACCGATGGTTTCGTAGTAAACATCGACAGAAAGATTCTTTTGCATCGATGCCATAACTGCCAGTTCATCGCAGCGTTCGTTCTGAGGGTGATTGTTATGGCCTTTAATCCATTTAAAATCGACCTGATGTTTTCGGTAGATAATCAGAAAACGTTTCCATAAATCCGGATTCTTCTTACCGGTATAGTTTTTTTTCTCCCAGCCAAAAACCCATTTTTTTACAACAGAGTCAATAACATATTTTGAATCTGATACGACCAAAACTTTCATATTTGGCTTTTTCAGTTTTTCGAGCCCGACAATTACAGCCAAAAGCTCCATTCTATTATTGGTTGTAAGACGAAAACCCTCATAAAATTCTTTCTTATGTGGAGTTCCTACCAATTCCATCACTACTCCATACCCACCGTTTCCGGGATTTCCTTTTGCAGCGCCATCCGTATATATATGTACTTCGTGATTCATTCTTTCTTTTTAGACTTCTTAGACTCCTTAGACTCCTTAGACTCCTTAGACTCCTTAGATTATTAGATTGTTAGACTATTGGATTGTTCGATTTCTTTGATTTTAGTAAACCTTAAAAAGAAATCTAAAATTCTAAAGAGTCTAAGCTTCTAACAATCTCGAAATGATTTCCGGAAAATACTTTTGTTCCAGTTCATGAATCTTTTCGGCCACTGTTTCCGGGGTGTCCTGTTCGGTTAAGGCTACACTTTTCTGAAAGATGATACCACCTTCATCATAATTCTCATTTACAAAATGAATAGAGATTCCGGTTTCTTTTTCTTTATTGTCCACTACAGCTTTATGTATGTGCATGCCATACATTCCTTTACCTCCATAATGAGGCAAAAGCGCAGGATGTATGTTTATTATTTTATCGGGATATTGTTCTATTATATGTTCTGGAAATTTCAATAAGAAACCTGCAAGAACTATCAGATCCGGACCTATTTCCTGTATTTTTTGTAAAACATTTCTTTCTAAAAGTTCGTTTTTTGAGAAGATTTCGACTGGAATTTGATGATTTTTTGCTCTTTCAATAACTTTTGCCGAAGCGTTATTTGTAAAAACCGAAACGACGTTCGCAAATTTGGTCCTTGCAAAATATTTTATAATGTTTTCAGCATTAGTTCCTGATCCTGAGGCAAAAACAACAATTTTTTTCATAATCCAATTTATTTTTAGACTGCAAAAAACGGAATAAAAATCGAAAATAAATAGCTTTAAAAAGTCTTTCTTGAAATTAATTTTATAAATTAGTGTTACATTTATAAACTAAATCGTTGTTTTAAAATAAAGTTTTTTATTTTTGCCAACAAATTAAATTCTAAAATTAAAGATTATGTCAGACATTGCATCAAGAGTAAAAGCGATTATCGTAGACAAATTAGGTGTTGACGAAAACGAAGTTGTAACAGAAGCAAGCTTCACTAATGATTTAGGAGCTGACTCATTAGACACTGTTGAGCTTATTATGGAATTCGAAAAAGAATTTGATATTCAAATTCCAGACGATCAAGCAGAAAACATTGCTACTGTTGGTCAAGCTATTTCTTATATCGAAGAAGCTAAAAAATAATAATACTGCACCCGATTTCTAAAAAGCCCCAATTTTTGAAATTCAAAATTCCAAAATTTGGAATTTGATTTTTGAAATTTGATTTTTTTAAGAGTCGGGTGTTATTATTTTTTTTCAAATTTAAATTTCGATTGATTTTCAATCAAAAAGATATATTTATATTGTAATGCCCATGGCTCTTAAGTAAACAATACAGTTAAGAAAGCGTGGGTTTTATTTGTTTAAAGTACAAAATACATATTTATGGCATTAAGGCGAGTTGTTGTAACAGGATTAGGTGCACTTACTCCTATCGGGAATAATATCCAGGAATATTGGAATGCACTTGTGAATGGAGTTAGCGGAGCCGCTCCTATCACATATTATGATACAGAAAAGCATAAAACGAAATTTGCCTGTGAAGTAAAAAACTTCAATATTGAAGATTTTATGGATCGTAAAGAATCTCGTAGATTAGATAAATTTGCTCAATATGCGGTTGCTGCCAGTGATGAAGCTATTAAAGATGCCGGACTTACTAATGATAATATCGACAAACAAAGAGTAGGTGTTATCTGGGGAGCAGGAATCGGAGGTCTGGAAACTTTCCAGGAAGAAGTAATTTATTATGCAAAAGGAGACGGAACCCCAAAATTCAATCCGTTTTTTATCCCTAAAATGATTGCCGATATAGCACCTGCACACATTTCGATGCGTAACGGATATATGGGACCAAATTATACTACTGTTTCTGCATGTGCATCTTCTGCAAATGCATTAATTGATGCTTTCAACTACATTCGTTTAGGAATGTGTGATGTTATTGTATCCGGTGGTTCAGAAGCTGCCATTACCATTGCCGGTATGGGAGGTTTTAACTCTATGCACGCCTTATCAACAAGAAACGAAAGCCCTGAAACAGCTTCAAGACCTTTTGACGGAACCAGAGACGGTTTTGTTTTAGGTGAAGGAGCCGGAGCATTAGTACTTGAAGATTACGAACATGCTAAAGCCAGAGGCGCAAAAATTTACTGTGAAATTGGCGGTGGCGGAATGTCGTCTGATGCTTACCACTTAACAGCACCACATCCGGAAGGAATTGGCGTTATTGCGGTAATGAAAAACACGCTTAGAGATGCCGGAATGACTCCTGAAGATGTTGATCATATCAACACACACGGAACTTCTACTCCATTAGGAGATGTGGCTGAATTAAAAGCAATCAGTGCTGTTTTTGGAGATCATGCAAAAACAATCAATATCAACTCTACAAAATCAATGACAGGTCACTTATTAGGTGCAGCCGGAGCTATTGAAGCAATTGCTTCTATTTTAGCAATGCAGCACGGAATTGTGCCTCCAACGATTAATCATACTGTAGTAGATGAGAACATTGATCCTTCATTGAATCTTACCTTAAACAAACCTCAAAAGAGAGAAGTAAATGTTGCGATGAGTAACACTTTTGGTTTTGGTGGACACAATGCTTGCGTATTGTTTAAAAAATTAGTGGACTAATTTCTGCATATGAATATTATCAAAAAAATATTTTCAAAATCCCGTTCTCTAGAAGACGGGATTTTTTTTGACACTATTCAGAAAATACTTGGTTTTCAGCCTGCCTCTATCGATTTTTATAAGAAAGCTTTTACACATCGCTCTTCAAATAAACTGGACGAGTCAGGACATCCGATCAATTACGAGCGATTGGAATTTTTAGGAGACGCTATGTTAAGTGCCGTAATTGCTGCACATTTGTTTAATAAAGCACCCAACGGCGATGAAGGTTATCTGACCAAAATGCGTTCGAAAATCGTAAGTCGCGAACATTTGAATGAATTGGGTAAAGATCTGAACCTGGTTCGCTTTGTAGAAAGCAAAGTTCCGATCCAGCATTTCGGCGAAAATATTCATGGTAATATTTTCGAATCCCTTATTGGAGCCATTTACCTCGATAAAGGTTATTCGTTTTGCGAACGATTTATTCAAAAAAGAGTAATTACACCTTACGTCGATATTGCACGACTTGAGGGAAAAGTAATTAGCTATAAAAGTTTGGTTATCGAATGGTGTCAGAAAGAAAAAAGAATCTTTCACTATGACATTTTTGAAGATAACGGCATTGATGGCCAACGCTTGTTTGGTGTCAAATTAAGTATAGACGATAAAGTAGTCGCAAGAGCACGCGCAACTTCAAAAAAGAAAGCAGAAGAAAAAGCTTCACAAAGGGCATATTTTGCATTTCAGGAAAAAATAGACAAGAAATAGCTACAAAACACTTGTAACTATCTTAAAGCTATAACGTTTTCGTTTATAATTTAACAAAAACATACACTTCTTAACTATCGATGCTCCGTTAGAAATAGTATATTTACACCTTTATTTTTCATGACATGGCTATTCATAGATTGGATTTAGACGAATTTGACGAAATTGATTATTATTTAATGGCAATCCACACTTCATTGGAAGATTACAGATTGGCCTATTTTATCAATAAAAACCTTCCGATAAACTTAAGTAAGAGCAAAAACGAGATCCATGCTCAGACTAAAGAAGGCGAGGCAAATTTTTCGAGATTTTATTATTATGATTCCGAAAAAGCAGTTTCATGGAATCTGATTCAGAATAAAAATGAGATCATTTCAGTGAGTAAAAATGATTCTCAAGATTTGTTTTCCAATGAGACAAGTGAGGTTTCAACAACAATTCATTTACTTCCTGAATTCAAAAAAGTAGATTTTTTCCTGAAAGTAGACAATAGCGAAGAAGCTCTTGACTTTTCAGAAATTCAACAACAATTAAACAAAATAGAAAGTATTGCGGCTATATATGCCGTCGATACCGACAAAATAAAATCAAAAAACAATCTAATTTTTTAAAAAAAATGCTAAAAACAAACAAAAAAACCAAAATTGTTGCTACACTTGGGCCTGCATGTAGTACGAGGGAGATTATCAAGGATATGATCGAGGCAGGGGTTAATGTGTTTAGAATCAATTTTTCGCATGCTGATTACGACGGAGTAAAAGATAAAATAAATATTATTAGAGGTCTTAATGAAGAGTTTGGTTATACTACTGCAATCTTAGGAGATTTACAGGGGCCAAAACTTAGAGTTGGGGTAATGGAAGAAGGAACAGTAGTAAATGACGGTGACGTTATTACGTTTACAACTGCTGAGGATATTATTGGAAATGCTCAGAAAGTGTTCATGAAATATCAAAATTTCCCAAATGACGTTAACCCGGGAGAGCGTATTTTATTGGATGATGGTAAATTGATTTTCGAAATCCTTACTACTGATAAAAAATCAGAAGTTACCGCTAAAGTTATTCAGGGTGGAGAATTAAAGTCTAAAAAAGGAGTTAATCTTCCAAACACCAAAATTTCTTTACCGGCTTTAACAGAGAAAGATATTGCTGATGCGATTTTTGCTATTGAACAAAAAGTAGACTGGATTGCGCTTTCGTTTGTAAAAACACCACGCGATTTACAAGATCTGCAAGAATTAATCGCCAAACATTCAGAGCATAAAATTCCGATCGTAGCTAAAATTGAAATGCCGGAAGCTCTTGAGAACATCGATAAAATTGTAGCGTATTGCGATGCTTTAATGGTGGCCCGTGGAGATTTGGGTGTTGAACTTCCAGCTCACGAAGTACCATTAGTACAAAAAGATTTGATCCGCAGAGCAAAAACTGCCAGAATTCCGGTTATCGTTGCGACACAAATGATGGAAACAATGATTACAAGCTTAACTCCTACCAGAGCTGAAGTAAACGACGTTGCTAACTCTGTAATGGACGGTGCCGATGCTGTAATGTTATCGGGAGAAACAGCTACAGGAAATTATCCGGTACAGGTTATCCAAAAAATGACACAAATTTGTGAGGCAGTTGAGGATTCTCCGCTTATTCAGGTTCCACAAAACACACCACAAATTAAAACTAAACGTTTTGTTACCAAAACAGTTTGTCATCAGGCCGCTTTATTGGCTAATGAAATCAAAGCAAAAGCAATTTGTACTTTAACAAACAGTGGTTATACTGCTTTCCAAATTTCAGCCTGGAGACCATCTGCACACATTTTAGTATTTACTTCAAACAGAAGAATCTTAACTCAATTGAATTTATTATGGGGAGTAAGATCTTACTTCTACGATAAAGACGAAAGTACTGATGATACTGTAACGGATGTTAACGAAATCGCAAGAGAAAAAGGATATGTTGTAAAAGGAGATTATTTAATCAACCTTGCTGCAATGCCGATTAAAGAAAAAGGAATGGTTAACACCATGAGAGTTTCTGAAATAGAATAGTTTACTTCTTAAAGTTTACATTTACAACGAAAGCCATTCCTAATCGAATGGCTTTTTTATTGTTTAATTTTAAATTTCTATCACTCGCTCCGTGGCCAAAATCATAGACGAACAGAACAGTTATGTTGTATTTCAGGGGAAATGATCCCCCCATAAAAACCGCATTTTTTTAATAGTGATAAACCCTTGCGAACTAACAAGTAAGAATTTTACCTCTAGTATTATGTCGTTTAAATAAAATAATTTATCTTTAACTATAAAGCGGTATATATTACTAATAATTACTTACCCAAACACTTCTGTTTATTTATACTCCGGATTTTATCAAAATTTTAATAATATCAAGTTAAACTAATTTAATCATTAATTTAAATACCACAAGATGAATATTAAAAGAAAGAATCTTCGTATAATCCCAATGCTTCTATTGGGTTTAATTTACAGCTGCTCACCAACTGTAAGAGTTACCACCGATTACGATCCCAGTACTAATTTCAACGAGTACAAAACTTTTGCTGTTTACGACTTAAAAGCACAGGAAGGACAGGTTAGTCAACTAAATGTTGATCGTGTAACAAAAGCCATCCGTAGCGAAATGATTAGTAAAGGTTTTACAGAAACTACGACAAACCCGGATCTCAAAGTAAATGCGGTATCGATTTTAAAAACCAAAACTTCTGTATCAGCAAACACTGATTTTTATGGTTATGGCGGTATGTATCGTCCCTATCGATATTGGGGTGGAGGCGCGATGATGGGAAGCGCCAATACAACGGTCAACACCTACGATTATGTAGATGGTTCTCTGATCATTGATATTGTATCTTCAAAAACACAAAAACTAGTATGGCAAGGGATAGGTAATGCTAAAATAGACAGCAAACCCAGCAATCCGGAAGAGTTTATTACCTCAGCGATCCAAAAAATTATGGCTGGATTTCCTCCCGGATTAACAAAAAAATAAGCCTATACCCTCAAAAGCAATCACTAAAATACACTACAGAACAGATTTTGGATATTTACGGGTACGGAAATTCAAACTCTGCATGGATGTCGATGTCGCAAAATTCCCGAAAGACCGGGTCTGCTCTATTGTTTTTGTAAATAACTGGCTGCGTTGATTCTCTATCACTATCAAACACAACAAGTTTAAAAAACAGTCGGATTTACCCACTTTTTTGTTTTGCGTATTTTGTAAGTTTATATCGATTAAGAAAAACATTTTATAAAAATTAACGGTTGCAGGTTAGTTTTATTAGTTAAAATTTAATTGTTTTGTAACAAAATTTAAATTACCACAACTAATTTATCAAAACATTAAATATAAATTATGAATACATTTTCATTCAAATCAGTGTTTGCAGCATCGGTATTTTTGGCTGGAACAGCAGGCTGTTTTGCGCAGGACGTTTTAGTTAACTCACTTAAATTAAACGCCAGCGACAAAAGTAAAGAAAACTTTAAATTTACCGAAGTGATCAATTTAGGAACAACTTCTGTAAAAGCTCAGGGTTCATCAGGGACTTGCTGGAGTTATTCAACCAACTCATTCTTAGAATCAGAAATGATTCGTTTAGGAAAACAACCGGTTGAATTGTCTCAAATTTTTTCGGCAAGAAACGTGTATGTTGACAAAGGAGAAAACTATGTTCGTATGCATGGAGCCATTAGTCTTGGTGACGGTGGAGCTTTGCATGATGTAATTAATATGTACAAAAAGTACGGAACTGTTCCGAGAGAAGTATATACAGGATTAAACTACGGAACTGATAAAAACAAATTTGGCGAAATGGGCGCTTTAATCGAAAGTGTTTTGGCAGCAGTAGTTAAAAACCCTAACGGAGAGCTGACACCAAACTGGAAAAAAGCTTACGCAGCGGTAATTGATTCTTATTTAGGTAAAGTACCGGAAAACTTTAACTACAAAGGAAAAAACTATACACCTCAAACTTTTGCTAAAGAAGTAGTAGGAATTAATCCGGATGAGTATGTAGAAATGTCTTCTTTTACTACCTCTCCATACTACCAAAAAACGACTATGATGGTGCCGGACAACTGGTCATTGGATCAGGTTTACAACGTAAAAGTAAACGACATGACCGATGTTATCGATAATGCATTGAAAAAAGGATATACTGTAGCGTGGGCAACTGACGTAAGTGAGAAAAGCTTTAGCTGGAAAAATGGTGTGGCTTATGTGGCTAGTAAAAAATTCGACGATATGACTGCTGAAGAAAAAGCAGACATGTTTAACGGACCAAAAGCTGAGCCGGAAATTACTCCTGAAATGCGTCAGACTGCATTTGACAACTACACTACAACAGATGATCACGGTATGCACATCATTGGTTTAGCCAAAGATCAAACCGGAAAAGAATATTACATCGTAAAAAATTCATGGGGAGAAACAAACGACTACAAAGGTTTCTTGTTTGTAACTAAGAATTTCGTAAAATACAAAACAACTGCTTTATTAGTAAACAAAGGCGGAATCCCTGCTGAGATTGCTAAAAAATTAGGGGTATAATTTATTCCGGATTTTTGAAAATATAGAAATAGCGCTGCAATTACTTGCAGCGCTATTTTTTTTAAAAATTAACCGTTGGTAAATCAGGTATAAGTACTGGTATTGGTTGTGTTTAGTATGCCTAAATTCGTCCTGCTTAAGCAATTAAGAGGCGTTTCCCGAAAAGCCTTAACAGAGTAGGGCGATCCAATAAACAACTAAATCATGTCAACATCCCCGGTAATCACAGTACCTATTTCAGATCAGCAACATCTGTTATTTTTATTTATTCCATTAAAAAAAGGCGCTTTACCCGAAGCATTACTTGCTGCTCAAAGCATTAGAGAAGCTGCCACTACAGAACCTCCGGTTGGAGATCTTCGTAAAACAACAGGAGTACATTATTTTACGATTTATGCACAAGCAGACGGTGCTCCAACTCCGGGAATACCCGTTCCGGGATTTCAGTCTTATCCGGGAAAAGATGTATTGGTAGTAATGTCTATCTACGACGGACAATTTGATGATTATATCAGAGCATTCTTCAAGATAGAGCAGGTTGTCAATGGTTTAAACCTCTTGTTACACCTTATAGACGAAGAAGGAATTCCGGGTGTGGATCCGGATGGACCAACATCAGCAAAATTCATTAGAGCCAAAGACAGAGGCGGAGTAGTTAAAAATGCAGCTGCATTTTACTGCTTGTTGATGCGTTACAATTTTGGAGATCCTGTTTTTTCCGCAGGTGATAAAGACGGAAAATATGTTTTTGGCACCAACTTTCCGGGACTTACCGTAGCAAAAGTTATCGATAACTATCCAAATGCCGATAAAATATGGCCACCGGTTCCGGGTCAGGTAAGTTATAATTTTCCAAAAGCTCAAAAACCGGATTGCGAATAGTTTTAAATCTAATCTTAATGAAGATAAACTATGAGTAATTCCAAATCAGTTGAAATGAATGATATACAGGGACTAATATTACGAGGCTATAATTTTCCTCACATCAGATATATTATTTTCCGTATAGAAGATACCGACGGAGCAAAACAATTTTGTGCAGATCTTGCTTCGGGAACCGCTCCCGGTGGTTTGTCGATCACCAGTGCAGAGCCCTGGGAAAACCTGCAAAAACCGGACTATTGTCTTAATATTGGTTTTACGTACTCCGGTTTAGAAAAACTGATAGGTAAAGATAATAGTAAAACGGTCAAGGATGATTCGAGTGCCGAAGTATTTGTAGCCTTTAAAAAAGGAGCAATAAATGATGCCGGGCTAATGGGTGACACCGGAGAGAGTGCTCCTGCAAACTGGTGGAAAAACGGAGGATGGATTGCAAAAGAAGCACCAAGTACTGATGGGAGTGATCTTCATATTCAATTGACGCTTTTTACCTTAACGCCCGAAAACAGAGAAAAATACTATTCGGATTTGTTGGGTATGATAGCCAAAACGCCATCAGGACCAGCTGTAGTTCCGGTATACTATCAGGATTCAGATCCCATAACCGTCGACGGAAATTCAGATTATGTACATTTTGGATATCGCGATAGTCTGTCTCAACCACGTATTGATGATATTTTGTGGAACAAGCCCAAAATGCTAAAATTAATGGGCATAAGCAGCATCGATGACAGGCCAAAGGTGCCTTTGGATCGTTTTGTAATAAGTCAGAGCGCAAAGGATTATAATGCCCATGCCTTACTGGTAAACGGTACTTTTGCAGCTTTTAGATTGTTGTATCAGGACGAAGCTAAATTTAATGCGTTCATTCATTCCAACGGTGAAACTTCACCCGAATTAATGGCTGCAAAGATTTGCGGACGCTGGCGCGACGGTACACCTCTTGTTGTTTCACCCAATAAAGAAGATAAAAGCCTGGGAGAACCCAGTACCAAAAACTTCAATTTTACCAACTTTAATTACTTAACGCCAAGTCGAAATCAGCAAGGCGATCAAAGCAGTGATGAACTGGCTTTAAAATGTCCTTATGGGGCACACATCCGAAGAGCAAACCCACGTGATGATATAAACGTAAAAGATAATGATGATAATGCCGAAACTCATCGAATTCTTAGACGTGCATCGCCGTACGGGCCCGTGTATGATCCTGCTGAGAAACCGGGTATACAACGCGGATTGGTTGGTTTGTTTATTGGGGCTGTTCTTGATTTTCAATTTCGCTTTGTTACCAAAGTCTGGTTGGAGCAGGGAGGTTTTAGAAATCCGGATGCATCGCCTAATTACAGTGGTGTTGATCCAATTTTTGGACCACAGGTCGCAGATACTAGTCCGGACAATTCTATTTTTGCTTATAATAAAAAGGGAACTTATGTAGAAACCCCAAACCTAACGCGTTTTGTGCGTACAGATGGCAGTTTGTATTTGTTTTTACCCGGAATTTCAGGTTTGAAATTCATCTCGCAAGGGAAAATACCGGTGTAACTTAACATCGAGAATTCTTTTTTATATTGCTAAAAAATAGAAGTTTACTCTTTTTTTGAAATAGAAAAGCGCTGCAGGATTTGCAGCGCTTTCTTTTAGTTTATAAAAATTAAGCACGCGGATCGTACAGATTCGCCAGGCGAAAACACGGATCTACGCAGATTTTTTTCTTTGTAATAATAGTAAAGCAAAAGCACTGGAATCCTTCAGCGACCAGGAAATCGAAAAAGCCTGTGTTCAAACTGAACCCGTGACCTTATGACAAAGAAAAACGCTGCAAAATTTGCAGCGTTTCCCCAATTAACTACTATAAAAAAAAATAAACTATTTAAACTTCTAATTCGTAAACCATTCGTAAACAACTCTTGTTCAATTCTTATAGTACAAATATACGCCGCATAATACCTAACATTTTTCGGTTTGTAAGACATGGTATAACCTATGTAATAATTGGATTTTCTGTGCAAAATTCAGTGAAAAATAATGCCTTTTCAGAACAACGAAACTATGTTTTACTCACATTATCAAACACTTAAAAGCAAAAAAAGTCCAAAAAGGAATTGCTCCAAGGAAAGATAACCTCTGAAAATGATGAAAAGGTTTGAAATTGAAAATTTGATTTCTAAAAACAACCAAAAAAAAGCGAATTAAAATTAAAGCTTTCGTTTTTCAGGATTTGAATCTGTTCCAAAATCGCAGAAGTTGAATCCCGATGTTTATTGGCTTTTTGAAGTAAAATGTTCTTTATAACTTATGCGGTAAAGAGCTCGCAACTCCCGTGATGTAGTACAGGAAAATTACAGGAATTAGCAATAAAACACAGTTGGTTGGCTTTGGTATGAAGTGTATTCGCCAGTTCGATTTGATCGGCGTTCGCAATTTTTACTTTGGGGTTTAAATGAACGGCAACAAAGCGCCCGCTTCCGTCAGCGGAAACTTCAAGTGTAGCCTCTGCCTCATCTGAATACTCCAGAACTTCTATTCCGTTTTGAGAACATACATACAAATACGACATCATATGGCAGGAAACCAAACTGCTCAGCAACAAATCTTCGGGATTGTACAATTCCGGATCTCCCTTAAAAGCTTTGGCAGCCGAAACCTCTAAAACTGCTTTTCCCTCAATCATAATCTGATGGCTTTTACTGTAAAATCGCTTTGTTGAATCTTTCTGATTTTGCTTTAAGGCCCATTTTACGGCTACTCTGAATAGATGT
Source organism: Flavobacterium sp. T12S277 (assembly GCF_048514875.1). Classification (NCBI taxonomy): domain Bacteria; kingdom Pseudomonadati; phylum Bacteroidota; class Flavobacteriia; order Flavobacteriales; family Flavobacteriaceae; genus Flavobacterium; species Flavobacterium sp. T12S277. The sequence goes on along the minus strand of NZ_JBLYEG010000005.1, from coordinate 18,036 downwards.
TTCATTTCGATTGTGTTTTTGTTCTTGCGAAGTTACCATTTTATATGGTTTGCGAATTAGTCTCCTCTTACCGTATTGTCATTTCGACCGAAGGGAGAAATCACACCAAAAACTCCGCTCCAGCAGTCCCAATCTTTGTCGAATTTTGTATGTGATTTCTCCCTTCGGTCGAAATGACACTAGGAACTCCACTCCTGCAATCCCAATCTTTGTCGAATCTTGCATGTGATTTCTCCCTTTGGTCGAAATGACACAAAAGCTCCGCTCCCGGAATCCCAATCTTTGTCGAATTTTGCTTGTGATTTGCTACGCCGATTCGCTATCGCTCGGTTCTCCCTTCGGTCGAAATGACACACGTGAGTTAAATTACTTCTTCTATTTGTTATTATTGAAATGGTGACGCAATTCAACCTTCTTTAAAAACAAAAAGTGGCCGGAATTGCTTCCGGCCACTTTTACTCAAATGGGGGTTTGAGTATGTGATTATTTTGTTGGATGTGGTGCTATCAACTGAACACTAACAGAACCTCCACCATCTAATGTAGTTCCTTTTTTGAAGGTTCCTGTGGCAGGATCAACTTCGTAAATTGAAGCTACAGCATCAATAGGAGAAATTGCTGTGTAATACTTTCCTTTGTATACCAATGGCGAACGAACCATTGAAACCGGGCTTAAAGGTGTATTAATCAACGAAACTGTTTTGTTTTTCAAATCAATTCTAACCAATTGCCCCACGTTTTTTAAACGATCTCTTACCGAAGTCATTAACTCTTCGTACTGAACGGTACCAATTGCAATTCCGTTACCCACATAATTTATTCCCATCAAACAGGCTTGTTTGCCCAATGGTGTTGTTACATCAATAAAATAATCTTTATCAAAATCTGCTGTACCTTTTTTAATACGCACAACTCCTGATTTTCCACCTACACCAGTCCAGAATTTACCGGCACTAGCTACAAAATAGTGATTGCCTTCTTCGTCTTTGTCTAATGAGTTTAAGTAATCGTAACCTACTCCACCAGCAGTTGCCGTAGTTTTAATTACTTTTAAATTGTTCATTGCCGGATAATCATAAACTAAAGCTCTTACTCCATCAACGGTATAGGATTTTGATTCGTTATCATAAAAATAACCTCCCAAAATAAGCTTTCCATTGTCTACAAATGCTTTTCCAACAGAAAACTGAACTCCTTTATTCGCTGCGTCATAAGGTACAGCCATTGTTCCTTTTGCTTCTATTGTAAAATCACTTAGTTTAATTCTTGCCCAGCCTACTGTACCGTTATTCAAATCCAGTCCGCCTAAAACCAACATGGTATTATCGTCTACGATATTCAGAGATTGAAAATAATTTGGAACCACTCCATCTGTAAGTATAGCCCCTTTTTCTTTTAAACTTCCGTCTTTACTCATTTCGTACTGAATGAATTTTTTCTGCGGAAGGTTCATCAAATAAACATATTGTTTGTGCCAGATATAACGGGAACCGTTGGCCTCAATACCTTTTCCTTTAAAAGTAAGCGAACCTTCTGTTAAGGAAGGAACCGATGCGATATACTGCAAGTCCTGAGTCCAGCTTGCTATTGTAAAATGTTGTGCGCTTTCTACTTCCACTTCATCTGATTTTGAACTGCAAGATGTTGCAGCTGTAGCAAACAAGACCACGGCAGAAGCCATAAATGTTGTCTTTTTTAAGAATGATTTCATTTTCATTGAATTTAAATTTAATTGGTTATTGTAAAAAATATCTTAGTTTGAGACTGAAAAACCTACCTGGTTTTTGCAGCAGAAAATTATCGTAAACCTGCTTGTCTAAAATATTGCGGCAGGCAAAATTGGCACTGTAACGTCCGTTTTTTCCAAAAGTATAGCCCAAACCGGCATCCTGGACAAACTGAGTTGGGATGTACATTTTTTCGGGTGCTGCTCCAAGGCTTGGCCAACCCAGGTAGTACTGATGTACATAATGTGTACTTGCAAAAAAGGAGATCTTCGGTGTAAATTGAAAAAGCTGATCTAAGAATAGCCTTGCCTCGGCATTGGCCATTAAATAAGGTGTATTTCGCAATCTGTCTTTATAAACATGATTGGGGGCACCATTTTCCTCAAAACGCTGCATATTTCGGATGTCCTGATAGGTAAAATTAACTGATGTTTCAAGCCATTGCTTTCGGGCATAGTTAACCTCAGCCTCCACTCCAACGGTTTGTATTTTTCCTAAATTTTCATAGCGGGCGGTTCCCATCAAATCTCCCTCTGCTAACCAAATCAAATTTTTGGTGTCTCTAAAAAACCCATTAAGACCAAAATTTACATTCTGAACCGCAGTATGTATTGTTTTCTGAATGGATGTATTAACGTTGAAACTTCTTTCAGGCTTTAAATTGGGCGCATTTACAATCGTATTACCGTTACCCAAAAGTTCTGTCGCTTCGGGCAATCGGGCTGCATTTTCGACCGAAAACTTTATCGTATATTCTTTTGGAAGCAATACTTTAGACGAGTATCCAAAGGCCCAGGCATTGTCTTTTGTTTGCTGATAAAAGGTTTCTTTCAAACTTTCTCCGTTGTAATCAAATACTGCGGCGTTGGCATTGTAAGCAAAATATTTTGTGAAGAAAATATTCTTCCAGCGATCCTCAAATGAGGTGATCTCATACGATAAACCCGCAATATGTTTATCCAGATCCTGCGGTTCTCTAAGCGGAACGGTCCATTCGGCTTCGGCAATAACGTCACTGCCCTTTCTTCTGGTACCGGTAAACACATAATTTAAATTTACCTCCTGATTTTCTTTGATCTGATATACAAAATTAACTCTGGCCAATTGCGTATGGTCCTGAAACGAATAAATCGACTTTCCTGATCTGATTCCTCCCAATTCTCCATTTACTGTTCCGATAGGTTTTCCTGTCCAATTGTATTTATAGGAGCTGGTATCTGTTGTGGTACCCCTTAATTTATTTACAGAAGCATACAGGTCTACATTTAAATTTGAAAATAAAAATCCTTTTTTAGAATAACGTACAGACGGCATGACAAACTTTTCATTGTAGCGCACATCGCCATATACATAGGCCATTGTTCTTCCGGTCTGTATTCCTCTGTCCTGATCAGATATCGTAATACCGAATAACAAGGCATCGGCCCATTTGACATTGGTAAACCCAATATCTGTTCGAATCGTGTAGGACTTATAATCGTCGTTAAATCTTCTAAATCTTGGATAACCCGGAATAGGTCTTCCGTCTTCTCCTGCAATTTCTACGGTTGGTCCCCAAACGGGATAGTTATTGTCTGAATAGTTAAAAAAAGAATTGGTCTGCAAAGTAAAACCCGATTCATTTCTCCATTTTCCGGATATTGCCGAACGATAGGTGTTAAAGGAACCGATGGTTTGCGACACATCTATATAATTTTTAAGGCGACTGCGGGTAACCAGATTTATAGACCCCCCAAGGGCATCACCACCAAATGAAACCGGGGTAACTCCTTTATAAACTTCAATTCTTTCAAGCGTATTAATCGAAAAATTATTAATACTAAACGATGACCCGAAATTTTCCATTGGAATACCGTCTATAAAAAACTTTACGGCCTTACCGGATAATCCATTAATTGAATAATTGGTTTCAGATCCCATTCCACCTGATTCCAGTACACGAACACCAGCTGTTCCGTCCATCAGTCGGTTTAAGTCAACATCACGTTCAGCCAGTTTTTTTGTATTGATGACAGAAACGGCAAACGGCTGTTCTTTGATTTTGGTTTCAATCGTTTTGCCAAACAAATCAACAGAATTTAACTCAACCGAATTCGATTTTAACGCTATAACAATTTCTTCTTTCTGATTCTGTCCGACAACAACAGCCATTTCCCGGATTTGATAACCCGTCATCGATACGACTAACTGGTATTTTCCTAATGCAATATTTTGAAAAACGAATCTCCCTAAGCTGTTACTTTTGACTACAGCAGCAGTGTTTTGCAATTGAATTTCGGCACCGGCAACAGGTTGATTGTCATCGTCAATTATAGAACCCGTAAAAGTGGTCTTACTATCATTCTGAGCATAAACCGTAGTACCTGCGATCATAAAAATGACCGTTAAAAAAATTCTTTTAAATTGCATCACTGATCATTTATTCCCTAAATCCATAACTTTTTAATTTCAGTTATATCGATTTTATTATCTATTCTTCTTATTTATTGTCTCTTACAAATTAAAACGTTCCGACAGCCTTGAGCTAAATAATCTCGGCAGGCCTTCTGCTATTTCATCTCTGGTTGCCGTGATTACGTTATACTCAGCATCTGTCATCGCGAGGTACGTTTGTCCTTTCTGTAATTTTACTTTGTCCTGATACATATTGGTGCAGCCCGAAGTTCCTGTACCAATGTTAAACTCCCGTACGGTCGCCGAATCACTAATAACCGAGACGGCACCGCAAAACTTAACATCGTTTGCCTGACCCAAAAAATCCATTGAAATGTTGCACTGACTGCCTGGCTCGACCAAAAAAGATAAATTACCAATGTTTATTCTCTTGATCTCCTGCCCATTCAGGTTGTTCACCAAAATGTGTGAAGCAAATGTTGACGAGTTGTAATAATGCAAACTGATAATGCCAAATAACACACAGGCCGCAGTAGTTAGTGCTGTATAAAGAAATCTATACTGAGATTTTGGTTTTGCAAGAATGGTTCTGGCCGCAATATTGCTCCACATTTCCTCTTTTAATCCCTGTTGTTGCGGAGAAGTTATGACCTCACGTTCAAAATCTATAACCTTTAACCATTGCTCAACCAATACCCTTTCGGCGGCATCGCATTCTTTTCGCGCATATTTTTCTAATAAATCTGATGTAATAAACACTGTCTTGGTTTTGTTATGTAATTATGTAGTTGCACAAGTCTTCGCTAACCCTACACAGCGGAGTAAAAAAAAGAAGTAAACTGCGAAAAACTTTTAAACGGTCACGAATGTGCCGGAGTGCCCTTGTAATATTTCCTTCAACAGCTTTCTCTGTAATAACAAGCGAAGCGGCAATAGAACGATTGTCCATTCCGTCTTCTCTGCTCATTAAGTATACTTGTCGACAACGTTCCGGAAGAGTATTGATGGCAAGCTGCAATTCCCGAAGCAAATCCTTATGCAAAATATGCTCTTCTGTATCGTTAGAAACTTTGCTCATTTCAGCAAAATGAGTACTTTCGTGTTTCTTTTTCGTGGCCCGCTTTCGGTGATACTCCAAAATTTTGAGTTTTAAAGAGCCATATAAATACGCTCTGACCGAGGTTTCAATTTGTAGTTTTTCGCGCCTTTCCCAAATACTGATGAAAATTTGCTGAACAATTTCTTTTGCTGCCTCCTCGTCGCCTGTATGATGTCTGCAAAAACAAAACAGCTCATTCCAATACAAATCATAGATCTCGGGGAAGTTTTTGGCATTAATATTTAAATATTGCTTTTCCATAGAAATAAAAATATGATGCAAAACTATCTTATTTAGACTAAATAAGATTAGTGATATTAAAAATTTCTGCTGAGATTTTAAATTTGGTATGGGCAATATTCTGATTCTTTGCCGTTTGAAAATTTCAAAAAAAAGTAATTTATAGGCGATTTTACTGGGCTGAAGCCTGCATGTACTAACGATGTGTAAGGAAATTCGGCAACGTTCTTTTGCTTCAAAAGCCTTCAATTTTCAAGAACGGCTCTTAGAATGATTTTTCTTTTTTTAAGGATTTTTCATTCTTTTCTCCGATGTCTTTTCCAATTCATTCCCGCATTCCAGACTTGGTATTGGCTAAAACATTTCATTTTCGGGTCGAAGTCAGAATTGCATTTAAAAAGCCAATTTGCCCCAAAATAGCGTTTAAAAGATTCTTTAACAAAGTACGAATTTTCTTTCGGTTAGATTGCGTAAAAATGACACTTTGCAGTATAAATAGGCGTTTTATTCAAAAAAACTCGTGAAAAAAGTTAAAAAATGATCGCTTTGATAATGATTTTAGCATCAAAAAACCATTACTTTTGTAGCATGTAACTTTTTCAAACAGTTACATTTTTAAATGCAGAAACGGCATTTACTAAATGAGATAACAGAATAAAGAGACTTATATATTTACCACTAAAAATTTGAATATGCTTAACAGTTATAGTGCTGCAGATAAAGTTTTATTAGCAGTAGATTGTATTATTTTTGGATTTGATCGTGAAGGTTTAAAAATTCTTTTAATCAAAAGAGGTTTTGAGCCGGAAAAAGGAAAATGGTCATTGATGGGAGGTTTATTAAAACAAGATGAAGTACTAGACAATGCCGCGATAAGAGTTTTAAATACCTACACAGGTTTACATGATGTTTATATGGAGCAACTCTATGCTTACAGTGACATTGATCGCGATCCGGCCGAAAGAACCATTTCGGTTTCGTATTATGCTTTGATTAATATTGAAAACCACAATGCCGAACTCATTAAAAATTACCATGCCCAATGGTTTAGTGTTGCCGATGCACCAAGTTTAATTTTTGATCATAACGAAATGGTGGAACAGGCAATCCGAATATTGCGTTATAAAACTTCGATCAAACCGATTGGCTTTGAATTGCTTCCTGAAAAATTCACCATGCGCCAATTATTAGAGTTGTACGAAGCTATTTTGAGTAAAGAATTAGACAAGAGAAACTTTATCAGCAAAATTAATTCAATGGAGATTCTGAACAAACTGGACGAAAAAGACATGCAGTCTTCCCGAAAAGGATCTTACCTCTATACTTTTAATAAGGAAAAATACGAGGAAAAATTACGCAACAATTTTGTCTTAAACTTATAAAAACCCAGATTATACGGGCACAGCCGGAACAATCGCACAAAAGCTAAAAAATTACAGCGAGTTCCGAATCAGCAAAGACGATTTGTTTTCTATTTGTTCTTTCTGTCCCTGGAGTACCATATTGGCCAAAATTTCCCCCATCATTTCAAAATCAGTTGAAATGGTGGTAATGCCATTGGCCACAATCTTTTTTAAAGGGGTTTCGTTATAGGAGATAATCCCGAAATCGGTGCCAAGTTTGAGACTTTGTGATCTTGCATTTTCAATTACACGAACCAAATCACGATCGTTTGGAATGATATACAAATCCCCTACTCCTATTTCTCCGTTTGTAAATTCGGTGATGATATCATAGTTCAGATTGTACTGGGTGCAAAAAGCAATAAATCCGGTTTTCATTCCCAATGGTTCTCTAAATCCGGGGAAAATCAGAATGAGTTTTTTATACTTATTCATTCTCGCTTTTCCTTTAATTAGACCTTCAAAAATATCTTTTTCGTGGTTTTGATAGATCGCCGGATACGATTTCAAATCCGGATTGGTTTGATCCAGTATGATAACTTCCCCTACTGGTAGGTTTTTTATCGCATCGGTCACATCGGCTAAATTGGTCGGCATGATAATGTATTTGGTGTAATTTCCGTTACTGTCTGTAATCAGTTTTTGAAATACCTGCACATTAAAGTGATGAAAGAAAATATCGACCTGAACATTTTTTCCAATGTTTTTTAGAAACGAATTGTAGATGTCTTCCTTAAAACTATTTAACTCGTCAAACAATAAAAAAATCTTCTGCTTGATATTGATTTCAACGCTTTTAACATAATATCCCTTACCTGGAATGGCATAAATAATTCCTCTTTTTTTGAGCTCATCGTAACCCAACAATACCGTATCCCGCGATAACGAAAAAGCCAGACAAACTTTATTTACCGATGGAAGCCGATCGCCTTTTACCAGTTTTTCTTCTTCAATTGCTTTTTCAATCGACAGGATTATCTGTTTGTATTTGGGCAAACCAAGATTACTTTGAATGGAAATTATATTCATACAAAATGGATTTTGGCGCAATATACAAAAAACTGGTAGGTACTGGTATGTAAAAACAGATATTGTTTCTATTTTTGGATTTCATTTTTGGTAAAAAAAATATGGAAATAAAACACATATCTCATATTCTGGATGGATCTGCTATAAAATCATTTGGTTTATTATCTGATAACGAAGAAATTCTTTCTTTGGAATTAAAGAATAAAAACGGAATGAAAGCGCAAATTATCAATTACGGTGCAACCTTGACCTCTTTACAAATTCCGGTTGCAACGGGCGGGTATGTTGATGTTGTTTTAGGTTTCGATACTTTAGAATCTTATCTGGCTTCTTATCATTTACCAAGTGCTCCTTATTTCGGGACTACCGTTGGGCGTTATGCCGGACGAATCGATAAAGGCGCTTTTACTTTAAACGATACAACCTTTCAACTGAATACCAATAATAACGGCAATGCCTTACATGGCGGAAGCGTTGGCTTTGGACAAAAAGTATGGAATATTACGCATATTACTTCGGGCGATAATCCTTCGGTAACTTTAAGTCTGTGGAGTGCGGATTTAGAAGAGTATTATCCCGGAGATTTACAGGTTGATCTGACGTATACTTTAACAGAAGAAAACGAATTAAAATTAGACTATACCGCTACCTCAACAAAAGATACTGTTGTAAATCTTACGCATCACAGTTATTTTAATCTTGACGGGCATGCTGCAGACCTGTCCAATCAAACGCTGTTTATTGCTTCTGAAAAAATACTGGAAACCAACGTTGAGCACATTCCAACCGGAAATTTCACGGCTCTCTTGCATCATGATTTTGATTTCAGAACGGCTAAAAAATGTCCGCAATCCATTGACAATTCTTTTGTAATTGAGTCAGAAAATGAGGTTGCTGCCATTTTATCCAGCACTACAAACAAGTTGCAAATGAAGGTTTTCACCGATCAGCCCAGCGTACATATTTATGTAGGCGGAAATTGTTTTGAGACTTTAAAAGGAAAAGAAAATGCCGCTTATCATCCCTTTAGCGGAATTTGTTTTGAAACACAAAACTTTCCGGATGCGCCTAATCACGTGCATTTTCCGAATTCGGTTTTGAAGAAAGGTGAGACCTACCGTCACAAAACCGTTTACCGATTTGAAAACATAAACTAATCCTTTACTAAAAACAACCCTAAATAAAAGCTATTTCTTCAACCACAACACAATGAATGATATTTTAATACAAAACACCACCGCTTTTTTTGAGAAGTCGTTCGGATCGGCTCCTCAAAAAGTGGTGCTCTCTCCCGGAAGGATCAATATCATCGGAGAACATATTGATTACAATGACGGCTATGTTTTACCTGCAGCCATCGACAAAATAATTTGTTTTGCCTTTGAGAAAAACAATACCAAAAGCTCCAAAATAATTGCAATCGATTTGAACGAAGCCTTTGAAATTGATTTAACAGCAGAAATCCGTTTGAGTGATGACGTCTGGACGAATTATCTTCGTGGTGTGATCAAACAATTACAGGATAACGGTTTTGTATTTGAAGGTTTCAACTGTGTCTTTAGCAGCAACATTCCGGTAGGCTCCGGTTTATCCTCTTCGGCCGCTTTAGAATGCGGAATGATTTTCGGGATCACGGCACTCTTCGATCTGGAAATCAAAAAGGCCGACATCGCTTTGTTAGGACAAAAAGCCGAACACTGGGTGGGTATCAATTGTGGCATTATGGATCAGTTTTCAAGCGTTCATGGCCTTACAAACAAGGTTATAAAACTAGATTGCAATACTTTGGATTTTGAATATCACAATGCCGATTTTAAAGATTATGCACTGGTTTTGTTTGACAGCAACGTAAAACATTCGCTTTTCAGCTCGGAATACAATACCAGAAGACTGGAGTGTGAAGAAGGTTTGGCTATTATAAAACATCATTTTCCACAAATAAAAAGTTTTAGAGATTGTACCGAAGAACAACTTTTAAGCATTGAGGATCAAATGACTCCTGTCGTTTTTAAAAGGGTACATTTTGTTGTAAAAGAAATCAACCGTGTGATCAAAGCCTGTGAAGCTTTAGATCAGGGAAATATTGAACTTTTAGGACAATTGCTTTTTGAAGCACATTATGGGTTATCACAAGAATATGAAGTAAGCTGTCCCGAACTGGATATGCTCGTAGAGAATGCCAAAGCAGATGATTTTATTGTTGGATCTCGCCTAATGGGGGGTGGTTTTGGGGGGTGCACCATCAATTTTATTAAAAAAGGGCATGAAAATGAGGTGAAAAATAAGTTTTCAAATCTTTATTTAAATACATTTGGGATTGAATTAAAATTCTATGATGTAACAATCTCTAACGGAACAAGACTACTTTAATATCACAAAAACTACAAATGAAAAATTTTGACATTAACGAAGATCCACACAGACGTTTCAATCCATTACTAAACGAATGGATTTTAGTATCACCACACCGTGCAAAACGTCCGTGGCAAGGGCAAAATGAGACTCTTGCAACTGAAACTCTTCCAAAACATGACTCCACCTGTTATTTATGTCCGGGTAATGTTCGTGCTAACGGAGATCACAATCCTGTTTACAAAGACAGCTTTGTCTTTGAGAATGATTTTGCTGCTATGAAGCAGGACGAAATCATATTTGAAGAAGATATCAAACACACTTTTTTTAAGGCAAAACCCGAGCAGGGAATTTCCAGAGTAGTTTGTTTCTCTCCAAGACACGACCTTACTTTACCCGAGATGGAAATCGACGGAATTGAAAACATTATCAAAACCTGGCAAAAAGAATACACCGATCTGGGAAGCATCAAATACATCAATCACGTTCAGATTTTTGAGAACAAAGGAAGTATTATGGGCTGCAGCAATCCACATCCTCATGGGCAAATCTGGGCACAATCATCCCTTCCAACCCAAGTGGAAAGAACGCAAAGCAGTTTAAAATCATACTTTGACAAAAACCATCGAACGCTGCTTCAGGACTATATTCAGGCTGAATTAAGAACAGGAGATCGTGTGGTAATCGAAAACGATGACTTTATTGCTCTGGTTCCATTTTGGGCAACATGGCCTTACGAAACGATGATTGTCAGCAGAAGAGCCCTGAATAAAATCACTGATTTTACTCCGGAAGAAACCAATTCTTTTGCCCTGATTTTAAAACAACTGACCATTAAATACGATAATTTATTCAGTACTTCTTTTCCTTATTCTTCAGGAATTCACCAGTCGCCTACAGATGGTTTAGAGCATCCGGAATGGCATTTTCACATGCATTTTTATCCACCTTTATTGCGATCAGCAACAGTAAAGAAATTTATGGTGGGTTATGAAATGTTGGGCGAATCGCAAAGAGATATTACCCCTGAAAGAAGTGCCGAAATTTTAAGACAGCAATCAGACATTCATTACAAATCAAAAACAAAATAAGACGCATAAAGTAAATACTCTTTTAAAAATCGCATAACAACAGTGTGTTCGCAATTGTTTATTATACTTTTTGGCTCTGGACCTCATTATTACAATACCAATCAAAAAAAAGACAGTTAATTAATTTTAAACCCATATCAAAACAAAAAACATTATTTAAACCACCTATCGAAATACTGTTTTTTTACCCTACTATTAATCAAACAATCACCTTTACTAATTATAAAATTATTATCATCAATGAACCAGACCCTTGCCTTCGCAGATTATGCGGTTTTTATTATTTACTTTATCGTGGTCTCGGCCTACGGTTATACGGTTTACCGAAAACGTAAACAAGACGAACAAGATGCTAAAGCTTACTTTTTGGCCGAAGGAAACCTGACCTGGTGGGCTATTGGAGCCTCTTTAATTGCCTCTAATATCTCGGCAGAACAATTCATCGGAATGAGTGGTGAAGGTTTCTTTTTAGGAATTGCCGTTGCCGCTTACGAATGGATTGCCGCTATTAGTTTAATCGTAGTAGCCGTTTGGTTTATTCCCGTGTACCTTAAAAACAAGATCTACACGATGCCGCAATTCTTAAAAACACGTTACAATGAATCGACTGCTTTAATCATGGCAGTTTTCTGGTTGTTTTTATATGTTTTTGTAAACTTAACTTCGATTTTGTATTTAGGAGCTGTTGCTATTAATGGTATGGCCGGAGGCGAATATCTGCATGTTATCATGATCGGATTGGCGCTGTTTGCTTTGTTTATCTCTCTTGGAGGTATGAAAGTTGTCGCTTATACCGACGTTATTCAGGTTGCCGTTTTAATTATTGGAGGTTTGGTCACTTCTTATATTGCTTTAACAACCGTGGGGCATTATTTTCATGTTGGTGAAAATGCAATCGAAGGTTTTAAAGTATTAATGAGAGAAGCTCCGGAACATTTTAAAATGATTATCCCAAAACCAACTGCAACATCCTCTCAGCTTGACATCAACAAATACCTGACATTCCCAGGCCTAATGTCTTACCTTGCCGGTATCTGGATCATCAACTTAAATTACTGGGGATGCAACCAATATATTACACAAAGAGCTCTGGGTGCCGATTTGCAAACCGCACGTACCGGTATTTTATTTGCAGGTATGCTGAAATTGTTAATGCCTTTAATTGTAATGTTACCTGGTATTGCCGCTTATGTTTTGTATCAAAACGGACACTTACCACAATTAGTGGGCGGAAAAGACGGAGCTTATTCTGCTGTACTGACTTTCCTGCCTACTGGATTAAAAGGCCTTTCGGTAGCAGCATTAACCGCCGCAATCGTAGCTTCGTTAGCCGGAAAAGTAAACAGTATTTCGACTATCTATACACTGGATATTCATAAAAAATACATTCAGAAAGAAGCTGGCGAAAAACAACAGGTAAACATTGGCCGAATTGCCGTTTTTGCCGCAATGCTTTTAGCCGTGTTGTTTACATGGAATGATATTTTAGGAATTGGAGGCGTTGGCGGATTTACGTACATCCAAAAATACACCGGATTTATTAGTCCCGGAGTTTTTGCCATGTTTGTTTTAGGTATGTTCTGGAAACGAACTACCGGAGCTGCTGCCGTAGTGGGTGTAATTTTAGGATTTGTACTATCGGTACTATTCAACGAATATGCTCCTGCATTATTTGGAAATGAGACCTTGTTGTATACCGCTTATCCAAACGGAAAAGGAGCCTTTGAAATCCCGTTCCACATCTGTATGGGGCTATCCTTTATCTTTACCGCTTTGGCAATGATTGTGATAAGTTTTGCGGGACCAAAAGTAAACCCTAAAGCATTTGAAATCGATTCTGAAATGTTTAAAGTAAAACCGCAAACCACCGTTTTAATCGTCATTACCCTATTGATAATTGCAGGTTTGTACATTAAGTTCTGGTAGTATACCTTTTTGAAAACAAAAAATCACATTTTTTTTTATTATGTGATTTATTTAGCATAAAACTTCTTTTTTACAAGCTATTAATCAGGCTTTTACGCATTAAAATTCATTTAAACCCGACAAGTTTTAGAGCTTGTCGGGTTTTTAATTTTTACAGGTCACTGCCTTATTTTACACTATTTCTCACAAAATAGTCGGCACTGAATTTCTTACTTTTTTCTTCGAAATAAAAAACAAAAACACTCAAATTCAAATATTTCACTTACAATATGCTATGCTTGCATAAAGTAATTTCTTACTATATTTGATTTTGATATTGCTTTTTTCAGCTGCAGCAAATTATTTTTAGAAATAGGCAATACATCTCTAAGTACTTAGAATTAACAGAATGTATAACAAAACAACCTTTTTTATTATGCTGAAAAATTTAAAACTTTTATTACTATCTATTTTTATCTGCTGTATTCCTACTGTAACAAAAGCACAGTTGGGCAGCTCTTGTGGAATTCCAAATTGGTATTCCGCCACACAATATTCCAGTAACTCTTATGTCCGTTACAATAATATTGTCTACAAAAACAATTCCTGGTCACAGGGAGCCGGCACCACTCCCGGTTCTAGCAGTGTTTGGTCGGCAATAGGAAACTGTGACGAACAGTTAATTCTTAATAATCCATCTCTGGCTTATACCGCATGCAGTACCGTTTCTGACTGGAACAGCGCAACCCCCAACTACAATGCAAACAACATTATAAGATACAGCAATGGTGTCTATAAAGCCAAGTACTGGGTCGCCGGAACAGAAATTCCTGATCAGTCTTCGGCCTACACCTTTCTTGGTGTGTGTATCAAGCCCATAGCCATTTCTCCTGCCTACGCAGATGGACAAATTATTATAAAAAGTACCTTATCGGCTATCAATCTTACCGCATCACTCAATCTGTACGGTTTTTCGGCCACACAAAATAAGGTCGAAATAAAAAAGACAACAGAGCCTTCTTATACAACTTACAATATGAGTTTGTCCGGCAACACTATATCGTACAACTGGACCCCAACCGCTTATGGGGATTACAACATTCGATATACCACTGTAAATTCGATCGGAATAAGCACCGTAGTAAACACAACTGTTAAAATTGCTGTTACTGCTCCTGCTGTGATAACGATTACCGGTCCGCCAAACACTACTTCCTATTCTCAACTTAATTTCTCTCCTATAAGCATTACTTTTACTATTCAGCCTTCGTCCGGAAGTTCCATTAGCAGCATACTGTTTAAAGATCTCACCGCCGGAACGAATACTAATGTGACTACCAATCCCCAAAATTCTTATACCTTTAATTGGACACCACAGAATTATGGAAACAATTCACTACAAATAGCAGTCACAGACAACAATGGGACCACAGCAACATCCGGTTTACAACTTACGATTGTGAATCCTGCCACACAAAATATTTCTTTTACTTCGCTTCCAAATCAAATAAAAGCGATTAGTGGAATACAAAAAACATTCGTGTTCGATAAGACTATCACTTCATTAAAAAGAAGGAACGTTACGGTATTTGATTACACGATTACCGGAAATACTTTAAAAATTACCCCTAAAAAAGCAGGCAGATCCGGACTTCAAATAACCACTTCAGATGGTGCGATATACCATCTTGGTTTAAGAATAGACAATGCCAATGGAAGCCCGTTACGATATCCTGATTATGTTTCTGTTGGATCTGTATCCGAAGACACTAACGATGATGTCAATTTTTTCAACGACGGTATCGACAACACCAATCTCCTCAAGAACAACAGAATGGATGTAAGATACATCTATATCAATGGAGGACCAATAGCCGGATGGAATACGTGGCAGCCTGACAGAGCTATAAAATTTGCAAAGAATTCTTTAAAAATGGGACTTATTCCTTTCTTTATTTTTTATAACATTCCAGACGGAAGCGAATCTTACGACCTGGATCTGGCACACGTAAAAGATCCTTCCTATATGACGGCTTATTTCAATAACCTCAACCTTTTTCTGAATCAGGTTAAAGCTGAACTGGGAGATGAGTTTTTTGGAGTGGTATTAGAGCCTGATTTTCTGGGCTATATGCAGCAATATAACGAACCGATAACTACTACAACAGCCGTAAATGCAACAAGTATTGCCCAAAATGTAGGTACTTTGAAAACGCTGGTAGAAAGAATCAATTTTGAGCTCAACAAAAAAAGAACAGACGAAAACCTGAATATGGAATTTGGATGGCAGCTCAATCTTTGGGCAAAAGCTGGTGTAGCCGGTCCAAAAGGAATTATCAGAGAAACGGATACCGGTACCTTTACTACCCAGCTTAACAAAATTAAACAAACCGCTGTAGATATTTTTCAATACACCAATAGTATGGGAATTATGTCTAATAATGCCGACTTTATTTCTATTGACAAATATGGTCTTGATGCCATGGGCGCCGGAAGTACAGGTAATCCCGCTGATCCCTTCTCTTATACCTGGTTCTGGAATAATGACCACTGGATGAATTACCTGAATTTTGTTCAAAAACTTTACGAAACCTCTGGTAAACATGTTGTCCTCTGGCAAATCCCGGTAGGACACATCAATGGTTCAGAGACTCTAAATGAACGAACAGCAGGTCCTTTTCAAATTTTAAATAATACCAGCCAGCACTACGAAGACTCTGCTACTACTTTTTTCTTTGGGGATACCGTAAATTTCTCAAACGACGCGACACGTTATAACTATTTCAGCCAGAATAAACATGCCGACCCTAAACTTCAGGTTAATCCCACCACAAAAAAAGTGACTTTTGGAAATCACTTTGCAGAGGTAAAAAGCAGCGGAACCAAGCTTGTCTTAATGGGAGCAGGTGTAGGAGCTAGTACGGATGGAATTGGAAACCCGGGAACTACTCTGACTGATGATCATTTTTGGATTCAAAAATTGCAGGATTATTATATCAATCAAACTTCCGGCACTAGCAAGTCCAGTACTGCTGCTACTACTATAAATGATGATCTAAAATTTGATTCTTCTCTAATTGTCTATCCTAACCCTGTTAAAGAAGAACTGAACATCAACACAGAAGAAAAAATCGACGTTGTATATGTTTTTGATGTGAATGGTAAAAATGTTCTTACCGTAAAAAATAAAAATAGAATCAATCTCTCCGAACTTCAAAGCGGATGGTATATAGTAGCCGTAAAACTTGAAAATGGTAAAAAGATCTCTAACAAAATATTAAAAAATTAAAATAGGATCTTAAGCGTAGAAATTATTTTTGAATAGAAAAAGGATTCCAAAATTGGAATCCTTTTTTTTATTTTTGGTTTTGATTAGCATTAATTAAAATTTTATGAAATGTCATAAATAGCCGTTTCTTGCAAATCACTATTCTCCTAAACAATCAATAAAAAGCTCTACATTCTATGATAAAAAAAGAAAACATACTTAAAATTCTGGTTTTAGTGATTCTTCTAACTGCAATTGGTTTTTGGGCAGATTATCTTTCAGGGAATGACGATTTTTATAAAAGGGCACTTGAGAATCGCAAAAAAGAATCATATTCAGGCATTGTGATTGAAAAATATATTGATTCATCACAACATCGTACACCAATGCTTAAATTTACAAGTAGTTCCAATACTGCAGTAGTAAATAGCTTTTGGGATGAAATAGAAGTTGGAGATTCAATAGTAAAGGTTAAAGGTCAGCCCAACATTTATTTATATAAGAATAATGAGCTAGTACAAGTATTTAACTATAATACATATTACCAAAATTTAATGGCTCAAAAATCAAAAAAATAAATCCTCACACTACGTAGTCTGTGTTAAATGGAATCCTCTTTTTTATTTGCAAAATAAATTTTAATTAATTGTTTTTGTTAATTTTAGCAAAAGAAACTAACCTTAATCAAACCAAAAAAATGAAAAAACTAATTCTTACCGTATTCCTTATTTCCAGTGCTGCTTTTGCTCAGGACATGAATGTTGTTCAGGGAAATTTTGATTTCTTAAAAGATCAGAAAGAGATCAATACCGAATTTGATTACAGCAACTTTACGATGATGAAAGAAAAAAAATCGGAAGCACAGTATGTCCAGGAGCATAAAGCCGAGTTAGATCAAAAAGCAAAAGGCAATGGAAACATCTGGGAGAAAAAATGGATCAATGCAAAAGACCAAATCTGGACTCCTAAATTTCTGGAAATTGCAAATATTGTTTTAACTAAAGAAAAAAAGGATTTGAACTTTCAGGAAAATTTAAAAACACCTTATACTTTAATCGTGACTGCGGTATGGATTTATCCGGGTTGGGATGCCGGAATTATGAAACAACCTGCAAAAGTAACTACCAATTTAAAATTTGTTGAAACCGCAAATAAATCAAAGGTACTTTTGGAAATTACAAGCGAAGAAGCTCCGGGGGATCAATGGGGAAGCAATTTTAGCAACGAAACCAGAATCGGTGAAAGCTTTGCCAAAACTGCAAAATCAATGTCTAAATTGATCGTAAAAAAAGCTTATAAATAAAAAGATAAAAGGGGCAGTCTAAAACTTGCCCCTTTTCTATACCTCAAAGAGACAAACTATAGAGCTGAAACATACCGCTCCGCCGGAGCTTTCTTCCTGACTGGCCATATGTGCTATAAATATTTTGCTCCGATGGAGCAAACAATCTTAAATATCTAAATAAAAATAGAAAAAAAACATTCTCTTTTTTTATCCCAGAGGGATTAAATATTTATAGAAAATAGGG